>JBJKPC010000091.1:0-54268 GCA_046706745.1 Candidatus Kryptoniota bacterium
GCGGCCCTCGCCCCGCCTCGCGCTTTGCGCTCCGCCTTTTGCTCTTTGCGCCCTACACATGAAATTTCTCCTTATAGTTCTCCGTCACCACATGCCCGTCAAACAAGTGTATGATCCGGTGGGCGAACTCGGAGTCGTGGGGTGAGTGAGTAACCATGACGATCGTAGTTCCGCCTTCGTTCAGCTGGGTCAGTATGTTCATCACTTCCTCCCCGTTCGCGGAATCCAGGTTGCCGGTCGGCTCGTCTGCAAGAATCAGCGCCGGCTTGGCTACTACGGCCCTGCTGACGGCTACGCGCTGCTGCTGGCCGCCGGAGAGCTGCTGGGGGAAATGGTCGCGGCGATGCATTATCTGCATCCTTTCGAGCACCTCCTCTACAATCTTCTTCCTTTCCGAGGACGAGACTCCGAGATAGAGGAGAGGCAGCTCGACATTCTCGAAGACCGTGAGCTCGTCTATCAGGTTGAAGCTCTGGAACACAAAGCCGATATTCTTTTTCCGGATGTTCGCTCTTTGTCTCTCGGTATATTTAGACACCTCCTCGTTCAGGAAGAAGTATTCGCCGTCCGAAGGGTTGTCCAGCATCCCGAGAAGGTTCAGGAGCGTCGACTTACCGCACCCCGATGGGCCCATAATTGCCACGAACTCCTTCTCCTTGATGTCGATGTTGACGTTATCGAGAGCTGTGGTTTCCACTTCCTCGGTCGTGTAGAGTTTCTTAAGATTGACAGTCCGTATCATAATAGATTTGCCTCGCTTTTATGAGTGACACCTTTTTCAATGCGCAGAGCGGAGAGCCCAAAGCGCAGAGCGCGGCGACGGGATCGCGCTTTGCGCATTGCCCTTTGCGCTTTCAATTTTTTATCACCAGTTCTTTCACATTTCCAAAATTGTCATAAGATGAAGTCACGACCCTTTCTCCGGGCTTAAGCCCGCTAAGGACTTCGAAGTAGTCGGGGTTCTGGCGTCCCAGGCTGATATCACGCCTTACCGCAATATTGCCCGCCCCATCGAGGACATAAGCCCACTGGCCTCCTGTAGTCTGGTAGAACCCGCCGCGCGCCAGCAGGAGAGCTCTCGTACGCTCGCTCAACTGCAGTCTGATCTGAAGAGTCTGGCCTCTCCTTATCCCGTCGGGGGTCCGGCCCGAGAAATTCATATCAACTTGAAATTTCCCGCTTGTAACCTCCGGATAAACTTTCGTCACTATGAGCTTGTAATCGCTGTCATTTACAGTTACGGTGGCGTGCAATCCGCCGACAACCCGTGCGATATAAAACTCATCTATGTCGGCTCTCACCTTGAATCCGTCGAGTGCGTCGATGACACCGAGTTGATCCCCGGGATTCTTCGACTGCCCTATTTCGGCATTCAGGGAAGTAAGCTGGCCGCTTATCGGGGCCTTCACCGTAAGGTTGTCTATCATGTCTCGTATCAACTTCAAATTCTGCTCCATGCGGGAGATCGACGAATTAATCTGCGACAACTGAGAAGCTCCGAGGAGAGAATCTTTCTCGAAGTTCATCCTCGCCAGCCTTTCCTGTTCAAGCGCCTGGTGATAATTGTTGGACGCCTGCTGATAGTTCTGCTGGGAATCGAGTTTCTTCTCGTACAACTTCCTCACGCGTTCGAAAACCTCCTTGTTGTTTTTCAACTGATATACTGCAAGCACGAGCGCGTTTTGAAGCGAGTTGTTGTTCTCCTGGATCTGGAGCCGGGTATTTCTTGCAATGTTGATCTGCTCGTAAGTAGCCGTCTCCTGCTGAAGAGCGTTAAGCTGCACATTACTGTTTGAAAGCTGTAGAAGTTTATCGCCCTTCTTGACCATCGCTCCTTCGTCCACAAACTTTTTCTCTACTATCCCGCCCTGGATCGCATCAAGGTAGTACGAAGTCTTGGGCATCACGGTTCCGGTTACAGGTATAAACTCCTGGAACTCCCCTTTCTTGACCGTCGAGATCGTGATCTTGTCGGCATCGACATTCAACTTGGAGCCGGTGTCCGTTAGAATCATCGCAATCAAGACCAGAAACAAGGCGGCGCCGGCTGCGTACGCCCACGATCTGGGGCGCCTGTAGAGCGGTTTCTTTTCGATTCTTCTGTCCAAAATAGTCTTTCCGCTATTTCTCTGATTTCAAGAATTCATTGAACTTATCTTCACAATTCTAAAACTACAATCAATGTGCCTGACTGCCTTGGGCATTGAAATCCAAAATCCGATGAATTCTGGACCGATTTGCATATTTCGAACATTAGTGTGAAGTTACAACCGTTCGGAATCGGACAGTGGCGTTCGGATGCGGACAGGCAAAATGATCATTTGCCGATGGTCAATTGTCAGAAAACAAAACGCAGGAAGGGGCTGAAGATGAAAAAGGATAACCTGCTTAAAGGCGAGCCTGGGGAATTCGCCGTGCGACTGTTGAAGGCTTATCAATATATGACGTACAAGAAGAGGGAGTCTGTGCTATCGAAACAGATTCTCAGGAGCGGTACCTCGATTGGGGCGGACGTATCTGAGTCAATAGGTGTCATCTCTAAAGCCGACTTCTCGAGCAAAATATCGATTGCTTAAATGGGGTGTGTGGAGGCGAAATACTGGAAAAGACTCCTTGGCCGGACAGGCTTCCCGAGCACAATTGAGGGTAACAGCCTTCACAAGGACGCAGACAAGCTTGCAAGGATCTTGTTTTCTATATTGAGGACGACCAGACTAAGAGGTACAGAAAGAGATGGGCAAGAACGATCTCGTTCCCCTGAATCCCGTGGAATGTAACTTTTTCTCGATCATCGATCATTGCACATTGAAAAATGAATAAGACCGGTAAACTCCTGATAATCGACGACGACGAGGATGTCCTGTATTCGGCGCGACTTCTTCTAAAACAGCACTATTCGATCGTACGGATCGAGAAGGATCCGACCCAGATCCCCGCAATTCTCAAGGATGAGCGCTATGACGTTATTCTGCTGGATATGAATTTCTCGGGGGACGCCACAAGCGGTATGGAGGGGTTCACCTGGCTAAAAAAAATACTTGAGATCGACTCCTCAGCAGTAGTTCTGCTCATCACTGCGTATGGAAATATCGAGATGGCGGTGAAGGCTATAAAGGAAGGAGCGACCGACTTCGTTCTGAAACCATGGCAGAACGAAAAGCTCCTGGCGACAATATCCTCGGCGATGAGACTCAGTGAATCGAAACATGAAATCGAAGAGCTTCTGTCGAGACAAAAGCAGCTCACCAGCGATCTCGACAGCCAGTTCTCGGAAATCATAGGTACGTCCGAACCGATGCGAAGAGTCTTCAACACGATACAGAAAGTTGCTGCGACCGACGCGAACGTTCTCATCGTCGGCGAGAACGGGACGGGAAAGGAGCTTGTTGCCCGGGCCATTCACAGAGAGTCGGCGAGAAGCTCGATGATATTCCTGAGCGTCGACATGGGATCGCTCAACGAGAATCTCTTCGAAAGCGAACTTTTCGGCTACATGAAGGGGGCGTTCACGGACGCGAAGGAGGACCGCGCCGGACGGTTCGAGATAGCGTCGGGGGGAACGATCTTCCTTGACGAAATTGGAAATATGACGCCCAATCTTCAGATTAAGCTCCTGGCGGTTCTACAGAACAGACAGGTAACACGGCTCGGAGCAAACATACCGAAGCCGATAGATATCCGGCTGATCAGTGCAACAAACCTCCCGATGGAGGAACTCAAGTCCGAAAAGCGATTCAGGCAGGATTTGCTTTACAGGATCAATACGGTTGAAATTGCCCTCCCTCCTCTACGCGAGCGCGTCGACGACATCCCCCTTCTCGCGGACCATTTCCTGAGAATGTATTCGCGGAAATACAACAAGACGGCCGCTCGCATAAGTGATGACGGCGTCGGTAAGCTGACAAAATACCGGTGGCCGGGAAATGTTAGGGAGCTTCAGCATACCATAGAGAGAGTAGTTATCTTGAGCGAGTCGGACGTTCTAACCGCGGCCGATTTCAACCTCTCCTCAGCGGATGCCGACGCCGGTACGATTCCTCTCGCTTCATATCAACTGGAAGAAGCCGAGAAACTGCTGATCATCAAAGCGGTCACCAAGCACGACGGCAATCTTACGAGGGCCGCCAGGGAGCTTGGCATCACCCGGGCAGCTTTGTACAGAAGGCTCGAGAAATATGGTCTTTAGACGATTCAGCGTAGTCGTTTTCATCAGAACGGTCGTTCTTTGCCTCAGCCTCTTCCTGCTAATCTACCTTCTCACCAGGACGCCTTTCATTGCAACCCCGTTTATCGTCGCGCTGCTTATTGTGGCGCAAGTCTACTCACTCATTCACTACGTGCAGAAGACCAATCGCGACATTGCAAGGTTCTTCGATTCAATAAAGTACTCCGATTTTTCTCAGAGCTTCAGGCCGACGATCAAAGGTTCTTCGTTCGAGGATTTGAATAGGGCGCTCACTGAAGTTATAGAAGAATTCAGGAAGACAAGGAGCGAAAAAGAAGAGCACTACCGTTACCTCCAGATCGTTGTGCAACATGTAGGCATCGGGCTGATGGCTTTCACCGCCGACGGACAGGTAGACCTTCTGAATACCGCTGCTAAGAGACTGCTCAAAGTAAACAATCTTCAGAACATCGGGGAGCTTCGCACGGTAAGCCCACGTCTGGTCGAAACACTTGAGCAAATACAGGCGGGCCAGAGTGTTCTCGTGAAATATGTAAGTGAAAACGAGCTGTACCAGCTTTCGATATATGCTTCGGAATTCAAGATGAGGAATAGTCAGTACAAGCTGGTCTCTCTCAGCAACATTCAGAACGAGCTAGAAGAAAGAGAGATGGAGGCCTGGCAGAACCTGATTCGCGTTCTCACGCATGAAATCATGAACTCCGTCACACCGATAATCTCTCTGTCCTCCACTGCTAATTCTCTGCTTGCTGATGCGGTAAGCGGAGGTGTGGGGTACGAGGCATTTTCGGCAGCGGTGGAGGGTGAACGGACAAAGGAAAGCAATCATCCGGAATCATATAACGAGACAGGATCGCCCGCCGAATCAATTTCCCGGGTTCCGTCCTCCGTTCTCAAAGACACTAAGGGTGCCCTCGAGACCATTTCCAAGAGGAGCCAGGGACTTTTGCATTTTGTCGACGATTACCGCAATCTAACGCGAATCCCGACGCCCAATTTTCAGAATGTCAGAGTGGAGGAACTTTTCGGAAGGGTGTCGAAGCTCTTCGCCGATCGCTTTCAAGTCAGGGGAATAAAATGTTCCAGCGCCGTCAGTCCGCCGCAGCTGGAACTCACCGCCGATCCGGACCTTATCGAGCAAGTAATGATCAACCTGATCATGAACTCAATGGGAGCACTCGCCGCAAGCGACTCTCCGGAGATACAACTCCGCGCCATGCCCGACAGCCGAGGCAACATTCTGATCCAGGTCGCCGACAACGGTCAGGGGATACCGGAAGAGTTGCTAGAGAAAATATTCATCCCGTTTTTCACTACGCGCAAGGAAGGATCCGGAATTGGACTCAGCCTTTCAAGACAGATAATGCGGGCACACAAGGGAAGCATAACCGTGAGCTCGGAACCCGGCAAGGAGACGGTCTTCACATTGAGGTTCTAAATCCGTTACCTACTCCGGCTTGTACACACCGTCTCTTACCGCACCGCTGAAACACATCCCCACTATATCGCTATCTGCGCGGCTCAGTTTCCTGATCATTCCGCGGTCATGTATTTCATGGTGCCTTACTTCGTAAAGATAGTCGCCGATATAATCCAGATTCTCGCCGCTCGTCATCCATCCCTTCCCGTCGAACCGTGCGAGATCTACCGGATTGGAATAGCTCCGAAGTGTCATCTGTCCTTCAATATTAAAGTAGAACGGAAAATACGACATTGCCAGTTCTCTGAGTGAACGGAATACCGGGTCGCGATAACGGAGCATGGTCGTGTTCGACTTCGCGACGGCGCCGTAATACTCCCCACGCTTGAACAACGCAATCACGTGGTCGTCGTCATTCTCAGCAATCATATCGACAATCAGCGGCCTATGCCCCATCACCCTCAAGGCTGCTGCCGCAAGCAACGCGCCTTCGAAGCAATTGGCTTCGTGCCTCTTTATCACTTCACGCGGCGAGATGGTACCGGGTTCGGATTTATAAACGATGCCGTTCAGAAACAATTGTATGTCATGAGGTTCACGGAATCGCCTCAGAAGGCTGAGTTCTTCCCTTTCGAATCCATAAAATTCCATTTAGAAGTTCCGAATTGTTATTCCGATTTATAGATTAATCTAGCACATCGAGCCGATAATTCATTCCCGCCCAAGAGATCCGTTTATGCCGGATAATACTGTTGCCCGCCGCTCCGACCGATTTCCAGTTGCACTATCTTTTTCTCCACTCACTCCGATTCACGCGGCCGGCGTTGTTTATAACCTTAGGTAGAAGCTGAGTCTGATATCTGCACCACCAATCATCTTGAAACATTCGCCGGTACTCCACAAATCGTAGCCGAGAAGATTTTATCCGCAGATCTACGCTGCAAGTTGGGCAGGATCGCCAATGTCAAATTATTGAAGTAGACTGTGTGAAGCTTGCCCGTCCGGCTGGCCGGAGGAGACACTTGAAAGAAGGTCCGTCAGTGACCCCCCAGCAGGACTGACGGGATTATAACCAGCCATGCCAGCAGGTACATCAGGTTAACGGGAAAGACCCTGATATCTATCTTCTCGCCGACCACGGTAATCACCAGGTCCAGAACCACTGTGCTTACGAGGCAAATCGTCCCGATTCCCAGTAGTTCCCCATCGCTCAAGGTCATGGCAAAGGCACCCAATGTCAGCCTGGCAGCAAGGAAAAATGACATGAAGCTGCATGCAGGGACCGTTATCACGGAAAGCGAGACCGGCAACTTGCGTATCATCGACGTGGTATTTCTGAGATCGATTGGGACGCCGAATATTCTGAAGTAAAGAAGAAAAAGTGCGCTCCCCAAGAACCAGAGGCCAATATATCCGATGACTGGAATAAGTATAAATTCGGTTGTCATGTTGCGGCTCCTAACTCGTCAATGATGTAGCTCCCGATCAGCAAATTCTCGGCAGTTGCTCTCCTGTAAGCATATCCACGACTCTTGTTCCTCCGATCCTGCTTTTCATGAGTACCAAACCGTCGTGACCGTTTACAACTTCGCCTATTACGGCCGAGTCTTTTCCGAGCGGGTGCCGGCGCATAGTATCGAGAACCATATCTGAGTCGTGTGGCGAAACGAAAGCAAGTAGCCTGCCTTCGTTCGCTATGTAAAGCGGATCGAGACCGAGAATTTCACAGGCACCACCGACGGCTTCGGAGACAGGAATAGCATCCTCCTCCAGCTCAATCCCCAATCCGGACTGTTCGGCGAGCTCATTGAGTGTCGTCGCGATTCCGCCGCGTGTCGGGTCGCGCATCGTGTGTATGTTGATGCTCGTTTCAAGCATTTCCTGAACCAGCCCATTCAACGGCGCGGTGTCGCTTCTGATCTCAGTTTCGAACTCCAGCCCCTCACGGACAGACATTACCGCTATTCCGTGCAGGCCGATGTCCCCGTTTATTATGATCTTGTCTCCCGGTTGAATTCTCTGCGGTCTCATCTCGGCACCGTCGTCGACGATTCCGATGCCGGATGTATTTATGAAGATCTTGTCTCCTTTACCCCGGTCCACCACCTTTGTGTCGCCGGTGATGAGAAGGACGCCCGCCTTTTTTGCGGCCTCCCGCATCGAAAGGACGATCTTCCACAGATCTTCCATCGGCAAACCTTCCTCTATGATAAAGGCGGCCGACAAATAGAATGGCCTCGCGCCGCACATTGAAAGGTCGTTCACTGTGCCGTTGACCGCGAGCTCTCCTATGTTGCCGCCGGGAAAGAAGATCGGATCAACAACGTAAGAATCGGTTGAAAAAGCGAGCCTGACTCCGCCGGCATCGAAGACGGCGCCGTCGTGCATGGGTTCCAGGAGCTCATTTGCAAATTGAGGCAGGAACATTTTTGAAATCAGGTCGTGCGTGAGTTTTCCGCCGCTGCCGTGGGCGAGAAGAACGTTTGCATAATTCGTTATTGGGACAGGGCAAGTGAAGCCGCCCTCCAGATCGATGGTTGAATCAGTTTTCATTGATAACGTCCTCGTCATAAAAATCGGGCTCCTGAAGATACTTGGAATCGAGAGAGGAATGAACCGAAAGTCGGGTTTCGGTCGAAGAGCCAAGTAAACCGACTATGTACTCCTTAAGGACACTCGCATACCTTCGTTTCGCACGCACTTCGACTATGCATGCCATGATGGATCTCGATGATAGGCGAATTTGATCGGAAAGTCTCCGTTCATCTCCCTGCCTCCCCTCCATCCCGCCGAAATCTCCCATACTGGTAATACGCCGCGCACGATCCTTCGGAGGATACCATCGGCGCGCCGAGTGGGCGATCGGGAGTGCACTCCCTGCCGAAAGCAGGGCACTCGTGCGGCTTCTTCAACCCCTGCAATATTTCTCCCGCGATGCAATCAGCCGGCTCCTTCGTCTCTATTCCGGCCAGATCGAAAACTTTCTCCGCGTCGTGGTCCGCGAATTCAGGCTTCAACCCCCAGCCGCTGCGCGGGATCATACCGATGCCGCGCCACTTCCTGTCGATCACTTCGAAGACCTCCCCGATCAGTCTCTTCGCCGGAACGTTTCCTTCTCTCCTCACGGTGCGAGAATACGGGTTCTCCACCTCCGAGCGTCCTTCCTCCAACTGTCTTACTGCCATGTAAATCCCCTGGAGTATGTCCACAGGTTCAAATCCAGTGACTACGATCGGAGTCCTATATTTACCGGCAATCGGGAAGTATTCTTCATACCCCATTACAGTGCAAACGTGTCCGGCGGCCAGAAAGGCTTGTATCATATGAGAGGGCAAGGAGAGGATAGCTTCTATCGCGGGTGGAACGAGGACATGGGAAGTTAACATCGAGAAGTTTACTATTCTCTTTTCTTTAGCCTGCCACACTGCCATCGCATTCGCAGGAGCGGTCGTTTCAAAACCGATACCGAAAAACACGACTTTCTTCCCCGGATTCGCCTCCGCAATTTTCAGCGCATCGAGAGGAGAATAGACCACCCGAACATCGCCTCCCTCAGACCTGACGGTCAGAAGGTCTTTGACCGACCCCGGCACACGAAGCATGTCTCCAAATGAGGTGAAAATAACGTCCCGGCGACCGGCTATCGCTATAGCTTTGTCGATTATTTCGACCGGTGTCACACAAACAGGACAACCGGGACCGTGCACAAGCGAGATTTGCCCGGGGAGAAGATGATCGATACCGTACCTGACGATGGCATGGGTCTGCCCTCCGCATATCTCCATGATGGTCCAGTTGTGTGTAGTGATCCCGGCAATCATCTGCGCGTATTTGTGCGCAGCCTCTGCGTCCCTGTATTCATCAAGATACTTCATAGCGCCCGGCGTTCAGCATTCAGTGTTTAGAGCTCTGTAACATGATCCACTTTCTCGCTTCTTAATCCTTGCCTCTAAAATCCGGCTTCTTCCTTCTCATGCAAGACATGCCTTTCCTCAATCTTCCCATTATTCGCGGCAATACCTCCTCCGATCCTTTTCATTGCGACGAAGACTTGACCCAGGGAAATACCTCCGTCATTCGTAGGAACGCATTGGTGCCAGTACGGCTTGAAGCCCTCGGCCCTCAATCTGTCAATTGTTCTTTCGGTCAAATATTTATTCTGAAAGCAGCCGCCCGCCAGCACGACTTTTTCTTCACCGATGCGTTTCGAGATATCCACTATGATCTCCGGCAGGGTATTGTGAAACCTGGCCGAGATTTTTCCCGCCTCCGCATGGGCAGAAGCTTCTTCGATTATTTCCCTCATCATCGGTTCCCAGTCCACAATCAAGTTTGGGAGACTGCACGTCCCAAAATTTCCTTCTGATTCCCACCTCTTGCCTCCGGTGCCTTGATCGTCTCTTGCGACAACGTCGAAGTCGTACACGTCTTCACATTTCACCCCGTCGGCAGCAAACTCCAAACCCATCGCCCCCTGCCCTTCGAAGTTTACGATTTGCCTTATCCCGGTAATTGACGATACGGCGTCAAAGAGACGCCCCACGCTCGTTGTGACTGGAGAATTGAGACCCGTATTTAGCATCCTTTTCAAAAGGGCAAGTGACCGGGGATCAAAAGCAAGTAAAGGGGCAAGGTAGGTGAGCTCAAATGCTTTTTCGCCAAGAATTTCATACAGCACACCGAGAGCGGTCCGCCTCGGCTCTCTCACCGATGCGCTGCTGCCCGGTAACCTGAAAGGGCGGAACGTTGCGACTCTTTCGCAGGAAGCTCCATCGGTCAGCAGGAACTCCCCTCCCCACACCGTCCCGTCTGTACCCATGCCGGTGCCGTCCCACGACACGCCAAGGACCTGACCGTCCAGCCGGTTCTCAGCCATGCACGCCGCCACATGCGCGTGATGGTGCTGGACTTCTACTTGCGCTCCGACCATCTTCAACGCGTGTTTCGTAGACAGGTAATCCGGATGAAGATCGTGGACTATGACCGCGGGCGACTTATCAAACAGCTTCCTGAAGTCGGCAGTCGCTTTTTCGAAAGCGCGATAAGCTTCCGAAGTGGAGAGGTCTCCTATATGCTGGCTGACGAAGACGTTGTTCCCTGCATTAAGGGCGATTGTGTTCTTGAGATGTCCCCCCACCGCAAGCACAGAGGCTCCGGTAGACATTTCCGTCTCGACCGGAAACGGTGCGTAGCCTCTTGCACGGCGGACGACCTGCGTCCTCCCCGCCATGACACGAACTACGGAATCGTCGACCTGTCTTTCTATCGGACGATTGTGAATCAGAAAGAGATCAGCTACGCCTCTGAGCCTCTTCACTGCTTCAAGCTCATCGATGCAAATCGGTTCGTCTGTGACGTTGCCGCTTGTCGCCACAATCGGGAAGCCCAATTCGCGCATCAGTATGTGATGAAGAGGAGAGTACGGAAGCATGATGCCAACGTAAGGATTCTGAGGGGCAACTGAGGAGCCTAATGTCACCGAAGTTTGAGCGCCGTTAAGGTTTATAGAATAATCAGAGTCATTCACATTTGACAAGAGTAGGCGTTTCAGGAGAACAATCGGCGCCTCGGGCGACAACAACAGTCTTTCTTCACTATCGGATACTTCGCAGGTTTGTTTTACCAGATCCAATGAAGGGTACATCACCGCAAACGGCTTTTCTTCCCTATGCTTTCTCGCGCGGAGACGGCGTATCGCATCATCGTTTCGTGCGTCCACAATCAGCTGAAATCCGCCGAGCCCTTTCAAGCCGACTATCTTCCCCGCGCGAATCGCTTCCGCCGCCCTGAGAAGTGCTTCATGGTGATCGTTCAGAAGCTTTCCGCTGTCATCCCACAGCTCCAGATGCGGACCGCACTTGGGGCACGCATTGGGCTGAGCATGAAAACGCCTGTCGGCAGGGTTTTCGTATTCCGACCTGCACTCATCGCACATCTCAAACGAATCCATGGTAGTGCTGGACCTATCGTAAGGAAGAGCCCGGACTATACTGAAACGCGGACCGCAGTTCGTGCAGTTCGTGAAAGGATAGAGGTACCTTCTGTTCGAAGGATCAAATATCTCAGATATGCACTCAGGACATGTAGCAATGTCCGGCAAGACCACCGCACTCTTCTCTCCGTTTTGCCCGCTCTCCCTTATCTCAAAGTTCGTAAAGCCTACCGGGTCAAGATAGGAAGTCTCCATCCCCTGTATGTAGGAGCGTTCGGGTTTCTCTTTGACAACACGGGCTGCGAACTCTTCAAGCACCGCTCTTCTTCCTTCCGCTTCGATAAGAACCCCTTGCGGGGAATTGAGGACACACCCATTGATTCCCAATCCGGAGGCAAGCCTGTAGACAAATGGTCTGAACCCCACTCCCTGTACGGCCCCACGGATTGAGATGCGAAGCCGGGAAATTAATTCTTCGCCGCTCTGTCGAGTAACCATTCCGACCATTCCTTGATTCCGACACCTGTCGTGCACGATGTCTCGAAGAGCTTGAGCTCCGGATTGATCTGGAGGGCATTCCTTTTCAGATCAGCGACGCTGCAATTCAAGTACGGAACCAGGTCGATCTTGTTTATGATCAGGACCGAAGCTTTCCGGAACATTGCGGGATATTTCAACGGTTTGTCATCCCCTTCGGTCGTACTCGCGATAACCACCTTCATTGCCTCTCCGAGATCGTATCCGGCCGGACAAACAAGATTGCCCACATTTTCGATCACTAACAAATCCGTTTTGCCGAAATCGATGTTTTGGACGGCATCCTGTACCAGCTTTGCGTCGAGATGACATCCTCCGTTGGTGACTATCTGTACGACCGGGATCCCGAACGTCGCCACTCGCCGGGCATCCAGGTCGGTCTGTACGTCGCCTTCCACGACGGCTACCTTTAGCCTACCCTTCAGTTCGTCCAGAGTCTTCTCGAGCAGGCTTGTCTTCCCGGATCCGGGTGAGCTGACAAGGTTTATAACGAATGTTCCGTTCTTCCGAAAAAGCTCCCTGTTTTGCCTTGCAAGTTCGTCATTCTTCTCCAATACTTTTCGTTCGATCGTGACTATTCCCATGATAGTGATTCCTTAAGAAACTCCGACAGCGGTGAGCGCACTTGCGCTTTCAATCGGCGATAAAGATAGCCGGGAAGATGCAAAATGGCAGCCCAAGTCATGCGTCATCATCGTCCATATCGATTTCGACGACTTCCAGTTCGTTGCCCGATGTCATTCTGATATCCCCGCTCTGGCACGCGGGACATTTAAACATCAAATCCTCCACCGAGAATTCATTGCCGCATTTGCGACAGCGTGCCACGATGCTCTTCGTCTCAATTTCCAATCTGGCCCGCTCGATCGGCGTCCCCTTCGTCATCGCCGTGAAACAGAAGTCCAGCGATCCGGGGACAATCCCTGCAAGTTCGCCGATTCTCACTTTTACCATTCTCAATTTCCTTTCGCCGCCCGCAGGTAAATGTTCTCTTACTATTTGGAGTATGTTCTCGGCAGCGGATAGTTCATGCATTGTCAAGCCCGGCATCAACTTTTCTGCACTTCTTCATCCTGATCGGGTCGACCGATCTGATTCAGGAACTCAAATACCTGTTCGGCCTCGATCTTGTCGACTATGCTGATCGCAAAACCTACATGGACCACGACATAATCGCCGACCTTCACTTCGGGGACGTATGCCAGACAGATGTCCTTCGATATGCCTCCAAACTCTACCTTGCCCATGGTCAAGCCGGATGGGGATTCATCTATGCGAGTAACTTTGCCGGGAACAGCGAGACACATCTTGCCCTCCTTGCGGGAATTATCTAAAAGCTATGTCGACTTCATTCGACGCCGGTCGTATCTGCGTTACGCCTTCGCCGCAAAACAGCACAAGGAGCATGCCGAGACCTTCACCCTCAAAAAAACTCAAATTCATGGCTATTTGAAATACATAGGAGGCACAGCGCCTCAAACTCTCGACCACGCCGGATACTACATTGTCGGCGGAGAGACCATTGATATGCTTCAGTCTGCAGGGCGAACGCCAGGCGCAAATGAGGCATTCCTTTGTTTATCAGCTTCATAGAGAACAACTCCAACTGAACTTCCGACATTAAGCGAGTCGACACCCCGCTTCATTGGAATGTTCAACCTGGATTCACACGCATCGAGGACACGGGAAGAAATTCCGTCCCCCTCGCTTCCGAATACGATGCACACGTCGCCTGTCAGATCCACTTGAGTAATCTCTTCGGATCCTTCCTGAGGATGCGCGGCAATGATCCTGGTTCCCAACTCGCTGCGGAGTTTCTTCAAAGTCTCCTGAAGATCTTCGCTTCTCGAGACGGGCAGTTGAAATATTGTGCCCATTGAGTTTCTGACAGACCTCCTCAGGTAAGGGTCGCATGACGTTTCACCTACAATCAGAATATGGACCCCGAACGCCGCGCAATTCCGTACTATCACCCCCATGTTCTCGGAATTTGCTATCCCGTCCAGAGCCACGAAAAGCCTGGGCTTGAAGTCACCTGAACCGGTCTCGAAGACGTTTTTCTCCGGCGGTACCCTCCCTATGGCCATGATCCCCTGATGAAGCCTGTAGCCAACGATCTCTTCGAGGAGTTTTCTCGGGGCGACGAAAACCCCCTCCTCTAATAGTCTTCCCTCCAGAAGCGGCGAATATTTCTCCAGCCAATCCTCCGTCAGGAGGAGCGAAACAATTCCCACCCCGCTCCGAACCAGTCTTCTGACCACCTTCTCACCTTCGGCGACAAATATCCCTCGTTCGCGATGGTCGGTCGGGCGACGCATTGTGAGATAGGGCTCAAGTCCGGGGATCGACAGCGAATCAATTCTGAGAACCTTCATAGTATCCTTAAGATAATTGCAGCGCCGGCGTCACGGAAGTGACAAACCCGTCCGAATAGACCGCCCTATCTATCGCCAGAGTCCGTTCCTTCAGTCTAATCTGGGTCCCGCTTTCTATCTCTCGGCGCGATTTTCGGCCCATATGGTCGAGATGTTCACGATGGTTTCCACGGACTTTACCATCGAGTTTGCGGGGATCCACTCGAGTTTCCCGTGCGGGTTCACTTCGCCTGCAAATATGTTCGGCGTGGGCATACCCACGAAAGTGAGCTGTGACCCGTCCGTGCCGCCACGCACAGGAAGCTCCAACGGTCTCACGCCGGCTTTCTCCATCGCTTCCTCGGCAAACTTGACGATCTCCGGGTATTTCTCGAGCACCGACTTCATGTTCCTGTAGCTGTCTGTTATCCGGAGGCTGATCTTCACCTTGGGAAACTTCTGCTCCGTCTTCTGTTTCATCTCCTGCAAAATCTTTCCTTTCGCATCCATGCCACTCATGTCGAAGTCACGTATCAAGACTTTCAGCCTCGTTTGTTCCTCGTTGCCGGTGAGGTCATACGGGTGAAGATAGCCCTGTCTACCTTCAGTTGTCTCAGGCTTCATGTCTTCCGGAAACAATGAGATGAAATAGGAAGCGGCATAGAGTGAATTAACCAGTATCCCTTTTGCGTAGCCGGGATGAGTATTCCTCCCACGGAATGTCACGACTGCCGCCTGCGCATTGAAGGTCTCGTCGCTTATCTCCCCGAGCTGGCCACCGTCAACGGTATAGGCATATCTGGCGCCAAATCCCTTGATGTCGAAATACTTCGGGCCGTGTCCGACTTCCTCATCCGGAGTGAACCCTATTTCTATCGTCCCATGCTTTATCTCGGGATGCCTCATCATATATTCGACCGCCGTCATTATTTCTGCAATCCCGGCTTTGTCGTCGGCGGCAAGGAGTGTAGTACCGTCGGTCGTTATGATATCGTCGCCGATACTCTTAAGAAGGCCGGGGTTCTTCTCAACTGTGATTACCTGTGAGGTGTCCTTCGGCAGGCGGATGTCACCGCCACGGTAATTCCTGTGGATTATCGGACTGACTTTCGAATCACTCACCGACGAAGATGCATCGACATGAGCAATGAATCCGATCGCCGGTACTTCGGCAGTTTCCTCCGCAGAGAGGTTCGAAGGAAGAGTAGCGTAAACATAGCAATGGTCTGGATCCAGTCTCGCATTCGATAGCCCGAGGTCCCGAAGTTCCTTCACAAGTACTCTTGCAAGATCGAATTGGTTCCGAGTACTCGGGACCTCCTCGACATCTTCTTTCGACTGCGTGTCGATCTTCACGTATTTGACGAGTCTGCCGACAACGGCTTTCTTGACCCACATCGAGTCTATCTGCGCTGTAGAGACCTCCGCCAGAAACAATGTTGATAATAAGACCAGAACAGTCTTCATGGTTTGCCTCCCGACATTTTCCAATTTGATTTTGTTCTCAGACGACATTCGCGATTCAAGTCGAAAAACAAAAGGCTGCCCTGCATACCGGGCAGCCTCGAAAGAAACTCGATGATACCTTGTCAGGGTTCACGACCGTGACAAGGGGTCAAGCGGGAGATTCGAACGGCTTACGTGCCGGAGCTGTAATCGGTCTGGTATCTCACCTGTTCAGGAGTGAGCTTGTCGATCTTTATACCCATCGTTTTGAGTTTAACGCGCGCGATTTCCTGATCCTGCTCGCCCGGTATGTCGTGGACCTTATTCTCGAGCCTCTTGCCCTTCTTGTGAAGTTCGACGATTCTCAACTGCGACATGAACTGGTTCGCGAACGACATGTCCATCACTTCGGACGGATGGCCCTCGGCTGCAGCAAGATTAACGAGACGTCCCTGGGCCAGTACGTAGATCCTTCGGCCGTCTCTGGTAGTATGTTCTTCGTTGTTCGCACGGATCTCGCCGACCTTCTTCGTCATCTTCTTAAGGTCGTGAAGGTTCAGCTCGCAGTCATAGTGACCGGTGTTGCACACGATCGCGCCGTCTTTCATCTTCTCGAAATGTCGCTCGATGACTATGTCCTTGACGCCGGTAGCGGTGACGAACACATCTCCTATCTTCGCGGCTTCGTCCATCGTCATCACTCGCATCCCTTCAAGCGTCGCCTTCAGCGCGGCGGTAGGTTTCACTTCCGTGACGATCACGTTCGCGCCCATTCCTTTTGCCCGCATTGCTACGCCTTTTCCGCAGTGGCCGTATCCGGCGACAACGACGTTCTTTCCTGCGAGAAGGACACTGGTAGCGCGGATTATACCGTCCAGCGTCGACTGGCCCGTGCCGTAAACGTTGTCGAAGTCCCACTTCGTTTCGGCATCATTTACCGCGATGACCGGGTATCTAAGCGCGCCGTCGGCTGCCATGGCACGAAGCCTGTGGATGCCTGTGGTCGTCTCTTCGGTCCCGCCGAGAATGCTCTCCTCTGCAAGATTGGGATACTTATTGTGCACGGTGAATATCAAGTCGGCGCCGTCGTCAAGAGTGAGATTCGGCTTCATCTTGATGGTCTCGTCGATGGCCCAATAAAATTCCTTTACCGACATCCCGTGCCACGCAAAAATTGAAATCTTCTCCGAAGCGAGAGCAGCCGCTACGGAGTCGTTGGTCGACAGCGGGTTGCACCCGCTCCAGCTTACCTGCGCCCCGCAAGCCGCGAACGCTTTGACCAGGACGGCAGTTTCTTTGGTGACGTGCAGACATCCGGCAATCTTATATCCCTTGAACGGCTTAGTCTTGCTGTACTCTTCCTTTAGGGCCATGAGCACCGGCATTCTCGACTCGGCCCATGCGATCCGCTTCCTGCCTTCGTCGGCAAGAGACATGTCTCGAACTTTGTAAAGTCCCTTTACTTCATTCATAATAAGAGTTTCTCCAAACTTAGATTTTAGATTTAACCGGCTGTTATCTTACTGCGGCTCGCAGCTTCTTGACGAGATCTAGCTTCTCCCAGGTGAATTCTTTTTCCGCTCTTCCGAAATGACCGTACGCCGCAGTCTTTTCGAATATGGGACGGCGAAGATCGAGATGTTTCGTGATTCCGCCTGGCGTCAGGTCCATAACCTCTACGATAATCCGGCTCAGCTCATCGTCGGACACTCCCGACGAGGTTCCCTTCGTGTCGATGAGAACCGATACGGGTTCCGCAATTCCTATGGCATATGCGAGCTGGATCATGCACTCCCGTGCCAGACCCGCCGCCACGATATTCTTCGCAAGATAGCGCGCTGCGTAGGCTGCGCTGCGGTCGACCTTGGAAGGATCCTTTCCGGAGAAAGCTCCGCCGCCGTGGGGGGCATATCCTCCGTAAGTATCAACGATGATCTTTCTTCCGGTGAGGCCCGTATCGCCGTGAGGCCCGCCGATCTCGAATCTACCCGTTGGATTTATATGATACTCGGTTTTCTTTGTGATAAACTTAGGCGGAATAACTTTCCCGATGATATGCCTCTTGACATCCTCCGATATCTTCTTCTGCCACTTCGATTCGCTCGTTCCCTTCGGCTCGGGATCATGCTGAGTAGAAACAACCACGGTATCGACCGTTATTCTCCCGTCTTCATGGTAGGAGACCGTGACCTGGCTCTTCCCGTCGGGACGCAGGTAGCGCATAGGCGAGTTCTCTTTCATCTTTCTCACGTCGGCCAGCCTTTTCGTGATACGATGCGCAAGCGCGATAGGCAGCGGCATATATTCCTCGGTCTGGTCGCAGGCGTAACCGAACATCATACCCTGGTCGCCGGCACCGCCCCGAACCACTCCGCGGCTGATGTCTACCGACTGAGAATGCAAAACGCTTATAACCCCGCAGGATTCCGCGTCGAATTTGTAACGGATGTCGTTGTAGCCGATTTTCTTGATTACTCTCCTGGCGATATCTGCAACGTCCGTTTTTGCCTTCGCATTTTCACTTGTGGTTACTTCCCCGCCGACCACCACGAGCCCGGTCGTAGCATACGTTTCGCAGGCGACCCGTGAATCAGGCTCGACTTTCAGAAACGCATCAAGTACTGCATCGGATATCTGGTCGCAGACCTTGTCAGGATGCCCTTCAGTGACTGATTCCGATGTGAACAGTTTGTACATTTTGTCTCCGTAAAGTTGATTAAAGAAAATCTATCTCTGTGGAATCTCCTGCGTTGACACGCTTGAAACTTCCTCTAAGCTGAGCGTTTTGGCCGACTATCGATCCCTCCAGTAGGGAATTCTGAATCGAAGCGCCGGAACCGATAATCGAATCGCGAATAAGCGAATCGGTAATCTCGACGTCGGAATCGATGGTTGCATTGGGCCCGATAACGGAATTCGTGATCTTCGCACTGTCCGCTATGTAGACCGGAGGAATTATCACAACCTTGTCTCGCTCCCTGAAATGACGGGTCTTCTTAAGTAGATGGCGGTTCGTGGAAAGAAGTGTCTCCGGCTTGCCGCAATCGTACCACCCGTCGATCTCGAAATACTTTATGACCTCTCCACGGTCGATCATTATCTGAAGTGCATCGGTCAACTGGTATTCGTTTTTGGTCTTGATGTCTTTGTCTATGGTCTCCTGGATCGCCGAGTCGAGAACAGCCGGCGATTTGATATAATACAATCCGGCGACCGCGAGATTAGAAGTGGGCTTGTCCGGTTTCTCGACGAGCTTCGTCACCCTGTCGCCATTCACCTCGACAACTCCGAACCGCCTGGGATCTTCCACTGCCTTGACTCCTATGCTGGAATCAGGGCTTTTGAGCAGCGGTGCGAGATCCACGTCGAAGACCGTATCGCCTAGAATTATCAGCAAAGGTTCATCACTTCCGTCTCCCGACAACGCGACGTGTGTAGCATGTCCCAGGCCCAGCCTCTCTTCCTGGTAGATGAATTTAAAATTCACCTTCCTGTAACTCGAACGAAGGTAGTCTTCGACCATCTCTCCCATGTAGCCGACCACGACGAGAATGTCTTTAATCCCTATTCCGGTAAGGTTATCGACAATGTGCCCGACTATCGGCTTTCCGCCGACGTTCAACAAAACTTTGGGCAGCGAATATGTATGTGGACGCAGACGTGTTCCCACCCCTGCGACGGGAATCAAAGCTCTCATGGTCTCAACCGTTTTTAATTCAAAAATTTAACATCTAGCTGCAGAACATGCAAAGATATGATCTATTTGGCGCCGCTCCACGGCAAACCGACATGAGGGATGTCGAGCTTAGTCGACGCACGTGTTGGGCATGCGATCTCGTTCCAGCAGGTTGTCGGAAGGAATTTGTGAACGTTCCTCCCCCTGTAATCGAGAGTCGAGCACGGCCAGTACACTTAGATACTGGAGTTCCCCTTTCTGCGGATTACCCTGGCACTCCCATCAAGAGACACTTTCAAATACGGCCGCCTATTCCCCTCTTCTCAATTGATTAGAGGAAATGAGGTGCTCATTTGCCGTTTCATGAACCCGAGGATCTCCCGGGCCGCCTTGGAACGCCATCCCTGAACTCCACGAGAAGTATTCGTGTTGAAGGAATAGCTCTCGTGACGCTCGAGGCGGGGCCGCGCTAGCCCGCCGATCTTTGTTTCTTTGCACATTTTTTGCCATTTTTTCGAAAGAGAATGAATTCATGATGAAGCAAATTCTAGATAAAGTTAGGGAAGGCGAACGCCTGTCGTTTGACGAAGGTATGGAGCTGTTCAGGTCGGACGATTTACTCACGGTCGGCATGATGGCCGATCTGGTTCGTCGAAAGAAGCACCCCGACCCAGTCGTAACTTACATAATCGACAGGAACATAAATTACACAAATGTCTGCGTCACTGAATGTACGTTCTGCGCATTCTATGCAAAAGTTGGCGACGAGAAAAAGAGCTACACGTTGACCAACGAGGAGCTCGGCAAAAAGATACAGGAGACGATCGATCTCGGAGGCTCCAGGATTCTCCTTCAGGGGGGCCTCAATCCCGACCTCGGCATGAACTACTACGAAGATACGTTCAGATTCATCAAGTCGAACTACAAGATCTGGCTCCACGCACTTTCCCCCGAAGAAATCGTATTCATAGCGGACCGGAATAAACTGAAGACAAGGGATGTTATAAAAAGGCTGATGGATGCCGGGCTCGACTCGATACCGGGTGGAGGAGCAGAGATACTTGTCGATTCCGTACGCGACAAGATTGCGCCGAAGAAGTGCACATCGGATGAATGGCTCGGCGTTATGAACGAAGCCCACCGGCTCGGACTCAAAACGACCGCGACCATGATGTTCGGGCACGTTGAAAGCTACGAGGATCGTCTCCAGCACATGATAGTGGTGCGCGAGCTTCAGGACAGGACAAACGGGTTCACCGCTTTTATACCGTGGACATTCCAGCCAAGGAACACGGAGCTCGCGGAGAACCATGACAACCTTCGCGAGAAATCATCCGCGTTCGATTACCTGAAGACGCTGGCCATATCACGGCTCATGGTCGACAACATCGACTCGGTACAGGTCAGCTGGGTAACACAGGGATTGAAGATTGCCCAGATAGCTCTGACGTTCGGTGCGGACGATTTCGGCAGCCTCATGATAGAGGAGAATGTCGTTAGCGCGGCAGGCACAAAACACTTTTCCGGTTTCAGCCTGAGTCACATTACGCGCGCAATCAAAAACGCGGGGTTCGAACCTGTCCAGCGATACGTATAGAAATAAGCGGAGAAATACTGAGAGCTGGAGCGATCGGTACGATGGTTGCTCCTTCTTGCCCTTGATTTCTCGCTTCCATTCTAATTTCCCTTCCCGATTATCAAATTCAAAAAAAGAATCTGAAAGAAAAGATGTGGTATAACTCTATTATTGAAATTATCGGCCACACGCCGATGTTGAGACTTACCAGAATAGCCCCCGAAATCAAACCGGTCCTTCTCGCAAAACTCGAGTACCTAAATCCGGGCGGTTCGGTTAAGGATCGGATCGGCATTACGATGGTCGAAGACGCCGAACGGCGGGGGTATCTAAAACCGGGAGGAACGATAATCGAGGGGACGTCCGGGAATACCGGGATGGGACTGGCCCTAGTCGCAGCCATGAAGGGCTATAAGTGCATTTTCACTATGCCGGACAAGATGAGCCAGGAGAAGATAGACCTTCTGCGTGCGTTCGGTGCAGAGGTAATCGTAACGCCGACGGCCGTCGAGCCGGAAGATCCTCGCAGCTACCACTCCGTCGCAGTCAGACTTAGCAAAGAAATTCCGAACTCCTACTTCCCAAACCAATACGACAATCCGTCAAACCCGCAGGCACATTACGAGACTACGGGTCCCGAAATTTGGGAACAAACGGAAGGAAAGATAACGCATCTAGTGTGTGGGATCGGCACCGGCGGAACTATAGTGGGTGTTGCAAAATACCTGAAAGAGAAAAATCGGAAAGTCCGCATAATAGGTGTGGACCCGGAAGGAAGCATTTACGGGGAGTTCTTCAAGACTGGCGAGCTTCCCGAAAGCCATCCCTATAAGGTGGAAGGAATCGGTCAGGATTCAATGCCGAAGATCATGGAGTTCGATAACATCGACGATGTGATCACGGTCTCCGATAAGGAATCATTTCTGGCAACGAGGCTACTCGCAAGGAAAGAAGGGATTTTTGCCGGGGGATCGGCCGGATCGGCGATCCATGTCGCACTCGATGTTGCCTCCTCCCTCCGTCCGGACGACATTATGGTCGTCATTATACCGGACCACGGCTCAAGATACCTCTCGAAATTGTACAACGACATGTGGATGAAAGACAACCAGTATCTCGAAACGAAGCTCAAGCTTTCGGCGGACGACGTCTGCCGTGCTAAGAGGGGAAAGCGCGTGCTTGTCAGCGTCGGTTTGTCGGCAACCCTCACTGAAGCCATTGCTCTCATGCAGGAGAACGACATTTCTCAATTGCCGGTCATCGAAGCCGGGGCCATAATTGGAAGCCTTACCGAAACAAAGGTTCTCTCTACGCTTGTCTCGAACCCGTCGCTGCGCGGACACAGCGTAAGAGAGTTCATCGACAAGCCTTTCCCCGTTGTTGACGAGGATGTTCCGCTGGAAAACGTTCACCGGATGCTGGACGGGGAAACGCCGGCGGTAATCGTACGGCTCAGAAACAATTCTATGGATATAATCACAAAATCGGACTTGATCCTTGCTATAACACAGAAACCGAACCAAATCGCGGAGCGCTAATGAGATTTGGCACCATTGCTATCCACGGGGGGCAGGAACCGGACAGGGCTACCGGAGCCATAATGACCCCCATTTACCAGACGTCCACATTTGCCCAGTCGGAACCGGCGGTTCACAAAGGCTTCGACTACTCTCGCGCGGGCAACCCCACTCGTCTCGCGCTCGAAAGCAACCTCGCATCGCTCGAAGGCGCCAGACACTGCGCCGCATTCTCTTCCGGGATGGGAGCGATTGACGCCGTGATAAAACTCCTGAAGAGCGGCGATCATCTCATTGCGGGAAACGATTTGTACGGAGGGACTTACCGAATCTTTGAGCAGGTATTCAGGCAATTCGGTCTGAGCTTCGATTTTGTCGACATGGCGAAGAAGGAAAACCTCTCGCAAGCTATGAGACCAAACACTCGAATGGTCTGGATCGAGACCCCTACGAACCCGCTTCTCGGAATAGTCGACATCGAGTCGGTGACTTCGATCGCGCGAGAAGCGGGCGCGATATCGGTGGTCGACAATACTTTCGCTACGCCGTTCCTTCAGAAGCCGCTTTCCCTCGGTGCAGACATCGTCGTCCACAGCGCCACAAAGTATATAGGCGGACACTCGGACATTATTCTTGGTGCGGCTATTACCGACAGCGACGAACTGGCGGACAAATTACATTTCATTCAGAAGTCGAGCGGCGCGGTACCCGGCCCGTTCGACTGCTTCCTCGCGCTCCGCGGGACAAAGACACTTCATCTCAGGATGGAAAGGCACTGCGATAACGCAAAGAGCGTCGCCGAATTTCTTGCCGCACATCCGAAGATTGGGCATGTCAACTACCCCGGTTTCAGGTTTCATCCGAACCATCACATCGCCCAGAAACAGATGAGCGGATTCGGGGGGATGGTATCGTTCACCCTCAAGAGCGACGACATCGAAGTTGCAAAGAAGCTCACAACATATACGCGGATATTTACTCTCGCAGAGAGTCTGGGCGGCGTGGAATCGCTCATAGAGCATCCCGCTACCATGACACATTCTTCCCTTCCGAAAGAGGTCAGAATGCAGTCGGGGCTTGAGGACACTCTGATCAGATTATCTGTCGGTGTGGAAGATGCGGACGATCTTGTGGACGATCTGAAGCAGGCATTGGATAGGATATAGTATTTTATTCGGGCAGCTTTCTACAACTGCCGGCATTAAATACGTCTGCCGATTCCTCACGGAGCGTCCCGCGACCGGGTGTTGCACATTCCAATGCTCGTAAACACCCCCGCCTGAACACTGGAAGGGAGATGAACTTATTTTCCGGGAGGTATGTTTGATTACTAGATGCGGAAACAATCACCGCATGACGGTATCGCACATTGTCCAAAAGAGTAAGAAATATTCCCGGCATCCTTGCACGGGCGGTAATGCTGATCTCATTTCTCGGCGCAACGGTTTACGCACCGTGCCAGGACATTCTGGTGCAGGCGAAGATCATCCCTGACCACTGCACATGCATGATGGACGGCGGCCATTGCAATTGCCCATTCTGCACCGCTCATCATATAACCAGCATGAAGGGTTGCAGAATGATGTGCTGCTGCGGCTACACTCGCCCGGCGGCGCAGGATCCTGGACCGGCGACAGAAATAACACTACTGCCATTCACAAACCCCGACCACAAAATACTTTCCTATCAGAGAATCCTTCTTAGACACCTGCCCGGATATTCAGACGCGCTGCCCGAAGGCGCAATCAGGAGACTGATCAAACCCCCGCGAGCCTCTTCCTTCCTCAACTCATAAAAAAGCTTCAATCGGCCGGCAGGGCTTCAGGCGGCGCGTGGAGATCGAGACCATTCACGCTGCACTCTTGTGCCCGCACACCCGCACGCACCTATGCTTTGCATTTCTGGGACTGGTGGCGTGTGTGGCAATATACCCTGTCGGACACATTATCAGGAGGAGTCGAAATGAATTTGCGCATGAATGGCCTCTGGTCATTTACAGTCATTGTATTATTGTCGGCACTCGCACCGTCTCTACTCGCACAGATTCCCGGCGGACGGATATCCCGAGGCGCCATAGAACTTGCAGAGACACTGCAGCAAGGACACGAATACACAGTGAGGGTGTACGACAAGGATCTCAAAGTACCCGTGCAACTCGCACTTGTCACGCTGAGTCAAAAGGGATACGTAATCTCCGAGAAAGAAACCGGTCCGTACGGCGTCGCAGATTTCTCAGACATCCCGGACGGAACCTACAATCTTGCCGTTCACTCTGTTGGATATAACGATTATTCAGGAACAATCACGGTGAATCGGGATCACCTCAGCGACTCCGTTCTCCTTACCACTCTTTCTTTCAAGGAACAAATCGTCACCGGCAGGAGAATGACTCCGGTAACCACGTTCAATCTTACAAACGGGACACAGATTTTCTCAAAAGAGACTTACCATGCCCCGCCAGGTGCGGGTCTAATAACGCTCGTGCAACAAAATCTCATGGGCGCAGCACGTGGACCGACCGGAGAGATGCACATTCGCGGCCAACATGGCGAGTATACATACTACATTGACGGAGTTCCGATTCCGCTCGGAATATTCGGTGGCCTGAACAACATCGTCGATACAAGAGTTGTGGAAAGAGCGACATTCATGGACGGTGCATGGCCCGCCGAGTATGGAGGGCAAACAGCCGCCGTGATAAATCTCCAAAACCGCGTCCCGCCCGGAGGCTTTCATGCTTACGCATCTACATATGCCGGCAGTTTCTACGCGCCGAACTCGGACGACTCACTCGGGCGCAGGGTCGGCGCTTTCAAGGCGCTGAACTCCAACGGGCAGAGCCTCGCGCTCAGCGACCACCTCGGGAAGCTCGGCCTCTTTGTCTCCGGAACACGACAGGAAACCTTCAGCCGTATTGATCCGCCGGTCCCGCGGATATTTCACGATCACGGTTTCGATTACTTCCTGTACGGTAAAGTCGACTACCTGTTTGACAACGGCGACTACCTGACGTCGGATCTGAATTGGAGCAGAACGTTGACGCAGGTCCCGTACGATTCGACAATTCAAATCATGAACGATCTGCAGAATACGACGAACGCATTCCAAACGATCTCGTACTACCACACTTTTTCATCCAAGCAGAACGAAGAAAGCCACCTATTCGTCGGCGTTTATCTCCGTGAGGGCGGACTCATCTACAGTCCGGGACAGGGCGATCCTGCCACTTTTCAGTTTGCCGGTGATACGACTAACAGTTACGTTGTCGCAGAGAACCGTGGCTTCACGACGCTCGGGGCCAGAGTTAAGGTCGACAAGCGTCTTTCTCAGGGAATCATGTTTGCCGCCGGGCTTGACCTCAGTAATGTCTGGGGCTTCGAAGACTTCTCCACAACCGGCGCCTCGGGGAATGCAGGGCCTTCGGTCAATGCGAATTTCACCGGTTCAAATTTCGGATTATTTGCCGAGACCGAATGGCGCCCGCTGGATTGGACACGTTTCGACGCCGGCGTGAGGTACGACCAGCAAGTGCAGCCCAATACCCCGCTCCAACACCAGGTGAGCCCGCGCCTGAAATGGAATATTTACATCGACCCTATCAACACCGTATACCTCTATTACGGAAGAACATTTGTCCCCATCAACATCGAGGGTCTCCACGCGATCGCTTCCAGCGCCGCTTACTCCGGTGTGCCGACTCTGCCGCAGCGTTCCGACTGGTACGAAGCGGGATATCTTCATGACTTCGGATTCGGTCTGCGGACCAAGGCGGACGTCTACTATAAATATTCGAGCCCGGGGCTGAACGACGAAACGCTGGGCAATACGGCGATCGATGCAGAGGTCGACGTCCAAACGGTGCGCACGACAGGGATCGAGTGGGGTCTTTCCTTTGAAAATCCTGCTACGCCATTCTCGGGCTATATTAATTCGGCGTTGAGTCATGCTTACGGATCCGGTCTGGTCACCGGCGGCTTTCTCCCGATAAGCACCATGGGAACGGCAACCGACATGGACCACGATCAGAGATTGTCGATCGTGGCTTCGCTCAATTACCAGCCATTCAACTGGTTTGTGAATCTTACCGGAATTTACGGTTCCGGCCTCTCCAATGGAAACACTTCGGGCATTCCATACCAAACAGGATTGTTCGACTTCAACGTCGCCAACAAAGTATCACCATCGTGGTTGATTAACTTGTCCGGAGGATATACTTTTTATCTGAGTGACGGAACCACGCTCGAACCGTCTATTTACATAACAAACTTGCTCGACCACGTTCATATTTTGAAAGGTGCTTATACAACGGGTGCATCATGGGAGGAACCGAGAAGCGTTGTCTTCAAAATATCTCTCAGCATCTGAAGGCTGCATGTACTTTGTTTTGCAGCCATGAAAACGTGAATTGCGGAACTTGATGAATGAAGCCTGCGTTCTTCGATTGGTGTACCATATCTGCGGAAGTAGTCCAGCATGTCAGTAAGTAAACGAAAGGATGTCGCCAAAGGCGTCCTCTTTCTGTACGTTTTCATCTCCGCCACATTTAGCCTTTCTCACCGGGATTATGTCCCCCTGGAGTGCACACGGGTAATCTCTCCGACGGACGGTTCGGGATTCTATCTCGATATGGTCGACGGCACATTCGTCTGTCCTGCGCATTTGTTTTCACAGTCGACCACTTGCGCCGATCCACAGATTCAGCATTTCTTTTCGCCGATGCGGTTCTCCTTCCTGCGAATTGTGGAGCACCCGCATTATCCTGCAAGGCCTCAGGTCACTGCCTCAAGCCGCGCCCCCCCGACAGCATAGCTCGTCCTTTCTATATTCTTCAAACGACCACGAATATCAAAATCCTTCAAGGAGGAAGACTATGCTGAAGAGTATGCTTATATCTCTTCTTATGCTGGGCTGTATTTATGCTGTAACATATGCCCAGGCGCCTCCCGCAGTATATCGGCGGGCCACAATCCACGGAAAGATAACAGATAAGAAAGACGGCCAGCCACTCGCCTATGCCGAGGTGGCCGTGATGAGAAACAACTCCGTAATAACCGGGACTATTGCCAACGAACTTGGCGCATACAGTATCCGCAACATCCCTCCGGGCCGTTACAAGATCGTCGCATACCTGTTGGGATACGCCAGATCCCAGATGGATACCTTACTCAAAGAGGGGGAAAACCATCTCGACTTCGCTCTGGAGGGAAATGATATCCAGATGGAGGGGGTCACAGTGACGGCAAGCCAGAGACAAGACAACGCAACTACGAGTCACGAACTTCATATGATCCTTTCAGCACCTGTTTTCCAAACCGGCACTGTACACATTTCACCGATGAGCACACCGTCCGCCATCATTCAGCAAAGCGTTCCGGGAGCGGTGCAGGCACCGACGGGCGAAGTTCATATACAGGGTCAGCACGCGGAATATTCGTACTACGTCGACGGTGTACCGATCCCCGAGACTATGAGCGAAGGGATGACGGAACTATTCGACCCTCGCACGGTGGACCGCATAAGCTTCCTCGTCGGCGATTTGCCCGCCGAGTACTCGGATGCCCTATCCGTTATCGACGTCAGAACTAAGATACCGTCCAGGGACTTCAGCGCCCATGCATCTCAATACGTGGGAAGCTTCAATTCGTCGGGACAGTCCTTGTCTCTCGCCGCCCACACCGGCAATTTTTCCTACTTCGTCGCCGGTTCGCGAAAGGTGACCGACAGGCGCATCGATACTCCTCTTCCTGCGATCTTCCACGACCACGGCACCGACATATTCGGATTCGGCAAGGTTCAATATATCATCTCACCCAACGACGTAATTTCCCTCGACATCGATCAGAGCGGGTCGAATTTCCAGGTGCCCTACGATTCGACAGGCGGCATCACGAAAAATGACAACGAGAAATTCGGAGATGGATTTCAAAACCTGATCTTCAGACACGGCTTCGGAGCCGAAGGAGAGTCCGGACAGTTTTTCCTCGCTCTTACGCACAGGCAAGGCACCGAGACGTATACACCCGGCAGTAACGACGTGGCTTCATTTTTCTTTGCTGGAGACTCCATTCCCTACAACGTCAGGGACAGCAGACTATTCAACGTCTACGGCGCAAGATCCGACGTTTCTTTTCCGGAGGGAGACCTTTTCACGTTCAAAGCCGGTGCTTCATATTACTACACGAAGGGGAACGAGAATTTCAGCATGTTTAACGGAAGCATCCTCGGTCCCCAGTCTGTACAGAATCTGGATGGCTACGACATGGGTGCATTTGCAGAGACCGCCTACCAGCCGATCCCGATTTTCGAGGTGGACGC
The DNA here is from genome assembly GCA_046706745.1 of Candidatus Kryptoniota bacterium. Classification (GTDB taxonomy): domain Bacteria; phylum Bacteroidota; class Ignavibacteria; order Kryptoniales; family JAKASW01; genus JAKASW01. Next base: position 28,960 of record JBJKPC010000091.1, read on the forward strand.
TGGCGTCAGATACGACCGTCATTATGCCGACGGAATAGGAACCGTTTCCCAGTTCTCGCCGAAGGTGAAGCTTATTTACATACCCGACTTGTCGACACGGGCCTATGCATACTACGGACGGCTCTTCGTTCCGGTATTGATCGAACAGCTGAGGGAATTGACCGTCACGCCGGGAGCCGTATCGCAGATTACGCGGCCGGTGAGAGGAGAGTACTTCGAGCTGGGCCTTACGCACTCGTTCACCAATTCGCTGACGGGAAAACTCCTTGGGTACTACACTCAGGAGAATCCCGGCATGGACAACAGCACTATCCCCGGTACCAGCATTCAGACTGCTGTGAATATCCAGCAGATTTATGTTAGAGGTCTCGAACTCGGACTGAATTACAGTCCGGTCGGGCCTTTCAGCGGTTACTTTAATCTCGCTGTCAGCCATGCACAGGGAGTCGGACCGACAACCGGAGGATTTCTTCCGGCCCAACCGACAACCACAGCCTTCGATCTAGATCACGACCAGCGGATCACATATTCCTTCGGTCTCAATTATGACAAGAGCGGCTACTTCCTGAATCTCGTAGGGAGTTACGGCAGCGGATTAACCAATGGTCAGATCAACGGCCACGTTGCACCGCATCTCATTTTTAACGGATCTCTCGGAAAGACATTCGCTATTGGAAGACTCAGCCTGCGTCCGGAGCTCTACGTCCAAAACATCCTGAACCATCAGTATCTTTTGAACGGCGCTTTCTTCAACGGCGCCAACTTCGGCACTCCAAGGAGCATCCTTTTCAAAGTATCGGTCGGGATCTATTGAGTGATTCATTTAAAATCCCCGGGACGCCGCAGGAAACGGACAGATTCCGGGGATTTATTTTTCCCTCAAGACGTAGTAGCTTACGAACAAGGAGCGATGCCGCGTGATGTACCCCTCTTCGAATCCACTACAGTTATTGAATTGCGGCAAATCCCTCCGACCAAAATAGAAAGATCTGCGAAATGCTTACCAAGATTCTGAGTGATACCGTCGTTCCAGTCCTCTTCAAGATCGGCCCGGTAAAGGTTTACAGTTACGGGCTGACGATGGGGATAGCGTTTCTCGTCGCCAACTACGTCCTCGTGAAGGAGTTCAAACGAAGAGGATTCGGGGCCGATTTCGCAAATCAGGTGACTATTCTGGCGGTGATACTCGGACTTGCAGGCTCCAGAATCCTGTCGCTTATAGAAAATTGGGGAGATTTCTTAAGGGACCCCATTGGTATGGCGTTCGCTACAGGCGGGCTAACATGGTACGGCGGATTCATCCTGGCCTTTGTTGTTATCGCCTGGGTTATAAAGAGAAAGAAGCTTCGCTTCCTTAGCGTGGCAGATGCGGTCGCCCCCGCCCTGATTCTCGGTTACGGCATCGGAAGAATCGCATGCCACGTCTCGGGCGACGGCGACTACGGCATACCTACAAAACTACCATGGGGGGTCGACTATGCACACGGCGTCGCCCCGCCGTCCATCGCATTCAGATACATGCCGCAAATCGAGGCTCGATATCCGGGGGGGATAGTACCGAACAACATTTTGTGCCAGCCGACGCCGCTTTACGAATTTCTCGCCTGCCTGGGATTGTTCTTCATACTCTGGAAGCTACGGAAGAAGATGGAGCCAGCGGGGACTCTGTTCATGCTGTACCTGGTGTTCGCGGGAGCAGAGAGATTTCTTGTCGAGTTCATCCGGTTGAATCCGAGACTTCTCTTCGGACTCAGCGAGGCACAACTCTGGTCGATACCGATGATGATCATAGGTCTGCTCGGCTTCTTCTTCCTTCGTTCTAAAGCATCAACGGCGGAAACAGGAAAAATCTAGGCCGCCGATTTCACGAATCCCCATATTCGCCCCTTCCGAATTCGTGAAGGGAGCGGAAAACGCACTGCTATCCCTTTGAGTAAACCAACTCGGTCAGAAGCACTTTCATGTTGTCGCAGTGTGTGACGCTCTTGTAGACTATGCACGCGCGGCAATCGGCCGATATGCAGTCGAATTTCGTCCCGTTAAGCAGCCAGCATGGTGTTGCATCATCCGTGTATGCGGGACACTTCGCTCTCTCCTCCAATGGACATTTTCTCATCTCCCAGCATGGCATGAGCGCTACCATCCGTTTGATGGCTTCGAGCGTCATTCCCTTGTTGGTGATCATGTCGCGGATGCAGCTCAGCCAGAAAAGATCGTCTTCGGAAAACAGCCTGTGCTTGCCGATCGTTCTGACGGGAAGCACTACTCCGGCCGCTTCGTATTTTCGCACCGTAGAGACAGCCACCCCCAGCTTCTTCGCCACATCCCCTATCTTCATGAGTTTTCCTGCAGTCATTATAAACCTCCCGACATAGCTATATCCAGCACTTCTTCTTTGCAAACATCGTAAGTTCGTCGCGGAATTTCGGATGAGCAATGCTTGTAAGGAGTTTCACCCTCTCGCTTATAGCCTTCCCGTGAAGGTTTACTACACCGAATTCGGTCGCAACGTAATGTATGTCTCCTCGCGAAGTCGTGACTCCCGCGCCTTCGGCGAGATGAGTTGTGATTCTGGAAACCGTTCCATCCCTTGCAGTCGACGGCAGGGCCATGATTGGTTTGCCGCCTTCCGATCTCGCTGCGCCCCTGATAAAATCGACCTGTCCTCCGAAACCGCTGTAGAAATTGTATCCGATGGAATCCGCGCACACCTGCCCCGTCAGGTCAATTTGAAGCGCCGAGTTAATCGCAATCATTTTCCTGTTCTGGCTTATCACGAATGGGTCGTTGACATATTGCGAAGGATGGAACTCTGCAATAGGGTTATTATCGATAAAATCGAAGAGCCTCCGGCTTCCAAGGACAAAACTCGCGACCATTTTCCCGGGATGCAGCGATTTCTTCTCGTTAGTAATGACCCCCTTTTCAACCAACCCGATAACGCCGTCGGAAAACATTTCGGAATGAACGCCGAGATCTTTTTTCCCGTCCAGCGACATGAGGACGGCATCGGGTATCCTCCCGATACCGAGCTGAAGCGTCGAGCCGTTTTCGATCAACTCTGAAATGTTCCCTCCGATCTTCCTGAACATTTCAAGTTCCTGGTCGGAAGTGTCCGGTTCAACCTGGGGAAGCTCCATGATGGGAACGTCGGTCTCGACCACTTTGTGGATCTTGCTGATGTGAATGAAACTGTCGCCGAGCGTCCGCGGCATGTTCGGATTTACCTGTGCGATTACCGTATTCGCAATTTCGGTGGCGGCCTTCGTCGTTTCGATGCCTACACCGAAACTGCAAAATCCGTGTTCGTCGGGCGGAGAGACCTGTATCAGCGCGACGTCGATCTTCATCTGCCCCGAGTAGAACAACCCCGGAATTTCAGAAAGAAACACGGGTACGAAATCCGCCAATCCGCGGTTAACCGCATCCCTCGTGTTCTTTCCTATGAACAGCGCAGTGTGATGAAAGTGTTTCTCCATTCCGTCCTGGACATATGCAGCCTTGCCCAGGGAAAGTATATGCAGGATTTCACAGCCCTCCAGTTCATTCGCGCGCCCGACCATCGCATCCACGAGTACTTCCGGAACGGCGCAACCGGGATGGATGTATATCCTGTCCCCCGACCGAATTGCTCCCGCCGCCTCGTCGGCCGAAACAACCTTGCCGCGATATGTATCGATCCACGCCATTACGCCAAATACCCTGATGTGTGTTCACTGAAGAGCTGACGCACGGACACACGGGATCCCGGCGTCATCCCATCTCTTGTTTGCTCGTTCATGAAACGTCTCCTCAATTGCACCGGCGCCACGTTAAGTCAGGATTTCCCGACACGCAGCAGCTCCTCGAGAGGGACGAACTCCTCCCCGAATATTGTCCTTGCCATCTCCTGCGTACAGTGACCGTCGAAGCTGCAGACGCCTTTTGCGAGCCCAGTGCTCTCTCTGAACGCGGCGGCAGCACCCTTGGCAGCGATGTCCGTCACAAACGGCAATATGGTATTCGTCAGTGCGTAAGTCGCGGTGCGCGCGACTGTCGCCGTGATATTCGGAACACAGAAATGGACGACATCGTGATACATGAAGGACGGATTCTGAAGTGTGGTCGGCCTGCTGGTCTCCACGCACCCGCCCTGGTCGATCGACACATCGATTATGACGGCACCCGGTTTCATCGATCGCACCATTTGTTCGGTGACGACATGCGGTGTGCGCTCTCCTTTAATGAATACCGCTCCGATGAGAACATCGGCGTAAGCGACGCTCTTGCGTATGATGACGGGCGTGGCGAGCGCTGTCGTGACCCGTTTGAGAAGAAGCCGGTCTACATTTCTCAGCCGGGCAAGGTCCGTGTCGAGAACGATGACCTGCGCACCGAGCCCGACCGCCGTCCTCGCGGCCTCGGTACCGACGACGCCCGCTCCGAGAACCACAACCGCGGCCGGTGCGACTCCGGCAATCCCTCCGAGTATTATACCACGGCCGTGATCACCCGACTCCAGGTATCGCGCCGCCCGGAAGACAGCTATCTGACCCGCGATTTCACTCATGGAATGCAGCACTGGACGGTCGCCGTCTTCGGTCTCAACAAGTTCGTATCCGATAGTCGTAATCTTCCTTTTTGTGATTTCCTCGACGAACTGCTGACGCGCCACCGGCAAATTCAGAAAACTAAACAGAGTTTGGCCGGCTTCCATCATCCCGGTTTCTTCAAGCGCCGGCGGTGCTACGGCACATACAAGCTCGCAGCGCCTGTACACTTCCTCTTTTGAATAAACGACAGTCGCGCCGGCGTTCCGGTACGATTCATCCGAGAACCGTGTCGCCCTCCCCGCCTGCGACTCGACGTAGAGTGCATGTCCGAGATTCGAAAGCGTCGCGACCGCCGACGGGGTAAGCGAGACACGGTTTTCATTCTTCAAAGCTTCGTTCGGAATGCCGATGTTCATATCTGTTCCTTCAACTCAAAGGTCAAAAGCGTCAAGTCAGAAGGGATTACTCGATACCCCCTCTGTTTTGACTTCTGAATTCTAGCTTTTGACCTGCGGCGTTTCACTCTTCACTTTCAAATACTCATGAATGGCAGCTGCAGATTTTTGACCGTCTTCCATCGCGAGAATTACCGTCGCTCCGCCCCGAGAAAGATCTCCGCCGGCGAACACTCCCTCGCGGCTCGTACGGCAACTCTCATCCACGACCACCGTGCCGCGTTTCGACATATTAAGGCCCGGAGTGGTGGATTGCAGTATAGGATTCGGACGCTGGCCGATCGCCAGGATTACGGTATCGACGTCCATGATATAGTTGGAACCGGGTATCACTACCGGTCTTCTTCTTCCGGATTCATCCGGTTCACCGAGTTCCATCTTCACGCATTCCATCGCCTTGACCCACCGGTTCTCTCCGGCGGTTATGCGCACGGGATTTGTGAGCAGATGAAATTCAATTCCTTCTTCTTCGGCGTGCTGGACTTCCTCCTCTCGCGCGGGCATCTGGTCTCTTCCCCGGCGATACACCAGATAGGCTTTCTCGGTCCCGAGGCGGTTGGCCGTCCGCACCGCATCCATCGCGGTGTTCCCGCCCCCGATTACCGCAACTCTTTTGCCGATCTTCACCGGAGTGTCGTATTCCGGGAACTTGTAGCCGCTCATGAAATTGACGCGCGTCAGAAACTCACTCGCCGAAAAAACACCGGGCAGATTTTCGCCGGGGATCCCGAGAAATGTCGGGGTCCCTGCCCCGGTTCCGAGAAAAACTGCGTCGAAGCCGAATTCGTCCATCAATTCGTCTACAGTGGCCGTCCGCCCTATCACGAAATTCGTGATGATCTCGACTCCGAGTTTTCTCACATTTTCTATCTCAGAATCGAGGATCGACTTGGGAAGCCTGAATTCCGGTATCCCGTATCTCAGGACGCCGCCCGCCGCGTGCAGCGCCTCAAATATGGTCACGTTGTAACCGAGTTTCGCGAGCTCTGCCGCACAGGTTAGACCTGCCGGACCGGAACCCACGATCGCAACCTTTTCTTTCCTTTTATCCTTCACGACGAAACCGTCGAAGGAGTTGTGCATCCTTTCGTAATCGGCCACGAAACGTTCCAGCTTGCCGATCGCCACCGGTTGATGCTTTTTACCGATCGGGCAGACTTCTTCGCATTGGGTCTCTTGCGGACAGACTCTGCCCGTTATGGCGGGGAGATAGTTTTTTTCCTTAATTTTTTTTGCCGCGCCCAGATAATCCCCGTCGACGATAAGTTTAATGAAACCCGGTATATCTATGCCGACCGGACATCCAGAGACGCAGTAGGGCTGTTTGCAGTCTATGCAGCGCAGCACTTCCTGTGACAACAGATTCTCGTCGAATCCCAGCGAGACCTCTTCGAAGTTGTGTCTGCGCACTTCCGCATCCTGTTCGAGCGGAACCTGCCTCGGAATCTTCATCCTTTCGGACGGCTTCAATGTGTTAGGCATTTGCCGCCTCCTTTCCCGCGGGACGAGATTCCCTGGAAGCTTCGCCCTTGCAGGTATGCCCCGAAACTTCGCCGTCAAATCGTTCGAGCGAAATTTTTTCGAGATCCATATAGGATCTATTCCTGGTCATCAACTCTTCGAAGTCCACCTGATGTCCGTCGAATTCGGGACCATCGACGCATGCGAACTTCGTCTCGCCGCCGATAGAGACGCGGCACGCACCGCACATTCCCGTCCCGTCCACCATTATCGGGTTCAGGCTCACGTAGGTGGAAATCCCAAGCGGCCTGGTAAACTCCGACACGGCTCTCATCATCACGATCGGGCCGATCGCGTACACAGCCTTCACGTCGGAGCCCTTCTTGAGGTAGGCGTCAAGCGCGTTGGTGACCAGCCCTTTCATTCCGTATGAACCGTCGTCGGTCGTCGCAATAAACTCATCCGATATTTCGCGAAGCTCCTTTTCAAGTATGACGAGTTCTTTCGTCCTCCCCCCAACGATAGTGATTAGTTTATTGCCCGCCTCCTTCAAGGCCGAGGCTATGGGATAAACCTCCGCAGTTCCGACGCCGCCGCCGATGCAGACCACGGTTCCGTAGTTGTGTATCGGGGTTGGATTGCCCAGCGGACCGGAAACGTCGAGGAGATGGTCACCTTTGTTCTGCATACTGAGAAGTCTCGTCGTCTTTCCAATTGCCTGCGCTATGATGGTTATCGTACCAGCTTCGGGGTCCGAATTGACGATCGTAAGCGGTATCCTTTCTCCGTGGTCGTTTACTCGTAGGATGACGAAGTTTCCAGCCTTGTGTTTGCGTGCTACATAGGGGGCATGAACTACGAACTTAGTAATCGATTGAGCGAGAAGTTCCTTGTCGAGGATCTCGAACATGAAAAAGTCCTTTCATCAGATGGGTTTGACAGTCTCACGGATCGCGTCGACCGTGCAGACGGCCGCGGCGTCCCTCAACAGCATAACTTCATCTTCGTTCAAAGGCTGGCGGGTAAGAAAATAAGAGTAAGCATACTCGACGCAGTCAAAGAGATCGGGGGCGATGTTCTTGCATAGCCCGCATCCGTTGCATTCTTCGGTGACGTAGAATTCCACGGATACGTCATTGTTGGGGATGGTGGTTCGCGGCATGACTATTTTCCTCCTTAAGCGAGGCTTGTGATTCGTTCGGTCCAGAGATGCACGTCTCGTTGACACCTTCCGACGTGCCGGCATACCCTGTTCCTGTATATTTGACCGGTAAAATGGCACAATTCTCTCGGGGAGCTTTTGGCTCTCCCGTTCCTTTTTATGGCAATGACCGTGCCGGGCTTAATCGTGCATAATCTGCCATTCCTAAGTGTAGTTTCGGCGGATAGGTCATTTCTCCGCAAAACAGGGAGGCATGATGCCGTCGATGCCGCATTTGTTTGCACAGAATCATCTTTCTCCTCAGATTCCAGCGGAGAGATCCTAGCACTCAGGCTTGCAGAGTGCTTGACTTTATTACCTTGCCTTTTTAAATTAGCACTCGCATTACGATAGTGCTAATCAGAATTGAGCCATAACTAAAGCAAATAAAGGAGGTCTAGCAACATGAAGATCAAGCCGTTGGCGGATCGGGTAGTGGTTAAACCGCTCGAGGCCGAGGAGAAGACAAAGGGGGGGCTGTACGTCCCTGACACTGCAAAGGAAAGACCCCAGCAGGGAGAAGTGGTCGCCGTCGGACCCGGAAGAGTAAGCGACGATGGGAAGAAGATTCCGATGGAAGTTAAAGTTGGCGACAGGATTCTTTACGGTAAATATTCCGGAACCGAGGTCACGTATGACAACATAGAATATCTCATCATGCGTGAAAGCGACATCTTTGCAATTATATAACTGAAAGGAGTCTATAGAATAATGGCAGCAAAAATAATTCAATTCGGACCTGATGCCCGCGCTGCATTGAAGCGCGGCGTCGATACACTCGCCGACGCGGTCAAGGTAACTCTCGGCCCCAGAGGCCGCAACGTCGTCATTGACAAGAAGTTCGGTGCACCGACCGTCACCAAAGACGGCGTTACCGTTGCGAAAGAAATCGAAGTGGAAGATACCGTCGAGAACATGGGTGCACAAATGGTTCGCGAAGTCGCTTCCAAGACGTCAGACGTGGCAGGCGACGGCACAACCACGGCAACGGTCCTTGCGCAGGCGATCTATCGCGAAGGGTTGAAAAACGTTACGGCCGGCGCTAATCCCATGGACTTGAAGCGCGGGATCGATTTGGCGGTCGAAACCATAGTCGACGGCCTCAAGAAGCTCAGCCGAAAAGTCGGTGACAAGAAGGAAATCGCCCAGGTCGGCACCATCTCCGCGAACAACGACAGCGAGATCGGTAACCTCATCGCAAGCGCCATGGAGAAGGTCGGACAGGATGGCGTCATTCAAGTGGAGGAAGCAAAAGGGACTGAAACCGCAATGGAGGTCGTTGAAGGAATGCAGTTCGACCGCGGCTACCTTTCCCCTTACTTTGTGACCGACACGGAAAGGATGGAAGCGGCGATGGAAGACCCCTACATCCTCATCCACGACAAGAAGATCTCCGCGATGAAGGATCTCCTTCCTATACTCGAGAAAGTAGCCCAGAGCGGCAGACCGATCGTGATCATCGCCGAAGACATGGAAGGCGAAGCCCTGGCCACGCTGGTCGTCAACAAGATCCGCGGCACTCTCAAGGCGGTCGCGGTGAAGGCCCCCGGGTTCGGAGACAGAAGGAAAGCGATGCTGGAAGATATCGCCATTCTTACTGGCGGACAGGTAATCTCGGAAGAGAAGGGATTCAAGCTCGAGAATGCACAGCTTTCGTTCCTGGGTACCGCAAAGAAGGTCACGATCGACAAGGACAACACAACGATTGTCGAAGGTGCCGGCACGAAGGACGACATCAAGCGACGCATCAACGAGATCAAGGCTCAGATCGAGAAGACCACTTCCGATTACGACAAAGAGAAGCTCCAGGAGAGACTCGCGAAGCTGTCCGGCGGAGTCGCACTTCTTAAGATCGGCGCGACGACCGAGGTAGAGATGAAGGAAAAGAAGGCGCGCGTCGAGGATGCGCTCCACGCCACCCGCGCGGCTGTCGAAGAAGGTATAGTCCCCGGCGGCGGGGTTGCGCTGGTCCGCTCGATCGCGCTTCTGGACAACGTGAAGACCAACAATGACGACGAGAAGATCGGCGTTGAGATCGTGAAGAAAGCGCTCGAAGAGCCGTTGAGATGGATCGTGAACAACGCAGGCCTGGAGGGCTCGGTCGTCCTCCAGAAAGTGAAGGACGGCAAGGACGACTACGGCTTCAACGCTCAGACGGAGACATATGAGAATCTCTTGAAAGCCGGCGTCATCGATCCGACGAAGGTTACCCGCACTGCACTGCAGAACGCGGCCAGCGTCGCCAGCCTTCTCCTCACGACCGAAGCGGTCGTCGTTGAGAAACCCGAAAAGGAAAAGCCAGCCATGCCGGCTCCTCCGATGGGCGACATGTACTGAGATCGCCGACGAGATGCGACTCGTTTCGGAACCGAGTTGCTTTTTTAGGAATGCAAAAAGTCCCGCTCTTTAGCGGGACTTTTGCTTTTCTAACGGTAGAAGTCGAGCCTGACCGTCGATGTGAGCCTGAGACGCGAGAAGTCAAAACCCCGCCACTTCCCTTTATTCCCGCTAATTCAGAATTACATCCTTCTCTATAGTCAGCTTGCAAACGGTCGAGCTGCCGCCCCTGAAGCCGGGATCGATCGTTCCCGTGATTTTTGAAACGAGCGTCAAATCCACTTCGGTGGTCTTCCCCTGGGTCGTGGTAAACACAGACGGGCTAATGGAATAGGACTCGGAGGCAGGATTGCCAATGTTGATGATTTGCGACCCGGTTCCGCTCGAGGAGTCGGTAGAGAACTTGTAAACAAGTTCGATGGACATCGTTGCGTTGGGGTCCGTATTCTTCCAGCTCACGTTTATGGGTTGAGTCCTGCTCTGTGAAGACGGGACCACAAACTCCGTAAGATCCTCCGACTGCGATGTAACCTTGCCATAATATTTGCTTCCATCGCTCAGGGTTAAAGTGAACGTGTAAGTGTCGTCCAGCGCGAACTTAACTTCCGACTCTCCCTGAAGATAGTATTCCTCGCCGCCGAATAGATTAGCCCGCTCATTCATATTGAAGCCGTTGATCTTTACGCTTCCGTTCTGCAGAGTGACGAGATTGAAATTCTTGTCATATATATCTGCAGTATAAACTACGGAACGATTACCCGTGAGGCCTATGGATTTCGTTACAACGAGCTGCGGCTCCAGAAGAGAAGGGTCGGTTATGTTTACGTCAGATAACGGCGAGCTGCACGACAGGGCGATAAGACTCAGCAACACCAAAGCAAAAGAAAACTTCTTCATGTCCCGCTCCTTTTACCAGTCCCAATATCTTCTTAAACTTGTCTCATATTACGTTTTGAGAGGTAATTGCGCAAGGTCTCAGAGAAGCGCGTGAAGCATACTGAGCTCGGCCGAAACCGTTTCCATTGGAAAGTCGGGGCTTGTACCGTTATCGGAAGGTCACCGGCCTCGGAGACGAACGCCCGGCGAGAAGCCGCCACAGTGCCATAAACATCAGTTTAGTTTACCACTCAAGCCTCCTAAATTGAGCCGAACAGCGGGATTGCATATGCCGTGCCAGCCACAACTTCTGTGCTCTAACTAAACATTCAATTGGATATTCCGAGAAAGAGGTCGCTAGGGAGGCCATACACACACACTTAATCCCGTACCTTTAGTAAACACTAAACTTCCCTAAACATTCGATTGGTGAACGAGGCTGCTTACTCGGCCTCGAAAAGAAATTCGGCAAGTTCACCAACCAATGCCCCGGGAGATTCCACCTGATAACGTGCGGCTGTTTCACGTTCGAGGCTCCCCACAAAAATGCTCGCCCCTTTGAGTGAGTTGACCTTTGCGAATCCGTACTCATCCGTCATGTCGTCGCCGAAGAAAAACACCTTCCCAACACTTCTCTTCCTCTCGAGAATCTTCTCGATGGCTTTGCCCTTGTCCCATTCGACAGGCGCTTTTATTTCGACTACCTTTTTGCCGAGCTGGAGTTTTATCTTGCCAGCCCTGACGGGCTGCCGCGTCAACGCCTCCAGTTCGTCGAGGAGCTTGCGCACGTTGTGCGCCTCCACGGTTCTGTAGTGAACCGCTATGGAATATTTCTTGTGCTGAACGATCGGTTTGTAGAGCCTAAGCCGCCTGCGTATTTTCGGAACGAGCGAGTCGATGAACTTCACCGATCTCGCTGAATTCTTCTCGACGAATCTGAGTCCGGGTCCCTCAATCTCCACTCCATGGTTTCCGGAGTAGTAAATCCCCTTGATGCCTATGAGCTTTTTAATGTCTGGAAGGGAGCGCCCCGTAACGATTCCGACCGTATACTTCTTTGACAACTCTTCGACGACGAACCTTGCTGCCGGCCGAAACTTGACGCCGTCCGGCGTCTGCTCTATCTTAGTCAGAGTACCGTCGAAATCGAAGAAGAAGACGGGATTCCTGTCTTTTTCCCGTACGAGCACATCGCACTTAAACCTTGATGGGGTGCTTGCCAATTTAAAGGTACACTATGTCTTTATCATGGTACAAAGAAAGCGACAGGAGCAGGTAGTCCCGCAGGTGACGGGTTATCAGGAAGCTCTGCCGAATATGTTCCTTCCCGTTTCTTCCGAGTTCGCGCGCAAAGGTCGGCTCGTTGATAAGCTGTTTCATCCAGTACGCTGTCCCTTCGATGCTGTGAGTCAGGATTCCGCTGTACTTGTGCTTGATCTGCAGCGGGATGCCGCCTACGGCCGAAGCGATGACCGGTTTCCCTTTCCACAACGCCTCAGCCACGGTAAGACCGAACCCTTCTCTCAACGATTTCTGGAGAACCACGGTGGAGCCTCTCTGAAGGGCGTTAATCTCGAGGTCGCTCGAAGGCGGCAGGAGAAGCACGAAAATATCCTTGTCGTCCTCCGCCGCGTTCCGGACTTCCGCAAGGACTTTCTCGCCCTCCGGATCGTCGGTCGCGCCGCCGCCGGCGAGGACAAGCTGACAATCCACGTAACGCTTGACCAGTTTGTATGCTTTTATCACGCCCACCGGATCCTTAAGATAATCGAAACGGGATATCTGGGTTATTATCGGCCTCTTTAGATCTATGTTGAACTGTTCGAATATTCCCCTGATATAACTTTCCTCGAGATCCTTGTTCTTGTCGCTGAGCGGGTCGATGGAAGGAGAAATCAGAAACTGCCTCGTGTTCAACGGACGGCTGAATGCGGGTGCGGAAAATATCGCCCCGTCGAAACGCTCTATGAAATCTTTCAGGAACAACCAGACGTTTTCGCGCGGTTCGGAGAAATCGATATGACACCTCCAGACCCACTTGTTGTCGAGATGCGGGCGCTCTTCAACAAGTCCGATAGGCTGCGGATCATGAATGACGACCACGTCGCTGTCGAAATTCATTGTGCGAGCATTGTCCCTGTTTATCTCCATGAAATGGGCCCACTCTTCATCCGTGAAAGTCTCGGATACGCCATGAAGCGCATTGTGCACCTTCTTGGTCACGGAAAAGAATTTGTCCCCTCCTTTGATCACGTCCCAGCGCGATTGTACGCCAAGTTCGTTCATCATCGGCACAAGGCGAGTGAGGATTTCAGCGACGCCTCCGCCGACCGCGGTCGAGTTGACGTTCTGAATCTTCAGCGACCCCGCCTTTTCACCGATCGAGTACAGCTCGTCTATTACGGATTTGCCTACTATGTCGGTATAATCTTTTACCTGGGGCATCTAAAGTCCTATGAATTCGGAACTATCTTAAGAAGTCTTTCTCTCAATCCCTCGAGGGTGAATGTGTAAGGATCCAAACGGGAAATTTGTTCGGCCTCCTTCGTCTTGCCCGCCGAGCGGAGCCAGATGGAAAAATCATTATCTCCTTTTTCAAGGCGGAGTTTGGCTTCGAACATGTGAAAATATATCGCATGTATGCTGATCGTTTTGAGTATATCCTTGAACTCGGACACGTTGTTCGCGACGTAACCCGTCGAGACTACAAATATCCTGGAACTCATGAAGTGAAATTCTTCGCCCTCGGGACATCCGGCTCCGACTTTGTGTCGTGCGCCCTTCAGGTACCCCTCAAGCAGTTCGAGGAAACGCATCCTGAGGTCCGAGAGCCTTACAAACTGCATGATGTCGAGGCTCGCGAGCATCTCGCCGGCGACCTCCTCGTTCAGCATGTTGGTCACCCAGTACGCAAAATCATTCGGGGGTTCCGGAGAGAGAAAATGATGCTGCTGAAGGAACCTGTGAGTGTGGTGATAGATCGACGAAAGCGGAACCGTCCTGATCCCGTCGGTCAGTTCCGGAAGATTCGAGGCTCGCCTTCCCAGCAGCTCAGTAAGGATCAACCTTGATTTAAATTCAAAAGGAGTAAATTCCAAGTTAGCCAGTTTCCTTTTTCATGAAAACGGTGCGGATCGGGAACGGGATGTTTATCCCTTCCTTATCGTACCTTTCTTTAAGTCTCTTCATAAATTCGTGTTTTATCAAATACTGATCGACAAAAGTATTTCCGCGAAGGATCACTGAAAAATTGATCGACGAATCTCCGAACTGGTTATACCGGATAAAAGGGACGAAATCCCTCTTCGCACCTTGTACGGTCTTTTGTATTTCAGTCGCGACTTCGACCGTCACTTCTTCGACCTTTCGAAGGTCGCTCGTGTAATCGACCCCCAGATTGAACACAATAGACATGTCCGGATCCGGGCGCTCGTAATTTGTAACAACCAGATTGGACAGATTCCTGTTCGGAATGATGACATGATTCCCGGGAAGCGTTCTGATCACTGTCGCTCTCCAGTTCAAATCCTCGACAAATCCCTCTTCGCCACTCCCCAGGCGTATGTAGTTCCCAACCTGTATTTGGCGCGCGGCCAGGATTTGAAGCCCTGAGAAAAAGTTGGACAGCGTTTCCTGCAGTCCAAGACCGATCGCCAGGCCTCCGACTCCGAGGGCGGTCAGGAGAGGGGCTATCGATACGTGCAGGTCATCGAGTATGACGAGGCCCCCGATTGAATAGACCGTTATCCGTATGATATTCTTCAGGAGGCTCGTCGTCGAGGCAAGTCCGGCTATCACCGACTTATAGTAGTCGATTATCTCCGTGCCGATGTTAGAGATCACGACCGTCACCGAAAAGATAACCAGTACTGCCAGGGCCTTTGAGGAGATTTGGATAACCTCTTTCGACAACCCCTGAGTCTGTACGATCACGTACATGCCCAACGCAAGCGCCCAGAAGATTACCGAGCCCCGAACCGATGCTATCACTACGTCGTCGAACCGCCACTTCGTGCGTGCGGCCAGCTTCGCCAGATAAGCGATTACAACTTTCTTAAAGAACAACCCTAACAGGACAGAACCGACAATGATCGCCGAAGGAGCTATCAGCTCCTCAATTATCGACGACTTCAGTATCATACTCGACAAACTCGAAGTTGAAGATCTCGCTCAGTATCTTCGCCGCCCATCTGTAAATATTCTGCTGCTGGATCGATTCCCTCATCTTCGCCATCCGCCTCTGGCGCTCTTCTGCCGGCATTTCCACGGCCGTCTTTATGGCGTCGGCCAGCCCGTCGATATAATAGGGATTGACCAATACCGCCTCCTGCAGCTCACGCGCCGCACCCGTGAACTCGCTGAGCACAAGCGCACCGGAGAGATCGTTCCTCGATGCCACGAACTCCTTGGCAACGAGGTTCATCCCGTCGTGAAGAGAGGTAACGAGCGAAACATTTCCAATCCCGTTCCATGCCACTACGGCCTCCTTCGAGTGATTCGCGCGCGCAAAAATAATGGGCTTCCAACCTTGCGACTGGTATTTCTCATTTATGCCGACCATCATGTCGTTCAGCGAATCGTTGAGCTCCCGGTATGCGGGGATCTGCATCCTGGAAAGCGCACCCAGCTGCACGTAAACGAATTTGCCGATATACTCCGGATTCTTCTCGAGAAATCTTTCGACAGCTCTGAATCGTTCCAGGATGCCCTTCGTGTAATCGATCCTGTCCACCCCGACCGCTACAATCTTGTCTTTGAGCCTGTATTTCTTGATAAGCTCCTGCCGCATGTTCATGACGTGCTCGCTCGCTGAAAGCCTGGAAACATTCTCGAAATCGATGCTTATCGGAAAGGCGCGAAGGAGCGTAGACCTTCCTCCCCTGTTGATGCGGGTAACGTCATACTCGACACGGGACTCGATATACCGGTTGACGGTATCCAGGAAATTCATCACATGGTACTGCACCTGGAACGCAAGGAGATCGTTATAGAGCAGATCGTCGAGAAGCTCCTCCTTGAAAGGAAGGATTCGAACCACTTCGCTGTTCGGCCAGGGGATGTGCCAGAACAGCGCCGTCACAACATTGCGTACTCTTTCTTTCAGGATACGCGCGAGGTTCGCGAAATGGTAATCCTGTATGAACACGAAAGCGGGGCGGTCGCCGATAATCTCTGCAATCGCGTCGGCGTACTTCTCCTGGACAGATTTGTACATCTCATAGTCCGCTTCCTCGAACCTCGGGCGGATAAAGGCGACGTGACAAAGCGGCCATAGTCCGCCGTTTGCAAAGTTGTAGTAGAATCCCGCTATCTCCTCCTTCGTGAGGAAAATCCTCTTCAGAGTGAAATTCGGGTTCTCAGGCGGACATCCGATTTCGTTGTTCGTGTCAACGACGAGGTTATCTGCCTCGCCGGAGGCCTGTGCCACCCAGTAGCCTCCGCTGGCCTCCATGATAGGTTCCAGAGCAGTGACCAACCCCCCCGGCGGCACGTAATACTTCACGTCATCGCCCTCGAAAACGTGGACGTACGGCTCACGATTCGACACGACTACAAGCAGCCTGTCACCAAGCCTCGACTTTATGAGCTGAGAGAGTCTGTCCCTTGTCCACATGATATTTTAATATAGAGTTTTAGTCGAGAAAACAAAACGAACCTCGGTATATCGTGTAACACGCGTCCATAAACCGGAACAGAATGATGGAATGTTGAAAAGACGAAATAGCTGCAGAGTAAACGCGGCAGATACGGGAGGCTTCTGCGCCCTGTGCCGGCCGAAGTAAAAGTTCGGCGTTGCGCCGGCAGGCGCAATCCCCCTGAACTTTCACGACTAGTGGAGATGCGGGGAGTCGAACCCCGGTCCGAAGATAGGATACCATGAGCTTCTACGTGCATAGCTTCGACCAAAAATTTCATCCCGCACTGCTTGCGAAGCAAAGTTGTACGGGACAATCCCGGCTGAATATTTCCGTCAAACCACCGGGCGCTGATTAACGGAAAGCCTGCCTGGGCGACGCCCATTTCGGTGCCGACAGACAGAACATCCGAATGGACGGGTTACCTTTTTTTAATTAGGCAGCCAATGCGTAGTTGTTGTTCGCATTTACGTTTTTACCGATTTTTTTACGTGGCACCGGCAACCACGACACGCAACCCATAGCTTCCCGAATCCCCGTCGATTCCAATGTCATCCCCATTAAAACCAAACTCGGCCCTGACACTGCCTGTGTCGAGAAGTTGCGGTCAAATTATCAAAGAACAACGGCGTGATAAGACTCTGCTGCGAAAATCTTCGGCCTGCCGGGTTCCTCACATCAGATTATTATGGCGCAACCACCAGGGGGCCGATTTACTCAACAATTCCGTCCTTGACTTAGTTCTGCAATTCTCAGAACACCGGTCGCCTTCACGAATTATAGATGTCCAGGATCTGTCTCGCAAAGGTCTTCGGCTCGATCGGCTTTGCAAGGTAGCCGTCGAAACCCGCGGCCTCAAACTTCTCTTTGTCGCCGCGCATTGTGTATGCAGTCAATGCGATTATGGTGATGTCTTTCGTAAGATTGTTTGATCTTATGCGCTTGAGCACTTCCACTCCATCCATCTCGGGGAGCTGGATATCCAGTAGAATCACGTCCGGCGTCCGCTTCTTCAAAAAATCAAACGCCTCGCGCCCGGATTCGGCTTCATAAACGTCGTATCCCCCCTTCTTCAGGAGGTATACGGCGAGCTGCCTGTTAATAGCATTGTCGTCTACGACCAGGATGTTCTGCATCGGTTTCTTTCAGAAAAATATACTAAGGGCTCCGTGTAAAGGCAACTTACGGCAAATAAGCGACCTATCGGTTGAGATTTAGATCACGGCAGTTGCCTTTAAGATAGAGGTCGAGATATTGAGTATATATCCGGTAAAGAAGTATCCGGCTCGCATAATTGTAAACGGCGCCGTGTGCGCCGGGAGGAAAGATACGAAGATCTGCATCCTTGCCGGCGTTCGTCAGAGCGGTTAACAACTGCATCGTGTTTATCGGATGTACATTGTCGTCCATTTCCGAATGAACGATCAGCAGCTTTCCTTTAAGGCTGTCGGCATACGTCATGCAATCACTCCTGATATACCCCGCCTCATTTTGGGAGAGGAGCCCCATGTAACGTTCGGTATAAATGTCGTCATAAAGACGCCAATCCGTCACGGGAGAATTCGCGATCCCTACTCTGAATACTCCGGGATGCGTAAGCATTGTGTAGACAGTACTATAGCCGCCGTAACTCGTTCCCATGATAGCCATCTCGTCGGCATTTACATATCTTAGCTTCGACAGGTAATGGGCCGTCGCAACAAAGTCGTGACTTTCCCAGTATCCGAGCTTCTTGTAGACCACCTTCATAAACTTGCTGCCGTAGTTTGCACAGCCGCGGTTGTTTACGTTGACTATGATATATCCCTGTTGGGCAAGCCACTCCTTCCACCAGGTACTCTCGAACGAATCATATACATAGTGAGATTCGGGACCTCCATATATAGCCAGTATGACCGGATATTTCCTCGTCGAATCGAAATTGAACGGCTTGATCATAGAACAGTCAAGCCTGACCGAATCCGACGTGGTGAAACTGAACAACTCCTTTGGAGAGTACGCGTGCTCGGCGATGAACCGGCTGACTGAGGCGTTGTCCTCCAACTTCTTCACCATTTTCCCTTCGGTGTTCCACAATTCGACCTGTAGCGGTGTCGCCGTGTTTGAATAAGTGTCGAGATAGTATCTGCAATCGGGTGCCATATCGAACTTGTGAAAGCCGGCTGCCTTGGACAACCTCCTCAGGCCGGTCCCGTCAAACCGGATAGAGTACAGTTGCACCTGGAGCGGCGAGGCTTCGGCCGAAGTGTAGTAGATCGTCTTGCTCCCGGGATCGATGCCGACGACTCTTATGACATCCCAGTCGCCGTGCGTCACCCTGTTTACCAGCTTCCCGTCATAGTCATACCTATAGATTTGATAGTACCCGCTCCGGTCCGATACCCAGAAGAACTGGTGGAGTTTTTTCGGAAAGAACATCATGTTATTCACGTCCGTATAGAAATTGAAAATCGAAACCCAGGTCTTGCTCTTCTCTTCCATAACCAGCCTACGGTTGCCTGTGACAACGTTGAAGAAGAAGAGCTTCATGTCGTCCTGGGCACGATTCAGCGTCATCATTGCCATGGTATTCGGTTCGCTGGTCCAGTAGATCCGCGGGATATAGTAGTCTCCCTGCAATCCCGGATCGAGCCAAACGTTCTTATGCGTTTTTACGTCGAGCACTCCGACTTTGACGATCGCATTCGAATCACCCACCTGCGGGATGGGGATCTTCACCCATTTGTTATGCAGACCTTCGTAGTTGCTGATTTGTATTATCGGCACCGGGCTTTCGTCGAAATGCCAGTATGCGATATATTTACTGTCCGGCGACCAGCTCCATGCCTTCGGTTGTCCGAATTCTTCTTCATAGACCCAGTCGTAGTGTCCGTTGAAGACTTCCTTGCTCGCGTCGTTCGTCAGCTGTGTTTCCGTTCTGGTCGCGAAATCGTAGATGTACATATTCCCTTCTCTCTCGTAGCCGACCATGGAACCGTCGGGGGAAAGCTCCGCCGTCCGCGCATTCTTTGCCGCAATTTTGAGTGTCTTGTCGATGAGAGAATAGACATAGTAGTCCGATTCGCCCGACTTTCTGTATATCTTCCGAAAGTTAGTTTCGAAAAGGATGTGCTTTGAATCGCGTGCCCACTGGAAGGAACGGTATGTGAATGCTTTCTTCGTTCCCGGGAATGTGATTCCCTTCCCATCGAAGATGAGTTCGTCTTTCCCGGTGGACGGATCGAACGAGCGGATCTCCTGTTTGCCGGTCGAGTCGTCGGTTGTCGTGTACGAGTACTCGGCACCGCCGTTTATCCAGTTCACGCTGGCCGGTCCTGATTTCCCTGTGAGCTTTGTCGAATCGTTATATGCATCCCGAACGCTCTTGAACTCGGTTTTCTCTCCGGCACAGACAACCGTCGAGAACATTAACATCACCGATATTGCGGCACAGGCACGACGAAAAACGGGTTTCATTACGTTGTTCCCTTTCTTTGTTCAAAGCGCGGGTGAAATATTCCGTCCGCGCGCGACAAGCCTCAAACACCGGGTCGACCGGGTGTGTACGCGGAGCGAAAAAAGTTAGCTCTTTGGAGACGAACACTCAAGCATGTGGTAGATCCGCGATTTGAATTTTCAGGGCGCGTGTGATAAATAGGAGAAAAGGGAGAACAAAATGCGGCTAGCGGCATTCATGCTTCTTTCGATTGCGATTGCGACATCTTCGCAGGCTCAGTCGAAAAGTCAGCCTCCACCGGAGATAACAGTTTCGGCGACCGCAAGAGTCACCGCTGAACCGGATGTCGCCGAGTTTAGCATCGGGATCGTAACGAGGAACGAGCAAGCTACGACGGCATTTCGGATATACCTCGGCCGGTACCGGAGTCTTAAAAAATCTCTTGCGGGAATTGTCGACTCGACAAAGCTCGTAACCGACAACCTTTCCGTGAGACCTTACTTCAATTACAAGAAACCCGAAAACACGTCTCCGGAATATTACCAGGTCGACGCTTCGATGTCGCTCTCAGTTTCAATCTCGCGCCTAAACCGAGTCCTCGGCGCCATCACCTCTGTCGAGGGGGTAACCGTTAACGGGATTCAATTCCGGGTTTCGGATCAATCGAAGCTGGAAATAGAAGCGCTCAAGCTCGCGGGCCGGCGTGCTCGTGAAAAAGCGGAGGCTATTGCGGCCCTCGAGAACCTAGCCCGCTTGAGTGTTAAGTCCGTGAATACGTCGACGACCCCGCCTCCGATAATGCCGATGGGCCGCATGATGTCGGTGGAATCTGTGGCTCCGTCGATCAGCCCTGCCGCCGTTGAAGTCTCGGCAACGGTGAATGCCGTCTATACGGCGGAACAGAAGTGAAATTGCTGCTGAAATACGCCGCGAGCATAGCCACGTGCTCGGCCGGCGGCAAACCTTTCAAACGAGGCAAAGAGATGAGCGATGCCGGCGTTCTTACCCACGCGGACATACTCATCGAAGACGGGATCATCAAAGAGATCGGGAAGATCGAAGAGTCGGACGGCTGTGAAATTGTCGACGTATCGGGCAAAACAATAGTTCCCGGCTTCGTCGACCCGCATACCCACGCGATCTTCGCGGGAACCCGCGAGCATGAGTTCGCGCTGCGCGCAAAGGGAACGACATATTCCCAGATTGCCGAAAGCGGAGGGGGCATACTCAGCACTGTCGCAAAGACGCGTGAGATGCCCAAGTCGAAGCTTCGCTCACAGGCGGCGCGCCGAATAGATGCAATGCTCTCCAGAGGGACCACGACACTGGAAATCAAAAGCGGATACGGACTGGACTTCAAAAATGAAATCAAGATGCTTGAAGCGGCAAACGAACTCAAAGAGGAAGCTATTTCCGACATCGTCGTGACATTTCTCGGCGCGCATGCGATTCCTCCCGAGCACAGTGACGACCGGAAGTCATATGTCAGAATAATAACCGACGAACTAATCCCCTTCATCTCAAGGAAACGGCTGGCCACATTTTGTGATGTTTTCTGCGACGAGGGATTTTTCACTTTGGATGAAGCGCGGCAGATACTTACAGCCGCGAGCCAGGCGGGGATGAAAATCAAAATGCACGCCGACGAACTTTCATCAAACGGAGGCGTTAAGCTTGCGACCGAGCTCAACACTGTTTCCGTAGATCACCTCGAACATGTTTCGGACGACGAAATTGCGGCACTTGCTCGGAGCAGCACCGTAGGCGTGATTCTTCCCGCCGTGGCGGCGTATCTTCGCGGAAAGCCGGCGCCCGCGAGGAATTTGATAGACGCCGGATGCGCAGTCGCACTGGCAAGCGACCTGAACCCCGGAACATCCATGGTAGACAACATGCCGACGGTCATGTTCCTTGCGATCAGTCTTAATCGAATGACGGCAGAAGAGGCTCTTAATGCGGCCACCATAAATGCGGCAGCCGCGCTCGGGCTTTCGGACCGGTTGGGGAGTATCGAGCCCGGAAAGCAAGCGGACCTGCTGATAGTCGATGCCACAGAGTTTGCAAGCCTTCCCTACCAATTCACATCCAACAAAATAACCAACGTGGTAAAAAATGGAACCCTTCTGGAATTTTCTTGACGAACCCGATCCTTCGCTGATTTACCGGCGAAGCGAACGGGAAGATATGAGGTTCGGCGAAGGAGTCGAGATCAAACGGGATAGATTCGGAGATCATTTCAAGGTCGTCATCGTCGGATTCCCGTACGACGAGGGTACTGTCCGTAACAAAGGACGTGCGGGAGCTGCCGGCGCCCCCGACGAGATCAGGCGGGCATTCTACAAGCTCACCCCGACCAAGTCCGCGGCACTAAGCGATGCCGACGTCAGGATATTCGACGCGGGAAACATAAAGAGGTACATGAAGCTCGAGGATGCGCTTACCAAACTGGAAAGCGTTGTCGGCAATCTTCTGAAATACGGATACATCCCCGTTGTGCTCGGAGGAAGTAACGACTTGAGCTACGCAGACTTCAGAGCATGCGAGACGATGCGAGAGGCGTGCGGCGCGATAAATGTCGATTCCCACCTCGACGTGCGCGATTTCTCCAAAGGCATCAGCAGCGGCACCCCGTACAGGATGCTCATCGAAGAAAAATCTCTCCGAGGCGCGGATTTCGTCGAGTACGGAATACAGGAGTTCATTAACTCGCGTGAGCACCTCGCTTATGCCCGGGCTGCGAAAGTCCAGGTGTACACCCTGAACCAGATCAGGTCTAAGGGCAACTCCGAAGCTTTCCTCGAGGCCTACAGGGCCGTCGGCAGAGAGCCCGGCAGCGTGTATGTGAGTTTCGATATGGACAGCGTTCGCAGCAGCGATGCACCGGGGGTCAGTGCGCCCACCCCGACGGGTCTCACGGCAGAGGAGATCCTCGAATGCGCTTATCTCGCGGGGAGCGAGATCAAGACAGCCATGATAGACGTATGCGAGTTCAATCCTGTCCACGACGTCGACGGGCGGACGGCCAAGCTCGCCGCCATGATAGTGGCTAACTTCCTTGCGGGGTTGGCCAACCGCTACTGACCATAGTTTTAACCGAAGAGAAACGGAGACGCAAAGAAGAGAAATAGATCTGGCAGCGGGAATGCGCCGAAAGAGAACAAACAGCGGCTACGGGTTGGCGCCAACAAGATAGCATATACGGAAAGTGTGAAAGGCAAGGATAAGACTCCGGTTTCATGTCTGGGACAAAACAAGATTCATTCCAACACAACAGGGGAGGCTGCAAATGGATAGGAATCGTTATAACGAATTGTCCAGGCAGATTCTTGATGCCTGTTTAGCGGTGCACAAGGCGATGGGGCCGGGATTACTTGAGTCAATCTACGAACTCTGCCTGATGCATGAACTGCGGCCGCGAGGACTCAAGGTGCGAAACCAGGCTCTATTTCCCTTGACTTACAAGGGGGTAGAGATCGCCAAGGATTTCAGAATCGATATCTTTGTCGAGGATGAGATCATAATTGAGGTCAAATCTGTTGAGACACTTCTTCCGGTGCATGAAACACAGATCATCTCTTACCTGAAGCTGACCGGTAAGAAGCTCGGCTTCCTGGCCAACTTCAACGTGCCACTGATGAAGGATGGTTTTAAGAGATTTGTGAACGATTTTTGACCAGGCTAAAAGGAATACCTCGCGATCGGATCATTCGGACGGTGAAACTGAAGGGCCTTCCCCTGAGCCTCTTCTCTGCGCAGCGCATTCACGTGGGAAAGCTATTCATCTCTTCGCGCCTTTGTGCCTCCGCGGTAAAACCAACGTTCTCACCGCTGAGGCACTGAGCCCGCAAAGAATAAAACATCCCGTTTGATGGTCGGAACCTATACAGCCAGTCTTCTTCGCGTCCGTCGCATTTTTCATACTTAACCTGAAAAGCGTTGCGTCTTTTGCGCCTTCGCGGTGAAACCCTACGCGACCGCCGGTTCGTCGATGGAGAAGCTCCTCTTCCCCGGGTCGATCGTCCCGATGACTCCTATCGGCAGCGTCATCTTCACCGGCAGATGACCGTACGGCAGATTGGTCACCCCCGCTTTTCCTATCGAGAAGAGGTCTTCTTTCAATATCTGATCTAGTGTGCGATGCGGTTTATCCGGCTCTTCCGGCGAGCAGTTCGTAAACTGTCCGAGTGCGAAGCCCGACATTTTCGAAAGTATTCCGGCCAATCGAAGTTGGGTTAACATCCGGTCGATCGAATACGGTTCCTCCGAAACCTCTTCCACCAAAAGGAGGCTCTCATCAAATGGCGGGAGGTACGAAGTTCCAAGCAGCGAGGTTATTAGAGAAAGGTTGCCGCCGAGAATTCTTCCGCTAGCCGTCCTTTTCCCGACATAGAGCGGCCTGTAGTCCTTGTGCATTTTCAGTTTTCCCGGGCTCTTGGCCCCGGTGACAAGGTCGAAGAACATTGCTTCACTGTAGGAGTCGATGTTGTCGCCGAACTCCACGGCAACCATTGGGCCGCTGAACGTCACCAGTCCGGTTTTCTTCAGGATTGCGAGATGAAGCGCGGTGATGTCCGAGTAGCCGACGAAGATTTTTGGGTTTTGTTTGATCGCCCGGTAATCGAGCATATCGAGTATTCTCGGCGATCCGTATCCGCCGCGCGAGCAGATGATGGCCTTCACCTGCTTATCCCGGAAGGAGTCGTTGATATCCTGGGCCCGCTCTTTATCGGTTCCGGCAAGATATCCCTCCAGTTTAAGTGCATTTCGAGCAAGTCTGACGTTATAGCCGAGAGATTCGAAATAACGTATGCCCGCATTAATCTTGGACCGGTCTCTCGGAGAACTTGATGGTGAGACGATGGAGATGAGGTCGCCCTTTTTGAGGCGCGGCGGTTTAATGATATTCATGGTCAGAGTCTTTCGATCAAAATAGCTCAGCGCCGCATGAACATGCAAGCGACCCGACGGATTCACCGCAAAGACACCAAGGCGCAGAGCATGATACTCTTTTGCAACGGGTAGGCAAAGGAAGAGTCACAGTGGCTGGTTGCGAACTCGATTCTTCTTCTTTGCGTTCGTTGCACTCTTTTCAACGTCATAGAGAGGCTTCGCGACTCTGCGCTTTCGTCCGATCAAAGGAGTACCTCGTGATCGGATCCTTCGGACGGTGAAACCCAAAGCCAAAAAGACCTTGAAGAATTACGCGTCGAGGGCTATATTTGAATTCGCAATCCCGGACAGGTAGCTCAGTCGGTAGAGCAACGGACTGAAAATCCGTGTGTCGGCGGTTCGATTCCGCCCCTGTCCACGATTCCATTCCAATTTCGCAGTTTTTCCCCCGTCATTTTTACCGCAGTCGAATACAAACTGCTTTC
>JBJKPC010000092.1:0-4404 GCA_046706745.1 Candidatus Kryptoniota bacterium
CTTGTACCACGTGGAAATAGTGTCTATAGCAGATGCTTTCGCTATTTCCGCATATTCCCTTGATTCAAAGTTCTTTTCAACTGACTTGGAGTTGTGCTTTGCTACCTGAAACTCGGAAAGCTCGAAAGGGAGCTCAATGCCTCTCTTGATCCATTCGCCTTCTCGCACCTCCTGCTTCCCGGAGTAGGCCATAGCCACGAGAAACGTAAACGCAGCGTTAACCCCTTTATCGTCCGCTATATTCTGCAATCTATTGCGGATATTTTCAAAAACCCTTTTACCAACGGCGCCCGCATCAACAACTCCAACGGAATATCCATTGAGATCGCTAAGCACACGTTGCCATCTCACGGTCCTTGGCACAAAGCCGATCCTATCATGTCCCATGCTAAGCCATCCTTGAATTCACTGTCAGTACCTCATATCGTCCTAAACTCCACCCCCGCGTCCTTCAACTGCAGCGCGGTATTCGTTTTCAGCTGATCGTTGCCCGCGAACAGCCTGTCTAGACAGATGAAGGTCTTCGGTTTCAACTTCACCACTTCATCTATAGCACTCTGCGAAATCTTCTCAAGCGCGAGGATCACTTCGCCGCCTGCAATGGAATACACCTTCTCTTCGCCATCCGATAAATCGGACG
Organism: Candidatus Kryptoniota bacterium; assembly: GCA_046706745.1. Classification (GTDB taxonomy): domain Bacteria; phylum Bacteroidota; class Ignavibacteria; order Kryptoniales; family JAKASW01; genus JAKASW01. The sequence continues at coordinate 641 of JBJKPC010000092.1, forward strand.
GCTCTCCGGATCGCAAATCCGCCGACGGCGGATTCGTGCTCTTGGCAAGGCGTCCGTTTCCAACGGATGCCGTACCGAGCGAAACCCTCTCAAGTTTTGTCGTCAACTCATACCCCGACTTAATAAGTATCTCCCACGCCATCGCCTCGACATCCGAGCCTGCACGAACCGGATCGGCAAAGGCATCCATCTGCTTCACAAGGTCGTCGCCATTCTCTATCGTGTCCGTCCGCCAGACCTTGAAGTTTGATGGCTGAAGCGTGAAGGCCTTGAAACCTGCCTCACCCCCGGCCCCTCTCCGTTCGGAGAGGGGAGAGTCCGTGGGACTACCTCTTAAAGCCTCGGAAATCTTTTCGAGCGTTGTTTCCATATCTTTCAAAACCTCATCGTTCGAAAAACGAATCACACTTATCCCAAATTCATTTATCATTTGTGTCCTGGCGGCGTCATGTTCCTTCTGCTCCTGCTCGTTATGATAGCCTCCGTCTATTTCAATCACTAACCTCTTCTCGTGGCAGTAAAAGTCGGCGATGAACTTCCCGATTGGATGTTGTCTTCGGAATTTACAGTCCTCGACCTGTCTGTTTCTGAGAGCTTGCCACAAACGGTCCTCTGCCTCGGTCTTATCTACCAGGCGCATCCTATGAGCATTTTCAAACAGCGTGGGACTCGCTCCTTTGAATAGATTCTCAGCTCCGCTCCCAGCACTATCCCCCTCTCCATTTGGAGAGGGGGTAGGGGTGAGGTTCTTTATTGCTCTTCTTATCCTTTCCTTACAAATATCCGCAATCGTCCTATATCCCGCCTTGTAGGCCTCAGAGTCTTCGTCTGTCTTTTCGGGAAGCTGCACCAGTATGAATTTCCTGTTCCCACCGTCTCCTTTGTTGACTTCCATGACGGCCTGCGCCGTTGTGCCACTTCCGGCAAAGAAGTCAAGGACTATCTCATGATTCTCCGTGAATGTTGCTAGTTGCAATGTCCGCTTTATCAGGCGAGTCGGCTTCGGGTTATCAAATATCTCGCCCATTCCCATAAGCATGTTGAGTTCCTTCGTCGCTTCTTGATTGTGTCCGACGTCTTCGTTGGGCCACCATGTCCAACTAGGCGTACCCTTGCTTTCCGAAAGAAACAGTTTCAGCCGTGGACGGGCTCTGCCATCCTTTCCAAACCAAATCCTATTATCTGAGATTAATTTTGCGACTGTACTTTTTGAAATAGCCCAGCACCGCCCTTCCGGTGGAGAATACTTGATACCAGCAGGGGTCGTTATTTCATAGAACTGAGTTGGGGTAGCGTGACCAACTTGCCCTGTCATATCCCGTGAAGCCCATACTCCACGAGGATCATTGTCAGGGTTCCCATAGTCTTCTCGGCGCTCTTCACTAAGAGGCAGCAGCATAAACGCATTCGCTGAAAATTCGATAGCGCGACAATAGACAAGCAGATAGTCGTGAGCCGGTCCAAGCCGAAGACGCGCGTCTGGAGAAGTCCTTTTTTGCCAGACAATGCTCGCCACAAAATTTTCTTCCCCAAATATCTCGTTCATCATCAGCCGCAGGTTGTGCACCTCGTTGTCATCAATCGAAACGAAGATCACACCGTCATCGCGTAGGAGATTCCTTGCGAGGAACAGCCGTGGGTACATCATGGAGAGCCAGTTGGAATGGTACTGCCCGTTCTCCTTGCTGTTCTTCCTGAAGAATCCTTCTTTAGTCAGGTACCCTGACTCGTCTTTGTCACCGATACGCCTTAAATATTCCTCTTTGCTTTCGCTGAATTTATCGGGATAAATAAAGCTGTCATTACCCGTGTTATACGGCGGATCAATGCATATCATCTTCACCTTCCCGTAGTAAGATTTCTGAAGAACCTTCAGTACGTCCAGGTTCTCTCCTTCAATGAAGATGTTCTCAGTATTCTCGAAATTCACAGACTGCTCAGGCTGCGGCTTCAGCGTCGCCGTTGTCGGCGTCTGGATTGCCCTGAACGCGTCGGACTTTCCGGCCCAGTTAAGGACGTAGCGCTCATTGTCAATAGTTATGTCTTCCCCTAAAGTAAGCTTGAGCTTTTCAAAGTCTATCTTTCCTTCACAGACGGCTTCCGGAAAGAGTTCTTTTAACATACCGACCTGTTGCTCCCTGATGTCTTGAGATTTGCCGTTCATTAATATCTTCTTCTGTCTTTTTTCCTTTTTTCCAAACGCGGCACAGTCCTGTTGAGCAGCACATAGAGCTTCATTCCTTCTATGTCCTCCGGACTCTTCTGCCTTGCAAACCGCACCAGGTCTATGCACAGTTTATGAACTCCCGTTCCTGCCAAATCGCCAACCTTGCTCGGGAGATAATATTGAAGCAGGAACTCGGACTTATCGAATGGCATCCTTTTCTCCGCGTTGCTGAACGGGTGGAGAGACCGGGTGAGAAAATGTATCACGAAGCCCTGAACGGGTTCTCCTCTCAACCCGAAGATCTCCCCGAAAAGTGACCCTATGGATGCGTCGTCAATCCGGTTCACATCTGTGTGCAGGTAATGATAAGTATTTTCAATGGATAGTAACATTTGTTAAGCTACTCCGAAAACTCCGTGACGAATATTCGTCGGCCCTCTTCACGCCTCCTGACTGTAGCGCTCTTTGTGTGTCCACCGGCTCCAAATACTTCCGATATTATAACCACTAAACCCATACTTTTCAAACCTCCGGGCCGCAGTCGGCCCACTAGAGCTCACATCCCCGGACCGAACACGTGACCGAAATCGCGGGCCGCGCCCCCGCCACTTCAGCGGCTCAGCACGTCACTTCTTGCCGCAGGTTTCCGACACGTTCGCCTAGACGGGCACTGTCGAGTCCATTATCTCGATTTCCTCTCCCTTCTTTCCGTTGTGATCTTTGCAAAGCGGTACGATATACCAGCTGCTGTCGGTGCTCTCGCCGCCCTTCTGCACGTGCGCTCCAACTTCGGCGCTCCTCATACACGACTTCTCGGCGCAGTATCCAGCTTTCCCACCGCCGAACTTCTCCCAGTGCTTTAGCCAGCTCTCACATTTGCACGTGTTCTCGGTGATCCCGTTGATATTCTTCACTTTCTTTGACATGACTTTCCCTTTCTCCTTTCTTTGTACAGCATACTCATGGGTCGAACCACTTTGACGGTTCGCGTCCAGTGTACAGTTGCTTCTGGATAATTATCTCTTATGTTTCGAGACTGCCCCTAAGCGCGCTACCACTTCATCCGGGATAGGTTTTTCTATAAGCAGGATGCCCCGGTGGAGCTACTCTTAAATTTCTATTTCTCGATTGTAGAGACTGGTCGTCCATAACGGCACTAAGCGTTGTTTCTGCGCCGTCGTGGTTCATCTCATAGGCAATAACCGCGTTCCCGTGCCCTCGCGTAGACGCGCGACTACTGCGTTGTCCTTACATTGGACCAGTTGAACCACACCTGGACTTATTCCCTGACCGTCGTTTTCCCGCTGAAGCTAAGAATACCAACCTAACCCATTAGTATCGCTATCGCACGATGACAGAAGTTAGGCTGACAGCTTAGAAGAGTCAAACACGTGAATTGTCATTATCCCACTCCCATTCTCGGAGGTACCTTCTCCTTCGAGAACCCTTCCGGGTTTTGCGCACCTTCGGAGGCGTCGGTTTTAACCGATGCCTCGATTTGCGCCATTCCGCATTGAGGGAGGGTGGAGGTTTCCGGGAGCGGATCGCCACATGATCCTGACGGATCATTCGCGATGACAGTTTAGTGTGGGCGGAT
>JBJKPC010000093.1:0-119572 GCA_046706745.1 Candidatus Kryptoniota bacterium
GCGGTGAAACTGGAGTCTAGGGTACTACCTGAAGAAGCGATGAATTGAGATTAACGTTTAATTTTATTAAATTTATTCGTGACATCAATATAACGGGGATATGACCTAATGAAAATCGAGGCAGCTAAATTCGTAACAAGCGCCGTGGATTATTCTCAGGTGCCTGATACCGATTTGCCGGAAGTCGCCTTCATAGGGAGATCCAATGTAGGCAAGTCGTCGCTGATCAACAAAGTTTGCAGCAAGAAAAACCTCGCTCAGGCAAGTTCCACCCCTGGGAAGACGAGAGCGTTGAATTTCTTTCTGATCAACGATGAACGGTATTTTGTCGATCTGCCCGGCTACGGATATGCTATCGCCCCCGAGCACATGAAATCTAGTTGGGCGAAGCTTGTGGAAACTTACCTGCAAGAACGCAAACAGCTGAAGTTGGTAGTGCAGATCCTTGACGCACGGCATGAGCCGATGGAACTGGACAAAATCATGATCGGGTGGCTCGAATTCTACAAAATCCCGTACGTTATTGTGATGACGAAAGCCGACAAGCTTTCCCAAAACAAGATGAACACGCATATGGCCAGGGCCAAAGCTCAGCTTCCCAATCTCAAGTACTGCCAGTGCTTTCTTCCCTTCTCAGCCGTATCGGGGCAGGGACGTCCAGAACTGGTGAAAATCGTCGAGGACTTTACCCAAGCCGGGGATTGAACTTCACCCCGCGAAATTGTTGCGCGGGGTTCACCTCACCGAATTACGTTTCAAGAAGTGCTCGCCGCCTCTTTTTCTACCGCTATAATCTTTGCAATCACACATCCCACTATCGCGACACCGATCGCGAACAGAATCAGAAACACCGCGGGCGGGCTGCATTGAATTCTCGCCAAAAGGGGTAGCAGAACTGGTAGTAGCCCACATGTGTTAAAAGCAACCTGACGATTCCACGATCGAACCACGAGCGATGACTATCGGGACCGTGCGGGCTGGGCGACGTGCAAGTTCAAGCGTCCAACATATCCCGACGCCTGCGATCAGCCCGAACACAACAGGCGGAAGAATGAAGAACAGTGTATGGGACCGCAGACGTAAGAGAGGAGATTTGTTCTTGATTTTGTATGCTTACGATCTTCACCCGCCAGAACAATGTTCCCACCGACAGTGTAAAGCAAGACGAAGACTCGTACCTTAATGATCATCGCTATCAGCGTCTGGAAGTTGAGATTCGGTATATATAGCCGAGGATAATGCATTGAATCCCCCGGGTATATTCGGCGTGCATAGTGTCTCCGTGCCGGGAGGGGTGTTCTGAAGTGAGCGGAGGGTGAGGGACTCGAACCCCCATGCCCCGAAGGGCGCCGGTTTTCAAGACCGGTGCATTAGCCGATTCTGCCAACCCTCCATTCCTGACCGTCGGCAGACACCGCGAGTACGCTAGGCCGATGTGCAGTTTTGGCACTTACAATTTAAGAACTCGACGGGCGAGTTTCAAAGTGGAAAAAGCCGCGGACCCAAGCTGACCGCGGCTCTTTCTTCTTAATGTCTCATGAAGATTGCCCAGTAAGGTCCCAGCGGGAGCGGAGTAGTGAATCTCCCTTTCGACAGCCGCTGCAGCTCGTCCCGAATTTCCTCGGGGTATTGATTGATATCCACATCGCCGACATAACCGCTTTTCACAACTGGAACCGACGAACCGAAAACTGTTGCCGTCGAGTCGAATGAAGCCCCCCTCATTAGGAGGGTGTAGGCCGAATCGGCTTGTGAAGAACTTCTGCAAGCAATCCTTGAAAGATTCATCATGACAGGTGCGGAGGTAACCACTCTCGCAGTCTGAATAATTCTCATTTGTGTCGGCTTGTTATCCAGCAGCGCCGGAGAATACTTCCACTGCATTATCCGGCGAATCGCGGTGGCGTCCCATTCGCTGTCGCCACTCGATTTCGTCAGATTGACATGTCTTACCGAGCCGTCCCTGCCGACGAGGATATCCATTTTGATATAGAATTCCCTTCCGTCCAGCGAGGGAGGAGGCTGAGGTAGTGAAGTCTTTTCAATAAGTGCAGGCGGGACGATATCCGAGCTCAGGCTGTCGAAAGAAGCACAACCCGGCATCGACGCAACTAAACCTGCAGTCACAAGCAGGAACAATAGCTTGAACCGTGGCATGAGTTTGCCCCCCTTTCCTGAAGTTTGACATCATCCCGACTTTACAAAATCTCGGTTTCAAATGCAAACCGGCGGAAAAAGGCCGAAGCGGCAGGCAGGCAGTATTGAAAAAGTGGATCGCCGAGCGTATATTTTACTTGTCTCGGACGATTAGCCCGGAATCTCTGGGCTATTTTTTTTAGAGAATATGGAGAAAACAGCGAAAACAGACCAATTGCGCGCATTGCTTGAGCCCGCGATACAGAACCACGGAGCTTTCCTAGTAGATGTTGCTGTGCGAGGTGAAGGCAAGCGGCAATTGCTTGAAGTCTTCTGTGAAACTGAGAAAGGCATCACCGTCAGCGAATGCGCCGGAATCAGTCGTGAAGTACTTCCTCTTGTTGAGTCTTCAGGTATCCTGGGCGACAGTTTCCGGCTCGATGTGTCATCACCCGGAGTCGGTACCCCTCTGAAGGACAGAAGACAGTACAAGAGCAATGTCGGAAGGATCATGTCGGTCAAGTACCGCGAAGACGCCGAGGTCCGGGAGACTGAGGGCGATCTTGTGGGAGTGACTGAGGACTGTATAACTCTGAGGAGAGGAACGGCTTCGCTTGAACTCGGATTCGATTCGATAGTGGAAGCGAGAGTTAAAATCAGATGGTGATAGGAGGTTAAATGCACGCGGAGAAGAATGAAATAATATCTGCAGCGGCGGAGATTGCCAAAGAAAAGGGCATCGATAAGGAAGTTGTGTCGGAGATCCTTGAAGAGGTGTTTGCCGGGATAGTGAAGAAGAAATACGGGGAAGACGTAGAGACCGATATCGTCACGAATGTCGATCGCGGTGAGATAGAGATCTATGTAATTAAGGATATAGTTGAGAATATAGAAAACCCGGGAAAAGAGATAAGTCTTGAAGCTGTCAAGCAGATGGAACCTGACGGCGATTTTGAGGTGGGGGATCAGTACCCTGAAGAAATTTCACCGGAAGAGTTGGGAAGGCGCCTCGTTGTGTTTGCCCGTCAGACATTTCTCCAGCGCCTCCATGAGTATGAGAAGAACGTCATTTACGACGAGTACAACAAAATGATCGGAGAGATTGTCGTCGGCGAAATCTATCAGGTGAAGCGCGACTTTATTCTAGTGAATCATAATCGTCGTGAGCTCTTTCTTCCGCGATCGGAACAAATCTCGAACGAACACTACAGAAAGAATTCGACGATACGTGCGGTTGTCAAGGAGGTTCGCAAAGGAACGTCCGGCCCCCAGGTCATCATCTCAAGAGCCGACCCGATGTTTTTGAAGAAACTCTTCGAGATGGAAATTCCGGAGATATTTGACGGAGTGGTTGAGATAAAAGCGATTGCGCGCGATCCCGGTAAAAGGGCAAAGGTCGCAGTGCTGTCCACCGACTCCAGAATCGACGCGGTCGGTGCGTGTGTGGGCATGAAGGGGGTCAGAATCCATTCGATTGTGCGCGAGCTTAACAATGAGAACATAGATGTTCTCCTGTTCTCCGAAGAGCCGCAGATGTTCGTCGAGCGCGCGTTGACGCCGGCAAAAGTGACCCGTGTCGAAATGGACTTTGAAAACCGTAAGGCACAGGTCTGGGTCGACAACAACCAGGAATCCATCGCAATCGGCAAGGAAGGGATCAACGTCAAGCTTGCTTCGAGGCTGACTGGGTTCGACATCGATCTCATGAGGGAAGGAGCCGCACCCGAAGCGAAGGGTGAAGGCAGGGAGAAGGTGGAAGCGGAGATGTACGACATCGATCTTTCTGAATTCAAGGAAGAGCTTGGCGAAGAACTCCTTACGAAATTTCTGGATGCAGGCTACCTGACTGCGAGGAACGTCATCGAAGCAACCGAAGAGGAGATTGCGCTGGATGTCGGGATACCTCATGAGGAAATCCAGAAGATTTTTGAAATGATGCGCAAAGAACTGGAAGAGGAACCCGAAAATGAACCGTCCGAAGGACCCATCGGGCTGGATGAGTAGGTCTTAAAGAAAGGCAATTTTCAGCATGGCTGAAACCACCACGAAGAAAAAACTCGTAACCAAGGTCGCTTCTGAATTTCAGGTGTCAGCGGACCAGATCGTGGACTTCTTGAAATCCAAGGGACACGAAAAGGTAAAGCGTACGTCTTCGGTCGACGAACAAATGTATAATGAACTGGCTGCTCACTTCAAAAAGGAGCTCGACCAGGTAGGGAAGCGGCAGAGAATCAAGGAGCAGCTTACTGAAAAGCAGGAAGAAAAAGTTGCGGTAAAAAAACTGGTCGATACAGTTACGCTGGAAAGGCCTCATCCGGTGGAAGCAAAGGGAGAGCCTCTCATCCCCACCGAGGTGCCTGGAAAGGAACCTGAAACGAAAGAGGCCATAGAACCTCTTGCCCAGCAGGCGGAGATGAGCGTGGAGCTGCAGGCACGTGCTCCGGCGGAGGCTGAAGCACCGGCCAAGCCGGCGGAGGAGTCTGTCCCGGAGGAAAAACCGCAGACACTCGACGCCGAATCGCAGGCAGACGCCGTTCCTGCGACTATGCCTCCGTCTGAGACTCGACCGCCTGTTTCCGAAAAGGGGCGGGAAGAACCGGCTCAGGAGGCGACCCCGGCTGAAGCCCTCGAGGAAGGTCAACCGGCGAAGGGGAAGGAATCTAAGCCGGCGCGTCCGAAAAAAGAGGAGAAAGGTCTCAAGATCCGCGGCCGGATGGATTTGCGGACCGGCAGGTTGATAACTGAAGAAGAAATGCGGATGCGCAAAGAGCTCGAGGAAGCCCAAAAGAAGACCAAGGAGGCCGAAGCTCAACTCGAGTCCGAATCTCAGACACAGAAGAAGAAAAAGAAGAAGAAAAAGAAGATTAGAGAGGCGGGCACTGAGGCGGTAATCCCTGCCCCCGCTGAGACTGAGTCGGAAGAGGATGTAAAGAAACGCAAAAGAAAAAAGGGCAAACACCCTGAGGTTGACCAGCAAGAGGTGGACCTGGCCTTCCGTCGCACCATGGCGAGTTTGGGTGAAACTGGAGACTCGGAACGTGCCGCCCTCCGCCGAAGAAAGCGAAAAGAGAAATTTGAGGCCCAGCAGATAGAGATTGAGAGAAAGGAAATTGAAAAGCGGAAGCTGAGTCTATCAGAATTTGTCTCGGTTGGAGAGCTTGCAAAGCTGATGAACGTCGATGTAGCAGAGGTAATTTCGAAGTGTATCAGCCTCGGCCTGATGGTTTCCATCAATCAGAGGCTCGATCTTGAGACAATCACGTTGCTGGCCGACGATTTCGGTTATGAGGTCGAACTCCAACAGGAATATACCGACGAGGCACTTGAAGATGCTCCCGACGACCCTGCCACGTTGAAACCGCGTCCGCCTGTCGTTACTATCATGGGACATGTCGATCACGGAAAGACCTCGTTGCTCGATTTCATTCGACAGACGAATGTCGTCGCGGGCGAAGCCGGTGGTATTACACAGCATATAGGGGCCTATCAGGTTAAGCTTTCCAACGGGAAGCAGATCACATTCCTTGATACCCCGGGTCACGAAGCCTTCACGGCAATGAGGGCCCGCGGCGCACAGATTACCGATATAGTGATCCTCGTCGTCGCGGCAGACGACAACGTCATGCCTCAAACAATTGAAGCCATAAACCACGCCAGAGCGGCAAACGTCCCCCTGATCGTTGCGATCAACAAGATAGATAGACCGGAGGCAAACCCGGACAGGATCAGGAAACAGCTAGCCGACCAGGGCGTGCTCCTCGAAGAGTGGGGCGGCAAGACCCAGTCTGTGGAAATATCCGCCAAAAAGGGAACGAACGTCGAACTTCTGCTCGAGAAAGTCCTTCTCGAAGCGGAAATCCTTGACCTCAAGGCAAATCCGGAAAGGCTTGCGAGAGGTGTTGTAATCGAGTCGACTCTCGATAGAGGAAGGGGCGCAGTCGCAACGGTGCTTGTCCAGAAGGGAACATTCAAAGTCGGCGACCCTTACGTTGCTGGCACCAGCAGTGGAAAAGTCCGTGCAATGGTGGACGAGCGTGGGAAGAAAATCGAAAGGGCTACGCCTTCTATGCCGGTCCAGGTCGTAGGATTCAACGAACTGCCGCTTGCGGGCGATGTGCTCGTTGCCGTCGACAGTGAGAGAATATCGCGTGATATCAGCAACCGGCGCAAAATCGTTAAGCGCGAACAGGAGATGCGAGGGTCCCAACACCACGTTACACTGGAAGAGCTTTCGAAAGAGATCAAGGAAGGCATGGTGAAGCAACTCAGCATCGTTGTGAAGGGCGATGTAGATGGTTCTGTCGAAGCCCTGAGCGATGCGTTAGCCAAACTTTCGAATGATGAAGTGAGAGTGCAGGTTATACACAAAGCGGTGGGCACTATTTCCGAGTCGGATGTATTGCTCGCGGCTGCATCGAATGCAATTGTGTTGGGCTTCCACGTCCGTCCGAGCACAGCTGCCAGAAAACTCGCCGAAGCTGAGTCTGTGGAAATAAAACTTTATAGCATCATCTACGACGCCATCGAGAACGTAAGAAAAGCGCTGGAGGGACTCCTTAGCCCAGAAATTCATGAAGATGTTGTCGGCTCGCTCGAGGTTCGCCAGACCTTTAAAGTCCCCAAATTCGGAACCGTTGCGGGCTGCTATGTGGTGGACGGAAAGATCACCAGGAATAACCGTGTGAGACTGGTGCGCGATGGTATACCGGTCTTTGAAGGAAACGTTGCTTCGCTTAGGAGATTCAAGGATGACGTCCGGGAAGTTGAAGAAGGTTACGAATGCGGCGTCAGCCTCGAGAATTTCAACGATGTCAAAGTTGGCGATACGATCGAAGCCTTTGTGATAGTTGAAACCCAGCGCACACTTGCTTGATCCAAGTAATGCGGTTGTCCGCACAAGTTGTTCAAGAAAGAAATTCTTCAGGTATGTCGGTAAGAACAGAAAAGGTCGGAAATTTAATCAAGGAGGAAGTGGGTCAGCTTATCGAACGCGACTACAGGACTTCCGAGATGGGATTTATGACCGTAACCAGAGTAACGATGTCGCCCGACCTGCGGCTCGCGAGGATATACATCAGCATCTTCGGTAATAATCAGGTGAAAGAACGAACACTGTTTTTGTTGAACGAAGCCAAGAAGGATATCCGTCACTTCATTGGAGCAAAGGTGAGGCTCAAGTTTACGCCGGAAATAGCTTTCTTTGTCGATGACACAATGGATTATGTTGCGAACATCGAGGAGTTACTCAAGAAGACTCGTAATGGTGGGAACGGAGGCTCCGGCAGCCATGACAACGACAAATGAAAATGGCAGCATAATAGCAGTGTACAAGCCCAAAGGGATGACTTCCTTCGAAGTCGTCAGGAACGTCCGAAACAATCTGAAGCTTAAGAAAGTGGGACATGCGGGGACGCTGGATCCGCTCGCCGAGGGATTGCTCATCCTTTTGACGGGGAAGAAAACCAAAATGATGGACAGCTTTCTGAAGCTCGATAAGGAATATGTCGCGACGCTTAGGCTGGGTGTCGTTTCGAAGAGCCATGATCTTGAAACGGAGCTCGTCGAGCATGACGGGAAAGTGCCGGCGTCTCTTGAGAAAATCAGAGACGTATTGGCAGGTTATACAGGCACAATCCAGCAGGTGCCGCCGGATTATTCGGCGACGTGGGTGGAAGGTAAGCGCGCCTATCACCTTGCGAGACGCGGGGTGGAGTTCGAATTGAAAGCAAAAACCGTTACGATAAGCAAGATTGATATCGAATCTTATTTCCCCCCGATGCTGACTCTCCGGATTGTGTGTTCCAGCGGCACATATATAAGAAGTCTTGCGAGAGACATCGGCGACGAGCTTGGTTGTGGTTCCGTTCTTGAAGCACTAGTGAGGACGAGAATCGGTGGTTATATGGTCGAGAAAGCTGTCAAGCTGGACGAACTGAAGACGAGCTGCGCCGCGTGATATACTTCTCGATGGAAGATATTACGTTCGACCCTAAATCCGTCGTGACGGTCGGTACCTTCGATGGATTGCACGTCGCTCACATGAAGATCCTCCGTGATCTCGTCGGAAAAGCAAAGGCACTCGGAGGCAGGAGTGTGTTGATCACTTTCAAGCCTCACCCGCAAGAAGTGGTCGGCAGGGGAAAAGTCGAACTTCTTATGACCGAAGAAGAGCGTGCACAACTTATAAGCGAAGCAGGGATTGATGAAATATGCATGCTCAAATTCGACCGTGACTTTTCCATGGTGACGGCGGAGGACTTCCTGGTGAAATTTGTATGTGAGAAGATCGGGATGCGCGAGCTGGTGCTGGGCTATAACCACAGGTTCGGCCGCGGGGCCGAGGGATCGGTGGAATTCGCCCGCAGGGTCGGGAAGAGAATAGGTTTCGATGTGGACTTCATCGACGCGGTCTTCATCGATGATGAGATAGTCTCAAGCAGCGCTATCCGGCGTCTACTTCGGAAAGGAGACCTTCAGCTCGCAAACAAGATGCTGGGGCGATCCTTTGCGTTTGAGGGATTCGTGATTCGCGGAGACGGCCGGGGGAGGACGCTGGGGTATCCAACGGCCAACCTCAGGCTCGTTGACGAACGTCTTTTGATACCGGCGTTCGGCGTTTACATCGTAGAGGTACAGGTGGAAGGTTCCAAATTCCCCGGACTGGCAAGTATCGGCGTAAGGCCGACTTTTGAAGATGGGGGGATACCCATCGTGGAAGTCTGGATATCCGAATTCGACCGGGACATATACGGAAAGAAGATCAGGGTGAGCTTCGTCCATCGGCTGCGCGAGGAGAAAAAGTTCGATTCGGCAGATCAATTGATAACCCAGATGGACGAGGACAAGCGCGTCATGAATGAGTTTTTGGTTAGAACAGTCAACAAACAAAAATAGGAGTTTTTGTAATGCCTTTGACAAAGGAGCAGAAACAGGATATTGTCAAAAAATACGGCAAATCCGGAAACGATTCGGGCAGTCCGGAAGTGCAAATTGCCATTCTGACTCAGAGAATCAACGAGTTGGGTGCACATTTTGAAGTTCACAAGGGAGATCACCACTCACGCACCGGATTGCTGAGAATGGTCGGGAAGCGTCGCCGGCTCCTGGAGTATTTGCAGTCCAGGAACATCGACCGGTATAGAAAGATTGTCGAGGACCTCCACCTCAGAAAGTAAAAGAGAAGAAGGATATATAAATGGAAGGTGTCATAAGTAAAGAAATAGAGATAGGCGGCCGAAAGCTGTCGATCGAAACAGGCAAGCTTGCCAAACAGGCCAGTGGAGCCGTGATGGTCCGCTATGCGGATACACTTGTCCTGGCGGCCGTTGTTGCGGCGGAAGAAGCGAAGGAAGGAATAGATTTTCTCCCGCTCTCCGTCGAGTACCGTGAAAAGACGGCGGCTGCGGGGAAGATCCCCGGCGGCTTCATAAAGAGAGAGGGGCGGCCCAACGAGAAAGAAATTCTTTCTGCCAGGCTGATCGACAGACCGATCCGTCCCCTTTTTCCCAAGAAATGGAGTTACGAAACGCAGGTTGTTGCGACCGTATTTTCTTTCGACGGAGAAAATGATCCCGACATTCTCGGAGCGATAGGCGCTTCGGCAGCTCTTTCTGTCTCCGATATCCCGTTCGATGGTCCCATCGCCGAGGTACGGGTCGGAAGAGTAGAAGGTAAATATGTGATTAACCCGACAGTTACTGACCTTGCTCAGAGTGACATGGATCTGACTGTTGCCGGCACCGACGATTCGATAGTGATGGTTGAAGGCGAATCCAGGGAAGCCTCTGAACCGGAGCTTCTGGGCGCGCTCGAATTTGCCCACAAGTATATAAGGGAAATCGTTGCGCTTCAGAAGGAGCTTGCTGCTGCCGTCAACAGACCTAAGAGAGAAGTACCGAAGGATGAAGTCGACGAGGCTTTAGTTTCTGAGGTCAAGGCGCTTTCCTACGTTCGCATTCACGAATTGAACCGAACGGTCGTCGGAAAGGCAGAGCGAAGTGAGCGTACAAAGAAGATTAAGGAAGACGTTTTACTTGCACTCTCTGAGAAATACCCGGAGCAGGAGGGGAAAATTTCGGAAATCCTGCACGATATAGATCGTGAAGATATGCGTCAAATGATATTAAAAGAAGGTCGGAGGCTGGACGGGAGAGGCTACAAAGATGTTCGCCCGATAACCTGTGAGGTCGGCCTTCTGCCGAGGACTCACGGATCGTCTCTCTTTACACGCGGCGAGACCCAAAGCCTTACGTCCGTGACGCTCGGGACCAAGTTGGATGAGCAAACGATTGACGGGCTGCTTCCTGAATCGTCGAAGAGGTTCATGCTCCACTATAATTTCCCCGGCTACAGCGTCGGAGAGGTATCGAGGATGGGAAGCCCGGGCCGCAGGGAGATAGGTCACGGTAATCTTGCGGAGCGTGCTCTGAAGAATCTTATCCCGGGCGAAAAAGAGTTCCCGTATACCGTCAGAGTCGTATCCGACATACTGGAGTCTAACGGATCTTCATCTATGGCAACTGTCTGTGCTGGATCCCTGGCGCTCATGGACGCCGGCGCTCCGCTTGCCAAATCCGTCGCGGGAATCGCAATGGGCCTTATCAAGGAAGGCGACGATGTTGCCGTGATCACCGATATTCTCGGGAACGAGGATCATCTTGGTGATATGGATTTTAAAGTTGCAGGTACACGGGACGGCATTACCGCCTTTCAGATGGACATAAAGATTCGCGGCATTTCTTTCGAAATCATGGAGAGGGCTCTTGCTCAGGCGAAAGAGGGGCGGTATCACATTCTGGGAATAATGGAACAGTCCATAGGCGCACCTCGCGCAGAATTGTCCCCGTTCGCACCGAGGATGACCACGATGAAGATACCCGTCGATATGATAGGCGCGGTCATCGGACCCGGCGGAAAAGTCATCAAGAATATCGTTCAGCAAACCGGCGCCGAAGTGAATATAGAAGATGACGGATCGGTAGTGATAGCGGCCGTTTCTGTAGACTCCAGCGATAAAGCGCGGGAGATGATAGAACGCCTTGTCGAACTTCCTGAAGTCGGCAAAATTTATAAAGGAACGGTCAAGCGGCTTATGGATTTCGGCGCGTTTGTGGAATTCCTGCCCGGCAAAGAAGGACTGCTCCACATATCCCAGATCGACCACAAGAGAATCAACAAGGTTGAAGATGTCTTCAAACTTGGTGACGAAGTCGAGGTGAAATTGATGGAGGTCGACGACATGGGAAGGTATAACCTTAGCCGGAAGGCTCTGATAGAGAATCCCAATCCCGATGCACACGAAGAAGAACCCAGGCCGCAACACAGACACTCGGACAGGCAAAGAAGAGGGCCCCATCGCTAAAAACGGGGTTGAATTTTCAGGCTGAGTTTTCTAACTTTTTGCCTGGCCGAAGTGGTGGAATTTGGTAGACACACTGTCTTGAGGGGGCAGGGCCCGAAAGGGCGTGCGGGTTCGAGTCCCGCCTTCGGCACAAAGATCATCTCCTCTTTCAGCTCAAACACGGATATCTGGCAGCCCGCCGGTTAACTTGAGCCAAATCAACATGCCCTCTACTTGGACTAAAGAAGTTCCAGGGAACTCCGATAATACTAGGGACGTTCATGTGTCGATGATGTCCGACGTGACGGGCATTTTTGAGGTGTACGGGCACCGGCCCGTCTACATGTTGGGTTAGCACATGGAGGGGTGGCAAGTTCATTCGATGTGAATCGGATGGTCCTGCCAATTGTAAGGATTTTGTGCTATAGGAGGACCAATGGGTACCGGACAGACGCTCTTAACCATTGGAGCCATGATGCTCCTGGGAATGGTTATACTTACCACAAACCGCAATATCATCAGTACCAGCGGTGTCATGTTGCAGGCCAATTGTGGCCTTGACGCTGTTTCCCTTGCAACTTCAATTATCCAGGAGGCCGACTCCACGGCCTTTGACTCTAGCACCGTATCTGGCGTCGATACAGTCCTGTCCCAGCTGACGCCCGCCTCGGCGCTAGGACAGGATAATGGCAATCCCAACGACCTCAACGATTTCGACGACTACAATGGTCTATACGGGCAGGGAAGGCTTGATAGCACAACTCTCAGCACCGGGAAATACTATTGGAGAACAAGGGTCTACTATGTAGACAACTCGTCTGATCTAAACCAGAATTCGCCGGTGAGGTCGTGGACTAAAAGACTGGATGTGTACGTATGGAATAGGGATCTGCCGGATACGATCGTCATGCATTCGATTTACAGCTATTGGTTCTTCGGCAGGGCCGGGAGATAGCAGTCATGGGAAGCTCTACGATTCTGGACATCGTCAGTTCCATGTTGATAAGCGGCCTTCTCCTTCTTACTGCACTCTCCATGAACGAGCGGGCTACGAGTAATACCTTTGCTTCCGAGTCATCGCTTACAGTTCAACAGAACATAACTTCGATTGTCGAAAATCTGGAATGGGATTTCAGGTTGATAGGTTATTGTAAGAATAGCAGCATCCCGTCAAAGGATTTTATAGTGCGAGGCGACACAAACGAGATCACATTTCTAGCCGACTTGAACAATGACGGGAGCATGGACACGGTCACCTGGGATATGGAGCCTTGGAGAATCGCGGGGTGTCCGAATCCCAATGTGAGAATGCTCGTTCGTAAAGTGAGTGGGATAAACGGCGTTTCGGCAGTCGACAGTTCGAACCTCGGAGTTACAGAGTTCCTGCTGAAATATATTAACGCGCTTGGCGATACGGTCCAGACCCCGTTCAAGGGTGATACGGCCGGCGTACAAGTAATCAAAGTCACTGTGATGGTCGAGCCGGTCAGTGCCTACGCGGATACAGCGAATAAACACATTTTCTCGACGTGGAGGCAGACAAGATTGGTCTCCAAAAACTTGAACAACAGATAGAGGCCGAGCTATGGTTGGAAGAGGAACCCTGTTGGTCATCATTGGCTTTGCGATGATATTCGGAATTGCTGGCCAATACTGGGACAGAGAGTCGACGAGTGCGGTCACAAATTACATCCAGTACTATGGGCAGGCGAATGTCTATAATATTGCCGTGGCGGGAGCGAACATTGGTTGCGATTCATTGTTCAACGACATCAACTCTACCGGATTCCCCGTCAGCGGGAAGTTTTCAGGCGGAAATTACACGGTAACGACCTTAACTGTACCTGGTGAGCCGGCAGAAGACATGCTCCAATCTGTCGGTACTTACTCGGACTATACCGGAGATTATGCGGATACGGTCCAGGTTCTCCTCACGAGAAGGTCATACTCACAGTGGGAATTCTTTTCAGTAAGGGAGAACGGGATCTATTGGAAGACCGGCGACACCGTAACGGGTCCGATGGCGACAGACGACTCATTGTATGTTTCAGGTTCTCCGACGTTCGAAGGACAAGTTTCGGCAAAACTCGGAATTTCCAAATCCCTGCCCGCCACACCCAAGTTCCTTGCGGGATTTCAGTCGGGAGTCGGCTACAACATGGCTTCAGTAACTCCGTCGGCCAGCCAGGCGAGTCGCAAGTTTACCAATAGCAACACCCAGGGAAGTTATGACGTTTACCTGAATTTCAGCTACAACAGCACTACCAAGCAAACAGATGTTTCCTTTTATTCCACCTCAACGCAGGGATATGGATGGAATAGAACTACGACGAGGGTGCCGGCCACCGGGGACTCTGTCTTGCCGCTCAGCGGTTTTGCTCCGAATGGTGTTGTAGCAGTCTCGAACGGTGATGTCCACGTACAGGGCGTCCTCGCTGGTCAATTGACTGTTGTGGCACAGCAGGGAGCCATCGGGGCCTCGAACAGCGGCAATATTCTTATCGATAACAATATTACTTACCAGAATAATCCGTTATCGGATCCGTCCAGCACTGATATGCTCGGCCTGGTAGCCCAGAACAACATTACTCTAACCGCGAGTCAACAGACTGTAGATATCGATGCGGCGCTTTATGCCGAAAACGGATCTTTCTCCTACTCAGGTGCTTCATCGACATACCTTGGGCAAACGGCATATATTGATTTACTCGGATCGATAGCGAACTACTCGCGCGGTGGAGTCGGGGAGTTCAACACGCTTACCGGCCAAATGATCGACGGCTACAACAAGGACTATGTGTATGATAAGAGACTGGCCAGCAGTTCGCCGCCGGATTTTCCATATACCGGGACTTTCGGGGTGCTCACCTGGAGGGAGACTCCACCCTCAATGCCTTGAGTGGTAGTTCATACAGTAATCATGTGAACATTGCCTCAGAGCTAGCGACCCTGGTCTTCACAGACAAGGGGGTCGTAACGGCGTTGACAATAAGAATCCGATACCTTATACTTAGGAAGTAACAAAGGAGATTGTACCATGATGAGTGATGTGCAGAAAAGAATGAAGATAGTGGAGACGTACAAGAAGCTTGAAAGTCTTAGAGGTACGGCGGAAAAGGTCGGCGCGAACGTGAAGACCGTAAAGAAATGGGTCGACAGGTTCGCCAAGTACGGCAAGAAAGGTCTTGTCGATAAACGTTTCAAGATGCCTGTCAAGTCGAAAGGCAGGTCCAGATAGAGCGATCTCACAACCTTCGGCTTCAAGATCGGATCCTGCGAGCGTTTCACAAGGCTCCCATGCCGAGAAGGGATGTGCAGAATTTCGTCGCAACTCTTCGGGGATCTAACGTATCATGATACAAAGCATGACAGGGTTCGGTAAAGGTGAAGCCAAGGTCGATGATTGTACGGCTTCTGCGGAAATCCGAAGTGTCAACAGCCGGTACTTAGAGATAAACGTTAAACTTCCACAGGTTCTGGCCAGCCATGAGATTGATATCCGTGAGATGGTACGGGAACGGATAGGGCGCGGAAAACTTTCCGTCATGGTATCCACCACCTGTGGGGCGCAGGCAAACGATGTAGCTGTAGATGCCGAGTCTGTTCAGCAAGTATTGCGCCTGCTTAAGTCGCTCAAAAGATCCGCGAAGATCTCGTCGCCGATCAAACTTGAACACCTGCTTCTTTTCAAGGACCTTTTCAAAGGTGCGCCTCAGGAGCCAACGGACGGAATCGAGTGGGAAGCGGCGAAGGCCGCAACGGATGCGGCGCTCGACCAGCTTCTTAAGGCAAGGTTGAACGAAGGCCTCTCTTTGAAAAAAGATCTTGGTGAAAGGGTGGGACAGCTGGAGGCGACGCTGCAAACAATTGAATCGCTGGCTGTCTCCCGCGTCGAAGATGAGAAAGCGAAGTTGAGACAGAAGGTGGGGGAGGTGTTGAACGGCAAAGAGGCCGACCCTGCCAGGCTGGAGCTTGAAATAGTTCTCATTGCCGATAAACTTGACATCACGGAAGAAATTGTGAGATTCAGGACCCATGATCAGTTTTTCTTGAAGCTTCTTGACGAGGAAGGCTCGAATGGCCGGCGGTTGAATTTCTTGCTCCAGGAAATGAACCGAGAGGCCAACACGATGGGATCGAAGGCATTTGACGCGGATTTGTCCCACCTCGTGGTCGAGATGAAGGAAGAACTCGAGAAGATTCGGGAACAGGTCCAGAACCTGGAATGAAACAACGCGGGATGCTTCTGGTCGTATCGGCCCCCAGCGGCGCCGGCAAGACCACAATAGTAAAACATATCCTGAAACAATACCCCTCTTTCGGGTTCTCCGTGTCTGCCACGACTCGTGGAAAAAGGCCTGGAGAGATCGATGGGAAGGACTACTACTTTCTAAGCAAAGAAGAATTCGAGAAGAGAATCAATAGGGGGGATCTCGTCGAGCATGAGGAGATCTACTCTAATTACTACGGCACACTGAAAAGTGAAATCGAACGGGCTTTAGAGAACGGTCGCGATATAGTTTTCGATGTCGACGTCAATGGCGGCCTCTCAATCAAAGCTCGGTTTCCGGAAGCCGTCATCATATTTGTTAAACCGCCTTCGCTTGAAACTCTGCGCAGGAGACTTGAGGGGCGTGGAAGCGAGACGAAAGAGCAGATCGAATGCCGGATGGAAAGGGTGGAAATGGAACTTGAGAAAGGGGAACAATATGACTATATTATTGTCAACGATGAGCTAAAACGCGCCTTAGGCGAGGTTTTTGATATAATTGAAAAGAAACGTAAGGAGTTATCGAGTGGGACTTAAACCGATCGATATACGTCAGTTAGACATAGTCACCGGAAACGCATACGAAGGAATAGTCGTCGCGTCTCGCAGGTCACGTCAAATAAGCGACGAGAGGAAGGTCGAGTTTAGCCAGCGCCTCGAAGGAATCAAGCAAATCCAGGAATCTCTTGAGGAGGACGAGAAAGTCAATCCCGAGCAGGTTGAACTGAGCAAGGAGTTCGACAAGCTGCAGAAACCTACTGAAGAGGCCCTCGGCGAACTTCTGGACGGCAAGATCGTTTATCGCTACAAATCTTCTCTTTAATAATTCCAATCCAAGTATGCATGCCGGCGTCTCAATTCGGTTAACGTAACGGGGGACGGCGGCATGTCCTCGATTTCAGGCAAGAAAATAATCCTGGGGGTATGCGGGAGTATTGCCGCTTACAAGAGCGCCTTCCTCCTACGTGAGTTGCAAAAAGAAGGAGCGGAAGTGAAGGTTGTTATGACGCCTTCTGCGACCAACTTTGTCGCCCCGTTGACCTTTTCGTCACTATCACATAACCAAGTCCTTGTTGACATGTTCCCCCCGCAAACCAGATCGACCTCGATGGGTACCTGGCATATCGACCTAGCCCTGTGGGCCGATGTTATGCTGATAGCTCCGTCGACTGCTTCGACAATCGCAAAAGTCGCCCGCGGGATTGCCGACAATTTCCTGACCTCCTTGGCCCTGGCTTTGAGAGCGCCTCTCATCATGGCACCCGCAATGGATGCGGATATGTACATGCACCCCGCGACGTTGTCAAACTTGTCGGTTCTAAGGGAACGCGGTGTGTTCATCATCGAACCCGGAGAGGGTGAGCTGGCGAGCGGCATCACGGGACCCGGACGCCTGGCGGAAGTCGACCGGATCGTGGAAAAAGTCAGAGGGTTCTTCGACGGCCATCATCGTGACTTTGTCGGCAAGAAAATAATCGTCACCGCCGGACCGACCCAGGAACCGATCGACGCGGTAAGGTTCATTTCCAACCGAAGCTCCGGCAAGATGGGGTTTGCTCTCGCCGCCGCCGCTTCAAACCGCGGGGCGGAGGTGAGGTTGATCAGCGGTCCTGTTGCGCTTGAGACGCCCCGCAACGTCACCGTAGAGAATGTGACAACGGCCGAAGAAATGCTTGCTGCAATTGAAAAGCACATCGAATGGTCCGACGCTCTCGTGATGGCTGCGGCCGTTGCCGATTACAAAGTGGCAAATCCGCCGGGCAGGAAGATCAAGAAATCTGAATTTGCCGCCGGTGGATCCGGCATTCCGGTGGTGGAGAATCCGGATATACTTCGCCAGCTCGCACCGGAGAAGGGGAAACGTGTTTTCGTCGGCTTTGCTCTCGAAACGGATGACGCTGTCGGTAATGCGAGGAAGAAGCTTGCTTCCAAGTCGCTCGACGCTATCGTCGTGAACAATCCGCGCGATGACGGGGCAGGATTCGGCACGGACACCAATAAGGTGAAGATACTGTTTTCCGATAGACCTGAGGAGATCGACGTCCCACTTCTCCCGAAATACGAAGTGGCTCAAAGAATTCTCGATCAAATCCTGACACTATTCTAGATCCGTTTCTTCTTCCCCTTTCCGAAGATTCTTTCGCCCTCGTTCAAACGAGAATATTGTGCTTGCATGTTGTTGCACCGCCGTATCTTTTTTTTTAAGATATTTAGAGCACGGGCACGAAAACGGAGAAAGGAGGTAAAGCTTGTGACTAAGATTATGATTTCGTGGGGGAGTCTCGCCTGGTCCTTCGGGACTCTGGTCGCGGCGGTACTTGCGGCCCTGATTGTGCACAGGATTTTGTTCGCGGTTTCCTCGAAAATTGCGAACAGGACGGAAACCGGCTTGGACAACTCCTTTATCAAGCATTCCCGAAAACCGTCCGCTCTGCTGCTTCCTCTGATAGGTATAATAATCGTCATGCCGGTTTTGCACCTGCCGACACAGCTTCACGATTCGATCAACCACATCCTCGGATTGGGGATCATCGCCAGCATAGCCTGGCTCTGCATTGCGATAACGGCTGTATTGTCCGACGCGATGGCCGTAAGATACGACGTCAATGTGAAGGACAATCTTGCGGCCAGGAGGGTCCTGACCCAGGTCAACGTCCTGAGAAGAATTCTGGTGGTGATCGTTGTAATAATCTCGGCTTCTGTAATGCTGATGACTTTTCCCGAGATAAGAAGCATCGGGGCGGGTCTCTTTGCTTCCGCCGGAATCGCAGGACTGGTAATCGGCATGGCTGCAAGGCCCACCCTTTCGAATTTGATTGCCGGAATTCAGATGGCGCTGACGGAGCCTATAAGGCTCGACGATGTCGTCATCGTTGAAGGAGAATGGGGATGGATCGAAGAGATCGGCACCACCTATGTTGTAGTAAGGATATGGGACCTGCGCCGGTTGGTCGTGCCGCTCTCCTATTTTATCGAAAAGCCTTTCCAGAATTGGACAAGGAAATCCGCCGATTTGTTGGGTACGGTCTACATATATACAGATTACACCGTCCCGGTGGACGAAGTCCGCGGAGAGCTGCACACCGCGCTACAGTCCTCCTCTCGGTGGGATGGCAAAGTGTGGGGATTGCAGGTCACGAACGCCACGGAGCACACGGTCGAACTCAGGGCATTGATGAGTGCGCCCGATTCCGGCACGGCATGGGATCTTCGTTGCGAGATCAGGGAAAAGTTGATTCACTATCTGCAGGAGAAGTATCCGGATTCGCTTCCTAAGGCCAGAGCGGAGTTGAAGCAGGATCAGGCATTTCGAAGCACGAGCGCCTGAACGGTGGAAAGAGCCCACCGGCGTGGCAGTATAATTGCGTGTGCAATAATAGGCATCCTAGGCACGAAGATATTAGGGAATCTTCATTGGGACAAGAGATAGATGGAAATGTAAACCTGTTATCTTGAATCTTCGATCTTCAGCCACTCCGTATTCGAGTTTCTGGTCGATTCGTCGACGCCTTCTTCGTTGATGAATGCCTTTTCTTTCCCGTTGATATTTTTCTGCTGAATGTTTCTCGGTCTGCGGCTCCACGCCTTGTCCCGCAATCTTCTGCGCAAGTCAGTACTTGCAAATATTCCTATCGCGCGTTGCAGGACGTAAACCTTCAACCCGAAATGGCGTGCTTTCCCTTTCTCACCACAACAAGAAGCGATTGGCGAATCGAGTTCAATCAACATCGATCGAGACTTGGTCTTATCATGCTCCATAACTGAGCGCAAGGTGTACCACATTGCTTGACATTTGAGAAGAAACCATTATATTACACGCAAATGACGGGCGCTTCGCCAACATACTTGAAGTCGGACATGACGCAGGAAGCTTCATGAAGGTTGCTCTGGTCTTTAACCAGAAAAGAGAGAGCATCACCGGCGACACTCCTCAAACTCCTCCCCACTCTTCTCCCTTAAGCACCGTAACAGTTCAAGAGAAAGTGGCTGACGCGTATGCTGAATGGGATACGGCCGAAACGATCAACTCAGTCGCGAGGTCTTTGTCTCTTTTCCACAGCGTTACGCTCGTAGAAGCTGACGAGTCAGCTTACGAAAGACTTCGCGATGGGAAGTTCGACATAGTGTTCAACATCGCCGAGGGGATGAACGGAGTCAGTCGTGAAGCACAGGTACCTGCGATGCTGGAGTTCCTTGGAATTCCATATACCGGATCGGATCCGCTCACTCTCGCAACCTGTCTTGACAAAGCGAGGACGAAAGAGATACTCGGTCATCACGGTATAGCGACCGCCCGGTTTGTTGTCGCTCGCTCTTTTGATGAAGCTCTTAATGCTTCTCTTCGATATCCACTCTTCGTCAAACCACTCCACGAAGGTTCGAGCAAAGGGATTTACAATTCTTCTTACGTCACCGACTCCGAAGCTCTAAGACAGGAAGTGGAACGAATACTTACTAATTACGAACAGCCCGCACTTGTGGAAGAGTATCTTCCCGGAAGGGAGTTTACGGTGGCGTTGCTTGGTAATGGGAGTGAACTGCAGGTTTTCCCGCCGGTAGAGTTGAATTTCAGTTCATTGCCATCAGAAGCATTGCCCGTTTATTCCTACGAGGCCAAATGGCTCTGGGACACGAAAGACTCTCCGATAGAGGTGTTCAGTTGTCCGGCACCGATCGATTCCGCGCTAAACACAAAGATTGAGAATATCTGTCGGAGGACGTTCGACGTTCTCAGATGCAGAGACTGGAGTCGCATCGACGTGAGGTTGGATGCTGCCGGGGAACCGAATGTCCTGGAAATTAACCCTTTACCGGGGATTTTGCCGGATCCTCAGGAGCACTCCTGCTTTCCGATGGCCTCCAGAGCAGCTGGGTTGGATTACGACCAAATGATCAATGCCGTATTGAATGCGGCGTTGAAGCGGCTCGGCAAGGACTAGTTCGTAACTAGCAGTATTTGTGGAACTTACAGAGGCGGATTATGCCGAAGAGAAAGAAAATCGTGGTGGTGTACGACGAAGCCTCGTTGGACATCAGTTCGGAATTGGAAATGGCGTTCAGCGGCAAGGTAGAGGCGGACGCCAGCCCCAAAATCGAAGATACTTCTCTGATGAGTGTGATCGAGCAGGTCGATACCATCGTCGAAGTGTTGAGCGACGCAGGATATGAAGTCTCAACTGCACTCACGAGCCCGGCTATCGGAAAGTTTATTGAAAGACTTCGCGACGAAAAACCGGATCTGGTGCTCAACTTCTGCGAATCTATCGAAGGGGACTCTTTCCAGGAAATGAATGTGGCCGGGCTGTACGAGCTTCTGGGAGTCCCGTATACCGGCAGCTCACCGCTAACACTCGGTAGCTGTCTCAACAAAGTTAGGACTAAAGAAGTCCTGGCCTTTCATAAACTGAATGTTCCGCCGTTCCGCGTTTTCAACTCGCCTGATGAGGTGGCTCGCAAGAAAGTCACTTTCCCGGTGATTGCCAAACCTATCCATGAGGATGCCAGTTCCGGCATTTCGAACGGTTCGGTGGTGAATGATCGCGAGCAGCTGCAGATATTGCTCGAAGATATGATAAAGAAATACAAGCAGCCGATACTTGTAGAGCAGTATGTAGTAGGTAGAGAATTCAACGTTGCAGTTGTGGGCAACGACGAACTGATCGCGCTTCCGGTGTCGGAAATAGATTTTAGTACGATGCCCGAAGGGTATCATCATATAGTCTCGTACGAGGCGAAATGGATGCCGGAGACTGTGGAATACAAGTCTACGGTGCCTGTTTGCCCCGCGAAGATCAGTCAGCGTCTCCAGCAAAGACTGCATAACACCGCGATCAAGGCCTACCAGATAATGAAGTGCAGGGATTATGCCAGGGTCGATATGCGGGTCGACAAGACCGGGAAGGTATTCGTGCTCGAAGTAAATCCCAATCCCGATCTCTCGCCAGACGGTTCGGGCTTTGCGCGAAGCGCCGAAGCGTTCGGGTGGTCGTATCGCCAGCTAATAGTCAATATTGTGGAATCAGCCTTCAAGAGGTGTGTTGGTACGTATTAGACCCACTGTAAGGGAAGACCACGCCCTGATCCTGGATATCCTCAAGAGAACCGACTACTTCACCGAAGAAGAGATAGAGGTAGCGGACGAGTTGTTGGATTCCTACTTCGCTAATTCATTTAAGAGCGGTTACTGGACGTATACGGCTGAGACAGACAGAATGGCCGGGTATGTCTGCTACGGTCCGACGCCGTTGACGGATGGGACATTCGATATTTATTGGATCGCCGTCGACCCGGAACAACAGGGAAAGAAGATTGGAACCGAGCTCCTCTCTTTTGCTGAGAAAGATATTGCGAAGAGCAAAGGTCGATTGATAACGGTCTACACGAGCTCACAGGAGAAATATCATTCAACAAGAAGTTTCTATTTGAAACGGGGCTATCGCGAGGGGTGTAGAATAAAGGACTACTACCGCCGAGGAGACGACCTCGTGGTCTATGTTAAACAAATATCGGAGGACTAATTTATGGAGCTGTGGCAGCAGATGCTGAGGCAGAGTATAGATAGTGCTGATGACCTTGTCAAGCGCTTCAACTTTGACAGAGAAACTGCCGAAAGGCTGAACAGCCTTTTCCACATCAGAATTAATCCGTACTATTTAGGTCTCATTCGATACCCTGGAGACCCGATCTGGCTTCAATGCATTCCAGATGCAAAGGAGCTTGAGGACGATGGCCTGCCGGAGGATCCATTGAATGAGGACGGTGATAGCCCGGTTCCAAGCATTACACACAGATATCCGGACAGAGTACTTTTCCTCGTTACCAGCCAGTGCTCTATGTATTGCCGGTTCTGCACGAGGAAGAGAAAAGTCAGCGATTCGAGCAAGATCAGCATGAAGTATATCCAGGACGGCTTGGATTATATCAAGGCCCACCCGGAAGTGAGAGACGTTATCGTTTCGGGCGGGGACCCTCTTATGTTGACCGACGTAATGCTGGAGAAGGTCCTCAAAGGACTCCGCGAGATTCCCCATGTGGAGATAATACGAGTCCACACGAAGATGCCGTGTGTCCTTCCACAGAGAATCACCCCCAGGCTAGTGGAAATGATGAAGAAATATCAGCCGCTGTTTGTCAACGTTCACTTCAATCATCCGTGGGAGATCACTCCGGAAGCAAAACAGGCTTGCGATCTTCTTGCGGACGCGGGTTTCCCGCTCGGTAACCAGATGGTGCTGATGAAAGGCGTGAACGATGATCCTGAGGTCGTGAAAGAGCTCAACCGAAAGCTGCTGATGATGAGGGTGAGGCCGTACTATATTTACCAGGCTGACATGGTAAAGAGCACGAATCATTTCAGGACTCCTATCAAGACCGGCCTGGAAATCATGGACAAACTTCGCGGGCATACCAGCGGGCTGGCAGTGCCTTACTTCGTTATCGACGCACCCGGCGGAGGAGGGAAAATACCGATTTTGCCGCAGTATGTCCTTTACCATGACGAACAGAAGATCGTCATACGCAATTATAAGTATGAGGTCTTCGAATACGACGAGATAACAGGACAGGCGAAGGCCGCACCTGGGGATGTCGACGAACGGTTCCTGAGGAAATCTCCGGTTATCATAAGAGAACGAAGGCGGCGCCCATCGAAATCGAAACGCCGTGCGACCGTGAAGGTCAAGATAGACAAATCACCCGAAGAATAAGTACCCGGCGGGCTGTCCGGTGGCTCGCATTACCGCGCAGCCCCGCTTCCTCGATTGCAATCTCCAGGATGTCTGCTTAAGGTTGATTTCCTCCGGTGCGCGGTGCAGCTTTTCACCGTGGGTGAAAGGTCGAAGAATGTGTGATGTCTTGGAATGCATCTCGAGAAAAGCTCAAGGCTGAAGATCCCCTGCACGATGGGCCGTTCGTGCAAATCCCACCGGGGGTATAAAGGCTCCTTTATTTGTCTCAGCGTCGCGGCAGCGATTCTCCTCCCAGATTCGCCGCTGCTTCTGCTGGCATCGTAATTAGCAATACAAAACGGAGCATGGAATGGGATGGGATGAGGTCTTCGAGAAAGTCCAGAAGGATGTCGATAGTGTATTCATCTCCTGCAATCAACCCGCTGAAAGAAGATATCTGAGAGATTTAATTAAGAAAGAGTTTCCTGATATATCGGGCCCCCGCATCGATTCGGCCCTTAACTACTGCTGCTCCGCAACAAGGAAACCGCGGCTCAAGAGTGAATTCCTACGCTGTCTGAGAAAACAGCTGGGAGTCTGAAAGATTGTTAAGCGGCAGGAAGAGGGTTACTCCAGCTTGTGAACGGGGAGTGGGGAGACTCCTTCCTTTTGATTTATTATCCAGATTAGGAATGCGTTAAACGGCGAGCGATTACCATAGGAATGTAATACGGCGCCTTGGAATTCTAACGCGCCGAAGAAATACGAATTCGCATCAATCTAACGTCTGTAGTTCCGCTTTGTGACGCGGCCCGACCGAAACCGACTGTCGACAAAGGAGATTGAAGGTTGAACGGAGAGTGACCGCTTCTCTTGCCCTTTAGCGTCCAATCGTTCCATCCGTCTCCAGGGCGGGAGGATGTCCCCGCCTCGGCCTGATCTGCGTAATAAGCACACCGGCGATCGTCGTTACGGCTCCGGAGGCGAACATCAACGAAATCCCCTGTCGTAAGAAAACGTACCCTAGTATCGCCGTCACCACCGGCTGGCCATTTGCGAATACCGCAGCCTTGCTCGCCTCGATCTTGCTCAACGCCGTATACCAGAGTATGTACCCGACAATCGATGTTATAACAGACAGGTATAATACCTCTATCCATATCCCGCCCGAAATGGAAGAATAGGAGTAGCCGACCGAAGACCATAGACCGATCGGCACGAACATCGCCGAGCCTGCAAGTGCAGTGTAAACGGCGCTATTCAGCGCGCCATGTTTCAAAATTAACTTTCTCCCGAGGACTATGTAATGGCTCCACGCTATGACGGCGATGAAAACAAACAAATCTCCCTTTATGTGTGCTGCGCCGATCCCACCACCCTTCTCGAGGACGATGATCAGCACCCCGCCGAATGCTAGAATTGTCCCGATGATCTTTGAAGCCGTTATTCTCTCTTTCAGGTAGAGCCCCGAAAGCAATAGCACGAGCACAGGTGAGGTGGAGTAAAGGATTGCAGCCGCCGTAGCGGTCGTATATTTGACGCCGTAGAGAAAGGAGAATTGGTTTATGGGTATGGACAGAAATCCGAGAAACAACATTAGGAGGAGGTCGCGATCCCTGTAGCGAAATGCAGGACGCGCGTACCAGAGATAAAGTAGGTAAATCGAGCCGGAGATCATCACGCGCATGAAGGTGAGATTCGCGGCTGGGATAGACTGCGTGGCGGCATTTGCGATTATGTACGTGCCGCTCGAGAAGAATATTTGAAGAACAAGGATTACGTAGGGGTTCACAGGAAGTTTTCTGTGACACCTGCGAGGGTGTCGGCGAAGAAGCCGCCTTTTTTCACTTCTTCGAGAACTTCAGGAAAAATGTTTGTGTATCCGGGGAAGTCGATCGGATCGGTAAGCGAATTATGAAACAGTATCGCCGAGGCGCCTCCAGCGACTCTGACCTCTCCGATAAGTTCTTTCATCTGTGATAACGCTTGTTCACCGGAGATGGTCTTATTCTCGGCGAAAGTTCCGTCCATGATAACAAGGGGAAGCTCTGTGACCGTCGAGACACGGTCCTCAGCAAAATTGTAGAGAGGATACGGGAAGGCGACGCTGTTTCTGAAGCCAGCTTCCCGGGAGAAACCGAGAGTCGAATCGTATTTCATCTCTGCCGTTTCCCATATGCCTATGGTCCGGCCGGCAGTGAATTTCAGATAATGCTGTCTGACCGAGTCTATCCGCCGCCCGAGCACTTCCTGAAGGCGGTTCTTTTCACGGACAAACTGTTCCTTGTCCACGTACGTGGTCATGCTTGGATGAATTCCGATCTCGAAGCCGTCTGCGGTCAGCGTTTTCAAGAAGTCCAGCATTTTCCTGGACTTATAATCGTAAGGAACATCCTGCTTTGCTGTTGCTCCGGTCTTAATGAAGAAAGTCGACTTCATTCCCCTGCTTGTTTCGGCATTATGAATGAAGTGCAACCCTATTCTTGGGATGTCATACCCGAAAAGTGCAAAAAGGGGATAAAGGAGTTTGGAGACCCTCTCTGTCGATCCGAGCCTGTGCCGGTTGAGAACGGCGATGCCGAAGATCTCACGCCTGATCATCTTCAGACTTAGGTAACTTGTGAAATCCACATCGTGTGTAAGGGCGAGTCCGCAATTGGAGCCGCCGTAGGTCTTCCTCTCAAGCGAAACTCCGTAGTATTCCTCTATCTTTTCCTGCAAAAGCACTGAATAGTAGTTCACGACGGGGAAACCGAGGACTTCCAGCCTGTACTGAATTGAGTCCATTGCGCGCATCCGGTCGAATTCATCCCTCTGCAGGCTGATGAGGTCCTGGAAATCAGAAGCAAGTACGAACGTTGCCCCCGCGATGTCGAAATCAATCGCAGGGTTGAGCGGACCAGGGATCGGAAACAGCTTAGGAAGTTTCTTCCCGCCGTATTCGAGCCACGCTACACCGCCGAGATCGGGGAGGACAGACCCGAAAATGCAATTCGCAAAGTCGTCCGAAGATCGAATCCATATAACTCTCTTCGAGTCGTCGGGGAGTTGCCGCCCGTAGAAAATGTTGGGACAATCGTGCACAAAGGTTTTTGAGAACCCGACTTCTACCCTGAATGGATGGAGAAGGAGCGTAAAACCGTATTTGATCTTCTGCCTGATCCGGTCGTCGGCGCTGACAATTATGTTGATCTTCATGTTAAGCGTGAGGCTTCAGGAAAAGAACAGCTTCATAACGTCGATGATCAGCGCGGGGTGCTTCCTGACGGCCTGCTTAAAGAGCGCACCAAGGGTTTGCTGTCTCTGCGGAAGCTTGGACATTTCGGCTGCAATTCCGTTAAGATCGTCGTCCTTGAACTTATAGATGACCTTTTTGATTTTGTAGTATCTGTGGTGACGCGCTCCGAGTGAATCCTGCCATTCTTTCTCGTATTTGTTGAGGAGGCTCATATCGTTGCCTCTCACGATTTCTGCTGCAATCGTCCCTGCCAATTTTCCGGCAATCATGCCGCTGATAATGCCCCCGCCGGAAACGGGGTTCACTTGGTGAGCAGCGTCTCCGATAAGCATAAGGCCGGGCATCGTGATTTTGTTGAGAGTCTCCGCACACGGGACGCCGCCCGCCAGCTTCGTAAGGATCGCAGCTTGAGGAAATTTCTCTGCCATAAACTCATCGAGAAACTTCAGAGCGTGTTTCTGGCGACTCCTGTCCGCGGCGATCGCGAGGCCTATGTTTGCCGTCTTGTTCCCTTTCGGAAATACCCACAGATATCCTCCGGGGGCGTACTTCTCGCCGAAGTAGAAGTAGCAGGTGTCCTGTTCCACGTCTATGTTTGCGGCGGTTACCTGCGCTGCCGATTCCATATCATGCATGGATACTGTAGTATCTATGCCGGCCCAGCGGCCGACTCTTGACTCTACTCCGTCGGCGCCTATGACTATCTTGCCTTTGACTGTAATTCGTTGACCGTGGAATTGCACGGTGACGCCGTCGATCGCTCCGTCGGTGTGCGTAACCCCTTCCACGTATGCCTTCGTTACCACTTCCGCACCCTCGTCTGCGGCCAGCCGTGCCAACTCATAATCGAAGACCTTGCGATCCAACACATACCCAAGGCCTTCGATGTTGGGCCTGACGGTGCTCCCGTTAGGGGCTATCAGTTTAAAATTGCTGATTCTCGCCGCCAGGAATTTCTCGTCCGGCTGGATGAAAGGGGCCAGCCCTTCGTGGTCGACCGCTTCTCCGCATCTAACGGGGACGCCGACCTCGCGGTCCTTTTCCAGCATGATGACTCTCGCGCCTCCCATCGCCGCATATCGGGCGGCTGTCGAGCCCGCAGGCCCGGCGCCGACCACTATCACATCGTACGAGCCCTTCATACCGCTACTCTCTGCTTGAGTCTGTCATCCTTTTCGGAACGGTCGTTGTGGAATTCAAAAACCTCAAATGGACAGGCCCACTCGCATTTTCTGCAGTTTGTGCATATCTCGTGGACGATGGAGATTCGGGTCTCGGTAAGGTCGATGCAGTTTTCGGGGCAGACTCCTACGCAGCAACCGCAGAGATCGCATTTTTCATCGTGTATCTCAATCACTTCTTTGCTCCTTTTAAGCCGCAGATTGAATGGAAAGAATATTCAATTCCTCTTCCGGGCATCAAAACTATGAGATCGTCGCCGAAAATCGGGGCTGTTGGACAATATAAGCAACCATCTTAAACCTTGCGAGGCTCGGTGCGGGTCAATTCAATCATGCATGTTCGATTGGATTTCCAGAGTAAGGATGATGCTTGCTGAAGTGAGTTATCGACAGGTGGGAGAGCGCCTCTTCTATTTCAGACTCTCGAAATAACTTCCCAGAAGTTCTTTGTCGCGGTATGTCTCGGTAAGGAGGTGTCTCCGGTTTACGAGTTGCTGGTACTGGTAATCCAGATCCGCTGTAGAGATTCCCTTCTTCTCCGCATCGGCGGTTTTGGTGAGAAGTAGTTTAAGCTTCTGTTCGATCTGTTCGAGCTCGAACGATATTAGAAGCTGCGATATCCATTTCAAATAATCCGGGGTTTCGCTTCCGGGTCTGATTTCTTCCCACCACACCCGGCTTCTCTGAGGAGTGGCGAACGCGAGCTCGGCGAAAGCGGTCCTCACATCCTCCGACGAGAGTCCATCGATGACCGCCGAGGGTGCTCCTCCGTCCCGCCTCGCGGAGACGATCTTTTCTATCATTTCCCGGCTGGCCGGGTTTTGTATTTCCAGGAGGCCCACCCGGTTGGCAATTACATCGAAGAGTGTTTCATCGACATTTACAAGAAGACTGATAAGATCCCTGTCGGCTACAGGAAGCCTCAGCGGTGCACGTGTTGAAACAGGTTTCGATTCCGCAGTACGCCTGGGCTGGCTGGATCTTTTCTTTTTAAGCTCCGTGTAAATCGAGTCCTCGCGCAGGCCGAACTTGTCCGCCAGGTCCTTGATATAAAGGTTAACCCTTATCGCGTCATCGACCTTGACGAGAGAGTCCACAATAGACCGAATGATCGCTGCGGGATCCGACGATGCTCCCGAGCGTCTGGTAAGGAGCGATGCTTTGAAATCGACGATGTTCATTGCATTTCTGATGAGCTTCGTGAATTCCTCGCTCCCGTTTGCCAGCACGAATGTGTCGGGATCGTCGCCTGTGGGAAGTTCAACTATATATACGTTTATCCCCTGTTCCAGAAGCATATCTGCCCCCCGGAGAGATGCGTCCTGGCCCGCGGTATCGGCGTCGTAAACCAGGTAAACATTCTGCGTATAGCGCGCGATGAACTGGATCTGTTCGGCAGTGAGGGCGGTGCCGCTTGAAGCGACGACATTCCTGATCCCTGACTGATGAAGAGCAATTAAGTCGGCGTAACCCTCGACGAGAATAGCGGAGTCTTTTTCTATGATCGCGTTCTTTGCCTGGTACACGCCGAAAAGAGTCCTCCCCTTTATGTAAACGGCGGTCTCGGGTGAGTTGATATATTTCGCGCGTTCGTCGCTCTTCATGGTTCTCCCGCCGAACGCGATTATCGTCCCCCCTGCGGAAAGGACCGGGAACATTATCCGCGCCCTGAATCTGTCGTAGTATCCGGATCCATCCTGTCGCTTGAGAATTAGCCCGGATTTTTCGACCATCGCCTCGCTTATTCCCTTTTTCCTGAGATGGTTTAGTAGTCCGTCCCACCGGTCCGGTGCGTAGCCGATCATGAAGTCGTCGATCGATTCGTCGTTGAAATGGCGTTTGTCTTTCAGATACGAAAGGGCCGGTGCACCCTGATCCGATCTCAGCATATCCCGGAAATAACGGGCGGCCTTATCGTTGATATCGAGGACCTCGTCGACGTCACTGTGTTTTCCTTCCGAATAGGAGGGGAGCGTGATGTTTGCCCTGGCGGCGAGTTGCCTGAGGGCTTCGCCGAAGGAGAGTTTGTCGTGCTGCGTGAGAAAAGTGAAAACGTTTCCGCCCGCTCCGCATCCGAAGCAGTGGTACAACCCTTTTTCTCTGTTTACTGTGAAGGAAGGAGTCTTTTCGGTGTGGAAGGGGCAGAGTCCTAGATAGTTCTTCCCTCGTTTTTGGAGACGGACGTATTGGGAAATTATCTCCACTATGTCGGTCGCCCGTCTGACTTCTTCTACGATGTTGTCGGAGGAAAGCTTACTCATCTCTTTCGGGAACGATGCTCGGTAAATGTTAACGAAGCGAGAAGCGGCGGGGATTTCGTTCAACGCAGTGCGCCGCGCATCGCGCAATGAGAAACTTAATCAAGGACCGGCTGAGATTCAATTACACTCCGGCTCGAGCTTCGCATATTACCTGCGCACAAAATGATTGTCCGATTTTCTTGAATATTGTTTGCATGGATTATAACTTTTTACTGCATGATAGAGAAATCACTGCTTGTCGTTTCGCGGACTCCGCTCCCCAAGGAAGTTAAGACTAACTTTGTGCCTCCACTTACCAACGAAGAGGCCGCGGAGTTACACGCTTCTCTGCTCTTTGACGTTGTCGAGCGCGCCTCGGTGCACCTTCATGCGCAGCCCTATGTCTATTTCGACCCCGCGGACGCTCGTGCCGATTTCGAACATGTGTTCCGTCATGCGAGCTTCGAGTATAAGCTGAAGCCTGCTACGGGGAGTAAGCTTTCCGACAGGATTTCAAACGCCGTGGACAATGTCTTTTCCGACGGTGCAAGGAAACTCATTTATCTGGATGTGGATGCTGCGTTGGTTTCGCTGCAAACCTTAAGGTATGGTTATGAGCTTCTCAGCCTCGATGACGACGTCATTGTGCTCGGCCCCGACGATACCGATTTGCTTTACATGGTCGGCCTCAAGAAGCCTCATGTTCAGATATTCGATGCCTTGAATACGAAGTCTCCTTTCGAAGTTTCAATGAAAATCTCGTCTCCGCTTGCAGCAATGCTTTTCACGCTCGAGCGATTTTCCTGTATGCGCGATCCTGCCGGCCTCAAAAGAACTTTTTACACTTTTACGAGGAACGGACAGGTAATCGAACATGCCCGCCGTACAACCGATTTTCTCCTCGGGTTAAAGGACAAGTACGGCGAGCTTTGATGCGCGAGAGGTCCTTTGAGAAATTAGGGATCTTCGGTGGAACGTTCGACCCGCCTCACATAGCGCATCTTCTGGCTGCTGAGGGCGTTAGGGATCATCTCAAGCTGGACAAAATCATCTTCGTCCCGGCCGCAATTCCTCCGCATAAACAAAAACGCGGAGTCATAGCTGCAAAACACCGGTTTGAGATGGTGAAGCTTGCCATCAGGGACAACCCGGCTTTC
This sequence comes from Candidatus Kryptoniota bacterium, assembly GCA_046706745.1. Taxonomy (GTDB): domain Bacteria; phylum Bacteroidota; class Ignavibacteria; order Kryptoniales; family JAKASW01; genus JAKASW01. The sequence goes on from JBJKPC010000093.1 coordinate 31,230, forward strand.
GAACTGTCCGACACCGAACTTCACCGCAAAGGGCCTTCTTACACTATAGAGACTCTTCGAGAGATGAAACGCGAACATGAAAATGCAGAGATATTCTTTATTATGGGAATAGATCTTCTGATGGAGTTCGATACCTGGAAAGAGCCCAATCGCATTCTCGAAGAGTGCACACTCGTGGCGATGAACCGGCCCGGTTTTGACCTGGCGGTCGTCGACAAAGATCTCCTTTCCCGGATCGAACTAGTCAATGTTCCAAGCGTCGATGTATCGTCCACGAATGTCAGGAGACGCGTGAAGTCCGGCAGATCAATAAGGTATCTGGTCCCGGCTGATGTGGAGGATTACATACACCGGAATGCGATATACATGTAAGTTATTGCAGGACAACGAATTGTAAATGCAAGCCGGGCTTTTTATATTTACTGAAACAAGTTTGTGCAACTTTGAAATGGAGTGAGAGATAATGAAGAAGTACAGCTTACTGGGGCCGCTGGTCGGTCTTCTTGCGCTCAGTTTTGCTTTCGTCGGTTTCCAGTGTTCCTCAGCGGAACTGACAAGCGCGAAATTGTACATGCAGAAGAACGAATGGAACAAAGCGGAGACGGAACTCGAAAAAGCCGTCCAGAAGGACACCGCGAATGTAGAAGCATGGTATTACCTGGGTATAGTCAGGGGAGAAAAGAAGGAATATCCGGGGATGATGGATGCCTTCAAGCAAACGATGAAACTTTCGGCTGCACACGACTCAGACATAATAAAAGTAAGACGCCAATTCTGGGCATCTGCGTACAATCAGGGAAGCAGAGATTTGCAGAAAGGGAGAGATACTTCTTCTTACTACCAGGATGCATTGAAATCCTTCAAGGGAGCAGTTCTCCTTGAGCCGGACAGCACGATGGGGTATAGGGGTCTTGCTTATACTTACCTCAATATGGGTAATGAGGACAGCTCGGTCGCACCCCTGACGGTTCTTTGGAACAGAGAGAAAGACCAAACCGCCGCAAAAATGTTGGGTGAAATCTATTACGAAAAGGGAAGCAAACTCAAACAGAAATTCGAGAACGAAAACGGAAACAAGTTGGAGATCGCCGAAGGGCTGAAGAAGGTCAAGTCTGGCGCGACGGAGTATGATGTGCGTCAGGCTATCGGAGAACCCGATACGAGCATTTCAGAACCCGCGAGGAAAGAAAGGCTGAGACGCGGCAGGACACGCGAGATTCCCGCGAAGGATGTCTGGTCGTATAAGAAACTCGGATTGACACTGACGTTCCAATCCGATACACTTGCCGAAAAGAAGGTCGACTTTGCTTACAATCCAAACATTGACTCGACCTACTATAATGAAGCAGTTACCGAGTACAAGAAAGGGCTGTCGATCCTCAGGCCTGCCGCCAACCTATTCCCGAGTGATGCCAACATTATGACTGTTCTGACAAACTGCTATATCGGCGCTAACATGACTCAAGAGGCTGCGGACGCCTTCAAGATGGCCGCCCAGAAGAATCCGGACAACAAGGATTTCCAGTACAATTACGGCGTGATTCTGTTGCAGGCCAATAAATTCCCGGAGGCGATAGCGGAATTTGAAAAGACACTGAAGATCGACCCTGAATACTGGAACGCGGTTTATAATATGGGTGCTTCGTACGTGAACTGGGGCGTCGAGATCCAGCAGAACGCATCGCAGAACAGCGATCCGGATTCGCTGCGGAAGGCCGTAAGCGCCAAGTTCGAAAAGGCACTCCCTTACTTGGAGAAATTCTCCAACTACAAGCCGAATGATCCCAGTATATGGGAACTGCTCGGCAAAGTCTACGCTTACCTGAACGACATTCAAAAGGCGAAGAACGCCATGCAAAAAGCCGATTCGTTGAGAAAGATGCACTGACGGTCTGTTCGGTTTTCAAAGTCGCCGCCGTGACAGCGTTATAACGCTTCATGGCGGCTTTTTTATTTCTTAAGGTGTTGTATCAGTCCGTTGCAAGGCTTATTCTAGAGCGTCATATCATAAATGATGAGGGCACATTCGCAGCCACGTCGCCAGGACGACCGGCAGTCAATATGAAGTTGGGTCCTCAAGAAGTTAGGAGTCTGAGATGTCTGAAGAAAAAAACGTTCCTCAACAAATCAACATCGAACTCGGAGACAAAGAGGCGGAGGGTATTTATTCGAACCTTGCCATCATTTCACACTCTCCGGCCGAATTTATCATCGATTTTACGCGACTCCTGCCGGGGGTCCCTAAAGCGAAGGTGCATGCGAGGATTATTATGACCCCACAGCACGCCAAGATGCTTTTAGGGGCACTTCGCGAGAATGTTGAGAAATACGAGCTTAACTTCGGAGAAATTAAGGTATTCGCCGGCCCCGTCCCCCCGACTTCACCCTTCGGTTTCCAGCCCCCAGGTGCTTGAATTCACTAATTTTGGCGCATTCGGGCCATTCCCGGGAATTCAAATCGCAAAAATGCAGATAAAGTCTTTCTTCATCCTTCCGATTAGTTAAGTAGGCGGCATGCATCAGGCTGCCGCGACCAGCAGCAATCGTGCTGCACCAAGGTCTTCCTAGTTTAAGTTACAAGTGTAGCTGGCAAAGTGGTTCCACTCAATGTCGAAAGGACTTTTGAATGAAGAAGGGCGTCCTCTACGCTTCGATCACGGCGATGGCCCTTGCTATGATCGGATGCTCAAAGTACAAAGTTGCTTCCTTTGTGATGCCGTCATGGGATACCCAACTTTCAGCCCCCCTTTTCAACCGAACTTATACGCTGGAAGAGATACTGAACAAGGACTCCGTGATTGTTTCCGGTGGCGATACTGCATACCTTGACCCATCGGGCCCGTCAGGGCTATTTGAACTTTCAAAATCCCAGCAGATCAATGAAATCAGGATTGGTGATAGGCTCAGAATCAAAGGAGTCGGCCTAACTTCAACCGCTCAGAGTCCCGGTGATTTCTTAATAGATTCACCGCCGCCTGCCAACTTCGTGGAGGTCGACCCTTCTCTTCCGGTCGGCGCAACGGTTCCGGTACCGGCTATCTCGCCTCCGAAATCGATCTCTCTGCCACCCGATCATCCTTACAACAATTTCAGATCTGCCACAGTCAGCAGCGGGTATTTAGAGACAACCTTGCATAATGGATATCCGGCTACGATTAATTTTCAAAACGGAATCGACGTCGAAGATTCTTTAGGGAATGTCCTCCTGAACGTTCCGGTCCCGGGTAACTCTATCGCTCCTGGCATGACAATCGTGGACACGGTTTCCCTGGCTGGTGTCACACTCCCTGACAATCCCCGCGCCGTCTTCACATATAGTTCCCCGGGCTCGGGTGGGACCCCACGTACCTTCCAATCCGATACGTTGATGGGCATCGTTTTCAATCTGATCAAGGTGAGGGTCTCAGCCGCCAACGCAAAGATCCCGCCACAGCCGCCGGTGGTGAAGAACGAGAGACTTAGGCTTGCGGACTCCAACATGGTACAGTCTGCGGCTATCGACAGCGGATACATGGGAATCTCAGTTACGAATCAGTTCCCGTTTTCGGCGCCGATCCATCTTGTAATAAACAGCCTGAAGGATCAGGCAGGCACCCCGCTCACGCTGGACTTCACTCTGAACTCGGCCGGAACTGCGGGCAGCACGTACAGGCAGGAAGTTTCGTTACAAGGATACACCCTTGAAATGGCGGACGCCGGCGGAAATCCCACCGACACCGTTCGATACACCGTTACCGCCGATATCCCCGGATCGGGTAACCAATTCGTCGATATCTCCACATCAGATTCGATCAAATCTTCTTTCATCGTTTCGGAGCTCAAATTCTCATCGTTCACCGGTGTAGTCCATCTCTCCGCTCCGATCGCTATCGCTCCCGATACACAAGCAGTCAATCTCGGCCAGTTCCGTAACAGTTTTTCAGGTGCGATCACTTATAGCGATTCCACGAAGTTGGTGCTCGATCTGCATAAGATTGGAGGATTCCCATGGCTTGTGCATTTGAAATTGATTCCATCAAGCAGTACGCTCGGTCCTTACCCGGCCGACTCCGCCGTGGTCGAGCAAGTAGTGTACCCGAATCAGATGAACATTATCACTCTGGGACCGGCCCTCGTGAATGCGCTAAATTCTTTTTCGGCACAGACGCGAACGATGCCTGACAGATTCATAATAACCGGTTATGTAACCGTAAACCCGACGCTGACCGAAGGAACTATCCAGAGTGGAGACCTGATGAGCGGGACTGCCGCTTTGACGATGCCGCTCGATATAGGAATTAGCGACGGCGTATATATCGACACAACCAAGACTCCGATCATCAGCGACTCCAGTACTGCTGCAAAAATGGCAAACGTGGATAGCGGAAGAGTTGTGTTCGAAATAAACAACGGACTTCCGCTGAGGCTTGCCTTTATTACTCAACTCATTGACACCGCAACAGGGCTGGTCGTGGGAACCCTGCCGACCGACAGCATCATCATCCCTGCCGCAACTGAATTCAACTCGAACGGTACCGTGCGCACGCCTATGTTCAGCAGGAACCAGACGATCCTCACTCACGCTCAGGCTGTAGAGCTCGGCAGATCGTATATGAGGATGACTTTCAGGGTCCTTACGTCTCCGGACAGGGCGACGGTATTATTTACGAAGAACAACACGATATCCGTGAGGGCATTCGCGAACCTCGCTTTCAGGGTCGATAAGAATCTGGTCGGAAAGTGAGGGGCTGCGACATGAAGAAGATAATGGCAATTGTAGTGCTGTCCTTGTTTCCCGTCTTTGGAGCCCGGGCTCAACAGATTGCGAGTGCCAGGCTCATTTCGCTCGGAGGCCTGTCAACCGCGGTTTCGACGGATGTCGACGCCATAGGAACTAACCCGGCAAACCTGATTGCGCATTCTGACGGAACGGTTGTCGTTGAGTTGGCTCCTTTCAGCCTGAGGGCAGGCACTAATTTTCTCGACCTAAATTTGTACAACGACTATTTTACTGGTACGGGTCAGGTCAACGCTGCCGGTGATCCTGTCGGCAGATATCTTACCGCGTCGGACAAAAGAACCATCCTCGGCGCTTTTCCCGGCGGAGTCGGCAAGGTCCTGACCAACGTCAGCGTGCGTGATCTGGGGGTATCCGTTCGTGGAACCGACTATGCCTACGGATTTTCTATTGACGATATAGCCGGAGCCCGTGCGAGCCTGCCTAACTCCCTCGTCCTGTTCGCATTGAACGGTAATTCTCCGGGAACATCATTTTCCTGGGACAATATAGGCTCCAAGTCATGGTGGTACCGCAGTTATAATGCGGACTTTGCCATGCGGCTGCCCCAGATCCTTATCATACCGGAGGATATTGCGAAAGATCTTACCGCCGGGATCGGCGTGAAGTTCGTAACCGGGATCGGCTACGCATCCGCACACACCTCGAATAGCTACCTCCAGACGGATTCATCCAACTATGCCTTCAACGTTCGCCTCGGCTTCGACGGATTAAGGTCCGGTATTCTAAGCGATGTTATATCAAAGGCTGTGACAAGTCCCGTGGGAGACACAACGGTGAACTTCAACCCGTTCGCAACCGCGGGTACCGGCTTCGGTTTTGACCTCGGCGGAACGGCAAAGGTAATCGACTTCATAAAAGTAGGGTATAGTCTGACGGACCTCGGCTGGATAACGTGGACGAAGAACACGCTGCGAACCAGTGGAGATACTTCCTTTACGTTCGCCGGATTCACGCCGGCAGTCCAGGGAGAGCCGGGTTCCAAGAGCAATCTTGACAGCTTGAACAATGCATTCAAGGATTTCTTTAAGCGCCGAGACAAAGTCTCTTCGGCATTCACAACTCCGCTGCCGACGAGATTGAATATAGGCGCGTCGGTGAAGATGGATGAACTTTTCCCAACCATCCCCGGTCAACTTCTCGTCGGCATAGATTATCACCAGGGGCTCAACAACTCACTCGGGAATTCGACCGTTCCTGAATTTGTATTGGGGACCGAGTGGAAACCGATCAGCATGCTGCCTATCCGGACGGGGCTCGGATTCGGTGGAGCTTACGGGTTCAGGTGGGCATTAGGACTCGGCCTCGACCTCTCATCATGGGACTTTGATCTAGGCGTTGGCACTTTTGACGCTGTCATAGCGCCTTCGAGTGCAAAAAGTATATCGGTGACATTGAGTCTGATGAAATTCAGATTCTAACGGGAAGGCAAGTCACTTCCTTCCCGGTCGCAGTCCGGTTTTTCTAAAACGGAGCATATGCCGTTTTTGTGGAATTCTACTTGATTACACCTCTTAGGCTGACTATAATAGTGACAGCAGCGTTAGTTCCTTAATGATAATTGCCGCAGACATACTCGACTTTCTATTTGTTTTCATCCCCGTTGCCACGCTGACTCATCTCGCGTTCAGGGTTGGCCTTTCCTACGGCAGGTCCAAGGGAGGGCCGTCGCTCTTTGCCGGAACATCTCTGGTTACTTTCTCCTACTTATTCAAACTCTACTTTGATGTAAGCTTCGGGCAAGTCGATGATTTCTGGCTGTTCCTGCTGACAGCCGGTACGGTTATAGGTCTGGCACTCGCATTGGTCGGCACGGCTCGCATATACTCATTTCTTGTCTCCATACGGCCCGATTTCGGTCCGGGCAGAAGAAGGATGGCCAGGATAGCAAGTTTTGTAGCGGGGATTTTTCTCATAGTATTCATCCCCTATTATCTGGGCATCGGTCAGCCAATCTACTGGAGATTTGGTGCGGTCTGTTACGTTGTCAGGCAGGTGCTGCTTTTTGGAATCGTCCTCTTTGCCGCGGAGTTTTTTCCTCTCGTCAGCAAAACGCGCCGCTCTTGGAAGAGTAGGCTGCTTCGTTATCTCTCAGCGTATTATTTGGTTGAGCCTGCCATATGGCTTGCTGCTGCAGGGCTGGGCAGCGGAATAAATCTCCACTCCCAAATAAGGCTGAGCCTCAACGTATTCGGCGTATCTATCTCGCTCGTCGCCGGGCTGCTGGTCATCCACTTCATTCGCATTTACCTCCCGGTTGCTCTCCGGCAAGTGAAGACATCATATATCGACGCGTTGAGGGTCAAGGTCCTGCGTGCCCTTTACCTCATAGGAGCGGGTCTGACAGTTTTCATATTTATCATATTGATAATCGCACAATCGCTTTACGAGAATCTTAGGATCTCGACATTGCAGAGTTATGCTCAGTCCAGGGTAGTTGTGGAGAAACTTGCCGCTGCGAGAGTCAGGTCGTCGTTGCAGGATGTCGTACTGCGATTGCAGCGCTCGCAGGATGTATCTGATCCCGGGGTGCTCCTTCTGGATTTGAAAAGACAGGAAAGGTTTGTCGACGCAGTCGGATATGCAGACAGCGGGATGAAAATCGATCTCTTCTACGGAACCAAAACCGAAGGGAGCGATTCCCTTGTGAAACAACTTCTTGTCAGGTCCGTGAGTGAAGCAGGAAATCAGGGAATCGATATTGCGGCCGGGCCCGCCGGAGAGGATACCAAGTACCTGGTCGTTGTTAGGTCCCGGAACCGGTTCAGGAACAGCATCTATACTTTCGCGCTGGTTGATTTGAACAAACTTATGACGAGAAGCTTTGCAGGGTTGAGCGGTCTGGGCCTGCATCCGCGGCTGGTTTCTCAGGAACTCACAATCATCTATTCTGATAATAAGAATGAAATTGGAGAAAGCTTCAAGTACGCAGTTCTCAAGAACGCCGATATAAACGCGAAAGAGCTCACCGGTCAGCTGAACAGCCTGTCGAAGACCGGACGCGAGGGGTACAGGATTCTAAAGGGACAGAGTCAGTCGGGCATGGGTGAGTTTTACCTTCTTATCACCACCCCACTTGATTTTGAAGGATACAGGGGATCGTTCGCGTCGATCCAGCCTGAAGCCAAGATCTCGAACCTGTTCAGGCCGACAAACTCGCTGCTTTTGCTGGCGGCATTTTTAGTCGTTGGTCTTATCGGCGGCGGTATTGTGATCATGTCCGTGGCATTCAAATGGTCGATGAGGCTTGAGAAAGAAGTCCAGGACAAAGTCCATGAGCTGCGAAGTTCCGAGGATAAGTACAGGCGGATCGTCGAGAATCCTTATATAGGAAGCTGTATCATGGTGGACAATCGCCTCATATTCGCTAATTCAAGGCTGGCTGAAATACTCGAGACGGAGGTCGATCGGCTGTCCGGAAGCGATCTATCGGTTTACATCGATGGAAAAGACCATGAATCCCTTCTCGATGTTTTCGACACGATACTGAGGGGGGAAAAGAACGGGGATCGATGGCAGGCGAGCGGGACTACGGCCTCCGGAAGACGTGTCACTCTATCGGGCTACTCGAGTCTAATCCACATCGGGAACAAGGTCGGCGTCCAATCCCTGATTGTCGACAGCACAAGTGAGTTCAGGGAAAAAGAAAAACTGGAACAGTTCGAGCGGCTCGAATCGATGGCCACTCTCGCTGCCGGGATAGCGCACGATTTCAACAATATTCTTCAGGTAGTGCTCGGCTCGTCACAGTTGCTTCAGCGCAGGCTGGAAGATACTGAATTCAAGAAGTACGCGGACAACATTACTAACGTAGCGCTTCGAGGCAGCGACCTTTCCAGACGTTTGCTGACTTTCAGCCGGCAGAAGGGGCTGGAACAGAGAAAACCGTTCGATATAAATGCGATAATAGTGGAGTCACTTCCCCTCTTCGAAGAGACTTTTCCCCGCACGATAAAGATCGAGACAGAGTTGCTCGCCACTCCGATCTTCGTTGAAGGAGATCAGAGCCAGATTCAGCAAGTGATCTTCAATCTGGCAGTGAATGCAAGAGACGCTATGCCTCACGGCGGCACTCTGCTGATCAAGACGGAGATACGAGAAGTATCGCCGATGGAGGCCGATATCTACCAGGTCGCTCCGGGGAATTACGCTTACATAATGATAAGAGATAACGGCGAGGGAATCCCTCCAGACTTGATGAGCAAAATATTCGAACCCTTTTTCACGACGAAGCCGCCGGGGAAAGGTACAGGCCTCGGTCTGAGCGTGGTATATGGTATTGTCCGTTCTCATAACGGCTTTCTGAAAGTATACAGCGAGGTCAAGAAGGGAACCGTGTTCAGCATATTCCTTCCGCCCAGCTTGTCGGATGAAATAATGGAGGGCGAGGTTGTTCAGCCTCGCGTGGGGGAACAATTCACTACATACGGAAGCAGGATCTTGTTCGTCGACGATGAAGCGGGGATCAGGGAAGCGGCGGAATTCCTTCTGGAGCAGGCGGGCTATTCGGTCACGACGGCAAAAGACGGAATGACAGCGCTGGATATTTACAGAAAAGAATGGGAAGAAATAAACCTTGTGGTGCTGGATTTGAACATGCCGGAGCTGTCCGGAAGAGAAGTCCTTGAGAATTTCACGATAATAAATCCGCACGTCAGGGTCCTCATCGCGACAGGATATATCACTCCAGAGGAGCGGGCAGGACTTAAAGGGATAGTCGAAGTGATCGAAAAACCCTTTGACTTTGACCAACTCATTCAGAAGGTCAGAACGGCGCTCGAAACATCCAACCACACCGAGGTGTGAGCGCGCGGGCGCATTGGCGAACAGTTCGTCTCACCTTTCAGAGCCAAACCCAGTCATGACTCCGTTTTCTAAGTCCACTTGATTATATTTTAGATCATGAGAGACGAAGTTGCCTTCGCAATAGACAGATTGAACGAACGCAAAAAGAGCGCCAGGAGGCTTCATGATTCTGGTGCCAAAGGTTCCGAAGTCACCCTTGCTCTCACGGCGGCCGTCGACGAAGCGATAGCCACCGCAGTCGAGGAAGCCGGCAATCCTGACAGTCTTGCCGTAGTAGCAGTGGGAGGATATGGCAGGGCCGAGCTTTGCCCTCACTCCGATATAGACGTGCTCTTCATAGTCGGAAGCGGGATCGAGTCGAGTTTCCTCGCACAGCGTGTGATGCACTTCCTCTGGGATATGGGATTGAACATCGGCCACTCCGTCAGAAATGTGGGGCAGGTCCTTCAGACGTATAAGGACGATCACGACAGTTGGGCCGCAACTCTCGAACACCGCTACGTGGCGGGCAGCAGGAAGCTTTATTTGAAACTAGAGTCGGCGATCCGCGAGTTCGTGTCGAAGAACACTGACAGGAGCTTTGTCAAATCGACTCTTGACGGGATTCGCGTCAGGCACAACAAGTACGGCAGATCAACTTCGCTCCTAGAACCGAATCTGAAGAAGAGCGCGGGAGGCTTAAGGGACATACACGCGCTTCTCTGGATGTATAGGGGTGTCTATCCGGACTTCCTCCCTGAGGAGGGATACGCGCTTAATCAGCCCGCGATTCTCGATTTTCTCTCGAAACTTCTGGAAAAAGGCCTCATAAACGAACTCCAGCACCGTCAAACCGACGATGCCTTCGAATTCATACTCAGAACCCGCCAGAGTCTGCATTATCAGTCGCCCGGCCTTAACGATCTTCTTGACTTCGAGATACAGAAGAAGGTTGCAGGCGAGATGGGGTACTCGGACCCCGATTACACGAAGGGCATTGAGAGCTTCATGCGGGATTACTTCAGGCACGCAAGGAAGATTTTCAGACTGAATCAGGTACTATCCGACAACATGCGTGCTGCGTTGAAGCCTCAGGGAGCCGGTGCGGAGGTGAGGAACCTTGACGACGATTACGCGCTAAAGGGGGACCAGATTGCGTTCAGGCATGATCCCGGAAAAGATCCCGTGCGGATCTTTCGTGCTTTTTTGCACAAGGCGAACACCGGGCTCCACTTCGACGAAAACGTTCACGAAACTATCGTGAGGGAACTCGAGGTGTTCAGCGACGCCAATTTCCGGAAATCTGAAGACGCTGCGTCGATCTTCAGGATGATTCTCCTCTCGGAGAACAATGTCGCTTTTACCCTGAAGTCGATGAACGAATTGGGAGTGCTCGGCAGATATCTGCCGGAGTTCGGAAAACTGATCGGCTTTTTCCAGCACAACGTGTACCACTACTATACCGCCGACGAGCACACCCTTACCGCGTTAGAGAACCTCGAGAGCGTCGGTGAACAGGACCAGTATCTCGGCAATCTCTTGAAGAGCGTGAACCGTCGCGACGCGCTGTACCTCGGCGTCCTGTTCCATGATATTGCCAAGCCGGTATCTATAGGAAAACATGAAATTATCGGCGTAGACGTCGCAGAAAGGGCCCTGGGGAGAATCGGCTTCGATGACTTGATAGAGGATGTGGAATTCCTTGTCCGCAATCATTTGAAGATGGAACAGATCGCATTCAGGAGAAATATCGGCGATCCGGAAACCATCTATGCGTTCACCAGGCTGTTCGCAAACGAAGAGCAGTTGAAGATGCTGTACCTGCTGACCTTTGCGGATCTCAGCGCCGTGAATCCGACTGTATGGACGAAATGGAAGGCCCAGCTTCTTTACGAGCTCTACACGAAGTCCAGCCGGGTAATTGCGGAGTCACTGGACAAGGAAGCAATTGCTTCTCTGCAGCAAAGGCAGCGACGGCAGAAGGAAAAGTCGATTCTGCGCCAGGTGCCGTCGGATAAAATGGACCTCGTGCGAAAGCACTTCGGCGCCATCAAGAACGATCTTTATGCCATAGTCTTCGAAGGCAACGAGATAGTGGGACACGTGGAAGCGATCGAATCCCGCTTCAACGAAAAAGGAGACGGCGACTCCGTATATGTTCACTTCAATCAGAGCGACGAAAACACAGACGTAACGATCATCGCCCGTGATGCTCCCTTTCAATTGTCGCGCTTTTGCTCTTCGCTGAGTGCGAACGACGCAAATATCGTCGACGCCAATATTTTCACGAGAGACGACGGAATAATAATCGACCGTTTCAAGGTGTTCGATAACATAACAAAGAAGAATCTCACCGACGCTCAGATGTCGAAGATCGAAACTGACCTTCGTGCGATACTGAGCGGGAACAACGAACCCGAGAAGCTTTTCGAGCGCCACCGCATGAAATGGCAGAGGAGATTGAAGAACGAGATCAACCCTAATGTGAAAGTTGCGGTACAGACATCGGAGACGAGTGAATTCACGCTGATTGAAGTGTTCGCGCCCGATTCGCTTGGATTCCTTTACAAGGTTACCTCTGTTATGTCGCTTGCAGGGCTGAGCATCCATTTTGCAAAGATCGCAACAAGGGTGGACGGCATAGTGGATACCTTCTATGTCCTTCGTCAGGACGGTACAAAACCGTCACAGGAGGAACTCGACAGGATCAGGGCGAATATCCTGGGAATTATCGATGAGTCGATCGACTCCGAGCTGATCTTCAAGTGATATCACCCGACAGCCCGATCGGCGTATTTGATTCAGGCATCGGCGGCTTGACTGTCGTACGCCGATTGATTGAACTCCTTCCAAACGAAAATGTCGTGTATTTCGGTGATACGGCCAGAGTTCCCTACGGCAACAAATCCGCCGAAGTGATCCGGGAATATGCCGTACAGGATGCGGAATTCCTGATCTCAAAGGGGGTTAAGCTGATCGTGATAGCCTGCAACACCGCATCTGCGCTCGCCATGGATGTGGTACGCGCCCACTCTCCCGTGCCTACGATCGGCGTTATCGAGCCGACCGCGAAAGAAGCCGTGAGGATGTCACGATCGAAGAGCATCGGGGTGATCGGGACACTGTCTACGATCGGTTCATCGGCATACTCCGACGCGCTCCGGACAGTTGATCAGAAAACGAAGACCATTTCACAGGCCTGTCCTCTGTTCGTGCCGCTGGCCGAGGAGGGGATGTTCGAGCACCATGTCACCGATCTCGTCGCTGAGGAGTACCTTTCCCCGTTCACAGGAAAAGTGGATGTGATGATTCTCGGCTGTACACATTACCCGCTGCTTCGGAACACCATCTCCAAAGCGCTCGGAGGGGAAGTGCAACTCGTCGATGCGGGAGAAGCCACGTCGAAGACCGTGAGTGAAGCGCTGGCCTCTTCAGGAATGCTCAACACACTGAGGTCGAAGCCCCGTTATGAATTCTACGTCAGCGATTTCCCGCAGAAGTTCAACGAGATAGCGGAGAGATTTCTGGGGAGAAAGCTGGAGTTCGTCAGGAAGGTGCAGGTGTATTCAAACGGGGAAATTCGCTGACGTAAGCCTGCCAGTTCAGGGCCGTTTAAGAGTATCTCTTCTTTTCACAGAGGAGATAGACGATCAAAGAACAACAGCCTAAGTGAGCAAGGGAGCACATTCAATGAAGCGAGAAGCGAATCTCTTTACCACGTAGCCATGTTTTTACGTGATCGCAAAGAAAAGCATACTTGAATGCTCGAGCAATGTGCTTCGGCGTATACAGATGACTTAGCGTATGCACGCGATCGCACGGAGTGCTGATAGCTCGTTTTCGCACTTGTTCCTGTGTATAGCCTCAGTGCACCGGGACCAGCATGGGCTGGTCAGTGCAACCACATCGGGACTCTACAGCAGTCACATTTTTGATCCCAATTCAATTTAGCTCCAATTCAAAAAACCTCGCGTTGGGTAGGGGATTCACACGATACCGAGGGATTTCCCTGAACCCTAAGGATACGTAAAGCGCGATTGCCTCCTTCATCGAGCTTACGGTATCCAGTCTCATTATTTCGTATCCGATCTCTCTTGCGTCGGCTATTATTCTTGAGGCGAGTTCTTTTCCAACACCTCTTCCTCTGAATTCCGGGCGGACGTAGAGCCGCTTCATCTCACAAATTCCGGTTCCGATTTTCCGCAAAGCTACGCAACCCACCGCATTCCTATCGATTGTGGCCAGGATGAGTCGTCCATCCGGCCGTGAGTACTCTCCGGGCAGCTTCGCCAGTTCATCATCGAAGTTCTGGAAGTCGAGATCGAAAGGAAGCGATTGTTCGTACTCGGTGAAGAGTTCCCTGACTGTCTCGATGTCTTCTTGACGATCGGCGTTCAGGATTTCGAATGGAAACTGCATATGTGCGCCGGTTGATCCGTCTAACGAACTATCCTTAGGTTCGCGTAGCGTACCATCAGCTGTTTCCTCTGGTTCGCACCGAAAAGGACAACGACTCTTTCATTATCGCCCTTTCCGGTTTTGTCGATTACCTTACCCTCCCCAAAAAATTGGTGCTCGACTATCGAGCCGATCTTTATTTGCGGCGCGGCGGTTCTGTCTCTCTCGGCTTGCTGCGGACGGATCTCTTCCCGGGTGCCATCCGCGAATTCATCCAGGGAGGGCCGTATGCGGTCGAAGGATGTAGTGGTTTCAAAAAGCGAACGCTGTTGCGAGGTCCTTGTGGTGTGCTCCTGATCGAGGAGGCCGGCTTCTATCTCCGCGAGGAAACGGGACGGAACCTGGTACGAAAACTTACCGTACCGGAAACGCTGCTTAGCATAAGAAAGGTAGACCTTCTTTTTTGCTCGGGTGATCGCGACGTAAAAAAGACGCCGTTCTTCTTCGAGCTCGTCCTGTTCCTTCGATCCGATTGGGAAAAGACCCTCTTCAAGACCGCTGACGAATACCACCGGGAATTCCAGTCCCTTTGCCGCATGTATCGTCATCAGTGTGACCGAGTTCCGCTTTGTGTCCCATCTGTCTACGTCGGCTACCAGGGAGACTTCGGACAGGAAATCCTGCAGGGTACCTTCCGGGTTTTCATTTTGAAACTCCGCTATTCCGGCTAGGAACTCCTGTATATTGTCCATCCTGTTCTGAGATTCGGGGGTGTTTTCATCCTTCAGCGATCTCACAATCCCGAGCTCATCGGTCAGGGAACGCGAAAGCTCGCCGACAGACAATTCATCCTTGAGTTTGGAGTATTTGTTTATCAGACGGGCAAATTGTTTCAATTGGTTCTTCTGCCGCGGTTGGACTTCCACAATTTCATCGACAATCTCCGCGACCGAGAGGAGCGGCAGCTGCCGTTTCGTCCCGAAGCTGCGTACGTAGTCGATCGTGACATCTCCTATCCCACGGGCGGGGAAGTTCACAATCCGCAGGAAAGACGCATCGTCCCTCGGGTTCACGATGAGTTTTAAATATGCCAGTAGGTCCTTGATCTCTTTCCTTTTGTAGAAGGCTACTCCACCGACTATTATGTACGGAATCCCGCCGCGGTTGAAAGCTTCTTCAAGGGCACGCGACTGATAGTTCGTCCTGAAAAGAACGACAAAATCCTTGAGCTGGAGTTTGTCTTTTATGCTCTCGTCTCTGATCTTCTGTACAATCTTATATCCTTCATCCCGGTCGCTGTCGCATTCGATCACCGAAAGCTTCTCGCCTTCGTGGTTTTTTGTCCACAACTCTTTGTCCAGCTTGCGCATGTTGTGGACGATAACGGAATTTGCGGCTTTGAGTATCTTTCCCGTTGAACGGTAGTTCTGCTCAAGCCTGACGACTTTTGCATCCGGATAATCGGTCTGGAAGTCGAGTATGTTTTGGAGATCGGCCCCCCGCCAGGAGTAGATGCTTTGTGCATCGTCGCCGACGACACAGAGGTTTCTGTGTCTCTCCGCGAGAAGCTTGAGGAGCATATACTGCGCCCGGTTCGTGTCTTGGTATTCGTCGACAAGAATGAACTTAAACTTGTTCTGATACTTCTCCAGCGAACTGCGGTCACGGTTGAAGAGAACGATGGGCTTGATCAGAAGGTCGTCGAAGTCCATAGAGTTACTTGCTTTCAGACGATCCTCGTAAGCGGCGTAGACTTCGGCCGTAACCTGCTCGAGGCGGCTCTTCGCAGACTGACCGAATTGCGCCGGGAGGACCAGAGTGTTCTTGAGCTTGCTGATTTGCCAGCGAATACCCGCGGGCGCGAATACCTCTTCCGAATAATTGCGCTCACGGAGTATCTGCTTGACCAGTTTCAGAGAGTCATCTTCATCATAGATGGAGAAGTTTGAGGTGTACCCGAGTTTGTCCGCCTCCATCCTGAGTATCCTGCCGAACAAGGAATGGAAAGTGCCGATCCACGAGCTGAACTTTCTCCCGCCGTTTTCCTGGCCGATGCCAAGAAGTTGTTCCGTCCTCGCCTTCATTTCGTTGGCAGCTTTGTTAGTAAAGGTGAGACAGAGAATGCCGTAAAACGGAACTCCTATGGAAACTAGGTATGCAACACGGTAGGTGAGGACTTTTGTCTTACCGCTGCCCGCCCCAGCCAGGACGAGTTCCGGTCCTTCGACAGCCTTCACGGCGGCGATCTGATCCGGGTTCAGATCTCTGAGAAAATCGGTGTTCATCCCCGGCGGAACCTTTTTTCCCGCAACAATCGTCCCGCTAGCTGGAGCTGTTCCTTGACTCTTTTCAGGCTTGTCCCTCCATATACGTCGTGTCTTTCCACTGAGCCGGCCGGATCGAATATCTTATAATAAGCGGAGTCAAAAAGCGTTGAAATCTGCTTTAGTTCAGCAGAAGAGAACGTGCTCAGCTTCCTGCGGCCCTTGATTGCGGTGAGCACAAGTTTCCCGGTCACCTTATGCGCTTCCCGGAAGGAAAGCCCCCTGTCAACCAGGTAATCCGCGATGTCGGTGGCGTAAATGGATTCGTCGGTGTTTCGCATGAGATTTTCCCTGCGAATCTTCAGCGTGGAAATCACGCCCGAAAAGACCTTCAGTGAAATGAACAATGTGTCCACGGAATCGAAAAGCGGTTCCTTGTCTTCCTGCAGGTCTTTGGCATAAGTGAGGGGGAGCCCTTTTTGTAGTATGAGAAGGGAATTCAGGTTTGCGATTGTTCTGGAGACCTTTCCCCTGATGAGCTCGAGTGAGTCCGGGTTTTTCTTCTGCGGCATCATGCTGCTGCCGGTCGAGTAGGCGTCGTCGAGCTCGACGAAGGCAAACTCGGTCGAGCTCCACATTATGAGGTCCTCTGCGAAGCGGCTGAGGTGTATGAGAGTCTGAGCGGCAGTGAATAGAAAATCATTGACGAAATCGCGGTCGCTCACTGCTGCGATGCTGTTGGGCGAGAGCTGCGCGAAACCAAGTTCACGCTTGAGAAGGTCTCTGTCAAGTTTGATCGTCGAACCTGCAACTGCCCCGGAACCCAAAGGCAGGACGTTTATCCTGATTCCAAGATCATTGAATCGGCGACGGTCGTTTTCCAACATGAAGAAAAGCGCCATGAAATAGTGTCCGAGCCTTACGAGCTGCGCTTGCTGAAGATGAGTGTAGGAAGGGAGGATATCCCCCGTCGTTTTTGCGGCGAGATTACGGACCTGGGCCTGAAGGTGTGCGATAAGTCTTTCTGCTTCCGTGTTCGCGCCTTTCAAGAATATCCTTTCGTCCGTAGCAACCTGTTCGTTCCGGCTTCTCCCGGTGTGTATCTTCTTACCGATCTCCCCGGCGATCTCGGTCAACCTACGCTCAATCGCGGTATGGATGTCTTCATCTTCCGGTTTGAACTTGAACTTGCCAGAAGCGAATTCCTCCTCCATCTTCCTGAAAGCCCGCGTAATCTTTGCGCGTTGCGTCTTTGACAATATTCCCGCTTTGGTCAGTGCAGCCGCATAAGCCGTACTTGCGTCAATTTCTTCTTTCCACAACCTTCGGTCGAAAGAAAGCGAATCGTTGAACTCGCCCATCAACCCGGATACGTTCTTAGTAAACCTTCCGCCCCAGAGTTTTGGCATGACTATCTAAGCTCCAAGTTCCAATCATCAAGTTCCAGACGACTCACAAGGGAAGAAGAGAGACTCTCTTTCTTGCGATGCCCGCCACTATGCTTCCTACTTGTCGGATCGTGTCCTGACTCTCGGAGGAGCCGGCTGTTTGGGACTTGTTTTGAGTGGAGTAAGCACCTTCTTGTTTGACTTCACATCTTTTTTGAAAAGGTCCGTGAAGGCTTTCCAGACCTTTCCGGGCTTGCCGTCTCCGATAATTCGTCCGTCGTATTTTACGACAGGAGCAACGAAAAATGAAGTACTGAAAAAAAGGATCTCCGCGGCGTTGTAAGCTTCGGAGATCGGTATGTTCTCGATGCAAATATCCGATATGATTTTCTTCTTCACGAGTTCGCCGGACATTTCCAATGCCCTTACCATTGTGGTTCCCCTGAGGATTTTCTCCGGAGGTGGGATCCGCAGAATGCCGTCTCTACCGACCACTGCTACGTTCTTGTTCGAGCCTTCGGTTATGTTGCCTGAAAGATCGACCGCGATAGCTGAATCTGCTCCGTTTTCTCTGGCGGCGAGCTCCATCAGAGCGTTCGAGAGGTAGTTCACAGATTTTACCTGCGGGGATATCGGCGGCCTCATTGGGGTCGGGCTCGTGGCCGCTATCATCCCGCTTTTGAAGTACCGCTCGGGGGCCGGCGTGAACTTCCCCAATAGAACGTAGAGATTCGGCGATATGGCCTCGTGCGGATAGACGCTCATGCTCCCGTGTCCGCGCGAAACGAAGAACCGCGCGATGAAATTCTTCCTTCCGGACTCCACACCCAGCTTAATGAGAAGATCCTTCAAGTCCTCTCTTGAGAAATGAGGGGTGATACCTATTGCTTTCGCAGATGAGAAGAACCTCTCGAGATGACGGTCGAGTAAATAGTAATTGCCGTCGATGCAAAGTGTATTGTCGAAAACGCCGTCTCCGCGGTGGACGATGTGATCGTCGATCGGTACCGACATGAGCAGCCGGTCATGGGTATAGCCTCCGAGGTAAGTTGAATAGTAAACGAAGAAATCTTCAGCATCGTTCGCTCCAACTCTTGCCGGGGAGTAAGCTACCTCGCGAAACTCTAGACTCATTCCTTCGGTTTCCCGTGGACTTCAGAAGCAACCTTCATAGAGAGGCCGAAAAGATCGATGAAACCTTCGGCTTTCTTCTGGTCGTAAACTTCATCATGGGAGAACGTCGCGAGATCCTCACGATATAGAGAATAGCGGCTCTTCACGCCGGCAGCGGTGATATTTCCTTTGTACAGCTTCAGGCGCACAGTCCCGGTGACGTGCTGCTGGGTAGACTCCATGAATGCATCCAGCGCTTCACGAAGCGGGGTATACCACTGCCCATTATACACGAGTTCGGCGTATCTTTGCGCGACCAGATCCTTATAGTGCAGGGTATCCTTGTCCAGTATAATATGTTCAAGCTCGCTATGCGCGGCATACAGAATCGTCCCGCCGGGAGTTTCATAAACCCCTCTCGATTTCATCCCGACCAGCCGGTTCTCGACGAGATCGGTTCGCCCTATCCCGTTTGCGGCTCCTATGTCGTTCAGCTTCTCGACAAGCGCGACCGGAGTGTATCTTTTTCCGTTGACAGCGACGGGTTCGCCGCGTCTGAACTCAATCTGGACGTGAGTCGGTCTGTTGGGCGCCTTTTCGGGTGAAACCGTCCGGATGAACATGTCAGTTTTCGGTTCGGCCCACGGGTTCTCAAGTTCACCGCCCTCGTGACTCAGATGCCAGAGGTTTCCGTCTCTGCTATAAATTTTCTTCAGAGTTGCTCTTATAGGCACCTTATGTTCACTTGCGTATTGTATTGCATCCTCTCGAGACCGGATATCCCATTCGCGCCAGGGGGCAATGACCTTCAGCTTGGGGGCAAAAACCTTATAAGTAAGTTCGAACCTCACCTGATCATTACCTTTGCCTGTGCATCCGTGGGCAAGAGCGTCGGCCCCTTCCTTAAGTGCGATCTTGGCCTGGTACTTGGCGATCAGCGGCCTTGCGATCGAAGTGCCCAGAAGGTACTTCCGCTCGTAGATTGCGTTCGCTTTGATCATCTTGAAGAGGAAATTCTGAACGAACTCCTTACGCAGGTCGAGGAGGTAGAACTTATCGGCTCCTGTTTTCTTTGCTTTTTTGTCCAATCCCTGCAACTCGTCGTTCCCTTGACCGATATTGGCCGCATAGGCGATCACCTGGCAGCCGTAGGTATCTTTGAGATAGGGGATTATTATAGATGTATCCAGGCCCCCGGAATAAGCGAGGACCACTTTCTTCACTTTTGACAATTCATAAACTCCTGTTTGGAATTGAAATTTACGAAAAGCGGGGGTGATTTTACATCGGGAGTGAAAAAAATTTAAGGGGAAATTCAATTTAAATGCTTGACTAAAACTCTTGATTCGATTAAACTTACTACGATGAAAATATGCAAAGGAGGTAGAAAATGAGAAAATTGCCGGGTGCAATCCTGAGCCTCATTGTAGCGTCCATTTTGCTTGCTGGGTGTACGAAATATGCAAATCAAGGTCAGATGCAACAATTATCTGATCTGAAAAATGAGATTGCAACATTACAGCAGCAGATTCAGACAGCCGATCAGCAGAAAGCTAGTCTGCAAAAACAAGTTGCAGATAAGAAGGCACAGATCAAGAAGTTGGAAAACAACGAGCAGCTTCTGCAACAACGGCTACAGTCGCAGCAAGATACTAGTAAGTCAAACTGATAAGGAGCCATAGATGAAAAGTTTATCCGTGTTGGCAGTGGCCGCGATGGTATTCGCGACTTCCTCTGTGGCTTCCGCACAGCAGGAAAAGATGAAATACCAGGATTGGCAGACAGAGATGACTACTTTGACTGCCAAGCGTGATTCATTGAAGAATGTTTTGAATCAGCTCAATACCGATATTACAAATCTGAAGAGTGAGTTGACTGGGCTTGACCAGCAGTATCAAAGCCAAATGCAGAAGTATCTCGGAATGCTTCAGACTACGGCTGAAGGCATGAAAGCATTCGGCATGACCCTCCAGAATCTCACCAACGAAGCGGACAACTACATGAAGATGTCCGATCAGGACCTGTGTGCTAACCGAAAGGCTGTGGAAGCCATGGGTGCGCAGATCGATTCTCTGAAGGCCACACGCCTTGCGCTGGCCGAAGAGTTCTACAACGAGGTCCAAACGCTTGAGAACGACTATTCCCAGCTGAAGGCCCGTCTGGCGAATTGCGCATCTGCGATGACCTATACGGTAGGTACGTGGGCGCGCAACAGAGATTGCCTCTGGAACATCGCCAAGAAGCAGTCGATCTACAACGACCCGTGGAAATGGCCGAAGATCTACATGGCTAACAGAAATCAGATCAAGAATCCTGATTTGATTTATCCGAAGGAAGTGCTGAAGATCCCTGAGAACGGTCCTCTTTCAAGTCAAGAGAAGGCCGCTGCGCGTGCCTACTATGCAAAGAAGGCCCGCATGGAGAGGATGTCGGCACAGCCGTCGAAGTAGGTAAGTACAAGAACGAAAAGGTTGTTTGTTTTTATAGGCGCTCCTGTCTGTTTTTCAACATGGCAGGAGCGCTTTGTTTTTTCTTCGACAATTTGCTTCCGAAGAGCCAATGGATATAGTTGAGAAACGGATAAAGATTTCGGGTGTCGATCCGCTTTCGCTCCTCGGCATTAACGATTCGCATCTCCAGATCATTTCGGACCGCTTCGATGCGAACATAGTCGTCAGGGGAGACGACATCACGATAAAGGGTGAAGAGGATGAGACAGCCCGGGTCGAGAAGGTGTTCAAGGAATTGATATACGTCCTCGATAAGACGGGAATTCTCAGGCCTGACGATGTGGTTACCGTTGTCGAGCTCGTCGCCGGGGAAGGAGAGGTTGCCGAAGCGACCGGGAGGGAGTCGGCAGTGCAGCCTGCCGGAAAAGAGATCATCATTCTTTCGGCCAAGAGCGATCTTATCAAACCAAAAACCCCGGGACAGCGTCAGTTTGTAAGGGCGGTTCAGAAAAACGATGTGGTGTTTGCTGTGGGCCCGGCAGGTACTGGCAAGACTTATCTTGCGGTAGCTATGGCGGTTGCTGCGTTGAGAAACAGGGAAGTGCAGAAGATCGTATTGACCCGGCCCGCGGTCGAAGCAGGGGAAAGTCTCGGATTCCTGCCGGGCGATCTCAAAGAGAAAGTCATTCCCTACCTTCGTCCACTCTATGACGCGCTTGACGATATGCTTCCACAGGACAAGCTGAAGCTGTACATGGAGAAGAACGTGATCGAGATTGCGCCGCTTGCGTACATGCGCGGGAGAACGCTCGGAAACGCGTTCGTGATACTCGATGAAGCGCAGAATGCTTCTTCGATGCAGATGAAGATGTTCCTTACGAGACTCGGTGTAAACTCCAAGGCCATCATCACAGGGGACATTACGCAAATCGACCTGCCGCAGAAAAGCCTGAGCGGTCTTGTCGAAATACAGAAAGTACTGAAGGGTGTCGATGGTATCAGTTTCATATTTCTTGAGAAGACCGATGTCGTGAGGCATAAGCTGGTCAAGGACATAATCGACGCCTATGAGAAGTACAACGGGTGGGACGGTAAAGACTAAACTTTATGATCGGATTGAAAGGGGCGGTCTGCGCTGGAGGCCGGTCTTTCCGGAGTGCTGCATGCAGGGGTGTGGGAAGGGAAGCTTTGTATCGGGGCAACTGTGACGACGTTTTAACAACGTACCATCCGGATCACATTTCATAAATCAACCAAGAACGAATCATTTGAATAGGGTCTCGTCATGATAAAGAGGATCGCGGCGGTTATAGTAATGTTATACTCCTTCAATGCCTTCGCAGGCAATCATGTGCTTATAGTGTATGAAGGGAAAGATGTGCCCGGAAATCCCGCGAAGGGTGACGCGATGCAGCTGTTCCAGCTTCTCGGTCACTTCGATTTGCAGAAGTCTGTCGTGTCGGCTGACAACTATCGGTCCGGCGAATGCAAAGGGTTCGACTATGTCTTTTTTAACGGTTTCAGCCCGGATTGCCGGCCTCCGGAGAGATTTCTTGACGACGCTTTCAACTTCAAGGGGACCATCGTATGGTTAAATACCGGTATCATAGCGTTCAATTCCCGCCATAATCTCGAGCAGAAATACGGATTTGTTCCGGAGAGATACGACTCGACTCTCGGCTTCGATACGGTCGTTCCGACGGACCGGGATTTCAGGTTCGGAAAGGGCGACAATTATCTGACCATTTTCTCGATTACGAACAAGAGCAAAGTCGACATACTTGCGAATGCCTACGCACCCCACCATGTGATTTATCCGTATGCCATTCATACGGGCAACCTATATGTCTTCGGCGATTCTCCATTCTCGTACATTGGTCCGACAGACCGGTATATATTCTTCGCTGAAAAACTTCACGATATCCTTAACCAGGAACACCCCGAGTTCCATTCGGCAATGATTCGTATCGAGGACGTCGACCCGACGGAGGATCCGAACAGTATCCGGAAGATCACCGATTTGCTCTACGGCGAACATGTGCCGTTTATGATTGCCGTGGTCCCTTTTTACGTCGATCCCGCCAACAACGTGCGCATATCTCTGTCCGATAAACCGGATATGGTGGATGCGCTCAGGTACGCAGAAGAGCATGGGGCTACAATCGTGATGCACGGAGTAACACACCAGTATCATGGCGTCACGGATAACGACTACGAGTTTTGGGACAGCGCGCTGAATCGTCCCATAGCAGGCGACAACGCTGCGTACGTGCAGCAAAAGCTGGAACTCGGTGTGGAGGAGCTGATGCGAAACGGTGTCTACCCGCTTGCATGGGAGACCCCCCATTACGGGGCATCGGACATCGACTATGCCGCAATAGCCAAGGTCTTCTCCACAGCGGTGGAAGAGCGGGTCGTCATGAACAACCTCGACTACAGCCAGTATTTCCCATACGTGATTCAGAGGGATATGTTTGGCGAGAGGATAGTCCCGGAGAATACGGGCTATGTGCCGCTCGGCCCTCCTGCAGAAGAAGAAAAGGCTGTGCAGGAAATCCTTGCAGCTGCGAAGGCGAACCTGTACGTGAGAGACGGCTATGCGACAGCTTTCTTTCATCCATTTATGCCAATCCACCTGTTGAAAGAGATTGTGGAGGGTGTCAGGGGGCTCGGCTATACGTACGTCAGCTTGCGGGACAGCAGTAACATCGTGCGTCTGCCGGACAGGGCGATTATTTCCGGAGTTGATTCGTTCAAAATTTCTATCGACGACCAATATCTGAAAGAAATCTATCTGGATGAAAACGGGCAGCAGGTCAGAAGAGAGATTACTCCCAAGCGCGTCACGGAGAGCGTCTCGAAGAAAGTCGATCTTAAACCCGGATGGATTTATGCCGCCGAGCCGATCGAGTACAGGGAAAAAGAACTGACGTTCACGGACAGAGTGATGATCGGATTACGGAATCTCTGGAGAGATGTCTTTCCGGAAAAGAAAAGAATTACTGCCGCAATTGCCGGAGTCTTTTGGGATTCGACAGCAACGGGTGGAGCCAGGCTCGACGAACAGAGCTTTGCTGCGGCATTGCACTGCGTTGGAATTCCGACAGATACCCTTTCAGCGGCCAGTCTGAACAGCCTGAAGAATTACAATCTCTTAGTGGTCCCATACGCTGTTGCGGACAATCTGCCGGATTCTCTTTACGAGGAGTTGGAGAAGTTCGTCTCTTCGGGCGGGAGTTTGATTACCGATTCCAAGAATCCGCTTGCTGTCGACCTTGGCGTAAGGTTCAGCCAGAACGTCATGCATCTTGAAAAAGTGCGGGACCGGATGTTTCCAGAAGAACTCTTGAGCTGGGGGACGTTCGAGACCGTACACCGCATAGAAACGGAAGAGAGCGATAAGATAATTTGCATCAACGATTTCAATGATGCTCCGGTTGTAATATTCAGGAAGTACGGAAAGGGAAGTTTTATTTCCATGAGTGCGAGGTTTGATCCCGAAAGCGGTGGAGGGTATTCCCGGTTCCCGTACCTGATTGAATGGATCAAGAAATATTTTCAGCTTTATCCGACCTTGAGGCGCGACAACCTTGAAATGTATTTCGATCCCGGATTGCGCGGCAGGTCAAATATCAGCATCGAGGCTCTTGTCAAGGATTGGGCTTCGAAAGGCATCAGGTTCATTCACGTCGCTGGCTGGCACGAGTACCCGAAGTACACCTATGACTATGACCGGCTTATAAGATTGTGCCATGCCTACGGGATTACCGTGTATGCCTGGATCGAGCCGCCGCAGATAAGCAAGAAGTTCTACGATGATCATCCGCAGTGGCACGAAAAGAATTACCTCGGCAAAGATGTGCGGCCCGATTGGCGATATCCGGTGGCTCTGGCAGATACAGCATGTCTGCGCGCGGCCTCCGATTGGACGTATAAGTTCCTCACTTCTCACGACTGGGACGGAGTCAACATAGCGGAGCTGTACTTCGGCGGTGAAGGCGCGCCGGGCGATCCGAGAATGCTTACCCCATTCGACGAGAGCGCCCGAATTGCCTTCAGGAAAGAATACGGATTCGACCCGGTACGGCTCTTTGAACAGAGTTCACCCCATTACTTCAGGACTTCTCCGCAGGACTGGAAAAGGTTCGTGAACTTCCGTGCTTCGCTCGTGACCGCTCTGACGGCCCATTTCCTCTCCGTCGCCAGGCGGGCATTTACCGGTAAGCCGGGTGCCCAGATAATTCTCACCGTGCTTGACGAGAAGAACTTTCCCTCATTGAGGACATCGATTGGAGTAGATATGGGGCAGATCCTGCAACTGAGGAAGGAAGTCCCCTTTATCCTCGATATCGAAGATCCCGAAGCAAGCTGGAATACGGACCCCCGTCGTTACATCGGGATAGGCAACACATACAGAAGTCTATTGGGACCGGATTCCTCTGATCTCATGGTAGATTTGAATGTGCTTCAATTTCGGTCGCCCAATTACAGGGGGATCTTTCCTACCAAGACGCCGACTGGGATTGAGAGCGCGCTTCTACTGAACTCCGCTGCTCAGGCTGCCCCAAGAGTTGTCATTTATTCGGAGGCGACGGCACTTCCTCAGGACATAGCGAACTTTCCGTTTGCAGCTACGTCTCAGGCCCGCTTCGAGGCCACTGACAACGGGTTCATCGTCAGTGCCCCGTATTCCACGTGCATGAGACTCGGTGATGATGTCGCTGAACTTTCGGTCGACGGCCGGATCGACTACCCGTTCCGACCGGGTCACTTCTTTATCCCTGCCGGAAGTCATTCTGTGAAGATAGTGAAGACAAACGTGAATCCTTTCGAAAGCGGAATGATGCACTCTCATATCGAAGCCGCTTCGTGCAATATACTTAGCGAACGGACCTTTCAGCGCGGGGTGGAATTTACTTACTACTCGCCGGCAAGGTGCGCGGTTTCATTCGGAAAGATGCCTTACGCGGTTCTCGTGGATGACCATGATGTTGCTTTCACTGTGGCCCGAGAGGAGCAGCATTACGGAATCATTCTTCCGCCGGGACAGCACAAAGTCCTTGTCGTGCTCGAAAGCACAGTGTCCTACGGAATCGATATGACGAGCCTCTGGTCCTCGGCGTTGATCGCGATCTTCGGCTCGGTGGCGGGAGGGATCCTGATCTTGCTCTATTTTGTGCTCAAGGTGAGAAGAAGGAGTGCGGCCCGTGTATGATTTTTCTACCACGCTGCTCGGCGGCTTGTTTGTCCTCTCCGTGATATTCATCTGGTTTATGATCGCTTATCAGCTGATACTCACGATAGCGGGCTTTTTTCACAATTGGGCTTCGGCGAAGGAGAAGAAGGGGATCGACAGCATGACTCACCTGGAGAAACCAAGGGTGTGCATCCTGATTCCAGCCCACAACGAGGAGACCGTAATTGCTAAGACTCTCGACGCGATGATGAACCTCGAATATCCTGCGGACAAGCTAGAGATACTTGTAATTAACGACGGCTCGTCTGATCGGACGGGGGAGATAGTAGAGAGCGTATCGACGCGGGACCGGAGAGTGAAATGCTATAGTGTTCCCAAGGGTGAAGGCGGAAAGGGTAAATCACGCGCTCTCAATCTCGGCCTGAAGCAGACGAATGCGGAAATAATCGCGGTTTATGACGCCGACAATCAGCCTCTTCCGAATGCGCTTAATTATCTCGTGGCAGAACTTCTTCTGCATCCGGATCTCGGCGCGGTATTGGGGAATTTCAGAACGATAAACAGGGATAGAACCTGGTTAACGCGTTTCGTGAGCATAGAGACTATGAGCTTCCAGGCGATACTTCAGGCCGGAAGGTGGGCTATGTTCAAAGTGGCCACCCTTCCCGGGACCAACTTTGTGATCTGGAAGAGCCTCATAGATGATCTGAACGGTTGGGATGAAGACGCTATAACCGAAGACTCTGAGTTGAGTATCCGGATCTATATGAAAGGTTACAGGATAAAATATATCCCGTTTGCCGTCACACTGGAGCAGGAACCCGAGACAATTTCAGTTTGGGCGAGACAAAGGACAAGGTGGGTGCGCGGCAATAACTATGTAGTTACGAAGTTCTTCAAGGAAATACCGCAGTTTCAGAACAAGTTTCTCGCCTTTGAGGTCCTTTACCTGCTTTCGTTGTATTACGTTTTCCTCTTTGCCATCGGCATCAGCGACCTCATATTTGTCCTGAGCGTGACGCAGCTCGTCGCGATCCCGCTTCCGGGACCGTACACGACGGTGTGGATACTGGCAGTTGTCCTCTTCATGATGGAAATCATTCTTGTCCTTTCATATGAGCGACAGGATACCCCCAGGAACATTCTCCTTGTATTTCTGATGTACTTTACTTACTGCCAGTTCTGGATTTACGTAGTAGGGAGGGGCATATACCTGGATTACATTAAACGGGAGAAACGCACATGGACAAAGACGGTGCGCTTTAAGCTCGAAGAGACGACAAAGAAGACCGCAGTATAAATCGGGTCGTTACTTCCTGGCCTGACAAGCGGGGCATATTCCGTAAAAATCTATCCTAAGGTCCTGGACGGAGTAGCCGCGCGGGAGCTTGAAGTCCGGTGAAGCAACCCGCGTCTCGTCTATATCGAATATTCCCTTGCACGATCTGCAGATGAAATGGAAGTGCTCGTCCTTGTTGCCATCGAACCTGAGCTGGCCGTCGCAGATGACTTCGCTTATCTCGCCCGACGCAGCAAGGAGGTTTAGATTTCTGTAGACAGTAGCGAGACTGATGTTCGGCAGTTCCTTGCGTACTTCATGGAATACCCAATCGGCCGTTGGATGCGACTTCGTGGCACGGACAACGTCGAGTACTTTCTCGCGCTGCCTGCTTCGCTTTCTTCGCGACGCTCCTTCGGATTGTCGTGTATCGTTTACCATGTTGGTTTGCCTCTATTTGAAAACACGGCGTCAATCCCAAACGTTCGCATCACTGCCTTCTGTTAGGTCCTTGTGAAGCGCGTCTCGCATCTCCGGGGGAATTGGAACATCCGCGTTGTAGTTCTTGTGCTTGATACTCATATATATGGGCACGGCACAATCCGCAAAGGCTTCCGTTTCTTCGGGCGAAAATCTGAACCTGACGTACTGAACCGCGCTTATGCGGTCATCGGTGGCATGTCCTTCTTCGAACACGGCCGGTATCGCCTTGTTGCCGATCTTTAGAAAGACCGAATCCTTGTTCATGCCGACGAGGGAGTCGAGTACGGGTTTGATTCTCGATTGCTCATCGACTTCGACGAACAGTGTCGCGCTGAGCTCGTTGTCACCCGGAATGAGTTCGTTGTACGTCTCTACTTCGGATTTTATCTTCTCGTCCTCGACCATCCTTTCGACACGCATCATCTCTTGTATCTGGAACGCGACGGTATACCTGTTTTCGAAAGTCATTGTGACCGAATCACCGACTTTGAGCCTCCGAATGTTCTTCATCCCGATTATTTTATTCCGAAATTCCTGCCTTATTTTCTCGTATTCGATGATGTTTTTGAGTTCGTGGAATTCTATCGGCTTCACTTTTCGACGTTGCTCCTTTCTTTCAGGACTTTGGATTTTTTTCCATTCCGTATGCATCTCTCAGAATCTGGATCGGATGTCTTGGCTTTGTTCCCGAGCCCTTCTCAATCTGCAGCTGTGCAAGAGGGCAATCGCTCGCGGCGGCCTCTTCATTTTTGAATTTTTCAAAGAGTGGTTTACCTACATCAAGGGACAGTTTGAAATATTCTTTCTTCAGGCTCCAGGTACCGTCGTGGCCGGAGCATTTCGCGACCACTTCCACACTCGTGTCGGGGATCAGCTGCAGCACGTCACGGGATTTGAAACCTATGTTCTGGGCTTTCAGGTGACACGGTAGATGGTACGTAATGTTGCCCTGCGATTTCTGAAAATCGGTCGACAATTTTCCGTCCTTGTTCAATCTTGCAAGATATTCCATGAGATCGAAAGTGTGTGACGCTACCAGCTTGGAGTCGGGGTCATCGGACAACATCGGGTATTCCTGTTTCATGAGGTAACTGCAGCTCGGTCCGGGTGAGACGATGTCATAACCTTCCTTCACGTACTTGACCAGTCTCTTCACATTATACGTCGCATGCTTCTTTGCGTTGTCCACGTCGCCGCCGTCGAGGTACGGCATGCCGCAGCACTTCTGTTCCGGCACTTCGACATGCACACCGTTCTTCTCCAAAACCTGAATTGCCGCTTTGCCTGTGTCTGTGTCGTTGTAGTTGACGGAGCAGGTGTAGAACAGTACGACCTTCGGTGCCCCATCCTTGTCCGCTTTCTTGGTTTTTGCTACTTGTTCCTTATGCTTTTCATACCATGCGCTGAACGTTTGGCTGGCGTACCTTGGAAGATTTCTATCCCTGTGAATGCCGACTGTTTTCTCCATCAGAAACCTCAGCGGCTTATTCCCGGTAGTCCAATTAACCAGCGGTGCGGCCTTGGTCGAGACCGTTCCGAGGAGATCCGTGCGGCTGAGCATTTTGTCGCGGAAAGGCACACCGTGCTTCTTCGATTCGATTGCTTTTCCTCTCAACATGAGCCTCGGGAAATCCAGCATATATTTGTGCGGCGGGGTGTACGGGCACTTCGGGAAACACAACTTGCAGTCATAACAAAGATCGACTATCCTCTTCGTGTCGCCGCTCCCCAGCTTTTCCATGTCGCCGTCCAGTTCGTCGATTCTCTTGAACAGCACGTCGAACGACGGACAAAGGTTGAAGCAGAGTCTGCATCCGTTGCAGATATCGAAAATCCGGGCCGTCTCTTTCGCGTACGATTGTGGATCGTAGAAATCTGTAGCGTTGAAGTCAAAAGCCATTTTCATACCTCGTGTGTGCGGGTCTGTACCGCCGATTTGTTAACGGAAACGGAGTAGCCCGCAGAGCCGTCTTCCCGGAAGAAAGGCGGGCTCATGCGGACTTCATCCGACTACTTTCCCAGGGTATCGAGTGCCTTCTGGAACCTTCCGGCATGGGACTTCTCGGCACGTGCGAGAGTCTCGAACCATGTAGCGATCTCCTCGAAGCCTTCCTCCCTCGCGGTCTTTGCGAAACCGGGGTACATTTCCGTGTACTCGTAAGTCTCGCCCGTTACGGCGGAGTTAAGGTTTGCTTTGGTATCGCCTACGGGAACGTCGGTAACCGGGTCGCCGACTTCCTTCAAGAAATCGAAGTGACCGAACGCGTGGCCGGTTTCGCCTTCGGCAGTGTCGCGGAAGACACCTGCAACATCCGGATATCCTTCGATGTCTGCATGTCTCGCGAAGTAAAGGTAACGTCGGTTCGCCTGCGACTCACCGGCGAATCCCGCCTTCAGGTTGTCGAAAGTCTTGGAACCCTTGAGTGCCTTTGCCATGTTTT
This sequence comes from Candidatus Kryptoniota bacterium, assembly GCA_046706745.1. Lineage (GTDB taxonomy): Bacteria > Bacteroidota > Ignavibacteria > Kryptoniales > JAKASW01 > JAKASW01. Next base: position 61,805 of record JBJKPC010000093.1, read on the forward strand.
TTCTCCTTTTGTCTTTTATTTGTAGTTTCGATAATAGGAATCGTTCCTATTATGTTAAGCCTTCGGCATTGAAATGTCAAGCGGAAAAGTGAGAATGTAGGGACGCGCGCTCACAGTTTGCACATTGTAACCTCTCGGGCAGGAACGGAATCCCGCCGGGTGCGCCGAAACAACGGCAGCTGAAACGGTCTTTACATTGGTACGGTCCTAGGATGTACTCTTCAGCGTCTTCACCAGATCGATCATGAGGGAGATAAGCGCAAACGAGCCCAGTATCGCCGGTGTGATGAACACCTCATGATACCGGAATCCGGGAAACCAGTGCCCGAAGACGGGTGAACCGAGCCAGCCGCCGATCCATCCCCAGATGATAGTTCCGAGAAGTGACTCGAAACCGGCTCTGACACGCATCTTCATTGCAAGGTGGAGTATGAGGGATACCACAACGCTGATTACCAGCAAGATCAGAAAGCTTACGAAATCCATCCCAATCATTTTGCCCTCCTTTTCTATTGAGAAGTCAGGATGAATTGACGGGGACTTTCGAGTCGCGGTCTCTTTGTCGGAGACCTCTCTCGCACGACATGATAACGTTATTAAAAGCGGCATGCAAAGTCAAATTTCCATATGCCTCCATGGCACCGGCGCAAAGAAGAAGAAGTGTCGTGACATATATTATTTTGATGTGAGACTTCTCTCGGGCAACGAGAGGTAAAGGAGATACATATTATATGGAAAAAGCAATTGTTGCATTCTCAGGCGGGCTGGATTCGGCCACGCTTCTCTATTGGGCGGCGAAGCGGTACGACGTGACTGCATTGACCTTCGACTATGGTTCGAAACACAATAAACAGGAGTACGCCGCCGCGAAGGAGCTGGTTCGGAGGCTGGACGTGCCCCACATTTTTGTCCCACTCCCGTTCGTTAATGAGTTTTTCAATTCCGATCTTCTCAAAAGCGGCGGCGAGATTCCCGAAGGCCACTATGAGGATTCATCGATGCGGACTACAGTCGTCCCGTTCCGGAACGGCATAATGCTCTCGATAGCAGTCGGGATTGCGGAGTCGATGAAAACTAAAACCGTTCTCTATGCCGCGCATGCCGGTGATCATGAGATTTATCCTGATTGCCGCCCATCCTTTCTAGCGGCGATGTCTGAAGCCGCGAGAGTTGGGACTTATATAAACGTGCAGATCGAAGACCCTTTTGTACACTTGAACAAGAAGGATATTGTTCTTACCGGACATGAACTCGGCGTCCCGTTCGAGATCACCTACTCTTGTTACAAGGGAGGTGAACTGCACTGCGGAAAGTGCGGGACGTGTGTAGAGCGAAGGGAAGCGTTTGAGCTCGCCGGCCTTCCGGATCCGACGAGATATATGGTTTGACAAGACTTCAGTGATTTGCCGGGTGCACGGGCGCCCTTTCGCGTGTTGAACCGACGGAGGGGATAAGCGATATTTGACCGGACAGGGAGGTGGAGGTCATGAAGAAGGTCCTGAAATGGTTCCTTTGGATCCTGGCCGCAGGCGGGCTCATTCTAGTCCTGTGCGGACTGTATATCGGCGGCCTCAACTACGAAGGGTATTTCCATTCGGCGAAAGGGAATCTGACCGAGGCAAGGATTGCCAGTTTCGGGTCTGACAGCATATTCAATCGGAATTGGTTGTATTTGGGAAATGACCGCGGGCTGAGGGTCGAATGCGGCCTCCTGTTGCCCGTGAACGAAACGCCCGGTCGTCGCTATCCGGTCGTAATAGTGATGGGAGGGAAAGCCACCGGAAAGCATGCGATCGACTATGCCGTGGATATCAGGAATGCAATTATTGCGGCACCGGATTATCCATACACTCCCAGGGATTCTTACACACTGTCAGAGTTTCTTGGTGATGTACCGGAAATGCGGAGGGCGGCACTCGGGATGGTGCCGTCGGTGATGCTTCTGACGGATTATCTGTGGAAACGTCAGGATGTCGATACAACGAGACTGATATTTCTCGGTTACAGTTTTGGGGCTCCGTTCGTCTGCTGCATAGTAACACACGACAGGCGGGCGGCCGCCGCGGCTATGGTGTTCGGCGGCGGCGATCTGTATGGAATGATCCGGCACAACGTCCGCAGATACCGCGGCCCTGTCGTGAGCGAGTTCGTGGGACTTGTCGGGACGATACTCCTCCGGCCCCTCGAGCCGATGAGATATGTTGGCAGGGTGTCGCCGATTCCTCTGGTGATGATAAACGGTTCGGAAGATCGGCAAATTCCGCCGAAGTATGCGAAGATGCTATTCGATGAAGCGAGGCAACCCAAGAGTATGGTGTGGCTCGAAGCGAAGCATGTCAATCCGAAGAATGTGGAACTTACGGGGCTCATTGTCGCGACGCTCAAGGCCGAACTCGTGAAGATTAGACTACTGACGAAGGAGAACTGAGTAGCGCAGAGCCTTACCTGGTTGCTCTCAGTGGCCGTCTGACTTCTCCATACTATTTCTCGGCGTTCGCTGAATACCTTGGAAGAAGAAGGGTCCTGTTGCCTCGTTAGTGCGGTGAAGGGATTGCGGTTTCAGGAGCCCCGCCCGTGTTTGAATTTCCCCGCGATCACGACTAAATTGTTTAAAAACAGAGTGTAATGACAGGCAAAGAGCTTCTGGACATTCTCGGGCAAAGGATTCTCGTGTTCGACGGTGCGACGGGGACGAGTTTGCAGGCGCAGAATCTATCCGCTTCGGATTTCGGAGGTGAGAGCCTTGCGGGGTGTAACGAATACCTGAATTTGACCAAACCTGAGGCGCCCGAAAAAGTACACAGGGGTTTTTTGGAAGTCGGAGTCGATGTAATCGAGACCAACTCTTTCGGCGGGACTTCAATTGTGCTGGCCGAGTACGGATTGGCGGACAAATCATACGAGATAAACAAGCGTGCGGCGGAGATTGCCCGGAAGATTGCGGACAGCTACTCGACTCCCGAGCGGCCCCGCTTTGTGGCGGGCTCGATGGGACCCACAACCAAGCTTCCGTCGCTCGGCCACATCGAATTCGATGACATGCGCGAATCGTACAAGATCCAGGTAAAGGGACTCGTCGACGGAGGGGCTGACCTCCTTATCATCGAAACCTGTCAGGATATTCTACAGGCTAAGGCGGCCCTCGCGGCAGTTCACGAGTTCATCGAAGAAACCGGGACCGAAATCTCAGTTGTGGTCTCCATAACCATCGAAACGATGGGCACAATGCTCATGGGGACGGAGATCGCGGCCGCGCTGACGACCATCGAGCCGTACGATATCGTAACGGTTTTCGGGCTCAATTGTGCGACCGGTCCGAAGGAGATGGAGGAGAACGTAAGGTACATTTGTGAAAACTCGCCGAAACCGGTTTTCGTTATGCCAAATGCGGGTCTTCCCGAGAACATTGGGGGACAGGCGTGTTACCATCTCACTCCCGACGAGCTCGAGTTCTGGATGAACAGGTTCGTGACTGAATTCGGAGTGAGCATAATCGGCGGATGTTGCGGGACGACGCCGGAACATATATCGCGACTGGTGAAAATCGCGGCGCAGTCCAAACCGAGAACGCGGGATTACTCGTGGACGCCTTCGGTCTCTTCGTTATACTCGAGCGTTGCCCTTCATCTCGATCCCCCGCCGGTTATAGTCGGTGAGAGATGCAACGCGAACGGCTCGAAGAAATTCAAGAACCTCCTCCTCGATGAGGATTACGACGGCATGGTGCAGCTGGCGAAGGAACAGATAAAGGAAGGCGCTCACCTGCTGGACCTCTGTGTAGCCTATGTGGGACGTGATGAAGTGCGCGATATGCGCGAGGTAATGAAAAGGTTCAACACCCAGGTGGCCTTGCCGCTGATGATCGACTCCACCGAGTACCGAGTCATCGAAGAAGCCCTCAAGCGCTACGCAGGCCGTGCTATCATCAACTCGATCAACCTGGAAGACGGAGAGGAGCGAATGAAGAAGGTTCTCCCTCTCTGCAAGAAATATGGGGCTGCGGTAATCGCGCTGACAATAGACGAGTCCGGAATGGCCAAAACACGCGAGAAAAAGCTCGAAGTCGCGAGACGCATCAGACACCTGGCTGTGAATAAATATGGGATGAGGGATGAGGATTTAATCTTCGACACTCTGACGTTCACGCTCGGGTCGGGGGACGAAGAGTTCAGAAAAGCGGGGATAGAGACGATAGAGGCGATCAGGCTTATCAAGAAAGAATTTCCGGGATCGAACGCTCTTCTGGGTGTATCCAATATTTCGTTCGGTTTGAGTGTCCATGCCAGACATGTACTCAATTCCGTCTTCCTCTATTACGCGATCGATGCAGGGCTCGATTTGGCGATAGTCAATGCTCAGAAGATCATGCCTCTTTACAAGGTTGAAGAAAAGGGAAGAGAAATCTGCAGGCAGCTGATATTCGATGAGAGACAATTCTCGGAAGTGGCTTCGGGGGAGGCTGCCGGCAACTGATGGCGGAGTTGAAATGCACATATGATCCTCTCGTTGAGTTGATGAATTACTATGCCGGCGAGAGGCAGAAGGATGGACACAGGGAGGATACAGAATCGCTAAGTGTTGAGGAGAAGCTAAAGAGGCGGATCATCGACGGCGACAGGATAGGAATCAACGATGACCTGAAGAAAGCCCTTGGCAACTATTCGCCGCTTCAAATCATCAACGAGATTCTTCTGGACGGGATGCGCGTGGTCGGGGAACTTTTCGGGAGTGGACAAATGCAGCTCCCGTTTGTGCTTCAATCCGCCGAAACGATGAAAGCCGCAGTCCGCTATCTGGAACCTTTCATGGAGCGTGTGGAAGGTTCGCAGAAAGGCACGATGGTTCTTGCGACAGTGAAGGGTGACGTCCACGATATCGGGAAGAACCTTGTCGACATAATTCTCACGAATAACGGATACAAAGTAATAAACCTGGGAATCAAGGTCCCCCTCGAGCAAATAGTTGCGGCAGCGGAGACGAATCGTGCCGACGCGATCGGGATGAGCGGCCTTCTCGTCAAATCGACCGTAGTCATGAAGGAAAACCTCGAGCTGATGGAACAACGCGGCCTCAGGATACCGGTTGTCCTCGGAGGAGCCGCCCTGACGAGAAGGTACGTTGAAAATGACTTGAGGAGCATTTACAGCGGTTATCTTTCCTATGCCAATGATGCTTTCGACGGCCTTCATTTCATGGAAGATATCAAATCCGGAAAATATGACGTTGCGGAGCTGGAATATACTACGACTGCATCTTCGGCTCTGAACAAAACTCTGGAACTCAACCGAAAAGACGCCGCCGGGACGGCACCTGTCAAACAGGCGCCCGCCATTGTTCGGCGAAGCAACGTGAGCAAGGATCCCCCGGTTCCTGTCCCGCCTTTCTACGGGAGTGCTGTCGTAACGGGCATCAAGCTCGAAAAAGTCTGGGAATATTTGAATGAAGTCGCGCTGGTCAGAGGGCAGTGGCAGTTCTCGAAAAAGGGAAAGACGGAGCAAGAGTACACGAAGATACTCGAATCGGATGTTTACCCCGCACTGGCTGAGCAAAAACTGACGGTGAAACGTGAAAGGCTCTTTGAACCCAGGGTCGTATACGGTTACTACCCGTGCCAATCGTCGGGTGACGATCTGATAATCTATCGCCCGAAACACCAGGTCGATGTTCATTCGAAGTGGAGCAATGTAACGCCGGGCAGAGTGCATGCGGGAGAACTGACAGAGTGGTTGAGATTCACCTTTCCGAGGCAGCGAGACGACCGGTACCTTTGCCTCTCCGATTTTTTCAGATCCGTCGAGACCGGAGAGATCGATGTGGTTGCGCTGCAGGCCGTGACGATAGGCCCGAAGGCAAGCGAATTCACAAAGCATCTCTTCGAATCCGGCCTTTATCAGGAATACCTCTACATGCACGGTCTCAGCGTCGAAAGCGCGGAGGCACTCGCCGAGTACTGGCATAAGATCGTTCGGACGGAGATCGGCATCAGTGTAAACGATGCAAAGGATATGAAGAGACTCTTTGCGCAGGGATATCAGGGATCGAGATACTCCTTCGGATATCCGGCCTGTCCCAACCTGGAGGATCAGCGCGGCCTCTTCGAACTCCTGCGTCCCGAGAGAATCGGCATTTCTCTCACCGAGGAATTTCAACTCGTCCCGGAGCAGAGCACAACCGCTGTCATTGTGCATCATCCGCAAGCGAAATACTTCAACATCAAGTAGGCCTGCCGATGCTCAAGAGTCTCTCGATAAAAAACTATGCCCTTATCGATCAGCTCGACGTTGAATTCGGTCCGGGCCTGAACATCATCACCGGCGAAACCGGTGCGGGTAAGTCGATCATAATTGACGCCCTGAGCCTGATCCTCGGTGAACGTGCCACCATAGACGAGGTGAGAAGTGGGGCCGACAAAGCTGTAGTCGAAGGCCTTTTCACAATTTCCGGCAACAGGAAGGTTCGGCGTCTTTTGCAGGAAGCGGAGATCGACGACGGTGAGGAAATCATCGTTCGCAGGGAAGTAAACCGGAAGGGCCAGGGCCGGGCCTTTGTGAACGACACTCCCGTACCTGTCGCACAGCTTAAGGATCTGGGGGATTGTCTTGTGGATCTTCACGGCCAGCATGAACACCAGTCCCTGCTGCGCCCGGAGACTCACATCGATCTTCTCGACGATTTCGGCGGGCTCGATATTCTTGTCGGGAATTTCAGAACCGCGTATCAGGATTTGACCTCCGAACTGGCCGAGATGCAGGATCTCATATCGAAGCGTGACGCTCTCAAAGAGAAACGTGAGCTGTATGCGTTCCAAATAAAGGAAATTGACACGATAGACCCGCATCCGGGCGAAATTGACGAGCTGGAATCGGAGTTGAAGATATTGGAGAATTCGGAGAAGCTCTACGAAGTCACGATGAAGCTTTACGAGCTCCTTTACGACAGCGAAAGCTCCCTGCACGATCAGCTCGTCGTGGTTAGAAATCAGCTCGAGGACCTGTCCCGGATAGACAAATCGTTCGAACAGATCAGAGAGGAAAGTGAAGGCGCAAAAGCCGTCGTCGACGAAATAACCAGATTCGTTCAGAGTTATAATAGCAAGATCGACTTCAATCCCGGTCGTCTTGAAGAGATCAGGGAAAGGCTCGGCGCATTGTCACTTTTTAGAAAAAAGTACGGCGGTTCGCTCGAAGCGGCCATCGAGTACAGGAACAAGATCGGGAAGGAGTTCGAACTGGCGGAAAACTTCGACGATGCCATCGGTAAGATTTCGGCGGGGGTGGAAGTCAAGAGAGGTAAGTTGTCGGAAATAGCCGAGAGACTTTCGACGAAACGCCGGGAGGTCGCCGAGCGGATTATGAGGGGGATAATCGGCGTGCTTGCGGAGATCGGCATTGAGAACGCCAGGTTTGAAATACATATCGGGAATAAAACATACGCCCGTGAAGATGCGGCATTGAGGCCTCTGGTTAGGCTCGGGAATGACTTTTTCGAGACCAGTGAAAAGGGCTTCGACCAGGTGGAGTTTTACATATCGACGAACGTCGGTGAAGAACCCCGTCCTTTGGCTAAGGTCGCGTCCGGCGGCGAGATATCAAGAATCATGCTTGCGCTGAAGACCATTCTTGCGAAGAGTGATCGTTTGCCGCTGCTCGTGTTCGACGAGATCGATACCGGCATCAGCGGCAGAATAGCGGCCAAGGTCGGAAGGAGCCTCAAAAACCTATCCGGGTTTCACCAGATAATAGCCATTACCCACCTCCCTCAAATTGCCGGGATGGCGGACGTCCACTTCAGGGTTGAAAAGAGCGTGAAGGGCAAACGCGCCGTCACGCACGTTGCGGCCCTTTCGGAAGAACAACGCGTGCTCGAGGTTGCTCGCCTCCTGAGCGGCGACGACGTCACGCAAACAAGCATCTCCGGTGCAAGGGAACTAATCGGACTCAAATGAAGACTGAAATCTATCTCTACAATTCTCTCACCAGGCAAAAAGAGAAATTTGTCCCGTTGAATGAGGGAAAGGTCGGCATCTATGTTTGCGGACCGACGGTTTACAATCACTCGCATATCGGGCACGGCAAAAGCTATGTGTCTTTTGATGCGATTGTGCGCTTCCTAAGGTTTGTCGGGTACAAGGTTCTTTACGTCCAGAATATTACGGATGTCGGCCACCTCACCGACAACGCGGACGAGGGAGACGACAAGATCGAGAGCCAGGCCAGGAAGGACCGGATCGATCCGATGCAAATTGTCGAGACGTTTATGCGCAGCTATTTTGAGGACATGGACAGGCTCGGGGTAGTGAGGCCTGATATTTCACCGAGGGCGACGGGACACATCGTTGAGCAGATCGGTCTTGCTCGCAAGCTGATTGACCGGGGGTACGCTTACGAGGAAGGTGGAAATGTTTATTTCGACGTATCGAAATTTCCGGATTACGGAAAGCTGTCCGGCAAGAAAGTCGAGGACCTCGTTGCCGGTGCGCGGGTGGATGTGCGCAGCGACAAAAGGAGCCCTACGGATTTCGCCTTGTGGAAAAAGGCCGAGGCCGGGCATATCATGCGCTGGCCATCGCCGTGGGGCGACGGGTTCCCTGGATGGCATCTTGAATGCTCGACGATGAGCATGAAATATCTCGGCGACTCATTCGATATACACGGAGGAGGGCTGGACAACCAGTTCCCTCATCACGAGTGTGAGATAGCACAGAGTGAAGCGGCGACCGGTAAGCCGTTCGCGAAATACTGGCTCCACAACAATATGGTAACGGTCAACGGCACGAAAATGAGCAAGTCGCTCGGGAATTTCGTGACCCTGAAGGATGCCTTCTCGAAATTCGATCCCGTCACTTTACGATTTTTCATTCTGCAGAGTCACTACAGGAGCCCCCTCGATTACTCGGACAGCGCCGTAGAAGGCGCCGGGAAGGGGCTTGAGAGATTGAAGAACATTCTTCACGAGCTTAGAGAACTCGGTGCTGCCGATGCGGGGGCCGGCGTGGACTTTGACAATTTGCCGGAAGAGCCGGTGAATGTAAAAAAATATTACGGTGAATGGCTTGAAGCGATGGCAGACGACTTCAATACGCCTGCCGCTATTGCGGTTTTGTTCGAAATGTTCAAAAGCATAAATGCTGCCATTAGCTCCGGAAGAGGAATCGACAAAAGCACCGCCTCGCTCCTATACGGCTTCATAAATGCAATAGCGGGAGATGTCCTCGGAATAATTCCTGCTGAAGGAATGAACGATTTCAAAAAGAGTGTAGAGTCGGATCTAATCGGCCTTTTGATTCAAATGCGAGCCGATGCCCGAAAGGACAAGAATTTCAAAATGGCAGATTCCATTCGAGCCGAGCTCCAAAACATCGGGGTGCTTCTTGAGGATAAGAAAGACGGGACGACTACGTTTAAGGTGGTGAAGTGAGAATGCATAAGCAGCCGGCTCATTTCACAGGGATCCTGTGAGACAGCCGCCAGTTCGTCTTTTTACATGCGTTCTAAAGCCTTGAGGGGTGACAAAGAATTTCAACTTGCTTATATTGCAGTCAACAGTCGTGGTGAGGTCGGAGGTGCGGCAAACAGGAAAGGTCTCAGGTTTACCGCATGCAAGGATGGTACGAACAGGTTGTACGATGCGAAGGTTCTAATTAGTCACTGGTTTAAGGAGGGGCGATGAGCTCTACAAGAATCATAGCCGGAGCATATGGGTTCGCGTGTAACGAGGAAAACAGCCACGGCTTCTTCAACATAGCGATCCGTTCGAATCTTGTCACCGACGTATCCGGGGATATCGAAGGCCTTAGACGTAAGTATCCTGAAGCCGAGATCGTAGACGCCTCCGGGAAGATTGTAATACCCACTCTATTCAATTCACTTTTCTGCCCAGAATCTATAGTCTCAAGGTCCGTGGAACCACGTCTCTCCATTTCTCAATGGAGATCGTCGGATTTGTTTGAACTCGAGTCCACTCTGGATGCGCAGGATGAGGAGTTTTACGAAAAGATGTACCATCTGGCTTTCTTCAGTGCGATTCAAAGCGGAGTGGGATCTCTCTGCTTTTCGATTATCGGGGACGAGCCGGGCGCGAGGGGAATGTATTCTGCTGTTAAGCTTACGGGAATCGATTCAATCGCGTTTGCGGAAAGCGACCAGCAAGTTGCGTTCATGCGCAGGATTGTGGACAGGCATGTGAAGTCCGGACTTTTCGTTCCGTACCAGAAAGATCTGACGCTGTTCGGCCTGAGCGCGGTGGCCCGAAACAATACCGATTCGCCGGGTTGGATACTGGCGCACGCCGACGAGAGTGAAAATGACCTCGGTGAGACCAGGTCGAACTTCAACACAGGCATCATACAGCTTCTCAAGAAGAGCAGAATCTTGACCGGCTCGACGGTCCTTGTCGGACTCAACGGTACATCATCTGTTTCGCTTAAACTTGCGAGGACGGCGGGCTCGAAGATCGTGCTCTTGCCGGATGAATTGAGCATACAGAACTTCAAAGCGATAACAAACACTTACAAGAAATTCGCAATCGGTTCGAACTGGGGAACCCCGGGATTGTTTTGCCAGATGAAGAATCTTCTTCGACTAGACTGCGATCCGATCGATGCGTTGACGAGCGCGACGCGTTATGGGGCTGAGCTCTTCAATATGAGCTCGAAGCTTGGCAGCATCGAGCCGGGGAAGGTGGCCAGTTTCACCTTCGTGGACGCGAGGAAGCTGTCTGCCAGGCGGATCGAGAGATTGTCATCGCGGAATGCAATAGCCGCATTGATCGAAGACTATTCGGATTCTGACATCTCCGATGTCATGCTTGACGGCGAGTTTGTGTATAAGGATCGCAATCTCTTGCTCTATGATGGGGCTGAGTTGCTGAAGGAGGAAGATGAGCTTGTCGACAAGCTGATCAGCCGCGTTCAGAAGCTCGAACCGGAGGCCGCGGCAAAGGTGCCATCGCTTCGGGCGCCAAAGGTAAGGCAGGAAAGCCCGACGGAGCCGGAACCTGAATCTAAGAAGGTCGAGCTTCCCAAGAACATTCGAAAAGTATTCGGTGAGGATGAGTTTTAAGAAGGAGAAAGTAATGAGGTTCAAGGCCGTTCTACTGTTTTTCCTAATTTCGTCCGTTGCATTCGGCCAGAGCCTGAACGGGAGTGCCGGGACCGCTGCAGGGGTGGAATCCCGCTATCTTATAGACATGCCGACGGCAGGCATTCTACACAATGGCATGATCGCGATGAGCGTACACTTCTACGAGCAGAGCGGCGTCCTTGTCTCGGTCGAGGCGGGAGCATTCAACCGACTGACTTTCGGGCTCAGCTACGGCGGCACGAACGTGATCGGATCGGGAGCGGTGGACTGGAACAGATTTCCGGGAGTCAACATAAGGTTCAGACTGATAGATGAAACCACGAGTTTTCCGGCGATCACGTTTGGATATGATTCCCAGGGGAAGGATGCCTTTATTCCGGCATACAACAGGTACTTGTACAAATCACCCGGCTTCTTCGCCGCCGCTTCAAAGTACTTCAACATCCTTGGTTATCTCGGACTCCACGGAGGAGTGAATTACTCTCTCGAAAACGGAGACGGGAATAAGAACATCAATTTCTATGTGGGGGCCGACAAGACAATCGGACGAGATATCTCTGTGGTAGCCGAATACAACTTCGGTCTGAACGATAACTATCCCGATACTACGATGCTGGCCGGCCCCGGTCCCGGCTATCTCAACGCGGGGATCAAGTGGAGTGTGGGCAGCGGATTCACATTGGAATTCGACTATAAAAATCTACTGAACCTGAGAAAAACCGGAAGTCTGAGGACTATCAGGATAGAGTACGTCCAGTCATTGTACTGAGAATTCTTCCCTCCACGGCCGATATCGTTAAGATTAATTAATTTTAAGGGTTTCTGAAAAACCTTGCGTCGCTTTGATTTGTTATGGAAATTGAAGCGAGGTTATTATGATGATTGCAGTTCTGAAGCCGGCTTACAAAACATCGGCACCATTGAGACAATTGGTGATGCGTTATCGACAAAATGGGCTGGACGGAAGTCGACGGGCATCTGACCCGAAGGCGCCGTTGGGGATTAAGCGTGCCGGCCGGAACCTGCGTCAAAAAAAATGAGGTGATTGCCATGAAAACAAAATTGGCAGCTTTGACATTGTCGCTCATGTTCGTTCTCGGCATTTCGGGCTGTTATACCGAGTTCGCAACTACGGGCGGTAACTATGGTGGCTACGGGTCATCATACAACTCGGGATCCAGTGCGGACACGTCTCAGTACGGATATTCCCCAACTTATTATGATTCCACAGGCGCTCTGGCGATCAATCCGAATTACCAGAGCAACCAGTACGGCTATGGAACCTACGGCATGGGGGGCTACGGCGTCGGAACTCCCTGGCCTGATTACGGCTACGGTTATTACGGTTCCCCCTATATGGGCTATCCTTCCTGGACCTACAGCATGTTCTATCCGAGTCAGGCATGGTGGCCGATGACCTCTTGGTCTCTAGGGTTCGGCTTAAGCAGCTTTGATTTTGGGGGACCTTACTCGTACGGTGGACTCGCGGGCTGGTGGAATTGGCCTTCATATTATTACTCTTATCTCGGAGGTTACTCCCCGTATAATTCGTTCTACAACTACTACAATCCATATTATGGTTACGGTTACGGTTCATACTATCCGGGGTTCTATCAGAGCGCAGTCGGCCAACCGGGAAGAGTAAGGAACTCGGGAGATACACGGAATGGAAGAGGATATGCGGAAGGTGACGTGCCCCCGGCTCGCGGCGGAGCGCCTGGCGCTACGATAGGCACTTCGAGTGCGACCACAGGGACTACATCTAGTTTGAGAGGCGGTTCCGGTGCGAGAGTCAGAGCAACAGGTTCAGAAAACTCGGCTCGGGTTACCGGGACAACGAGCAGTATCAACAACCGGCAGCGCATTCGTGCGCGTGTACCAAGATCGGTCCGTTCGCCGCAAGGGAACCCGAACTACAGCCCCGCTTCGCAGCCGCGGGTTAGGGAGCGGGCTCCGAGCTACAATCCACCTCAGGGGAATTCCAACTCTCAGCCGCAGCAGCGCGGAAGGCAGAGCACACCGAGTTCCAATCCGCCTCCTCAGCAGAACTCGAATCCACGGTCTAATCCACAGCCGCGGGTAAGGGAGCGCGCACCGAGTTACAACCCGCCTCCTCAGCGGAATTCGAGTCCTCCGCCGCAGTACAATCCGCCTCCTCAGTATAATCCTCCGCCGCAGTATAATCCGCCGCCGCCGCCGGTCAGAGAGCGGGTCCCGAGCCCACCGCCTCCGCCCCCGCAGAATTCCTCGCCCGGCAGAGTACGGCAAGGATACATATCTTACGGCGGTGCAAATTCGTCCGTACAGCAGATCCATGCAAGGTCTTATCGGCCGGTAACGGAGGTACGGGTCATGAGAGAGCGTCCGAATTACGTTCCTCCTGTCAGAGAAACGCGTTCCTATCAAGCGCCGCAATTCCGCCAGACCGCGCCGCACTTTGAATATCGTGCTGCGCCGGAACCCGCTATGAGTGCTATGAGAGCACCCGCTCCTTCTGCGCCGATGAGAAGCTCGGCGCCGAGCGGTGGCGGAAGAGTGCGACATTGACGCTGCTCTTTTAAATAAGTTCGCTGTGAAATCTTACGCGGCGGGAACAGAGCGCCGGGTTGTTGTCGGTCAAACTTGATGTATCTTTTAAAAGGTGGTATTTGTATGAAAAGCAGATTATTCGTCCTCTCCTCGCTGGTTCTCTTTCTATCCATCAACGCCTACGCGCAGTTCCCGGAAGACGCTCTCAGGCTCGCGGAATCGGGTTACGGAATGGGCGCCAGGTCGATAGCTATGGGGAACGCGATGACCGGATTGTCCCAGGGATTTGACGCCACCTACTTCAACCCGGCGGGCCTTGCCCAGTCCCGGCAGTCTGAGGTCACGTTTGGGCTCAACTTCCTCGGGTACACTGATAATGCCACATTTCTCGGGTCCAACTCTTCATCTTCGAGTACTCAGACCGACCTTTCCTCTCTTGGCTTAGTGTATCCGTTCCCGACGACAAGGGGAAGTTTCGTCATAGCGTTCGGTTATAACAGGGCGACTGATTTCAATTCCGCCCTCTCGTTCAACGGGTTCAATCCAAACAGCTCCATCATACCCTCGCTTTACAATTCCGACACTACGCTGGATATCCCATACATGCTCTACCTTGAAGACTACAACGGGACTCCACTGATTACGAAGGATGTCCGGCAAACCGGAACTCAGTATACGAGCGGTGGCATCAACAAGTGGTCTGCTTCGATGGGGATGGACATAGCGGAGAATTTCTCCGTAGGCCTTACGCTGAATCTCATGAGCGGTTCTTATAAATATACTCGAACCTTCACTGAAACCGACACTCGCGGTATTTACAACTACAATCCTCTTTACTTCAGCTCGTTTGTTCTCAACAACGAAGATAACCAGGACATTAGCGGCTGGAATGCGAAGGTCGGGTTACTGTACAGGGTTCGGGATCCGAATGGGAACACCGTTGCCAGAATAGGGGCAGACATAGCTTTTCCCACTTACTATACCATTACCGACAATTTCAACGATAAGGGAACGGCCAACTTTACAACTCCGCCGACACCTCTGACCTATACTCTTCCTCCGGGAAATAACAATTATGATGTCACGACGCCTATAACGTTCGCGATAGGTGCTTCCGGAGGCACCGCTCAGTTGACGGTTGCCGTCGATATGATGTATACCGATTACTCCCAGTTGCAGTTCAAGAACGGCAATCTTCCTTCAGATTTCATCAGTAGTCTGAATGATCAAATCAAGCAGGAGTACCGCGGAACCAGCACATTTCGCGCTGGCGTCGAATACGCGCTGGCCAATCCGCAATACTCGATGTTCATTCCATACCTGCGGGTAGGCGGGGAGTATATAGAGTCGCCCTACGTCGGGGACGGATCCAAACAGGCACAGAAGTTCCTGAGCGGCGGAGTCGGTGTAAGACTTCAGAACAGTATAGACTTTGACTTGGCTTATCAATATGGCTGGTGGAGTACCACGTCGCAACTTTATGGTCCGAGTGGTCCATATCTGGGGCAGAGCACGAGCAATGAAAACATCACGAACTCGAATGTCGTGGTTACGTTCAAGTATGATTTCTGAATTGAATGATTTTGTGGAGGATGATCATGATACGCAGAGCTAGTTCGATCCTGTCGCTAATGCTGGCATTCGGCGTTGTGGCGGCGAATGCACAGACATTGAGCGGTGCGTTCCGCTCAGATAGCTTCCATAACGGAACTGAGTACTTCCACCCGGGAATGGGATACGATATGCTCGCGGGCAATGTGGCTCGCGATCAGAGACCGCAGGGAGTTGTAGCTGCTCCCGAATACTCGCCCGTATTGATGAACGCAACATCGCTTGGTGCGGGTGCCGTCGGCAGTTTCCCCCTGCACAACAACCTTTTTCTGCGAATCTCGATCATCAGCCTGTACTCTCCTGTTTCATCATTGGGAGCAGTGCCGTCTTCCCAGGGAGTCCTGATGCCGATCGAAGTGGGGTACAGGGTCCCGTTCGTTCGCTCGAGCCTGAACACGCTCGGCTATACGTTATATGGAGAAGCTTCGGCCGGCGCACTCTTCGGTTGGGCATTCCCGACCAGCGGATCGTTCTTGAACTACTCTCTCCCGTATTCCAGATTTACTTCGGGTGCCTCTGCTTACCTGGGAATCGGCAATTCGGTGCGCGTTGCCAGGTATGTGGGTGTCTACTTGAACGGAGGAGTGGGGTACTACAATTTCTTCTCAACCTCCTTCATGCCGCAAACACGCTACTTTGTCCCGTCGCTTTCGGTAGGATTCATGTTTAACCTCATGTAGAATACGATTTCGCTTGTCCCGCGGCTCGTTTCTGTTGTTAGATTTGGATACCCTTCACTAAATTGTGTGAGTGAAACGGTTTAAGTTCGTTGCGGCAGTTACATCTCTTACACTTTTCATCATCCTTGTAAGCGTTATCCTGCTGTTGAGGAAGATCGGGACTTCGTCACTCCCGCGCCAGGACGGCAGACTGGAACTCGCTGGGCTGGGAGGGAAAGTTGAGATCTTGCGCGACAGCCTTGGTGTGCCTTATATAGTGGCGAAATCGGATTCGGATGCTTATTACGCTCTCGGGTTTGTGCAGGCGCAGGACCGGCTGTTCCAAATGGAAATTTACAGGAGGCTCGGCGAAGGGAGACTAAGCGAGATCCTCGGAAGCAAAGCCGTTCCCACAGACGAACTCTTCCGCACCTTGCGCTTTACCCAGATGGCCGATTCGCTCTACCGG
This sequence comes from Candidatus Kryptoniota bacterium, assembly GCA_046706745.1. GTDB lineage: Bacteria > Bacteroidota > Ignavibacteria > Kryptoniales > JAKASW01 > JAKASW01. The sequence goes on from JBJKPC010000093.1 coordinate 78,154, forward strand.
GACTCCTCGCCGATCAGCAAGAATATACTGCGCTGGTATTCGAAGGGAGTCAATGCTTACATAGAGAACGCGAAAGCACTTCCGGCCGAGTTTTCGATGCTGCAGTTTTCTCCCTCTCCCTGGAAACCCCGCGACAGCTATATAGTTGCACGCCTGATGGCGTGGGAACTCAATATTTCCTGGTGGACAAAACCGGTCTTCGGAGAGTTGTACGACAGCCTGGGAGCGAACAAGGCTTCACTTCTGATCCCTCTCTTCTCAGGTGACAAGCTGAAGGGAGCGCGAGCTGAGAAGACGAGAATAATGCCTGAGCTTAGAGGATTCGCGCAGGCAAATTCGCAGGCGCTGGCGATGCTCGACGGCGTGAAGGCTCCGGATTGTTTCGGCAGCAACAACTGGACCATATCTCCGAAGAGAACAAACGACGGCGCGGCGATACTTTGCAATGATCCGCACCTCGCCTTTATGGAACCGGCCAAATGGTACTTCGTTGATATATCGGCTCCATCCCTGCACGTCATGGGGGTCACGCTCCCCGGGACCCCGGGGATAGTCATCGGCAGGAACGATAATATTGCATGGGGAATGACAAACGTTATGGCCGATGATTCGGATTTCTATATCATGCAGACCGATTCGGCAGACCCCAACGAGTACTGGTACAACGGGAAACTGCTTCCATTCATTACCACGTTCGATACGATTAACGTAAGGGACGGCAATCCACATATCCTCACTACGCGGATGACAATTCTCGGGCCCGTCGTCAGCGGTGTGGTGTCTGGATCTTACAAGCTGATTCCGCTCCATGCGGAGGAAGCAGGGCCGAAAGGCGTTGTTGCTCTTCGCTGGGCAGCTTACTGGCCGAGCGATGAGGTCAGATCAATTTATCTGCTCAACACTGCGAGAGATTTCAGCGAATTTATCGATGCGCTCAGATACTTCGGCGCCCCCGCCCAGAATTTCGTGTACGCGGATGTCAGAGGAAATATCGGCTTCAAGGCGGCGGGTAATATTCCGCTGCGGCGGTATCCGCTCCCGTTTCTTCCTCAATCGGGGAATTCCAGTGCCGACGTTTGGAACAGCTTCATCCCTTTCAGCAGCCTGCCGGTGAGTTACAATCCCCCCGATGGTTACTACGCCACGGCTAACAACCGCACCGCTCCTGAAAGATATCCGTACTACATCACCAATCTTTACGAGCCCTCTTCGCGCATCGACAGGATTAAGTCTTTCTTGGCTGCTCACGATACAATGAGCGTTCAATTGTCACATGAACTCCAGCTCGATTACTATTCCGATTTCATGGTACTTCTCAATAAGCGCATTCTGGACGCTTGCGACTCGGAGAAATACTATCCGAAAGAGCTCGTTTATCTCAAGAATTTCGAAGGGATGATAAGCGCAAAGAGCGTCGCTTCGACGATTCTCAATGTCACCTTCGTCAATCTTGTCGACAGTATTTTTGAACCGCTGATGGGTAAATCGCTTTTCCGAAGGTATGTCGTTATAAGCAACGTGCCGACGAGGATCTTGAAGAACATACTGGACAATCCATCCGAATTGACCGAGCTTTACGGCGCTGCAAACGGAGACAGCCTGCTGAATATGGAACTTGCCCGGAGTCTCGAGGCGTCGCTCCAGGAGTTGAGGGCCCGGTTCGGGCCGAATCCCATGAACTGGATGTGGGGAAAGCTGCACACACTCGACCTGAAACACCCGCTTAGTTCAAACTCGCTTATCAGACGCATTTACGATCTCGGCCCGTTCGAAAGAGGAGGGACGAACACGACGGTTAATAACGGCGAGTATTCTCTTAACCATCCGTACCATATGCTTGTAGGCCCGTCGATGAGGATGATAGTCGACATGAGCAAGCCCGGAATGTACTTCAGTCTTCCGGGGGGAGAATGCGGTCAGGTTCTGAGTCCGCATTACTCGGACTTCCTGGCCGGTTATCTCAAGGGCGAGATGAAATACTTTCCTATTGTACTGCCTGACAGCGATATAGTCCATCGGCTTGAGCTTTCACCCCGGCAATGAATTTCCCCGACGAACTACAGAAGGTCCTTCTATCCGCAAAGGATGCCGTAGCCCTGACTGGGGCTGGGATCTCCGCTGAGAGCGGTATCCCCACTTTTCGGGGCCCTGACGGATTGTGGAGCAAGCTCAGACCGGAGGAGCTTGCAAACTTCGACGCATTTCTTAAGAATCCGGATCTCGTTTCTCAATGGTATGAACACCGCCGCCAGATAACCAGGGAATCCAAGCCGAACCCGGCTCATTACGCTCTGGTGGATATGGAGAAGTGCTTTCGGAATTTCACCGTCGTGACCCAGAATATAGACAACTTGCACAGACGTGCCGGATCGAAAAATGTCGCCGAGCTTCATGGGAACATCGAGCGGAATTACTGTCTGGGTTGCGGAAAGCGCTATGATGCAGATGCGTTCGACCGGAACGGATCATTCAAATGCTCAGAATGCGGAGGCTTGATAAGACCTGACATCGTTTGGTTCGGTGAAATGCTCCCGGCTGATCAGTGGGACATCGCGGAAAAGGCCGCAATGAACTCGGATATTATGTTCGTTGTCGGGACCTCGGCCGTTGTATACCCGGCTGCAGAACTTCCGATGACGCTGAAGAGACGGGGCGGCAAGATTGTTGAAATAAACACGGAGAAAACGGCGCTTACTGCGTTTGCGGATTTCTCTTTCCAGGGACCCGCATCGGAGGTTTTGTCGGACCTGGCAAAAAAAATAAAGGAGCTATGTTAGGTTGCAGAAGATACAAAACAGAAAAACGAAAATAGTATGTACGCTGGGCCCTGCCTCGGACAGCGAAGAAAAAATCAAGGGTCTGATTGAGGCGGGCGCAGACGTGTTCAGGTTGAATTTTTCCCATGGAACGCACGAGGAACATGCGAGACACATCGAGATTATTCGGCATCTGGAAAATGTTACTCGAAAACGGTTCGCGATCGTTCAAGACCTACAGGGGCCGAAAATTAGGGTTGGACTGATTGACGGCACTATGGAACTGAAGAACGGCGAGACTGTGACTCTGACAATCGATGATGTCACCGGGAGCGGAAGGACGATACCGGTCGTGTACGAAGGGATTTGTAAGGACGTGAAAGAGAACGATAGAATCCTTATGGATGACGGCCTGCTGGAATTGCAGGTGAAATCGAAATCGGCAAGGACGATCGAGTGCGAAGTTGTCAACGGCGGGCCGCTTACCTCCCACAAGGGTATAAACCTTCCCGGAGTCAAGGTAAGCATCCCATCGCTTACGGAAAAAGATATCGAGGATCTCAAATTCGGCGTAAAGCACGGGGTGGATTTCGTTGCGCTTTCTTTCGTTCGCCATGCCTCTGACGTGCTGGAACTTCGTGGCTTGCTCGGCGGGTTGAACGGAGGACAGGGAATTATTGCTAAGATCGAGAAGCCCGAAGCCGTCGACGAGATAGAGTCTATCATACAGGCAAGCGATGCCGTGATGGTCGCGCGAGGCGACCTCGGAGTGGAAGTCCCGATCGAGGAAGTGCCAATCTTGCAGAAGACCATAATCCACAGGTGCAACGAGTATGGGAAGCCCGTCATCACCGCGACGCAGATGCTCGATTCGATGATCCGTGAACCGCGGCCGACAAGAGCGGAGGCTACGGACGTTGCCAATGCGGTTTTCGACGGAACGGATGCAGTAATGCTCAGCGGCGAGACTTCCGCCGGCAATTTTCCGATTGAGACGGTGAAAACAATGGTCTCGATTGTAAGAATGGCTGAATCCCGGCTGGGCCTGGTTGAAAGGAAGTTGAATTATAAGACGGTTCGCGATGATTTTACGGATGCAATAGCTGAAGCGGCGTGCTCCCTTGCCCAGTTTGTCGATGCATCCTTCATCATTCCTGTGACCAATACCGGCACAACGGCTCGCGCCCTGTCTAAATACAGACCTCAGGTACCGGTCTATGCAATAACCGAAAGCGTGGAAGTTGCCAGAAAACTGCTCCTTATATGGGGGGTGATGCCGGTCGAAGTGGAATCTATCCCGGATACCGATGCGATGCTCGGCAAGGTAAGTTCCATGTTGAAGTCATCTCTCCTTGCCTCGCCCGGAGACACATATGTCCTAACGGCCGGGACCCCGATCCTTGCGCGCGGCACCACGAACACTCTCAGGATCGAAAAAATCAGGTAGCTGGACTGCCGCAATTATCTCACGCCGCTGGATTACGGCCGGGTGAAGGCCGGTTCCACGCCTTCAGAAATACACATGAGATTGGACTAGCGCTTCGAACGGGTGGGGCGCCGCGGCCACACTTGTGGTATTAAATCGCACTTGCGGCATCAGATCGAGATGAGGTATCGGATAGAGGTTGATCCCCAATACGTACCTTGTGTAGTACGGCCCTCCCGTGTAAGTCTTGAAATAGTCCAGCCTACCCATTGCAAAAAGCCCGTTGCGTATTTCGTAAGTCGCTTCAAGCATCGCGGCGTTGGATGTGACACCTGGCGGCAGCAGGGTACTTGGAAGATTTTTCGCCCAGTCATACTCGCCGAGGATGGCCAGGCGGCTATCGACGCCGATACCGCCGTGAAATCCATACATCCTGGTCCCGCTTGAAAGGTATGCGGAACCTCCAAGCATGAAGTTCACGAATCCCGAGGTCAGGTACTCTACTCGTCCGATGAATGCCTTCTTTGAAATGAAGTTGATGTTGCTGAATCCGTCGCCGTTTGTGGCATCGACAGTGACGAGGAAACTGCCGAGCTTGGATCCTAACTCCGCTCCCAGAGATCTGTAACCCGGTCCGAAGATAAGGCCGAGCTGTGGGATTCCCTGGAGGTAGCCGAAATTTCCGCCGCGGGTGTATGCAGTGTGATCGTCGAGTCTGATGCCGTAAGCCGGGGAGAAGGCGCCGACTTTGACCCACGAGTCGCCGGCATTGAAATCGTACATGCCGTAGGCCTCATAGAACGTGTTGATGAAATCGTACTTCACATAGAAGCGGGTGGACTTGTAAAGATGAATGGAAGAATATATCGCTCCCTCCATCGACTGGAAAGTCGTATTGTTGGTCTTTCCGTCGTAGAGATACTGGAATCTGACATCGCCTCCGATCAGGATATCCCGGGTTAGTTGGGGGTTGAAGTCGAACCCCTTGCCGTGTGCCGGGATCAGCCTGAGATGATCGTTTTCGAAGTCGGGCGCTTCGACTGTGTTCCTGAGTTCGCCGCCGGTCGGGTTGACATGGCAATTCATACATTCCATGCCGGTCATCATTGCGAATCGCGGCAAGGCAAATGCCGAGCCGGCGGAAAGAAAAAGGACGAGTATCGTCTGCCGCATAATTCTTCCTCCTCGATCTGTCGGGACAGAAAAAGCCGGGGATTGCCCGGCTTCCAAAATCTCGCTGGTTGTTTCCCAGAGATCATCCGTTGAATGTGAATGGATGTTGGAATCCTCCAGCCGGAGTGTTTCTCGGATGCCTGTGCCCCTGGTGGCAAGTGTAGCACGTCGGCTTCTTGGCGTGGGGGAAGGAAAAGTAGGTAGATCTTATCTGCAATAGCATCTTGAGCATGACCCGGGCGATCCGCTTCGTTGGTTTGGCATCGCTCGCGAAATTGTTAGTATTGTGGCAGAAGGCGCATTTGACGCCGAGGCTCTGACTTATCATGTGCATCCAGGAATGCAGCTGTTTCTTGGATTTGACAAAAGTCAGAACCTGCAAGTTCTTAGCAAACTTCGGACCCGAATGCTCCTTGGCGTATACATTGTTTTGAACCACCAGACCGCCGATACCGATGGCGACAAGTAAGGGGAAGACCAACCAGTTCTTGTTCACTATAGTAGCTCCATTTTTCAAACCCTAACAGGAGGAGCCCCGGGAAAGTTTCCGCGGTTAGAACGAGAAATTCAGCATCACTCGCGGTTCGAATCTCTTCTGTAATTCGTATCCGCCGCTGACTGGAACGTATGTCCAGTAGTAGTTGAGTCCCACCGTCATGAAGGAGTACGGCTTGTAGCCGAAGAACGCGTAGAGAAGGGAATGCCTGTCGAGTTTGAAGGCGTCCTTTAAAGTGCTGTTTCCCCACTTGTCATAGCCCGCGCTGAATGCAATCGTCGGCATAAGATCGGGAATCCGGACCTCGAGGTGCAACAGGCCACCATTCGGATCATGGGCGATCCCGCGATACCCGCCGACGATATTGAATCTATGTAACAACGCAACTGTTATCTGTCCGTACCATCCTTGTCCTGCGGGGGTCCTGGATAGCTGGTAAGCCTTGCTGAAATATGCGGAATCATCAGGGACAAAGCGATTCAGTTCATAGAATTGATCGAAGTACTCCGGTATAAATTCGCTTCCGATCCATTGATGTTCCAGTCTGAATGACGGCCTTAAAGGACCCAGGTCGTTGAAGTCGACACGTAAGCCGGCGGCAGAACCGTGCCCGAAATGATCTATTTGAGCATAAGCATAATAAATGTCAGCATCGGCAAAATGCTGCCGGAGCACGGGTATCGACGCGTCGAAGCCGTATTCGGACATCTTTCCTTTGCGTCCCGGGACTATTGGCGACGGAGGTGCAAAGCTCTCGCCCAGCACGGGTACGACATAGGAGTCTTTGCTTTGATCCGTCGCGTATGTCGCCCCCAGATCGAGGCCGCCTATCAAAGGGATGCCGGCGAGATCGGTAAACTCCAGCGGTCGTACGTACACTCTACCCGCCGAAACGCCGGGCGTATGCAGGTCGCCATACATCGCCTCGATGCCGAACTTGTGGAAGGCGAGATTGAGGACAGCGCCGATGGTCCTGTTGTCGTAACTCGGGCTATTGTTATAATTGGACAAGATGAAACCGTCCCCCAGGGTCTCGGCGTAGAGTTGGCCCACCTTCGCATATACCGGATCGCCTTTCTCCCCCCAGGTTACATATCTAATGATCTTGCGGTATGCACCGTCCGACCAATCTTCCTTTCTTATCCCTCCCGTATTTGTAGAAATGCGGAGGGCCAAATCCAACCCGACGCTCAATTTTCCGAACTGCAGGTCAGGCACGATACCTATGAAGTAATATGGTGTACTGACTCCATTTTCGTTTATCCAGGAAATGCCGAGTCCTCCGGATACACGACTTTCGCCTGGAGCGAGGATCGGTTTCGGATACATCTGTGCGAACGAAGATGCGGCTGTTCCAATAATAATTATTAATGCCGCAAGACTTATTTTCATTGTCATCCTTATTGTCTAGCCAAAGAGTATTCTGCAAATCAGCAAAGCTCCAAGCATGCCCACGGCGTCAGCTATGAGGCCAGCTGCCACCGCATGGCGTGTGCGGTATATGTTAACCGCGCCGAAATATACGGCGAGTACATAGAAAGTCGTTTCGCTGCTTCCATACATCGTCGACACAAGCACGCCGATGAAGGAATCGGGTCCATACTTCTTCATAATATCTGCCATCAGTCCGAGTGAGCCGCTGCCGCTTAACGGCCGAAGAAGAGCCATCGGCAGGACTTCCGGCGGCATTCCGATGGCATGGGCGATCGGCGAGAGTCCCTTTACCAATAAATCCATGGCGCCGCTTGCCCGGAATATCCCGATAGCAACGAGCATAGCGACTAGATAGGGGATGATTTTTATTGCGATATCAAAGCCACCCTTGGCCCCGGAGACGAACGATTCGTACACTGGGACTCTCTTAACCGCTGCGTACGCCACGAACCCGGCAATGATAAGCGGGATCGCCACTATCGAAAAAGCTTCGAGTATCTCTTTGATCATTTCGTGTCCCCGCTTCCCGTCGAAGTGCCCGCGGGTTCATCCTTGATCCTGTATATCTTGAGTCTCTGAAGCACCTTAGCCGCTGCGATACCGGCAATAGTGGCGAGGCCGGCGCCGAAGAACGACGTCATCAGGATTATCGTCGGATCTTTTGATCCCAGGGCGGCTCTCACGGCAATTGCGGTCGCGGGGATGAGAGTCAGCCCTGCGGTATTGATTGCCAGGAAAGTTATCATGGCGTTGCTTGCCGTCCCCTTGTGCGGGTTCAGGCTCTCCAGCTCATCCATCGCCTTGAGTCCCAGAGGAGTTGCGGCGTTGCTAAGGCCGAGCATATTCGCGGACATGTTCATGATCATTGCCCCGATCGCAGGATGGTCAGGGGGGATATCCGGAAAGACTCTTACCATTATCGGCCTCATTAGCCGGGCAATTATCTTTATCATCCCGCTGTCCTCGGCAAGCTTCATGATGCCGAGCCAGAATGCCATGACACCGATCAACCCCAGCGCGATTTTGACGGCCATCTCACTGTAACTGATCACCGCGTCAAGGACGGCTTTCGTCTTTACAAGGGAAGTCGTGGGTAAAAGTATGGTGAGTTCGCTGACCCTTCTCGACAGCACTTTCGCGATTATCTGTTTTGAGTTATCGTCCGTTTTGGCAACCGTCTTCCATAATTGAGGGGAGTTTTCGTCGGTGGTAATTTTCAGTGAACTGCCCGTGATTGTCGCCGCGAAGCTGAGCGTATCGGGTGATTCTACCGAGACTCCATAGAAAGCATCGAAGTACTTTCGTGTGAAGAAGACTCTTCCGGCACCTCCTTCGGTACTCTCGTACTGCAATTCGAAAGGCTCGCCGTTCCGGTAACGGTTCGTGGAAGCATCATAGATGTCGCTACCCGCAGCCGTAAGCACACCTATCAGTACCAATCCTATCCAAACGTAGTTCAACATCCCTGTACCTGCTAAAATCAGTTCATCACAATCTTCTCGTCCCGCAATAGGAACACTGTCTGATCAGACAGATCCAAAACGAGTCTGGGTAAGTTAAAACCGCCAATTCCTAAATAACTTAAAGGCCTGTCCATAAGTCGGAGAATTACGATAGGTTAAATATAGAGGCTGGTGCGGTAGATTTCAACTTCCCCGAAGGGATGATCGCGAATACAACAGGCGCGGAGGGGAACAGAGGTGCGCAGCACCTCCGGAGTCAATCCCTTCGTATGAAAGACGATTTTATCAGAGCAGGCTCTCGATCCGCTGCCCCATTTCTTCGGTTGAAATGGTGGGCTTACCCGGAGAGGCAATATCTGCGGTGCGGAGACTCTGTCCGAGCACAGATTCCACTGCGCGGAAGATCTTTCTGGCGAGTTCTTTCTGCTTCAACGAGTATTCCAGCAGCATCCCCGCCGAAAGAATACTTGCTATCGGGTTCGCGAGGCCCTTTCCGGCTATATCGGGAGCGCTTCCGTGAACCGGCTCGAACAGCGCGTGCTTCTCTCCGACGCTTGCCGAAGGGAGCATGCCGATAGAACCGGTAAGCATCGAGGCTTCGTCGCTCAGAATATCTCCGAACATATTCTCCGTCAAAATGACATCGAAGTTCCTCGGATTTCTGACAAGTTGCATAGCTGCATTATCCACGTACATGTGATCGAGTTGAATGTCGCGGTAGTCTTTCTCATGGATCTTGTTTACGACCTCACGCCAGAGCATCGAGGTGTGAAGAATATTCGCCTTATCGACCGAAGTTACTTTCTTGTTCCTCGTCTTTGCCAGCTTGAACGCGGTGTGTGCGATACGCTCGATCTCGGGGACCGTATAGCTCATCGTATTCACGCCGCGACGGGTGCCGTTTTCTTCGAGGATGCCGGCCGGTCGCCCGAAATAGATCCCTCCGGTCAGTTCTCTGATGACCACGATGTCGATTCCCTTGACCACTTCCGGCCTCAACGACGATGCATCGAGAAGAGCATCGAATAGAATTGCCGGGCGGATATTGGCATACAGTTCAAGCTCCTTTCGCAGGCCGAGGAGTGCCTGCTCAGGTTTCATTTCATAGGGCAGGGAATCCCATTTGGGACCGCCCACGGCTCCGAGCAGTACGGCGTCGCTGTCGAGCGCGGCCTTCAGCGTTTCTTCCGGCAGCGGTTTGCCGTCGGTGTCTATCGCGATACCGCCGGCTCTCCACTCAGAGAATTCGATTTGCTCATTCAGGATCAGCGATGCTCTCTTAAGAATCCTTACGGCCTGCGACGTGACTTCGGGTCCGATGCCGTCTCCGGGGATAACCGCAATCTTAAACATTGGCCTCCGCCTTCGGTTTGATCATGCCGATCTTGCGGGCATAAGCGAAGATTCCGCCGGCATTAATAATGTCCGCCGCGTCTCCCAGCGGGCGGAGTTCGAACGACTTACCGGTGGATGCATTCGTGATCTTGTTCGCATTGAGGTCTATCTCCACCCGATCGCCGGTCGAGAACCCTTTGAAGATGTTCTCGACGGACTCGAGGGGCTTAACGAAGCCGCCGTCGACTGAGTTGCGGTAAAAGATCCGGGCGTAAGATTGCGCAACGACGGCCTGGACCCCCGCCACCTGCAGCGCCAGCGGAGCGTGCTCTCTGGACGATCCGCAGCCGAAGTTCTTTCCGCCGACGATTATCGTGAACTCGGACTCGAATTGTCCGTCCTTCACGAACTTGACACCGCCCTGCGGGAGTCCGGATTCTTCTTCCGGCACTCCGCTCATTGCAAACTTGCCGTAGAGTTTTCGCTCTTCGGGAGAGTGCGTATCGTAAACAAGGTGCTTTGCGGGGATTATCTGGTCAGTGTCCACGTTGTCCCCGACAACGTAAACTTTGCCGGTAATCTTATCGCTTGACATTTACTCTTATTCTCCTGCTTTTTAAAAGCTCCAAATCTAAACCGACAAATACCTAATGAACGTCCTGCGCCCTGCCGCGTTTAATGGTCACTCAAGGTTGAGCGGCACGTCAGCCGAACTTCAAGAGCCGGACGAGCAAATTGAAATGTCCTGGGACTTGAGACGTTGACCGGTCGATGGTTTGTTTGGAGATTGAAATTTGGTGTTGACGATTTCTCACTTTGACTAAGAATTCCCGATGCAATCGTTCGGAGCTGATCCGATTCGGCATCTAACTTAGATATTTTCTCGGATCCGTGATCTTTCCGTTCAGCGCCGTAGCTGCTGCAGTGAGGGGCGAAGCAAGGTAAACCTGTGCTTTCTTCGAGCCCATCCTCCCCGGGAAATTTCTGTTCGTCGTCGAGACACAGATCTCTTCGCCGTTAAGTCTTCCGAAGGTGTCATCCGGGCCCCCGAGGCAGGCACCGCAGCTGGCATGGCCTATCCTGCATCCGGCTTCCTCGAAGATCCTGAGGAGCGTTTTGCCGTCAATCGTAGTGTTCTCCAGTCCTTTTGCGACGTCGGTTGTCGCCGGAACGACAAACGTGTCTACGGCTGTCTTTTTCCCGTTGAGAATCCGGGCCGCCGCCTTGAAGTCCGTCAATTTTCCCCCGGTACAGGAGCCGATATAGACCCTGTTGACCTGCACATGCGATAAGTTCTCGGCAGTGTCCACATTTTGAGGGGAGTGAGGTTTAGCTACAAGCGGGGCGAGTTTCGATGCATCATATGCCTTCTCGAAATCGAAAACGGCATCGGCATCGTTATGCACCGGCGTGTACGGCTTGTTGCTTCTTGCTTTAACATATTTCTCGGTCTCATCGTCGGGAGCGATGACGCCGTTCTTGCCTCCTGCCTCGATGACCATGTTGCACAGCGTCATGCGTTCTTCGATATTCAGGCTGTGAATCGCATCTCCCGCGAATTCCATTGCGGCGTAAGAGGCGCCGTCTACTCCGATGTCGCCGATTATTCTGAGAATTAGGTCTTTTGCCATGAGATAGTCGGGCATCGCGCCGTCGAATACAAAGCGCATAGTCCGCGGGATTTTGACCCACAATTTCCCGGTGCCTAGTATGAACGCGGCATCTGTATTTCCGATACCGGTGGCAAATTCCCCGAAGGCGCCCGCCGTGCATGTGTGTGAGTCCGTACCGAACAGCACTTCGCCCGGCCTCGTATAGCCTTCTTCCGGAAGAGCCACGTGGCAGACTCCTTTGTAATCGGGTGTGCCGACGTCATAGAAGTTATCTATCTGCTGATCCTTCACGAAATCGCGCAGGAAGACCACGTTACGGCGCGCATGCTGGTCTTCCGTGAAAATGTAATGATCGGGGATCACGACGATCTTGTTGCGGTCCCAGACCTTCGCCTTCTCGCCGAACTCTTTCCTGAAAATTGAGATCGTGCCCGGCCCGGTAACGTCGTGCGTCATCAGGACGTCGACGTCGATCCAGACATTTTCGCCGGGCGTGACTGTGTCTCTTCCGGAATGAGCGGCTAATATTTTTTCAGTGATTGTCATTCCCATCTTGGAAATCTCTTTCTGCTAATTGTGCTTCCTGTGTGTAGTCGTTGATTATAAAAGATAATCGATTGGCGGTTGACTTATACTGCGTTCGCCTGTTTTTTGATCAAGTCTTCTTCCTCGGTCGACTTAGCCGATTTTGCCGACGTCGCCCGGTTTACCGCCTGAAGGTAAGCCTCGACGCTGCCGGTAACGATGTCAGTGCTGGCCGCATGTCCGGTGAAGACGACGCCGTCAAATATGACTTTGACGAACACCTCGCCCACGGCGTCGCCGCCCCAGGTAACCGACTTGATAGTGTAGTCGGCAAGCTGTCCGTTCATCTTCGTGATTCTCTCGATGGCGTTGTATGCAGCGTCGACGGGCCCGTCGCCCGTAGCCGAGTCGACGTAAGTATCCTTTCCGTCGCTCAGTTCGAGGACCGCCGTAGATTTCACGCCTGTACCTGTCATGACCTGCAGACTTGAAAGTGTGAAGCTTGATTCATCGTTCTCAAACTTGTTGTTCAGTATCGCCATCAGGTCTTCGTCCAGAATTTCCTTCTTTTTGTCCGCCAGGCGAGTAAATTCCGTGTACACATTCTCCAGTTCCTCGGCACTCAGCGAATATCCCAGCTCCTCAAATCTCTTTTTCAACGCATGTCTGCCCGAGTGCTTGCCGAGCACAAGCGTCGAGTGTTTTATGCCCACGGATTCCGGCGTCATTATCTCGTAAGTCATTCTGCTCTTGATTATGCCGTCCTGGTGGATCCCCGCTTCGTGAGAGAAAGCGTTTGCGCCGACGATGGCCTTGTTGCGCTGGACCATCATGCCCGTCAGCGTGGAGAGCAGGCGGCTCGTCTTGTAAATCTCTTCCGCATCGACATCGGTTCGGTAGGGAAGTACGTCGGGACGGGTGTGCAGAGCCATCACGAATTCTTCCAGGGAAGCATTCCCCGCGCGTTCGCCGATCCCGTTAACAGTGCACTCGACCTGCCTGGCACCGTTCATCACGGCGGCGATCGAATTCGAAACCGCGAGGCCGAGGTCGTTATGGCAGTGCACGCTGAGCACGGCCTTATCGATATTCTTGACCCTTTCCCTGATCGTCGCGATCATCGTCCCGTAATCCTGGGGGATCGCGTAACCGACGGTATCGGGGAGATTTACGGTGGTTGCGCCGGCATCGATGACAGCCTCGATAATCTGGCATAAATAATCGATGTCGCTCCTGCTGGCGTCCTCGCAACTGTATTCGACGTCCTCGGTAAGCTTCTTGGCGTGTGCCACGGCGTTGACCGATTGTTCGAGCACCTGCTCTCTTGTTTTCTTGAGTTTGTGCTTCAGGTGTATGTCGCTGGTAGCGATAAACGTATGTATCCTCGGCTTTGCTGCGTACTGCAGTGCCTCAAAGGCCCTGTCGATGTCGAGCGGGGTCGCTCTCGAGAGAGCGGCGATCGTACAACCTTTGATCGTCTTTGATACCTCCCGTACCGCCTCGAAGTCTCCCTGGGATGCAATCGGGAAGCCTGCTTCGATCACGTCCACTTTCAATGCTTCGAGCTGCCGCGCCATTTTCAGCTTCTCCTGAGTGTTCATACTGCAACCAGGAGACTGCTCCCCATCGCGCAGTGTCGTGTCGAAAATATATATTTTGTCTTTCGTTTCCATATCTCCTCCGGTTCTTCTCGTCTCAGTTTTAATTCCAGATTATCGAACACGGATAACGCTGCAGCGGCGGATTCGCACGGGGTGTTTGTGCGCCTGAATAATCGTCTGCGCGGACCCGTCCGAACTGCGTAACCGGTGTTCCATATTTCTACTGGAACATGTTATTGATCGCGTCGGTAATATCGTTGTTGGCTTTCAGCTGGCGAAGATGTCTTTCGATCTGGAGATAGTGCTCGTATTTCTGGCTCGCCAGTGAACGAAAGAGCTTTTTCGTTTCGACATCGTCGGACACCTTTGCGTGATCGTTATACCTTTTGATCGTTTCCATTTCGCTGCTCAACGCTTTCTCGAGCAATTCAATGCGTGTTTGGGCTTTCATTTTGCCACCTCCAACTGTCTCTTACTTTTTTCTGTCTTATCGTTGTCTTTCATCATTTTATATACAATCGAATCTACCAGTGCCTGCCAGCTTGCCTCGATTATGTTCTCCGAAACCCCAACGGTGCTCCACTCGGACTCGCCGTCGGTTGTTTCGATGAGAACCCTGACTTTGGCGCTGGTTCCTTCGCCGGCGTCAACGACTCTTACCTTGTAGTCGGTAAGTTTGGTTTTTGCGAGCTGCGGGTAGAATTGAAGGAGCGCTTTGCGCAAGGCGTTGTCAAGCGCATTCACCGGGCCGTTACCCTCGGCGGCCGTATGCTCGATCATCTCGCCGACACGGAGTTTAATCACCGCTTCGGTATGTGCGAGCCCCGCATTGTCGTTCTTTTCGATTATGATGTGAAGAGCTTCCAGCTCGAATGGAATCTCCACTTCTCCGGTGTCCTTTCGCATCAGGATTTCGAGGGATGCGTCGGCGTCTTCGAAGACATAGCCCTTGCTTTCGAGGGCTTTCAACTCGTTCACGATCTTCGCAGCCTTGCCGTTGTTTTCGGCCAGCGTGATTCCCAGCCGCTCGGCCTTGTACAAGACGTTGCTTTTCCCTGAGAGATCGCTGACGAGGACTCTCCTGGAATTCCCCACGACCTCCGGATCGATGTGCTCGTAGGTGCGAGCCGATTTCATCACCGCACTGACGTGAACGCCGCCTTTATGCGCGAAAGCGCTCTGGCCGACGTACGGAAGACTCTTCCTCGGCTGCAAATTTGCCACCTCGCTGACGAACCTGGAAAGTTCCGTAAGCGTCTTGAGCCTTGCGGCGGGAAGCACATCGATCCCCATTTTCAGCTGGAGATTTGGTATGATCGAGCAGAGATTCGCGTTGCCGCACCTCTCACCCAGACCGTTGACGGTCCCTTGTATCTGAACGGCTCCTTTGGAGACCGCGGCAAGCGAGTTGGCTACGGCGAGCTCGGAGTCGTTATGAGCGTGTATTCCGATCGGAGTGCGCACCGATCTGAGAGCGGTTTCGGTAATCTTCGCGACTTCGTCCGGGAGGCTCCCGCCGTTTGTATCGCAGAGGACAATGAAATCGGCGCCGCCGGCCTCAGCCGCTTTGATGGTCTGAATGGCGTATTCCGGACTCGATTTGTAGCCGTCGAAGAAATGCTCGGCATCGTAGATAACCTCTTTGCCGTGATCTTTCAGATATCTCACGGTCTCGGAGATTATCTCCAGGTTGCGTTCCTTTGTTGTTCCCAGGGCCGCGGTTACGTGCATGTCCCAGGACTTCCCGAAGATCGTCACAGTCGGCGTCGACGCGTCCAGCAGTTGGTTGACGTTCGAGTCGGCGGCGGGGGTCGAAGACGCCCTGCACGTACTGCCGAAAGCTGCGAGCTTCGCATGTTTCAGCTGTACGTTCTTCATCCTCTCGAAGAACTCCATATCCTTTGGATTCGAGCCCGGCCATCCGCCTTCGATATAGTCGACTCCGAACCCGTCGAGATGATGGGCTATCTTGACCTTATCCTCGACGCTGAGGGAAACTTCTTCTCCCTGTGTCCCGTCACGGAGTGTCGTATCGTATATGTAAAGTTTCGGTTGCATTTGTCGTTCCTTTTGAAAGGTGAACACGAATGGCACTTTGGCGTGTCATTCGTGTTCCTATATATTCAGGCCTTTTTAAGCCAGCTCATCATCGATCTCAGTTTCGAGCCGGTTCTCTCGACGAGATGATTGTTCATTTCTTTTCTCATCTTGAGGAAGTTCTTCTGCTTCTTGTTGAAAGTTTCGTTGATCCACTCCTTTGCGAATTTTCCGGTTTGGATCTCCGTGAGAATCTTTTTCATTTCCTTACGGGTTTGTTTCGTGATGATCCTCGGTCCGCGCGTGTAGCCGCCGTACTCGGCGGTATCGCTGACTGAGAAGTTCATCCGTGATAGACCGCCTTCGTAGTAAAGATCGACTATCAGCTTCAGCTCATGCATGCACTCGAAGAATGCCAGCTGCGGGGGATAACCTCCCTGAACGAGCGTCTCGAAACCTGCCTTGATCAATTCTTCCGACCCGCCGCACAATACCGCCTGCTCGCCGAACAAATCGGTTTCGGTCTCGTCCTTGAATGTAGTCTTGATGACGCCGGCTCTTGTGCCGCCGATGCCTCTAGCATAGGCGAGCGCGTAACCGAGCGCTTTCTTCGTGTGGTTCTGTTCTACTGCTATCAGGCAAGGAGTTCCGGCGCCCTGCGTGTAGACCCGTCTCACCAGGTGACCTGGGGCCTTCGGCGCTATCATTATGACGTCGACGTCTTTGGGAGGCTTGATCAGCTTGTAGTGTATATTGAATCCGTGCGCAAATGCCAGGATTTTGCCGGCCGACAGGTTGGGGGCAATCTCCTCCTCGTAAATCTTTTTCTGCACCATATCGGGGGCAAGTATCATTATGAGATCTGCCCGGGCTGATGCATCGAAGGGAGTCAGGACGGTCAGTCCCTCCGCCTTCGCCGCCGCACGCGACTTGCTCTTGGGTTGAAGACCGACGACGACTTTCACGCCGCTGTCGCGCAGGTTAAGAGCGTGTGCGTGCCCCTGACTGCCGTATCCTATAATAGCGACGGTTTTGTTTCTGAGGAGCCGAAGATCTGCATCAGTGTCATAATAAACTTTCATCTGTGAGTTCCTTTAGTTCTGGTTTGGATTTCTTTTTGTGGAAGGTTTAAAGGGGATGAAAGGAACACTGGAATTTTGGAATATTGGAACAACAGGATAGGGATGTCTGTCTCGTTTGCGGCTTCGATTCTCCTGTCGAGAGTCATCGCAGCCCGCAATCCTACCGCACCTCTCTTGGAAATGCACCCTGTTATTTATCCAATAATCCATCATTCCATTGTTCCGATCTTCTATACGGCTCCTTCGAACTCCCGCTTGAGTGCGATCCGGCCGGTTCTTGCTATCTCCTTTATACCGAAAGGCTCGAGCATCTTGATCATCGCGTCAACTTTCTGTTCGCCTCCGGTCGCTTCGATCGTGATCGAGCGGGGGCTGATATCGATGATCTTGGACCGGAATATTTCCGAAATCTGCATGAGCTCCGAACGTGAGTTGCGGTTTGCCGCGACCTTGACGAGCACCAATTCTCTTTCGACGAAGCTGTCGTAAGTAAGATCGACGACCTTCGTGACGTCGATGAGCTTGTTCAACTGTTTGATGATCTGCTCGATTACGTCGTCGTCTCCTTTCGAGACGATGGTGACACGTGCGACGGAGTCATCCTCGCTTGTGCCGACGGATATGCTGTCGATGTTGTAGCCGCGGGCACTGAAGAGTCCCACTATTCTGTTCAAAGCGCCGAATTTGTTTTCAACCAGGATGGAGATCGTGTGTTTCTTCACTTTGCAGCCTCCGCGTGGGATTTCTGCATCTGAATCTCCTTCACTGATTTCGGATAATCGATTATTTGCGCAACCGTCCCGCCGCTCGGGATCATCGGGAATACGTTGTCTTCCTTGATCGTCCTGAAATCGATTAGAACGGGCCGGTCGTTTATCTTCATGGCTTCCTTGAGAATTGGGACAACTTCGTCGGCTTTATCGGTGATGAATCCCTTGCCGCCGAAAGCGTCGGCCAGTTTGACGAAATCGGGATTGTGTCCCAGAGTTACGTGACTGTATCTCTTCTTGTAGAAGAGGTCCTGCCACTGCCTTACCATGCCGAGATATCCGTTGTTGAGTATGACGATCTTCAGGGGGAGCTTGTTCGCCGCCGCGGTCGTCATTTCCTGTATGTTCATCTGTATGCCGCCGTCCCCGTTGATGCTGAATACCGGCCTGTCCTTGACGCCGAACGCGGCACCGATCGACGCCGGAAACGAGAACCCCATTGTCCCCAATCCGCCCGAGGTTATGTTGGATCTTGGGTTCTTGAACTTGTAAAACTGCGCGGCCCACATTTGATTCTGGCCGACATCGGTGGTGACTACTGCGTCGCCCTGAGTCAGCTCATAAATCTTCTCGATAACATACTGGGCTCTGATATTTTCGCCGTCCTCGTATCGGAGAGGGTGCTCGGCTTTCCATTCGTCGATCTGTTCCAGCCACTCCTTCGTATCGAGAGGCTTCACGAGCGGGATCAGCCTCTCGAGCACGTGGCGTACGTCGCCGACGATCGGTACATCCACCTTTACATTTTTGCTGATCGCTGCCGGGTCGATGTCTATGTGGATTTTCTTGGAGTTGGGAGAGAACATGTTCGGGTTGCCTGTAACCCTGTCGTCGAAGCGCGAGCCGATGGCCACCAGACAGTCGCACTGGTCGACCGCGACGTTCGAATACCACGTTCCGTGCATACCCAGCATTCCCATCGAAAGTCTGTCTTCGCCGGGAAAAGCGCCGAGACCCATAAGCGTCATCGCAACGGGTGCGTTCAGCTTCTTTGCCAGGTTGTAAAGCTCTGCGGAAGCGTTCGAGTTCACTACGCCTCCACCTACATACAGAACGGGTTTCCGCGACGAATTTATGATATCGACCGCCTTGTTGATTTGTCCCATATGACCGAAGTAAAACGGGTGGTATCCCCGCAACTTGATTTCTTTGGGGTAAACGAACGGAGCTTTAGATGCCATCACGTCCTTCGGCATATCGACAACGACCGGACCCGGTCTCCCTGTGGAAGCGATATGAAACGCGGCCTTTATTGTCCAGGCCAACTGTTTTACGTCTTTTACCAGAAAATTATGTTTGGTGATCGACCTTGTTATTCCGATTATGTCGGCCTCTTGGAAGGCGTCGTTTCCTATGAGATGGGTAGCCACCTGTCCGGTGAAAACGACGATCGGAACCGAGTCCATATAAGCGTCGGCGATTCCCGTAACGGTGTTTGTCGCGCCGGGCCCGGAGGTTACCAGTACGACACCGACGTTGCCGGTTGCCTTAGCGTAGCCCTCTGCCGCATGGACCGCCCCTTGCTCATGGCGTGTAAGTATATGTTGAATATGAGACATGTCGTGCATCGCATCGTAGACTCCAATTACCGCTCCACCGGGGTAACCGAAGATATACTCAACTTTCTCCTCCATCAGGCTCTTGACGAAAATCTCAGAACCCGTGATTTCATTTGTGCTCATGTACTTTCTCCGTGTTTTGTTATGAGATTGATCATGGTCCGCATCCTGTCGTCCAGAAATCTTGGACCAAGTCATCACTTTTAACCTCCAGCCACTAATGCTTCGGCAAAGCCCTGGGCTTCAGGTTATTCCCGTTGATTTGATGTGGATTTTTTTTAGGTTCGCGGTCTCGGGGAATAACCTTCGGCTATTTAGCTAATAATGCCGAGAAGGATATTCCCCTCGCTAAGGAGGAGGAGAATAAGAATAGAAATAATGGAAAGGAGGCCGAGAAGATCAGGCGAGACAGGTGTATTTACGGGCAGCGAAATGACTTCCGCTGTCCTTCTAGAGCCATATGTCGTAGCGCTGTCGCTCATATCTTCTTGCATAGAGTATAAGGAAACATCATATCGATGTCAATACTAAGATCGGAAAAAAATCGAGAAATCTTGAATTGTTCGGGGATGTGGGCCGGGAGCATCGATCGGATCGATGAAACGCTCGCTCGATTCTGCGAACACCGTCGATCTTGCTTTTACGGGTATAGTTGGAAACGAAGGTGGAGGAAGAACTGTTTTAGCCGTTTGTGCCCGCCTGAGGACATGTCTGGATTCCGTCCGAATCCTTGATTATAGTATGAAGCCGTCCTGGTTCGGGGGAGCCGGCCGGTTTGTTTCTAAGTGGAGCGGTTAATAACTTTTTTCCCAGTTGAGATACATAAAGATGAGGAGCATTGATGTACGGGGATAAGAGAAGGATTCTGTGGGTAGATGACGAAATTGAACTACTAAAGCCGCATGTCATCTTCCTTAAAGACAAAGGTTTCGAAGTAGATACTGCTACGAACGGTCAGGATGCGATCGAGCTTGTGAGGGAGAAATTCCGCAACGAGAGCTACGACCTGATCCTGCTGGACGAAATGATGTCGGGAATGGGGGGGCTTAGCACGCTTGAAGTTATAAAAGGTATTGCGCCCGAGATTCCGGTAGTCATGATTACGAAGAACGAGGCGGAATCGTTGATGGAGGATGCAATCGGCCAGAAGATCAGCGATTACCTTACGAAGCCGGTAAATCCCAGCCAGATCCTGATGACTGCGAAGAAGATTATCGACGGACACAAGATCGAGGGCGAGAAGGTATCGAGAGATTACGTCTCCGAGTTCCGCGAAATTGCCATGCAGATAGAGGGCGACCCTGGATATGAGGACTGGGTGGATATCCACCAGAAGCTTACTTTCTGGGAACTCGAGATTGACGAGCATCCGGAAACGGGACTGAAAGAGCCGCTGATGGACCAGCGGCGCGCGGCAAATGCTGCGTTCGGAAAATATATCGACGGTGTTTATAAAGACTGGGTGAAGAAGAAGAACGAACGCCCGAAACTGTCGCACGAAGTTTTCGAGACGTACGTGATGCCCAGGATGGCTTCGGGTAATCCGGTCGTCATGATCGTCATAGATTGCATGCGCCTCGACCAGTGGCTCATCATGGAAGATTTTCTCCGCGATCTGTTTGCCATTACCAAAAGTTTCTATTATTCGCTGCTCCCCACGTCTACCCCTTACTCGCGCAACGCGATTTTCAGCGGGCTCCTGCCGCTAGAGATGGAAAAACGTTTCCCGGAGATCTGGGATAAGGGGAACTCCGACGACGATTCCAGCCGCAACCGTTACGAGAAAGAGCTTCTCGCCGATCTCCTGCAAAGGA
The DNA here is from genome assembly GCA_046706745.1 of Candidatus Kryptoniota bacterium. Classification (GTDB taxonomy): domain Bacteria; phylum Bacteroidota; class Ignavibacteria; order Kryptoniales; family JAKASW01; genus JAKASW01. The sequence goes on from JBJKPC010000093.1 coordinate 99,238, forward strand.
AGCGGCTGAGAATCGACCCGAAGTACATCAAAATTATCGATCCGGATTTCGGTAGGAACATAGTATCCAATATCTCCAGCTTCGCGAAACTACCTCTCACTGCCATCGTGGTCAACTTTGTCGACATACTTGCGCATTCGCGGTCGGACTCCGATATCCTCAAGGAGATCGCGCCGGACGAGAGCGCTTACCGCTCTCTCACGAGGTCGTGGTTCAGGCATTCGTACCTCATCGACCTCTTCAAAGCGCTTGCCGAAACCGATGCGACTGTCGTTGTCACTACCGACCACGGCAGCATCAGGAGCATGCGCGGATCGAAGGTGCTCGGGGACAAGGAAGCTTCGACAAACCTCAGGTACAAATTCGGCCGCAACCTGAAATGTGACGACAGGCAGGCGATCTTCGTCAAGAATCCCGAGGACTACATGCTTCCCAGAAGAGGCGTGACGATCAACTACATTATTGCAAAAGAGGATTTCTACTTCGTCTACCCGACCGACTATCACAAGTATCTCGAGCAATACCACGACAGCTTTCAGCACGGAGGCATCTCTCTCGAAGAGATGATACTTCCGGTTGCGATACTCAACCCAAGGTAAGTATCTTATCCTGATGACGAGATTTATCTCCAAGAGCGAAGACGAAACCGTGGGTATCGGCCGTGACTTCGCGAAACGGCTTCATGAGGGAAGTATGGTGGCCCTTTACGGCGACCTTGGCGCCGGCAAGACGCAGTTCGTGAAGGGGGTCTGCGACGCTTTCAAGGTGAAGGAAGTCGTCAACAGCCCGACGTTTACCATTGTCAACGAATATCACGGCACACTGCCGGTTTTTCACATAGACCTCTACAGAATGAAAGACATCGATGAAATTGTAGGAATCGGTTTTGACGAGTATCTCGAGTCCGGCGGCGTTTGCCTCGTCGAATGGGCCGAGAAACTCGGCGGAATCATCCCGGAAGAGCGGTATAACGTAAGGATGGCCGTCGTCGATGATTCGACGCGCGAAATTACGATCGACACTCCGGACGGCGACGCATGAACAAGCGGAACATCCTTGCGATAGAGACTGCCACCAGAGTGTGCTCGGTTGCCTTTTCGAGTGAAGGCACCGTGCTCGCCGAAGCGTCGCTCAACGTGCCGCAGGTACATGTCGAGCGGCTCGTTATCTGCATCAACGAGATGCTGGAGAATCTGCATCTCGGTTACGCCGATATCGACGCCGTAGCGGTATCCAACGGACCCGGTAGCTTCACCGGTTTGCGGATCGGGCTGAGCGTCGCCAAGGGAATAGTGTTTGGCCGCGGCGCGAAACTCATCGCCGTTCCCACTCTCGATTCGATAGCATTCGGTGCAAGAGATTTCGCGGGAGGCCGCCTCATTGTCCCGCTGCTTCACGCACGTCAGTCGGAGTTCTATTTCAGCTCTTTCAAGACAAACGACTCGGGTCTTGAGAGACTGGAAGATTACCGAATTTCGGAAGCCGGCGGGATCGCCGAGGACTTTGAAGTCCCTGTAGTCTTTGTAGGCGAAGGCGTCGAGGCGTTTTCCGCCGACGAGAAGGTGGCAGCCAAATTCCCGCGGGACTCCATGAAACTCCTGCAGGCGTCCGCCAGGGAAGTTGCCGTCCTTGCCGACGAAAAGTTCCGAAAGGGGGAATTCTCCGATCTGAGATCTGTCGCCCCTCTTTATATAAAGGATTTCGTTGCCGTCAAGGGTGATCCCTTGAAAAAACTGTCCGGGAAAATATCGGGACGGGGCGCATCGGATAATCCCCGGCAAAAATCGGGAGTGGAGAAGAGCTGATGACCTGGTTCAAACGTTCGACACAGAATATCACATCCGCCGAAAAGAAAGACCTGCCCGAAGGCGCGTGGGTGAAGTGCGATAAATGCGGAGAGATGCTTCACAAATCTCAGGTTGAAGACAACCTCTGGACCTGCAACAAGTGCGACTACCACTTCAGGATCGGCAGCAAAGAATACATCGATATCCTGATTGACGAGAAAACTTTCAAAGAGACCGACAAAAGGCTGGCCTCCAACGACCCGCTCGGGTTTGAAGACACGAGAACTTACAGGACAAGACTGGCGGAAGCTCAGAAGAAGACGGGGCTTGTTGACGCGATAAGGACCGGCACCGGCGAGATAAACGGTCACAAGGTGGTGTTCGGATGCATGGATTTCAAGTTCATCGGCGGAAGCATGGGCTCCGTTGTCGGCGAGAAGGTTGCGCGTGCGGTCGACAGAGCGGTAAAATTGAAGCTGCCGCTCATCATTATTTCGCAAAGCGGGGGGGCCCGAATGATGGAGGCTGCCATCTCACTTATGCAAATGGCTAAGACGAGTTCGCGGCTCACGCTACTCCACAAAGCGGGGCTTCCTTACATCTCCATTATGGTAGACCCGACCAGCGGCGGTGTAACCGCGAGCTATGCAATGCTGGGGGATTTCAACATCGCCGAACCCGGCGCGCTGATCGGTTTTGCAGGACCGCGCGTGATAAAACAAGCGGTCGGGAAAGACCTTCCTGAAGGATTCCAGCGTGCTGAATTCGTCCTGGACAAGGGTTTTGTGGACATGATCGTCCACAGGAAAGAGCTGAAAGCGAAGATTACGCAACTCATCGAGCTGCTTGCAGCCTGATGCCGAATAAACTCCGGATACTAATTCCTAAACTCTAAACAAAATAGAAATACAAGACTCGAATCTGTCCTGCGACAGGTCTGGACTTTGAAATACTCGCTGGTTTTTTCCGGACTCTCCCCGTAATTTCAAGTTTCATTGTTTTGAATTTGTTCAGTATTTGGAGTCTAGGATTTCGAACTTCTCACGTTGAGGCATCAATGACCATACGAATAGTCGGTGTACCAATGGACCTTGGCGCCGGCCGGCGCGGTGTCGACATGGGACCTTCGGCACTGCGAATAGCGGGGCTTGCCGATCGGCTCCGCGAAATCGGACAGACCGTTTATGATGACGGAGACATCCATGTCAACGTGCCCGAAAGCCAGGAAATAGAAAACCACAAGCTGAAGTACCTTGCGGAGATCGTCCGGGTGGGCACTATCCTTGCCCACAGGGTCGAGGAAATTATGGATGCCAAAGAATTTCCGCTGGTCCTGGGAGGGGATCACTCGATCGCCATGGGGACTATCGCCGGAGTCTCAAACTATGCCCGCAAACACGGCCTCAGGCTCGGAGTAATCTGGATCGACGCCCACGCAGACATGAACACTTACGAGACGACTCCATCCGGCAACATTCACGGGATGCCGTTTGCGGCTGTGCTCGGAGAAGGGGCCGTGGAGCTGACTACCATCGGCGGGGATTTTAGAAAGGTCGATCCGAAGAACGCAGTCCTAATCGGCGTCCGGAACATCGACAGCGCCGAGAAGGAGATCGTGAAGCGGACAGGGATAGCGCATTACACGATGTCCGATATCGACAAGTACGGCGCGTACAGGATCATCGGCCGGGTACTGAAAGAGATGAAGGAAAAAGTAGATCTTCTCCACGTGAGTTTCGATATAGATTCGGTCGACCCTTCCGTGGCTGCCGGGGTGGGGACTCCCGCGCCGGGTGGCCTCAGCTACCGGGAAACGCATCTCATCATGGAGAACATAGCCGACTGCTCCTGTATGAGCTCCATGGAAGTAACCGAAGTGAATCCCATCCTCGACATAAAGAACCAGACTGCGGCATTCGCCACTGAGGTCGTTTCTTCCGCTATGGGGAAGAGGATAATTTGAGGGTGGACACGAATTTCACGAATCAAATAGCTATGTCAACGAATGACACGAATGTATAGGATGAAGTATTTCACGATTCGTGATTGAGTCTTTCGGAGGGAGGAGGTAGCGTCTGTCGGGGACAAAAACAATTCCTTAAAAGGAACCCTCCTATAAGACTATGGAAGCCTGTTTCGAAGTTCATAATACGTTGGGGCCCGGCTTTCCGGAAAGCGTCTGCAAAAGTGCCACGATAGGAGAACTTAGAGACAGTGGTTTTGATTCTGAAAGACAGAATATCGCAGAGATCTTTTTCAAAGGCGAAAGAGTGGGAGAATGTCGGCTGGATTTGGTTGTCGGCCAATAAGTGATCCTAGAATTCAAGGCAATTGCGGAGTTGAACAAATTCTTTGAGGCACAGCTGCTCTCTTAATTGAAAGCCACAGTTATGAAGCCGGGCATACTTCTCAGCTTCGGCTGTCTCAAGGTCGAATACAAGAGTCTGGTATGATGATTTACTCATGTGGCAGCTACAGCGACATTTAATGGAACCACAAAAGCATCTTGCCAATTCGTGGAATTCGCCGCGAGCCGATAAGTGGGACGAGATTTGTTATATTAGTGCTATCCGTGATTACAATTTGGACCTTACCGGAATGAAAGTAATCAGCAATGCAAAAGACATGCAGCGCTTCTCGGACGAGGTGCGCTCGGCCGGCAAGAAGATCGGCCTCGTGCCGACTATGGGCTACCTGCATGAGGGGCACTTGAGTCTTGTCGATGCCGCGAAGACACTCTCCGATGTTTTGGTGATGTCCGTTTACGTCAATCCGACCCAGTTCGCCCCGACGGAAGACCTCGCATCTTATCCCAGAGACTTTGCCCGCGATGAGAGACTTGCGGAGGAGCGCGGCGTCGATGTGGTCTTTGCGCCGGCCGACGTTGTCATGTATCCAGAAGAGCATCTCGCCTTCGTTGAAGTCGAGAAGGTCGCGCGGACGCTGGAAGGTGAGTTCAGACCGACGCATTTCAGGGGCGTAACGACGGTGGTCGCGAAGCTTTTCAACATCGTTAAGCCGCACGTCGCAGTCTTCGGCCAGAAGGACGCTCAGCAGGCGTTTATCATAGGGAAAATGGTTCGGGATCTGAATTTTGATATCGATATCGTGGTCGCTCCGATAGTTCGCGAGGAGGACGGTCTTGCGCTCAGCTCCAGAAACGTTTACCTGAAACCTGACGAGCGCGCGGAAGCGACGGTGTTGTACCGGTCGCTGAAACTCGCAGAGGCTCTCGTAGGGAAAGGGGAGACTCGACTCGTTCGGGTGCGCTCGGAGATGGTGCGACTGATTTCTGCCGGTTCGAAAGGCAAGATCGACTACATAAGTTTTGTCGATCCCGAGACTTTCGGGAAGATCGAAGAAACCGGTTCGCTCGAACGCGTTCTGGCACTCCTCGCTGTCAGATTCGGCAAGACCCGGCTTATCGACAACATGTATCTGAGTACGGCATCCGGCTGACTACCTGAAGATGGAGACTCGGATGAACAGTGAGCTCACGGAATCGTTATGAAAATATATGACCTCGATCGTCTGCGTGAGGCCTTGCCTGAAAGCCCGGGTTTGCAGGGCGAAGGCTACGTCAGGTCGGTCGTACTTCTGCTGCTCGTGCCGGTCGACGGTGAGCTCCATATCCTGTTCGAAAAGCGCTCGTCGGGAATCAGGCAGGGAGGAGAGATATCTTTTCCTGGCGGCAGGATTGACAAATCGGATCCTTCTGCTGAGGCCGCTGTGCTCCGCGAAACCGAAGAAGAGGTGGGCATACCGTCCGGGAAGGTAAGGATTGTCGGGCGGCTCGATTCCGTGTTTGCTCCGACCGGAGCGCTTGTAAATGTGTTTGTCGGAATGGCGGAGATAGACCCGTCCGAGATCAGGGAGAACCCTAATGAAGTCTCGAAGGCTTTCCTCGTGCCCGTCTCGTTCTTTGAAAACAATCAGCCGGAAACCTACCAGGTGATGACGGAGGTGCACCCGAAGATATTGGACAGGACGACCGGCGAAGAAGTGACGCTGTTTCCGGCAAAGGAGCTCGGCCTGCCTGAGAGGTACTGGAACAAATGGGGCGGACTCAGGCACAATATCTATGTGTACCGAACGGCGGGTGAAACGATCTGGGGACTCACGGCCAGGATAGTTGTGGACTTTGTTATGAAGCTGGCTTCATGATCCGGAGACATCCGGTCTCCCCGGAAACGAAGGCTGGAGTCGATAGACTCTCTATTTAAGAGGCCACTCCTGAGTAATATGTATCCGACGGTCGACTAGATCCGAACTCATACATTGTCGGATATCAGACTCCTTCCCATTTTTTCGAACATCGGCACCATTGCTGACAGAAGAATGATCACTTCTACCGGCTGCAGTATCCCGGGAGCTAATAGTGCCGCTGCAACCCAGACGAGCACGGCAGCAATCGTTACTCTGATGAGCCTGGTCGATACCGCCCTCGCGGAAAGAGGTGAAGCGTATCGTGAATTCTCTTCCGCAAGGCGGGCAAGTTTCAGGGACAAACCCGAAGGTATCTTTTCCCGTCCCATTCCCATGAGAAGACGTTGCAGGTTTTCCATCTCGAAAAAATATTCACTGCAATCACGGCATGCTTCAAGGTGATCTGTCATTTCTGAGGGCAGTTTGTCTCTCATCTTGACTTGTCTTGAATCGTCCATTTCCGCAAGCTTGTCGCGAAATTCATTGCATTTCATAAATGTGACTCCATTCCGTTCAGAAGTTCTCTAAGCCTTGCCTTCCCACGGTGCAAGGTGATCGAGACGGTCCCGAGCGGCATCTTCAGAATTTCCGATATCTCTTCGTATGATAACTCCTCCAGGTAGAAAAGCGTCACAACCGTGGATTCGTTCGGCGGGAGCATCGAGATAAATTCCTTCACCGCGCCGGCAAGTTCTGTACGATACAATGCTCTCTCCTGCCCGGAGAAAGTACCGACTTGTCCATCCGGAGGATCGATGAGTGAATTCTCAAGACTAACCGCGTTGGCTTTCTTCTTCTTCGACCTGGTGATGCAGACGTTGGCAGCGATACGCCAGATCCATGTTGAGAGGCTCGAGTCGCCCCTGAAGCCGTCCATTGATTTGTAAACTCTCATGAAAACGTCCTGCGTAGCTTCCTCCGCGTCTTCGCGGTTGCCAAGCATACGGATCGCCAGGTTAAACACGCGCTCCGAGTAGAGATCGACTATATCTGAATATTTTGAAGCTCTCAATTCTTCTTTTCGTGCCATTTGCATGAAATCCAGGCGGCAACTTGCGACCCTCATATACAGGATTAGACTTGCCGAAAGGTAACTTTCTTTCAGTGAAAGAAAAAAAATCGAGAGGAGGTCTAATCTATTGTAAATGGAGATGAATGATAATGGGATTATTCTCGAGTGAAGGTGCAAACGGACTGGTCGGGACTTCTCTTCTGGTCTTTGCAATTGGAGCCTGGGCAATCTGGGAGTATCGTGGCCGGGAACTGCGCCACGCCAGGGCAATGCAGGGATTGAAAAGCCACAACGAACCCGCGGGATTGCCGCGCACAAACTGGGCAAGAGTGGCTGCTACCGCCGTTGTTTTCATTGCCCTCGCGACAATCACCGTTCTTGCGCTGGACTTCAACGTGGGGAAGGGGGATTTGTTCAGCAGCTCTCTGGCATTTCTGAAGTACTCTGTTTTGTCCGGGTTTGTTATCGTCGCTTTGCTGCTCCTCGCAATGGTGATAAGAGATATTAAGATACTGACGAAAAGGTAAGTATGAGCATTCTTTTGGTATTCATAGAAGCGTTGATACTCTCCGCGGTGTTCGAGAGGCAGGAAAGAGACCACAGGCTCGAACTGGAAATCGAGTACGAGAAACAGGGAATGAAAGCTCCACTGCGGGTCCCGAAGCTGCCGCTGCTCGAGTCTGTTGCGAATGTTGTCGTGGGCCTGCTGGTCCTGGAGTTTGGCGGGATCTTCGTGTGGACGACTCTTGGAATGATCCGGAAAGCCGGGAAGCTCGATGCGAAAGGAATGGGTCTGATTCAACACATTATGGCGAACCAGATAATTTTTGCAGCAGCATTCCTTGCCGGCGGCATAGCACTGGTAATTCTGGGCTTTAAATCGATACGAGTCAACATGAAATATAGCAGAAGGTTGTCTCATGAAGGCCGGTCAGGTCGCTAGAGACCGGCGGATCGTTTTGAACAAACGCAGCCTGCGGCAAGCAGTCCTGAGTCGATTATGTCAAGTGTTTTCTATGAAAATCGGTATGCTTCAGCGCAGTGATGCCTATCGCCTATAGTAATGACAATTATCGGGAGTTTTGCATGAAATATTTGTGTCTGATTATAGCAGCCGTGTACTTCACGGTACCGTCGTTAGTCTCCGCGCAGAGCAAGGATTTGCATGGGACGAAGGGGTTGCCGGATGGGGAGTTTTGGATGAAGCTTGACAGCGCAGACAAAGTGCAGTTCATTCACGCGGTGGAGTTCGGGATCAAGACGTACTGGAAGGATGCCGCGGCACTGGCCGCGAAAGATTCGGTCACGCGCACGAGATTTATTCCCCCTAATCCGAGAGACACTGCGACATTTCCCGCAGGTAGCGTGATCAAGCAGATGGACGCGGTGTACCGCGATACGGCAAACACGGGTATCCCTATAGTATTTGTCTACCGGTACGCAGTCGGGGAACTATCCGGCGAATCACAGGCGAAGCTGGATCATATGCTGGAGGTTTGGGAGAAGAAACGATAGCCTCTCAGCGAGGAAGCGGGGTCGAGCGATATTGATCGACTGTTGCTGCTGTCAAGAGTTGATATCCTCTCGGACCGAATGCGTCGAGGGGGCGACTGGCCCGTACGGGCCATGGCATCCTTTCCCTCCTCCTTCTTTCGAAGAACTCTTACGGCGGTAAATCTTTGTTCGGCGCGGTCTATTTTTTCCCTGCAGCGTCCCCCAGTTTATCCTGCAGCTCCTTCAGCCTTTTTTCCATCCGGTCGAGCTGTTTGTTCCTTATTTCTATCTGAGCCTCGATTTGCTTCAGCTGTTCCTCTTTTTTCGAGTATTCATCCTGGGCCTGGCCCGCAAAATAGCTGCTGAACAGCCAGTTGTGCCGCAGCGCCTCCATGTTTCCTGCAAACTTCTGCAGCCCGATCTGCGCTTCCTTGACTGCCGATAGCGTAGTGGACACAACTGCCATCGCCGTATCGTACACGGAATGGTTGTGCAAAAGGGAAGACACGAGTCCCCTCCCCGTATCCAGCTCGGCGACCATGTATTTAATATTAATCGAGGTGGTATCGAAATTCTTGATTGCGAGATCGACATTGGAAAGGACCGAATCGGTTTTTTGGGCCACCCTGTTGAGGGAGACACTAAGTCCTGAGATGAGATCGGCCATGTTCGAGAACTTGTCAGACACTTTCTTGAGGCTCGAGTCGGCCTCGTAAGTTGCGTTCTTCAGCGCATAATAAACGCTCTCGTCGGTTACCAGCTTGCCCAGCGTGCCGCGCCCCTCGCGGACGTCGGCGAGTATCCCCGAGAACTGATTGACCATGTTTTTTACACTGGCGATAGTCTCTCGTGTTTCGAGTATGATCTGAGAGAGGTTGGGTTCCTCGATCGAGTTCAACGTATCGAGCGCCTGCACCGAGGGGGACTCTTCCGTCCCGGGAGTCAGGACGACGAACTTGTTCCCGACGAGTCCCTCGGTCTCCAGCATGGCCTTTGAATCCCTTTTGATAAATCTCCGCGAGTTGGAAAATATCCGGAGGTCTACGAGCGCAACGTTGTTCCAGATGCGAATGTCGGACACAGTGCCGACGTCGATTCCGAGGAGGCGCACGGCGGCCCCTTTCTTCAATCCTTCCACCGAATTGAAGCGAGCGAGCACCTCCGTGGATTTCGTGAATATTCCCTGCTGTTCCCCTATGAAGAAAATGCCGACCGCGAGTATGAGCACCCCGATTGAGACGAACAGCCCGAGTAACGCCGCGTAAGTCTTTTTCATCTCAGATAGTCCACCTCAGTTCAGGGCAAAAAGTCTTCTTCGTTCCCTCTTTGCGGCCTCCGCTCACACAATTGGAAGGGCGATATCCGCCGGAGATTCTGACTGCCCGTTTCATTCCATCCTCCTAAAGCGGCTGCCGGAAAAATCCCTTGACTTCCCGGTCCTCGATTTCAGTGAGTTCATTCAGCGCTCCCGTATATTTTAACACGCCGTCTTTCAAAACTCCAGCCCTGTCGCTGACGATTCCCGCGCAGAGAATATCGTGGGTTACTACGATTCCGGTTATGTCGAACTTCCGGTGCATTTCCCTGATCAGCTCTCCGATCTCCGCGGACGTTATCGGGTCGAGTCCGGTGGTCGGCTCGTCGTAGAGAAGGATCTCGGGTTCGATGACGAGCGCTCTCGCCAGTGCGGCCCGTTTCCGCATTCCGCCGGAAAGCTCCGACGGCATTTTATCGATTGCGTCCCCGAGTCCGACGAGCGACAGGTAGTGGCCCGCCTTTTCATATGCTTCGCTCTGCTTGACGCGATGGTGGCGGGTAAGATTGAACATCAGATTCTCCCGTATGCTCATCGAATCGTAGAGTGCGCCGCTCTGAAAAAGGAAGCCGATCATCTGCCGCACTTTGAAAAGCGACTTTCGGTCCTGTATATCCACCGCGATGGAGTTTACACTGATATCGCCGGCGTCGGGAGCGAGAAGTCCCACGATGCACTTCAGCGTTACGCTCTTGCCCGAGCCGCTCTTTCCGAGTATCGAGTAGGTCTCACCCTTTGCGACATTCAGGCTGAGTCCCTGCAGGACCGGCTGAGCTCCGAAAGATTTGTATAGGTTATGAATGTCGATCATCCGTTTCCTTCTACTCGAATAGCAAAATTCCGACTTTAACGAGCACGAAATCGGTTATAAGGATTAGAAACGACGCGAAGACGACCGCTGACGTAGCGGACTTGCCGACGCCCTCCGTACCGCCCGAGGTCTTGAAGCCGAAGTAGCATCCGACGATCGCTATGATGTACCCGAAGAAGAAAGTCTTTCCTATTCCCGGCACGATGTCGGCGATGGATAGTGAGCTTATCGTCGAGCTTACGAACAGCTGCCAGCCCATGCCGCCGGACACGAACATCACTACAAATGCGCCGATAATGCCGAGGAAGTCCGCGTAAGCGGTGAGGAGCGGTAGCGCGACTATGCCGGCCAGGACGCGCGGCACTACGAGGAACCTGTATGGGTCCACCGACGACACCTCGAGCGCGTCGATCTGCTCGGTGACTTTCATGGAACCTATCTCGGCGCCGATGCCGCTTGCGACCCTGCCGGCCACGACGAGCGCCGTGATGACCGGGCCGAGCTCGCGCACAACCGAGATGGCGACCATCGCGGGGAGAAAAGACTCGGCTCCGAATCGGGCAAGCGTCGGCTTCGTTTGGAGGGCAAGTATCAACCCCATTAGGAGTGCAATTATACTGACGAGCGGGAAAGAGCGTGACCCGAAGTTTTCCAGGTGACCGGCAAACTCACCGATCTCGTACGGGGGAACAAACGCCTCCTTCACGAACCGCAGCGAAAAGACCGTCAGGTCGTAGACGTGTGTGAAGAACCGCTTCATGTCTGGATAATTTAACTACAAGCGACAAAGAGACACAGGGGACAAAGAATTTTCTGTGTCTTCTCAGTGCCTCCGTCCGAAGGACTCTTCGGGTGTTTCAATTTGATCCCTCGGTTTTTTGAACTCATTTGGGCAGACTTTCTTCCGCGAACAGCGGCCTCGTGCCCTTGACGGTCCTGTACCACTTCGGGATGGCATCCGCAAGTATTATCACTACACTCGCCATGATAACCGCAGTCAATATCAGGTTGAGATATCCCGGCACTTCATTCCCCGGCTGCGACGTCATCGGGTAGTATATGTTCGTCATGTTCATCCACCCCGCCGTTAAGGTGGTCAGACCGACGAAAACCATCGGCACAAGAGTGACCCACGCGTACTTTGCCCTGCCGCGGTTTATTATGAACGTCGTCCCAATCCCCAATGCGATTGTCGCCAATAGCTGGTTGGCCGCGCCGAACATCGGCCAGATAGTCGAGATCGTTCCGGTATAGATGAAATATGCCCATGCGAAAACCACAACCGCGCTCGTAATTATGGTTCCCGGCATCCATTTAGTCTCTCCGAACGGCTTGTATACTTTGCCGATGGCTTCCTGCAGCACGAATCTTCCGATCCTCGTTCCCGCATCGATCGTCGTAAGTATGAAGAGCGCCTCGAACATTATTGCGAAATGGTACCAGTATGCCATCAGACCGCGAAGGCCCGGGATGGAAGAAAATATCTGTGCCATCCCTACCGCAAGCGAAACCGCCCCGCCGGTTCGTCCTGCCAGCTGCTCGCCGACCTCCTTCTCCAGACCTACAAGGTTGGAAGCGTTGAAGCCCATTATCTTGAGCTGACCGGCCATTTCCGCGAACTTGTGGATCGGTACGTTTATCGCGAAGTAGTCATGTGGATAAAGACTTGCCGCTGCGATCAGCGCGAGTATTCCCACAAATCCCTCGGCCAGCATCGCGGTGAACCCGATCGTGCGGATATGTGACTCTTTGGATACCATTTTCGGCGACGTTCCCGAACTCACCAGAGCATGGAATCCGGATATCGCGCCGCAGGCGATGGTAATGAAAAGGTATGGGAAGACCTTGCCCGGAATTATCGGGCCGCCGCCATGCGTGTACATCGTGAACGCCGGCATCTTCAATTCAGGTGCAACTATTATCACTCCAAGCGCCAGGAACGCCACGACACCCAGTTTCATGAAAGAACTCAGGTAATCGCGCGGCGAAAGAAGGAGCCACACCGGAAGCACCGAGGCGAAGAACCCGTAGACGGCCATCAGGATGGTCAGAGTCCCGTGATTGAAGGTGAAGAAGGCGGCAAGCGGAGAGCCAGGTACGTATTTCCCGAAGACTACAGCAAGGGTCATGAGTATGACACCGACGATCGTCGCCTCCGCCGTCTTTCCTTTTCTAAACTTGAACATCCACATCCCCATGAAGAGAGCGATAGGGATCGTCATACCGATTGCGAAAGTTCCCCACGAACTTTCGGCAAGTGCGTTAACCACCACGATTCCCAGTCCTGCCAGGGCTACCACGATGATCACGAGAATGGCTATCGAGGCGACGGCCCCACTGAGGGGACTGATTTCGGCCCTGGCGATTTCCGCGAGGGACTTGCCGTCGTGACGGACCGAGGCGGCGAATATTATGAAGTCCTGGACTGCCCCGGCTATCACAACTCCGAGCAGGAGCCATAGAAATCCCGGCAGAAAACCGAACTGTGCCGCGAGCACAGGCCCTACAAGCGGACCCGCTCCCGCGATGGCGGCGAAATGGTGTCCGAAGAGCACCCACTTGCTCATCGGGTAATAATTGTGACCGTCGTAGAGCCTGTGTGCCGGAGTTACCCGTGAATCGTCCAGCACCGCCACCCTGGCCGCGATAAAGCTGTAGTAAAACCTGTAAACGATCGCAAACACGGCAAGGGTGAGTAGAATGAACGGCATCGCATTCATTAACAGCACCTCCTGATTTATTCCCGAGTTTAATTAATTAGACTGAAAATGTAAACATTCGCCCGGCCCGACCATACCCATGATCACCCCCGTGAGCATGGAAGCGGGAACTTCGCGTTCCTAAATGGGGATTATGTGCGATAGCGAAGAGAGGGAAGTGTGTCCAGGTTATTACATGCCGCGGGGAAGGGACACGCCTTCCCGGTGACTTCATTCCTCCGCAACCGGCGCGCCGCGGCACACGTTCATCGACCTTGCGAGGGAGAGACTATATATGTAAATTATTCCGTTGTTCATTCAAAAGTTTTTTCAGGCCGGCACCGGCGTTACAGGCTCCTTTGAAATTGTATTGGGTAGAGGGGTGCCGGACGGCCTGTATTTAATTTGCCGGGGCTGTAGCTCAGTGGTAGAGCATCTGCCTTTTAAGCAGAGGGTCGTGGGTTCGATCCCCACCAGCCTCACATTTTGATTTCTTGCTCCGGAAGAATGACGGCGAGGGGCAATGGGTCGCTCACCCTGGCTTGATGACGGGTTTTCGATCGCCGTCATAGATCCGCTCCTGCTCTTTTGAGGGACGGATCACCTAGATGCGAAGCAAGAATCCGGTAGAAGAGTGTCGGGCGGAAAACGGAAGATAGGGAAGTCCAGCAACGGAAAATTACGTGTCGCGGTATGTCATGGCTATTCAATATCTTATCGGGATGAATTCGCGAAAGATTTATTGAAAGCCGGGAACTCTGCGTTTCTGCACTCACTTGACTGGCGCTGCACAAACCATTAACTTTTTTCGCAATTAACAGAGGGAGTATCCATTTGAGTCCGGATAACGGTACCAACGGATTCGGTAACGGCTTGGGAAGCAACGGGAACGGCGCGCTGCACAATGACGGCCTTTTTGCCAGGGACGAGGAACAGGAACTCTCACTACAGGATATACTGGAGAAGATCTACAGGCGGAAGACCGCGGTAATTGTTATTTTCACGGTTGTCGTACTCCTTGCCGTTGTTTATACATTCCTTAAACGCCCCGTCTATGAATCCACGGCTCAGGTTCTCATCCAGAAAAACAAGGGGGAATCGAGTTCCATTTTCGGTTCGATGAGCGACCTCATTCAGCCTTTCGAGTCCGACGAGCGACGAATCACAAACGAGCTCGACATCCTACAAACGAATCTCCTCAGGACGGACGTGGCGGAGCACCTCGTTCATAATCCGTTTGTCGACGTCCACGGCAGACCGGACTCGATGGAAATTATTTCTGCAGCGGTCGCGGCTATCAAGAAAGATAGAGGCCGGCATCATCTTACGGTCCTCGGTCTCGTCAAAGAAGAACTGAAGAGGGATGTAAGCTTCTCCAACGACAGGAATTCCGACATCATTAAGATATCGGCAAAGAGCCACTCTCCCGAAGAGTCCGCCCGCATCGCAAACGTCTATGCGCACCAGTACTACGATTTGAACCTGAGCTCCAGCCGCAACATGGCTACGAACGTCAGGGAGTTCCTGGGAAAGCAGCTGGCTGATACGCGCCAGCAGCTCGATTCTGCGGAAAACAGTCTCGAAGGTTACATGAAAAACCAGGGGATCGTCTCGTTGAGCGACGAAGCGAAACAGATGATCGAGGCGATGAGTACATTCCAGGCGCAGAGGGACGACGTAGTGGTACAAATGAAGTCGCAGCAGCAGGTGCTCGATGCCTACCAATCCCAGCTCGCAAAGCTGGAGCCCTCGATCACTTCCAACGTCTCCGAGGCCGTGGACCCGTATATCACCATGCTGCAGCAGCAGATCGCCAAACTGGAAGTGAACAGGGACGTCGCAATTGCGCAGAACCCGATAGTCGGCGACAGGCAGGTCTACAACCAGATAATAGCCCAGGCAGATTCGCAGATTGCCGACCTGCGGAGAAAGCTGAAACAGAAAACCGCGCAGTTCCTGAGCGCCCAAATCACGGCTACGGGCAGCCCGTCCGTTGCTCAGGGCGGCGGCGGGTCGTACGATCCGACCGGATACTACAAAGAGTTGAAGTTGAAAGTGCTTCAGCAGGAAATCGATGTCCACGCCTCTGAGGCTCAAAACAAGGAACTTAGCAGGATCATACGCGATTACGACTCGCAATTTTCGAAGATCCCGAAACAATATATCGAGCTTGCCAAACTCGAGAGGACCGAAAAGAGCAGGGAGAAACTGTTCCTTCTGATACAGGACAATTACCAGCAGGCGACGATTGCCGAGCAGTCGCAGTTCGGCTACGTCCAGATAGTAGACCCTGCTATTCCCGTTTTGAAACCGGTCTCGCCAAAAGTGCCGCTCAACCTGACGCTCGGTGTTCTGCTTGGCCTGGCTCTCGCGGTCGGCTGGGTATTCGTGCTCGACTACATGGACAGGAGCATAAAGTCGCCGGAAGACCTGGAAAAGAAGGGGCTGAATGTCCTTGCCTCTATTCCCATCATGGGAGGAGCAAGGGGACGCGCGAAGGAAGGGGTCAGCGAACAGATGGTTACGAAGGATGGTGTGTCCGTCCCGCTTAGGCTGATTACTTTCCACAAACCCTCGGATCCTATTTCAGAAGCTTACAGATCTCTCAGGACTGCCATACAATATTCTCGGATCGACAAGCCGCTGAAGACCCTGCTGGTGGTGAGCGCTTTGCCCCGCGAAGGCAAGTCCACCACGACAGCCAATATCGCGGTGACGTTTGCGAAGGCCGGAATGAAGGTACTGCTTGTCGATACCGACCTGAGGAGACCGATCCAGCACAGGATGTTCAGCTGCGACAGGAAGCCGGGGCTCATCGAGTATTTGAAGGGAGAGGTCGATCTCAACAGTGCCGTCCGCAAGACGTTCGTGGACAACCTCTTTCTCCTGCCGACGGGGGCGCTTCCACCAAACCCTGCGGAGGTCCTCGGCTCCGACGCGATGAGGAACGCGCTCGAGATATTCAAGGCGAGCTTCGATATGGTCATATTCGATTCACCTCCCGTGGTCGCGGTTACGGACGGCGTTCTTCTTTCGAAACTTACGGACGGGATCGTTTTCGTCACGCTTGCCAACAAGACTGAAGCCGACGTGCTGGAGAAAGCCTATATGACGTTGAGACAGGTCAAGGCCGGCGTTATCGGTGTGGTCCTGAACGAGTTCGACGTGAGCAAGGCATACGGAGCATATTACCGATACTACAGGTATTACCATTATTACGGCCATAAGGAGGAAAAGAAAGCTTGAGTGATACTTCTTCTGCTTCTTCGCAGGCCATGGCCGGTGGAAGGAGATCCTGGTACGTTATATACGTCAAGGCGCGGCACGAAAAGAGGGCGGCAGGCGAGCTGGCCGAGCGGGGAATAGAGTCTTACCTCCCGATGCGTTCGGAGGTGCACCAGTGGAGCGACCGGAGAAAGCGGGTGGAAGTCCCGCTGTTTTCCTGCTACGTGTTCGTTCACGCTTTCTCCGAGGAATTCAACCGTGTCTACCAGGTCGGCGGATTTGTAAAATTCGTCAGTTCCAACGGCAGGCCGAGTATCATTCCGGATTCTCAGGTCGAGTATGTCCGAAGGATTGTCGAGTTTCATTCTGAAGATGTTGAAGTGCTGGAAGGCAGCTACAGCGGCCGTAGAGCCGAGGTTACCGCCGGACCACTGGCAGGTCTGCGCGGCGAGATCGTAGAAGTTCATAACCGTAAGAGTTTCGTCATCAGGATAGAAGGGCTCGAAAAGCTGTTGAGTGTGAACGTACCGGTGAGTGCTGTCAAACTATTAGAAGAGCCCGGTGATGGTGGAATACCGCAGCAGGCTTTTTCCGATCGCGATATTACTTCAGCAACGAGTTAGTGCAGCAGGAACGGCGCAGAAGTTCGTTTCTTTTCGCCGCCCGGGTGTTGCCGTCTCCGCCCGCTGCATTTGCGGTCGAATATTTTCGATTGCCGACTGCTGACCGGTAAAAGATGCCGCCAACGGCCGGCCGCAATGAGCGTTCAGTTGACAGGATACAGCCGTAAGCTCCCGATGGGAGTGAGATGGCGAAGCTGTGTTTAGCTCATGGCAGGTAGCTCATAGCTCATGGCAGGTGGCTCATAGCTCATAGCAGGCGGCAGAGAAATGATCGTTGTGTGTCGTCGAAAGTGCAACAAGAAGCGTGGGGGGTATCATGGCGCATTTCTCGTTCGAGGATTTGGAGGTCTGGCAAAAGGCGGTCGACCTTGCTGATCATGTGCTCGATATACTGGATGGACTGACTTCGGACCGGAAGCACTTCAGACTAATAGAGCAAATGGAGGCCGCAGTCACATCGGTGCCAATGAACATTGCCGAGGGGAAGGGAAGGTTTTCGAAGAAGGAATTTGCACAGTTCCTTTATTTTGCAAGAGGTTCGGTATTTGAAGAGGTTACTCTCATGGCAGTCTTCAAGAGGAGGAAGTGGGTGACTGGACCACAGGCCGAGAACATAAGGGACGAAGCTGATCAGGTCGGGAAGATGCTTTCAGGTGTGGCCAACTCTCTCAAAAGAGGTCGGTAGCAGGACCTCCAACAATAAATCCTGCGGCCAGATGCTGCAACTGCAAGTGTGTGTCGATTTTCTATGAGTCGGCGCGTAATTGTTTATTCGAGCGTATCTCCTATGGGCTATGAACCAAATTCCTATGAGCTATGCGAGTAAGCGGCTGGGGTCGCTACCCATCGGTCGACTCGCAGTGTCGCACGTTCGACAATGAGGACCAGCTCAGAAGGACGCTAGATTCGATCGGGGCTTCAAAACCTGCCATCGCACGCGGGCTCGGAAGGTCGTACGGCGACAGCTCGCTGTCGGAGAATCTTCTTTCGACACGCCGGCTGGACAGGTTCCTCTCTTTCGACGAAGATACGGGCGAGCTCGTCTGCGAGTCCGGTGTCAGCCTGGCGGAGATACTCGATGTATTCGTGCCGCGCGGCTGGTTCGTCCCCGTCACTCCGGGAACTAAGTTCGTCACGGTCGGCGGCGCAATTGCGAGCGACGTCCACGGGAAGAACCACCACAGGGAAGGAAGCTTCGCCAACCACGTCTTGTGGCTCGATCTCCTCACTGCGGACGGAAATATTTCAAGGTGCTCGCGAACGGAGAATCCGGAACTCTTTCTTTCAACATGCGCCGGATACGGACTCACAGGCGTAACCCTGCGCGCTGCGATACGGCTACGGAAGATAGAGACTGCGTTCATCAGGCAGAAGACTATCAGGACCCGGAATCTCGAAGAGACTCTGGCGGCATTCGACGAGCACGCCGGGTGGACTTATTCGGTAGCGTGGATCGATACACTGTCCCGCGGAGCCGGTCTGGGCCGCAGTGTCCTAATGCTCGGCGAGCACGCTGCAAAAGGAGATATCCCGAACGGTGCGGAGCCTCTCGGGGCCGGTCGGAAAGGAAAGCTAGCAGTCCCTTTCGATTTTCCCGGATTTGCGCTGAGCTCTTCTAGCGTGCGGGTTTTCAACTCTTTGTACTATGCGAAGTCTTATTCCCGCCAGAGCGTGATATCGTATGAACCTTTTTTTTACCCACTCGACAGCATAAGAAACTGGAACAGGATTTACGGGCGGAGGGGCTTCGTTCAGTACCAATTCGTCGTAGCGAAGGAATCCGGCAGGGAAGGCTTGAAGAAGATTTTGAATCGTACGGCGAAGGCAGGCCGCGGCTCTTTTCTGGCAGTACTCAAACTGTTCGGCAAGGAGGACCCGCCGTACATGTCGTTCGCGAAGGAGGGATACACGCTTGCACTCGACTTCCCGGTCACGACGGAATTATGGAAGATGCTCGACGAGCTCGACGCCGTCGTGAAGGATCACGAGGGGAGGATATACCCGACCAAGGATGCACGCATGAGTGCGGCGATGCTTCGGTCTGGTTATCCCCGGATCGGCGACCTGATCCGCGTACGCGACAAGGTGGATCCGCACAGACGGTTCTCATCGCTACAAAGCCGCCGGCTGGAACTTTGAGGGTACAAAAAGACTCATCTAGCCGGCCGCCCTCAAGTTTGAATTAAACCACAAGAGATGGCGCCTCGGCGAAGCGGTATCTTCGACTCATGAGTGGGTGTCGGCAGCCATGGCGCACATATAAATATTTTTGAGCGTCACACAGAGGCACAGAGAGGAAAAGGAAAGATATTCTCTGTGAATTCTCTGTGTCTAGATTGATTAAGTGACTCTAGTGGACAATCCCCGCAAATCCATATTGATCCTCGGCGCCTCCAGCGACATCGCGCGGGCAGTCGCACGGAAGTTCGCCAAAGAAGGTTGGGACCTTCTTCTTGCGGGCCGCGACACCGGGACACTTTCCGCTGACGCGGCGGATCTCCGGCTAAGGTACGGCGTTAACGCCGAGGCGCTCAGGTTCGACGCGTTGGATTTCGATTCTCACCCCGCTTTCTGGGAAGGCCTTCATGAAAAACCTCACACTGTGGCGGTCGTCTTCGGATATCTCGGCGATCAGAAGATCAGCGAAAAGGATTGGAGCGAGGCCAGAAAGGCGTTGGACACGAATTATACGGGGGCGGTCTCGATTCTCAATATCGTGGCGAACGATTTCGAATCGAGAAAGAGTGGGGTCATCGTCGGAATAAGCTCCGTTGCCGGAGACAGGGGAAGGATGAGCAATTACATTTACGGCTCGGCCAAGGCCGGTTTCACGGCATATCTTTCCGGTCTTCGGAATCGACTGCAGAAGAGTAACGTTGAAGTCATAACCGTCAAACCCGGTTTCGTAGCGACGAAGATGACCGAGAATTTGAAATTGCCCGGTCCCGTGACGGCTACTCCGGACCAGGTTGCTGCGGACATCTTCCGCGCGCACAAGACCGGCAGACCGGTCGTTTACTCGAGGTGGTACTGGAAACCTATAATGTCGGTAATAACCCACGTCCCCGAGCGGATCTTTCAGAAGCTCAAGCTCTGACCACAATTCCCGTGACCCATGCGCCGAATTACAATGAGCTATGAGCCGAATTGCCATGAGCCGCTT
>JBJKPC010000094.1:0-3314 GCA_046706745.1 Candidatus Kryptoniota bacterium
GAAGAATTCTTTATACTCTCTTTCAGAGATGCGTAAGCTCGACGTGATACAAGTCCAAAGGCTGGCGGAACCTGACAGCCACTTGGTCGCAAGAATACGATCCGGTGATTCGATGGCGATGAGAAGCCTTTTCCTTATTTACTATTCCAACCTCTGCAAATTCACCTACAGGATAGTTGGCTCAAGAGAGGATGCCGAAGACATCGTCGAAAGCGTCTTCGAGAAAATGTGGCACAACAGAGAGAGTCTGGATCCAGCCAAGTCGATCAAGTCTTATCTTTTCAAGGCGGTGCGAAACAAGGCACTAGATTGGCATAGGTTGAAAGCAAATAAGGCCGAACACTTCGGTGAAGGAGGCGCTATACCTGCCTCCACATCTGATCCCGTCCAGGAGACTTTCGAGGAAGAGTTTGCGAAAGCGATTCAGGGGGCCATCGAGAGACTTCCACAGAAATGCAAGCTTGTTTTCACGTTGAACAGGCAGGAGGGGCTTACTTATGCGGAGATCGCTGAGGTCCTTGGCATTTCTGTAAGGACTGTCGAAAACCAAATTATAAGGGCAATGAGGCACTTGAAGAGATATTTGAAAGACTATATCGGATAGCGTCTTAACGTAAGGGGGCGAAGCGGGGTAAGAAATCTTCTTGTCGGGAGTAGGGATACCTTTCGGACGATTCGTAATACATGAAGTGAACGGAGTCCCCTAGCTGCGTCACGTCATGAGTTGAGAAAGGAGAAAGGTCGTTATCAGCTTCAGATTGGTAAGAAATCCCGGCTTGAGAGTATTGTCTCGATATTTTTCCTCAACTTGCTCAAACGAAGAGAAAACGAAGGTCGAAGCCTGGAAGAGTGCCAGCCCCAGGAATCTGGAGATGTTTGAGAAGCTGAGGAAAATCTGGGAAGCTCGCCCACTGAATGAGGACGTCTGGAATCCCGCTCGAGCTCTGAGGAAAATGAACGCGGAAATGGGTCAGAGCGCGGAAGACTTCCCCGAAACCGAAAATTTCAGGCTCTTCCGTATCGATACACGTACGGAAGCGAAGCGTTATCCCCTAACCAGTATCTTCAGAATTGCCGCCGTTCTCGTTTTACTCATCGGGACGGTAGGTGCGGTTTACTTCCTGAAGCAGAAAGCTATGGAGAGAGAACTTCGGAATCGGGCGAGTAATTTCACGATTGAGGAGATCGCGACGAAACCCGGGCAGCAAGTGTCCTTTAGTTTTGCGGACGGCACCAGGGTCTTTCTGAATTCCGAAACGCATTTGAGGTATAGAACCGATCCTAGCGGCTCGCGCGACGTCTTTCTCCGGGGAGAAGCCTATTTTGAAGTCCATCATTCAGACTACGATCCTCTCGTGGTGCACGTGAACGGCGCCGTGATAAGGGATCTGGGAACGAAGTTCGATGTAAAGGCATGGCCCGGTGATCCAACCGCTCAGGTTACCGTGGCTCAGGGAGTCGTTTCCGTCCAACCCTTGCATCAGCAGAAAAGAGTCTTGGTGAACCGGGGGGAGTATTCTGTGTTTGATAAGAACGGCGTGGTGGTACCACCGACACATACAAATGTTTCACAGGACCTGGGGTGGATGAAGGGTCGCCTTTCATTCGACCATGATAAATTCAGTGAGGTAATCAGGCAGCTTAGGCGGCAGTTTGGAATCAATTGCTTCGTTGCGGATTCTGCCATGCTTTCCGAGAGGCTCACGGTCTCGTTCAACGATCATGAGCCCTTGAAGCGCATTTTGGATGTAATTGCTTTGTCCATGGGTTTCCAATACAGAGCGTCCGGCGACTCTGTACTTTTCGTATATCAGAAAGAACCATTGAGGATCGGTGAATCAACTTTGAGTGCGAAGGGCGCTTCGCACCGGAGAGGAGGATTAGAAAATTAAGCACATTATTTACTCTCTTCAGATAGTGGTCATCATTTCGGTGACGGCATTTGCAGCGCAGAGGAGTACAGGGGAGTTTGTGGGATCGCAACTGCCATCGGAGGCTTACAGATGGTCTTCAATGCGGATCGACATACCGGCCCGGCACGAGGTTACGTACCTCAGGAGGAAGGTGTCGATCAACATGAGACACGCACGACTGGGAACGGTTTTGAATAAGATTTCGTCACTGGCGGGAGTATACTTTTCGTACAAGGGTGATCCGGTTCCGCTGAACAAGAAAGTGGATTTGAATGCGCGAGAGGTGACGGTGAAGGAAGCGCTGAACAAGACACTGGCGGGTACAAACCTGGCGTGGGTAGCGCTGGGAGGCGGTCATATCGTGATAAGGAAGGCGGAAGACCCGCCGAAGGGGAGCGGTGAGATAACAGGAAGGATTGTGGATGCAAAGAGCAAGGTTGGACTTCCGGGAGCGACCGTACTGGTGAAAGGGACGAGCGTCGGTGCATCGACGGATCTGGACGGAAATTACACGATACATGACGTTCCGTCTGGTGAACAGACACTGGTGGTATCATATGTGGGTTACAAGCGGAACACGAAGGTAGTGGAGGTTAAGGCTAACGCGACCCTTACGGAGGACATCTCACTCGTTGCGACGGGAGTAGAGGGTAAGGCGGTGGTTGTGACGGGACAGGCGGAGGGCCAGCTACAGGCAATCAACCAGGAGTTGACGTCGAATAAGATCGTGAGCGTTGTGTCGGCAGCGAAGATACAGGCGCTGCCGGAGACAAATGCGGCTTCTGCAATCGGGAAACTGCCGGGAGTATCGGTAGTGAGGAGCAACGGAGAAGCGCAGGAGATAACGATCAGAGGGATACAGCCACAGTACAACGAAGTTTCGATCAGCAATGTACCGCTGGCATCGGAGGGCACTAACAGAGCGGTGGACTTGTCGATGATAACGCCGTATATGCTGAAGTCGATACAGGTATACAAGACGTTGACTCCTGATATGGACGCAGATGCAATCGGCGGATACGTGAACATGGAACTGGCCGAGGCGCCGAGAGGGTTTCATTCGAACCTGATGTGGCAGTCGGGGTATGTGGCAAAGAACAACACATACGGCAACTATAAGGCAGTGGCATCGGCGAGCGACAGGTTTTTCAACAACAAGTTTGGTGTATATGCATTAATCAATGCGGAAGATTACGGCGCGAACGCGGACAACATGAGCGCGTCGTACAACACGGTAAGCAACACAATCGGATCCAACGGTTACAGGCCGGTGCAGGTGCAGAGTGTGGGTCTGGTGCGACACATAGAAACGAGACGGCGCTACGGGGCGAACCTGATACTGGACTACAAACTGCCCCACGGCTCAATTACGTCCACAAATTTGTTCAGCCGCTTCAATTC
>JBJKPC010000095.1:0-7190 GCA_046706745.1 Candidatus Kryptoniota bacterium
TGCATCTTTCGGACGGGCGGACTGTCCAGTTCCCCGCATCCCTGCTCACTCGGTTCGTCACGTCCGGGGGAATACGCGGCAGATTCGTCTTGACCTGTGACGACGATTTCAAGAACGCGGACCTGCAAAGGCTGCTGGACCGACGGTAGTCCAGCCGTCAGAAGTCACCGTGAATTAATTGTATCAGATCTGCACTGAATCAACCGAGCTTATCCTGCTTCCCTTTATTCATCCGATCGCAATACTCTGCCTTTCTTGTGAGCCCCTTCATGAATCACACACCCGGTGGGACATCACCGGCCAAATAGGCGCGAGAGACCGGCTACATCAACGCCGCCAAATCGGATTCCCAACTAAGGCTGTTAAATCCTTCCCTAACGACACCGTCTCACTCTGAACAAACATGAGTTTCGGTCTTGTCCCGGAAGGGTTTCTCTTGCCAGCAAGTTCAAGGAGACGGTTAAACACAAATCGTTTCTTGACCTCGATTTGACATTTTAATGACAATGCCGCATGTCGGATGCATTACGTTTAAGCAAAAGAATCAGGAGACCGTTATGCGTCGCAATAGGGCCATTGAATTATCAGCTGCCTTACTTCTGATTTCACTTCTTATGGTTGCAGGGTGTGGGGGCAACAGATTGAATCGTCAGGTCTACTTACCTTCACGAGCTTACGCGGTAGACGACCCATCGAAGTTCCTGAAAGTGCATATTTCCAACGGCGATGTGTTCGTGCTGAATAATTGGAAGATCGACGATATCGGAGAAGTGAGCGGAAATGGCAAGCTCTTCGACTACAACCGCAACCTCAAAAGGGAAGGTAACTTCCAGATTCCGATCAATGCAGTTTCGCTTTTTGAGACAAATCTTGTAAAACCGCCGCCTCAGATCGCGCCGATGGCAGTCGTAACAGCGGTTTCACTCGGCCTGACCGCATTTTGTATCGCTAACCCGAAGGCTTGTTTCGGTTCGTGCCCCACATTCTACGTTTGGGATGGAAAACACATGCAAGTAGAGGCAGAAGGTTTCACTGCCAGTGTAGCCCCGGCTCTCGAAGATAAAGACGTAGATGCGCTGTATCTCGCAAAACCCACCAACAGAAATCTTGAAATGTGGGTGACAAATGAGGCGATGGAGACTCATGTAATAAGATATGCGGCGCTTCTTCTAGTGAAGCGGCCGGACCACGGAAGAGTATTTGTCACACCTTCCGGAGAATTCTATCAAGTGGACAGCCTCTTCCACCCAACCGCCGCGATCTGCGAAGAGGGGAACCGACTGAAGACGTTGTTAGAGATGGACGGTGTAGAGTGTTTCAGTCGCGTAGATTCGACCGACTTGAGTTCGATGGAAGAATTAGAACTTCAGTTTGATACCATGCCCGGAGGCAAAACCGGCCTCGTTCTCGGCTACAGGCAGACTCTCTTGACGACATTTCTGTTCTACCAGGAGCTTGCGTACATGGGAAACTCTGTAGGCTATTGGATTGCTGGCCTGCAGCAGGACAAGCTAGGTTTCGCAAAGGCGATCAGGTCGCAGTTATGGGGCTTGCTCGGGGCCATCGAAGTGCTGGTACAAAACGAAAACGGGGATTGGATAAAGGCGGGAGAAGTATCGGAAGTCGGGCCAATCGCGACCAACGTTGAAATCGTCCCATTGAACGTAGCGCTCCCCCGGCACGCGAAGATCAAATTGAGATTGACTCGGGGCTTATGGAGATTGGACTACGCCGCTCTGGCAAAGATGGGAGCCAAGGTAGAACCGATAAAAATCTTCCCGTCAAGCGCGGTAAGAGGGGACTCGGTTGTTGATCCAGCGGCGCTGACAAGCCTCTCAGGCAAAAGCGGACCGCTCGTCACTCTGCCGGGAGACAAATATTCCGTCATTTACAAAATGCCTAAAGATTATCTCCACTACGAACTCTTCCTTGAAACTAAGGGCTATTACCTCGAATGGATGCGGAAGGAATGGGAAAAGGAAGAGGACCCCGACAAGGCTATGATGATGTTCTTGGATCCCGGAAAGTATTTCAAAATGCTTGCACCTGAATTCAAAAAAATCGAACCGGGAATTGAACGTGACTTTTGGAGCAGTAAATATGTCGAACACTAGCTCTCTCATGAAAAGAGTCTTGCTCTTGGCAACATTCGCCACGCTTTCCGGTTGCGCTACTGTCCAAGCCCCGCGCGGCTACCTCCCCGGAGCGAAAGGAACACAATGGGATGTTTACGGAGGTTGGATCACGGTAAAGTACTCGGCAGGAGATTCGGTCAATACCACCGAGGGCGAGTTCATAGGTCTGCGGGATAGCCTTGTATACGTACTAACGGAGTCCGAACCCGTTTCCATAAGGTGTGATAAAGTCAGGTCCGCAACTATTGATGTTCATACCAGACAAACCGGCACCTTTGCCGTCTGGACAACGCTCGGTTCAATCTCAGTTTTGTCGCACGGCATGTTTATGATCTTTTCATTCCCTATGTGGCTTCTGACCGGCATACCGAACACGGTTTCCGCGTCATATGATGGACGCTACGCCACGGATGACCCCACGATTTACTGGTGGCAACTTGTCAGTAAGTTCTCCCGATTTCCCCAAGGGATCCCTAAGGAAATTCACCTCCAGAAGCTGAAATTGAAACATTATTATCGTGAATAGGTACATTCTTTCTCTTCCGGTAGCTGCAACCGCCTACTCCAACGTCTGCTGCCAGGACAAAACGTTATCCGTCACGCTGACTCCTCTCATCGGAGATACGCTCTACGCGAATAGCAGAAGCTATTTCAGCCTTTTTACGAACATAGAAGGATTACAACGGGCAGAGTTTTCTACAGACAGCGACACGAACGTCATAGCGAAGGTTTGCATTATCAAGGATGGCATCCAGAAATATACATCCGTCAGAATGGGATCCCTGCGATCGCTGCGGAAAGAGCTCGACGGTCTTCAAGAAGAGAGAAGCAGAGCGAGGCGTCCTCGAAAACACTTCTTTGTCGCCGCGAGCCTGACAGAGTTAGCGGCCAGAAACGACTGGGGTAATACGAGAAGGACATTGTCTGCAAGACTTGAATTAGGGTACAAAATCAGCGGATGGCTCACGGCAGGGATGGCTATGGACGGTTACGACCAGACTCGAGACTTAAGCATCAACTTTTTGATCGTCTTTTGTTCCCCCGTCGATTTCAGTGGGATAGAGCCGTATGCCTATTAGTACGTGCGACGCTTTGGATTCTTTCTCAAGCCTGTTGATGAGTACAATCAGTCGTTCGGCATCGGCGTTGCTCTTCCACTCGGGACGTCCGGCCTCAGTGTTCGTGCAGGTGCTGCGGTATTGTTGACACAAGTGGCTAGTCACGAAGCTATCGCCATTGCGGAGGTATCTGTGGAGATACCGTACTGAAATCCTCCGATCATTCCTTGATATTATTAGACTCTCGCCCTACGTTAACTCGTCTCGTACAAGTCGGGCATCCAGGTAACGATATCCCGCCGATGGCGTTACCTCTAGAAACGAGCTTTTCCGCAGAATCATCATGAAATGCAGGGAGTGCCTATGAACACCGCGCCTACTTTCACGGGGTTGATGGTGGCCGCCATCATGATGCGATATGCAACAACTTTTTCCCAATCAGCAAGATCTCCGGACTTATCAGACACCCAACACAAAGTCAAAACGGAAACCGTCAGATACAAACCGGGAGTGGCAGCAAATGTTCTCATTTCCCGCAACGGTACGTCGATCATAACTCAAACGGACATGACAAAACAAGTGAAGATTATCGTTGAATTCAAAGGAGAGCCGATGTTTCTACAGAAGTATCTGCCGCCGTCGCTCAGGATTCCGCTCTCTTCATATCAACTCCGCCAAGCGCATTTCGAATCCGACCTTATCGAGTTGCGCACTGCAGCCATGAAAGGAATGAAAGTAGCTTTGTCGGCGCCTGTCGTGACACGCGAGTATTCCAGGGTGTTCTTCGGCAGTGCCGTCACCGTGCCGCAAGCCATGGTATCACAGATCGCAGGCCTCAGTTACGTGAAACGCGTATTCGGCGACCACGAAGTCAATGCAACTCTGGAGCAGAGTGTTCACCAGATTCGAGCAGATTCGGTGTGGAAGAAATTCAGTACTCAGGGTGACGGAGTTCTCATCGGGATCATAGATACCGGGATCGATTATGGCGATTCAGCTCTCGGCGGGGGAATTGGCCCCGGTTTCAAAGTTGTGGGCGGCTACAACTTCATCGACAACACGTCGGATCCTAAGGACGACAACGGACATGGAACACATGTAGCCGGAATTATTGCTGCCGATGGTGCGGCCCTCAGAGGAGTTGCGCCGCTAGCGAAACTCATGGCGTTTAAGGCCCTGGACAAGTACGGCAATGGTATGGAATCTACCGTCATCGCCGCAATCGAACTCGCTGCCGATCCGAACGATGACGGCAGCGATAACGACAGGGTAGACATAGTGAATGTGAGCCTCGGCGGGCCGGGAGGTCCAGACGACGCGGCTTCTGCCGCGGTCGACAGTGCAGTGAGGCTGGGCATCACATTCTGCATATCAGCCGGGAATTCCAGGGGTTTCTTCACTATCGGTAGTCCCGGCACAGCCCGCCTCGCCATCACCGTCGGTGCGGTCGATAGCAGCGACATGCTGGCATATTTCAGCTCGAGGGGCCCAGACGGAGGAATCTGCACCATTAAACCGGAAGTGGTCGCACCCGGTGTGAGCGTTACTTCGACCTATCTTGACAACGCTCAGGCGACTATGAGCGGTACTTCGATGGCAGCTCCTTTCGTCACAGGTGTGTGTGCGCTCCTGAAATCGCTTCACAGGGATTGGTCTCCCGCTACCATTAAGTCCGCGATAATGACCACTGCCATCGACGTAGGTTGTGAAGTCATGGCTCAGGGAGCGGGAAGGATTGATGCTTTCAACGCCGCCGAAGTTTCGGCGTTCGCGTATCCAGCTGATTTGAGTTTCGGTCTCGACAATAGTACCTCTTCCATGTGGACAACATCCGACACCTTGCGGATTGCCAACGCCAGACCGGATGCTCAATCGTTTTCTATGTCGTTCCACGACCTTCCGGCAGGCGTCACAGTTTCAGGGTCCCCGTCTTTCTTCTCACTCTCGGGAGGCGAATCAAAGATGGTGGTCGTCACACTCACCGTAAACAACGCCATCGTTCCCTATCCCGAGCAGGGCTCGCTTGCGTACAGCGGGGTTGTCACACTATGCGGGACAGGAGACACGCTTCACATACCATGGGCATTTGTTAAAGCAGCAAGAGTTGTGTTCACTTTCGATAAGCCCTATGCTTCGTTTGCGGTGTCAGGGCGAAAAGCGGCGTACGGGGATATGGACGCAACCTGGAGTGACGATTATAATGCTCAGCTGATAATGGCGGAAGGCCTGTATGATATGGTCACTTTGTTCCGGGGGCCGACATCATACCGAATCGTTGCGACGGAACAGATAGCCCTTGAGAACTCTTCTAGCATCGTGGTTAGCTCGACAAACGCAAAGAACTTGATTACGTTCCGCGGAGTCGACACCAAAGCGCTGCCGCTCAACTCTTACCCATCGAGTACCAACTCTATCACCGTGAAATTTCCCGATTCGTCGGTGGTAGTTGCGGATCTTGCTATCGGCGTTCCGGATTCCATATTTTGCTCCGACTGTTCGGACAGAATCATGCTTGCTTGTGGACAGTCGGCCAACGACGGCCTCAGCAGAGTCTATCATGTCCAATTTGCTCCGGTTCGTGGGCTGCAGAGCGATGTACCTCTTATGAACATGTCAACGGAGTTCTACCCTCAAAACATCCATATCTGTTTTCCCCCGTACTCTGGGCAGACGAAAGAGATTGATTGTGTCAACTGGTCATATTCCAGCATCCCGGGTGTTGTTACATTTGGTTTTGGAATGGAATCCAAACTCACTCGGGGTTTTAGCGGCGATTGGAGCGGAATGCTTTATCTGACGGTAAACAAAAGCCGTGAATGCAGTTTCGCAACATCGTTTGTGGGAATCGACGGCCCGGATGTCGATTTCCTGGCCCCATATCGCTGGCTCACAGCTCCGCCAGCAGAAGTAGTCACGGATAGCGTCGGTTATTTCTTCGGGCGCGACCCTCCCGCGACTGTCCGGCTTGTACCTAAAGGAGGCTGCGCGACGTTCGGAAATTCACCGTTGTTCCCAAATGTTTCTTCGTACAACAACGTTTTCGGAAAGTCCAACATAGCGGACTATGCCGGTTTCTATGGCCCGTTTAACGAGGCGTTCTTACTTATGTCGGACAGTTCGCGGTACACCGTTTATGATGATCGAAACCGCTTAGTTGCATCCGGCGTGCAGGCCGAATTCCCCAATGACGGCATAAACGTACCTCCCGGAGCATATCGGTTCCATGTTGTAAACAACAACTATTTCATCAGGGGGATTCGAGGTTCCTCAACGCTCAACTGCCGATTCGACTTGCGGAAAACCAACCCTGATCCGCCAACAATCACTTCGCTAGCGCTGCTCAACAGTTCAGGCTATCCGGTCGATTCCCTCTCACAAGGACAGCAAGGAACTCTAAGCTTCTCTGCGATGGGATATTACATATCTGTGAGTGACAGTGGATACTACACTCTACACCATGTCCCATTAGTGCATGACTCAACCAGATTATTCTATAAGATACATGACTCAACAGACTGGATCTCGCTCCCCGTAACGAAAGGAAGTGAAGATTCCTTGGCCGATACCCTGTACAAGGCTAATATTTCGCAGACGTCCAAAATCGATTCCTCTGCTATCGACATCAAGATGACCATTCAGGATGAGTCAGGAAACAGCACCCAGTGGGTCATGATGCCGGCCTACCGCGTCGGGAACTACGGCACCGCAACGGGAATCATCGAAAACCATGAAGAGAGAAGTATCCCGAAGGTCTTCGCTCTACACCAAAACTATCCCAATCCATTCAACCCGAGTACAACGATCAAATACGATTTGCCGGAAGCAACGCATGTGTCATTAATCGTGTACGACATTCTCGGACGGGAGGTGGCCAGACTTGTCGAGGAGTCACAGCGGGCCGGACATTACTCTCTTTCCTGGAACGGCAGCACGCGCGCTGGGCTTGCGGCCTCGGGAATTTATTTCATCCGTCTGTGTGCCGGAGATTATGTGAAAT
>JBJKPC010000096.1:0-3577 GCA_046706745.1 Candidatus Kryptoniota bacterium
CTCGCGGCTTTCGTCTTCATGGCGGTCGTTTCGACTGCTGCGATGACCCAGGCCCAGGAAATGAAGGCCATGAAAGGCAAGAAGAGCATGAGCGGCATGAACAGCATGCAGATGGCCATGATGACCAAAGGAAAGACGACGGTCATGGAAGGACAGGACAGGTGGTCGGCCTTGCATGCTACCTTACCAAAGGAAACCACGGGGCCAAGTATGCCGAGTGCCAGACCGATTGTGTTAAGAGCGGCCTTCCGGTCGGCTTCCTGAGTCACGGTAAAGTGTATCTTGCCATCACGGCGAACCACAAGCCGGCCAATTCCCTTCTCCTCCCTTACATGGAGAAGGACGTGAAGGTTACCGGTGTAGTCGGAGAGAGGGCCGGTATGAAGATCGTGGCAATCGATAAAGTCGAACCCCTCGCGAGCAAATAGTTATTAGTAATCATACTTGCCTCAACCCCAGGAAGGCGGCCCGAAAGGACCGCCTTCTTTATTCGGCTCAACATTGTTCCTCTCTTCACCTCTTCGAAAACGAACAGAATCCTTTTTCACCCTTGGTCCTTTGAGCCTTTATGCCTCTGACACTTCCAGAACACGAATGATAGTCCATGTGAGATATGAGTGCCCTCCGGACCGAAAAAGAGAGTTGACTTCAAATCAATAGCTAAGGAATAAATACATGCCAAGAGTAATCTTTGGAAACCATTCGTCAGTCTTAGTTCGCAAGAACGACCGGGACAGCATTCGTAAGTTTTATTGCGATATACTTGGCGGTAAGATCACAAGGGCGGAGAACAAAAAAGACTTCGTACGTCTGGCAGAAGACTTTTATATCGTGTTTCTTTATGATGATGTCCCTGACGAAAGTGAGTTCTTGCGAAACAAACGGTCGATCTGGTTGGAAATAAAGGCGGACGATGTGGAGGAGATGAAGCGGAAAATTCTCGAGTCAGGTCTCGTAAGGAAGCTTGAATCACCGGACCCCCACCTTTATTTCCAGGCCCCGGGTGGTCAGTGTCTCCGGTTGGTCGGAATCGACGAGGACCTGTCCCCTTATGAAGGATCACCGCGTCGTCCGCCCACATAATAGGATAGACGGAGTCATCGGCACATCTTACAGGACCGCATTTAGCGCTTTGGGCCCATCCCAATAGAAGTGATAACTGTGGTTGGGGCGATGACAGGTTGAAACAATAGGTCATCAGCAGCTATACATTTCCCCATGCGAAAATGGAGTCCCGTCTCCTCACATTAAGTACTGCTCGTTTCCTGAAGAGGCGATTTCTGGAATCTCCCGCGCTACGCACCCGTCATCGTGTATCGAAATTGCCTTCTTAAGTAGGAGACGGGACATCCAAAGCCATTGCCATTTTCGCGGGGTGTATTTTTCCCGCTCCGACATAATACTTCTATTAATGATGCGGGATCCTCGACTCCGCTATGCGGAGTCGGGACTTTCAGTCCACTTTCTCCTATATAACTCAAGCAGCAGCCCGGAGTTTGGCAAGTTTCCGTTCAAGATAGGCGATTTTAGTTTGTCGATATTGTTCTCTGTATTCAGTCATCTCGATGGGTTTGAAAGGGATTTTGTAACGAACCACCTTGTAGTAGATGGTAGATATCTTCCTGGCAGTGGCAATCATAGCATATTTGTGACCGCCCTTGGCTCTTTTGCGGCGGAAGTAATCTCCCAACCAGTTGTCGCTGGCCTGAACCCCGACGGCAGCATGTTGGAAGGAAAGAGCGGCAAGGTTCGGTTTCTTTTTGAGACGAGCTGTGCTCACCACTTTCCCGCCGGTAATTTCTATGTTCGGACAGAAGTTAAGCCAACTCACGAAATGATTCTCGGTCGGCCATTTGGAAAGGTCGGGACCGGTTTCAGCAAAGATTTCTAATGCTCCGATTTCATTTATCCCATATATATCCAGTACATCGACACCATGGATTCTGTTCAAGGACGGTCGGAGATCAAACGATGGGCGATTTTTGTGTTTTCTCTTTCTGGTCTTCTGTTGGATTGCTTCCGGCATATCATCCGGACTTTGCCCGGACGGATCGCTTTTCTCTTCCTGTTCTGCTTGGGAGAATGGAGTCCATGCGCCTAGTAGCCCTTCAATGTACCGATCACATTCTTGCATTTGCCCGGTCACCGCTGTATACATCTCGTAAGATATCTTCAGAGTTGCGAGGTGCTCCGGCCGCCAAATGCCTTCCAATGATTTTTTCAACGTATCTTTGTCGGCTTTGATGTGACCATCAACGAAAGGCATAAAATATTCAGGTTCACGCTCACCGGCCAAGATTGCTCCGACTATCGCGAGTCCGGTCTTACCGGTAATGTCTCTGATCACCGTATGAAGTTTAATGTTCATCGCTTCAAGAGATTTCTGCATTCGCTGGACATGGCGGCTCCGATCTTGTATAAGTGTCCTGCGGAAGCGTACCAACGACCGGAGCGATTCTGTGCAATCGTCAGGCAGGAAGCTGCTCGTCAGAAAGCCGTAACTATGGAGACGCTGGATCCATTGAGCGTCGTTTTCATCCGTCTTTCTTCCGGCCACGTGTTTTGTTTGTTGGGCGTTCACCAAGTACACCTCAAACCCATCGTGGACCAGAACCTTAAACAAGCTTTTCCAGTAAATGCCTGTACTCTCCATGGCAACGGTGTCTATGCCACTTCTCTTTAACCACTCGGAAATGGCACGCAAGTCGCCTGTGAATGCACCGAACATCCT
Organism: Candidatus Kryptoniota bacterium; assembly: GCA_046706745.1. Taxonomy (GTDB): domain Bacteria; phylum Bacteroidota; class Ignavibacteria; order Kryptoniales; family JAKASW01; genus JAKASW01. The sequence goes on from JBJKPC010000096.1 coordinate 2,732, forward strand.
TACTGAGACTGTGTCCCGTCCTTCTGGTACTGCAACTGTCAGCAGAGTATCTCCAACGTCGATGCCAGCGGCATTGGGATTGACAAGTGGCACTGAAGCCATCTTGCCGACTTTCATCGCCATCTTTTTGTCTATCATGGCTTCCTCCGAAACAATTGGTAGATGTGTTGATCAATTTGCCGTTCCCTCGCTTGTTTGCTTCATAAGTTTACTCTCCTATAATGCCTCTAACGGCAAATCTAAAACTCAATACGCAAACAAAGCCATACTTTTGGAAGAACTACGTGTTCACTAAAGCGAGAGGCCTTAGCTGCGAGGCAACGACATTCCATGATAGTTATTATCTCAAAAACATCACACCCCCCGTGCGATTGGAATACTTTTGTACAAGCAAAAGAAAGTGGACAACCATAATCACAGCTAATAGAGAAATATTCCAGATCTGTCGAGCGGTAAATTTTGCTGGGTGGCATTGGATGTTTTACTGCCTCAGCGGAAATTTCCCTCAACCTGACGCACGTGGTAGTTTCAATCCTCTTCGCTTCCCCTTGTTTCCCCAGGTCACGAACCCACCTTATATTCATTGACTTGAAAGCCAGCCGTCTTTACTTTCGGATAAGTGAAAATGGAGGTAGAGATGAACTTCAACCACCCGGTAGTTCTTCTTGCAGTTTTATCGATGGCGGTCGCGTCATGCAGCAGGAGCCCGACCTCTCCCAACAACAGCAGCAATCTCATACAGAACCCGACATTCAAATCCGGGAATCAGCCGTCCCTGCCAGGATGGCAGGTGAACGACACCGCATGGGTAAAAGTCGTGGCAAACGCTCCGCCCTCGAGGAACAG
>JBJKPC010000097.1:0-6477 GCA_046706745.1 Candidatus Kryptoniota bacterium
CCGCCGATGACAGGCACTCCTTTGGCCCTCACGTCCTCTGCGAAATCGTGACTTATCCTCACGATATTTCCAGGACATTTCCTTGAACAGAAAATAGCGAGGGGGTCCGCCTTAAGCAGCCCCGGATTGCCTATCGCCCAGATAGACGGGAATTGTTCGACATCCCAGCCGTCGCCAAGATTCAGGAAATACGCCGGTTCCTTGGCGTACTCAATCTTTCTTACTTCAATTTTCATACTTCCCCCACTCCATTTGTCCGACCATGTTACGAGTCATGAACATCGCCGTTCGAGTGTCTCCCGAGCAATCCATAGAGATTTGTTGAATGCGCATGCGCAACCCTCGATGTTAACCGATCCGCCTGAACTTCATCGCCCTGAGCCAGGAATCCGATCGGAACCTTCCAACCGCCTCCCGACTATCCGTCTGAAGAATACTTCCCCGACTTCGATAAAGCAAGCGCCGGGTAGTGATTCAACTTGAATGACATGCTGAAGATTTAACGTGGAGACCGCAAAGAGCCGCCACAATGCCCGAATAATACTATTCGTATGATTCGTGTCAATCCGTTTTCAAAGCAGCCTGTTACCTGCACAACCTCAAGCCTTCAGGACGTCTCCGATTTTTTTCGCGAGTGCACTCGGCGTGAAAGGTTTTTGTATGAACTCGACCCCCTCAGCAAGGACTCCCTCCGGTGCAAGTTCGTTTGCAGTGTAACCGGACATGAAAATCACCTTTATGTTCGGACACAATTTCCTGACGGACTCGCTCAAACTTCTCCCGCTCATACCCGGCATGATGACATCAGTCAGCATCAGGTGAATGGTGCCCGTGAAGGTTTTGCACTGCCTAAGTGCTTCCGATGGATCAAGGGCCGTCAGAACCCTGTAGCCGTATTTCTCGAGGCTGGCCTTTGTCAGTTCCAGCATGTCCACCTGATCCTCGACGACAAGTATGGTCTCGAATCCGCGTGCGGACAGGTCAGGTTGCACGTTCCGATTGTTTTCCGCACTGCCGTGGTGGCGCGGCAGGTAGATGTCGAAAGTCGTTCCCTCTCCTTCCTTGCTGCAGACATCGATGCTACCGTTATTTTGTTTCACTATCCCGTACACAGTTGCGAGTCCGAGGCCTGTTCCGTGTCCCTTTGCCTTTGTGGTAAAGAAAGGTTCAAAGACTCTTCCCACTGTCTCCTGATCCATGCCCTCCCCGGTATCACTGAAGGAGATCTTCACGAAGTCGCCCTCGGGAATCACGGACAGGCGGTTTGCCCACTCTCCATCTATCGAAACATTCGCGGTGCGTATCGCAATTGTCCCCACCCCTTTGATGGCGTCCCTGGAATTCGCTGCGAGGTTTACAAGCACCTGGTCGAACTGAGAGGGGTCAATTTTCGCATTCCAAAGATCCTTCCCCGGTTCAAAGATCAGACTAATGTTCTCCCCTATGATGCTCCTCAGCATCTTCTCAATATCAGCGACGGACGAATTAATATTGACGACCTTCGGAGAAATCATTTCTTTTCGCGCGAACGCAAGGAGTTGTCTCGTGAGGTCTGCTCCGCGCCCTGCTGCGTTCAGTATCGCCTCTACCGACCTCAGAGCCTCAAAATCAAAGGCGAGCTGCGATTTGAGAAGTTCAGCATACCCTATCACTACGCCGAGGATGTTGTTGTAGTCATGCGCCACGCCGCCGGCAAGCTGGCCGATGCTTTCGAGCTTTTGAGACTGCAGCAACTGTTCCTGGAGAGATTTCTTTACGGTGATGTCCTGCTTCACGGCAACGAAGTGGGTAATCTCACCCTCACCTTCACGCACCGGTGCGATCGTCATTTCCTCCGTATAGAAAGTCCCGTCTTTTTTCTTGTTGACTATTTCTCCCTGCCAGACATTTCCTGCGAGGATGGTTCCCCACATCTGTCGATAAAATTCACGGTTCTGTTTCCCCGACCTGATGAGATCCCGCAGGTTCTTTCCGAACGCTTCTTCGGGAGAGAAACCCGTAAGAGATTGGAACGCCGGGTTTGCCCAGACAATCCCTCCCTCCTTATCCGTAATGACGATTCCGTTTGCGGCAGTGTTTAGTGCGACACTTTGCAAACGCAGCTGTTGCTCGACCCGTTTCCTGTCTGTTATGTTCCTGATGACCGACTGGACGGAAGGCTTGCCCAGATAAGTAACCGGCGCACTCCGGATTTCGACTTCAATTGGCGACCCGTCGAAGGCAACAAGTTTTGCTTCAAGCAACGGGAGTCCTTTCTGTTCTTCGATCATCTGTTTGATTCGAAGAGCAACTTCCTCCCTCGAGTCCGGATGGACATAATCGAGGATTGGCTTGCCGAGAAGTTCATCAACTGAAGACGCGTGCATCGGCTCCAGAGCCGCCGGGTTGAGATATGCGAATCTTCCGTCGGTGATGACAACGATAGAGTCGGGAGAATTTCTAACGAGGAGCCTGTACCTCTCTTCACTTTCGACAAGGAGTTTCTCAGCGGATTTGCGCTCCTCAATATCCCTTACACCGATTACCAACGCGTTTATCGAAGGATCGGCAAGCATGTTGCGTGCTGCCCCTTCCACCCATCTCCAAGTACCGTCTTTTCTTCGGATCCGATATTCGGCCCTGACGACCTCACCGGGTTCGTCAGCCGACGGAAATTTGGCGCGCAACGCAGGCAATTCCTGGGGATGAAACAGATCCAACGCACTCTTTCCCAGGCGCTCTCCAATGGTGTAGCCGGAGATTCTCTCATAAGCTGCGGTGTTCAGACACTCGGTGAACCTCCACTCGCTGTCAAGAAACAGAATTGTGTCGGAGCTGTTTTCGATCAAGGTCCGAAGGCGCGACTCACTGAACTGAAGCGCCTCCCTGTCTCTTTTGCGCTGAGTGATGTTCTGACATATCCCTTCGTGGTATATGATCTTGCCGTTTTTATTTCTCACGTACCTGGCGTAGTCCTCGAGCCAGACCTCAGATCCATTCTTACCCATCAACCTGTACGTTTCCGTGACCGGCGAGAACCCGGTGTATCTCGTTTCGCCTTCACGCTCCGACTCGGCAAAGTAGAGTGTCGAGGGGATATGCATGTCAAGCAGTTCCTCTTTGGAATACCCAACCATCTTGCAGAACGCGGAGTTGACCTCCACGAACCTGCCCTCCGTGGTGCTTAGATAGTAACCCACAGGCATCGACTCTATAAGCTCGCGGTACTTGGCTTCGCTTCGCCGAAGAGCCGCCTCGGCCTGCTTCCGCTCCGTCACGTCGTGGATCATCGAAAGGGCGGCTTTCCTCCCTTTGAAATCCACTGCAGACGCATTTATCTCTACCTCAATAATCTCCCCGTTCTTCAACCTGTGCCGCCATTCTCCCCTGTCCTGAAAGACCGCATCCACAACCGCTGCCGCGGTCTTGGCGAACCTATCCACTTCCTCTCCAGGCCGCACATCACTGGCCTTCATTGCAAGGAATTCCTCCTGCGAGTATCCATATCTCCTGACGGCCGCTTCGTTTACTGCAAGGAAGTCGAAAGTCTCCAGGTCAAATATCCACATGGGCAGCGGATTGTTTTCAAAAAAAGATCTGAAGAACCCCGATTCGAATGAAAGTCCTTCTGAACGCGAATTCTTTTTCAAGGTCATTGTTTGGTCCGCCGGTTACTACGATTATCGGTGCGGGATATTGCTTTTCTTAGGAGAAGGTGGCAATCAGATCGAGTCCACGGCCCTCGGCTGCTCGCTCCTGCTCCGGCCCAGGCATGGGCAGGGAGTGCCTGCCGACCTGTCCGCGTGAATATACAAAACTGCAAACCGCGGTACCAGAAATTAATCCTGCCACGGGATGATTCCCAGAAATTGTGAAGAACTGGAGGGGATGGCGTGCTCTTGATCACATGGAAGCCCATTTCTAGATGGGCGAGAGCAGAAATGAAACCTGGCGACGGCTTCCACCTTCCTTCTTGAAAGGCTACTTTATTCGGTCAAGCGCCGAAAGGACTATGCCGGGTGTGATAAGCTCCGGAAGAATTACAGGCTTGGCCTCCGCTCCGGGAGGATACAGGACATACAAAGGCACACTCTCCCTTCCAAACTTCGCAAGCGCATGTGCTATCATGGCATTTTGGTTGGTCCAATCGGCCCTGACTGCGACGATTCCCTTCTTTTCAAAAGCATCACGAACTTCCGACGAGCTAAAAGCAACCCTCTCGTTTACCTGGCAGCTCAGACACCATGCCGCCGTGAAATCAATAAAGACCGGCTTGTGCTCTTTGCGCAAAGTCGAAACTAGTTCAGGCGTGAACGGCTTCCAGCTGATCCCGTCCTCGCTCGTTTGTGTGGAATTCGCTTGCATGGTCTGAGGCGTGATACCTTTGAAAGACAAAAGCACGCCTCCTCCAATCGTCAGGATGGCTACCAACTGAGCTATCCGCCGCGTGCGTTTCGCCTTGTACATCGATCCCCACCTTCCGTAAACCCACGCGCCGAGACTCGAGATCAGCAAGCTTGCCAGTAAAACCACAACACCCAGTGCGCCGGCTTGCTGACTCAGCACCCACATGAGCCAAAGGACGGTCGCCATAAGGAGAAATCCCATGAACTGCTTAAGAGTCTCCATCCACGCACCCGGCTTCGGGACGAAGCGAAGCAGCGCGGGCGAAGAAGTGATGACCAAGTAAGGCGCGGCCATGCCGAGGCCAAGGAACGTGAATATAAGTATCGACCAGTATGCTGGCTGGCTGATTGCGAAACCGAGGGCAGACCCCATGAAGGGCGCTGTGCACGGCGTGGCAACTACGGTCGCCAGCACCCCGCTCACAAACGACCCCCAGTAGCTCGATCGCGTCGGAACATTTTCCCCCACGGCAGTGAGTGAAGTCCCTATTTCGAAAACACCGAACATGCTCAGCCCGAAGAGGAAGAGGAAGATGGAAAGTACCGTGATGAATCCCACCGACTGGAGCTGGAAGCCCCATCCCAAAGATTGCCCCCCCGCGCGCAGGATCAGAAGGAGGCCCGCCAGTATCCAGAAAGAGACAACGACTCCCACAGTGAAAGCCGAACCGTGCCTGAAGATTTTCTTCCTGTCCTCCCCGGCCTGTTTCACAAAGCCCATGATCTTCAATGACAGCACCGGTAGGACACACGGCATCAGATTCAGAATGAGCCCTCCGATGAAAGCAAAAGCGATCATCACCAGAAGCTCACCGAAGTGGAAGGAGGAAGGTGAAACGGCAGACACGAGGCGGGAGACGCCCGTGATGGTCGCAGTGAAAGCTACCGCCTTTTCAGAGCCACTTCCCCTCCAACCAGTGTCCGAAACTAAGACACCTCTCACGGTCGACTGGCCGTGATACTTCGAGGTGTCGAGCGGAACTGACAATACATATCCGCCGCTGATTGCCGAAAGCACCTGCACCGAATCGGGCTGGATGAAGAATGAAGATGTGTCAGGGAAAAACTCGATCAGTTTCATTTTTCCCTTGTACCAGTCAGGCTTGAGTGCTTCTATCTGAAGAGAGCTATTGTGCAAGGCCGCTTTGAACTTCCATCCGGAATCCGTTATCGGCAGCAGCGATCTGGCCAGTGCGATAGCCCTGGAATTGTTTGTGTCGGGTTTCGCGGCTCCACGTCCCACTCTGAGATCCATTTCGGCCTGCGCATGCCCCGGCATACAGACGTCTTTGCAGACAAGCCAGCCGACGATCGCTTTCAACTTCACGTCTCGTCCCGGTTCGATATTTTCCGGAGGCGTAATTTGAACCAGCAGGTACGCAGTCCCCTCGTATCCATAATTAACCAGTCCTGAGAATTCGAACCTCTCCGGGTAAGGCCAATGAATCGGACCGGCTGTGAATCCCTTGGGCAATTTCCAGTCGATGGAAGTTGGGTAACCGGAATTCCCCGGATTCTTCCAGTAAATATGCCAGCCGGGAGATATGCCGAGACGAACCGCGACCCAGAAGGGCTTGCCGGGTTGAATTGTTGAAACCGCTGAAAGCATGGTAACGTCAACGTGGTTGCTGCCCGAGCCGAGAGCAAAAGAGGTTCCTTCAAGCAGAAGAACGAACAAGATCAACTTTAGAACTGTTTTCAAAACAAACCCGATAACTTGTGAATGTGGCGGATTGTGTCGATACCTCTGAAATTAGATGCAGTAGATTCACCTTGGATGCGTGCCTGCCTGTAGGAGTCGCTACATCCAAGTTTCGTTCGAAAGCGCTTTTCAACGTGCAGGAACATCGCGATGATCCAAATTAATTCTTTTCGCCCACAAAGAACATAACACCCTTTAGCGGGGATCCCGTTCGCGCGAATCAACACGACAACCGCAAGTGCATGAAGAATGATCACTCATCGAGCGCTATTGAACGGGGCACATGATATTTGCCGGGCAAGCACGAAGCGGCTACCGCCGATTTCAAAGAAAGGCGAGGCGAACCGTCAAAGGGTCCGCGAAAATAGTCTTGAATCCTGTCGCCGCCAA
>JBJKPC010000098.1:0-6767 GCA_046706745.1 Candidatus Kryptoniota bacterium
TTTCCGTGAACGGGTTGCCGTCGTTGCGCTTCGGCCAGACGTCGTAGAAGTCCATATAGGTCTTCCTGCCCAGCAACAAAGCGCCCCCTTTCTTCGACATCCCTTCGGCGGCGGCTGCCATGCTGACAGAGTCGACATAAGGCGCCGCCCACCCGCCATGTTTGAATCCACCCCGAGTGTCCTCGTCGGGCCTCGCTGGTCCCTGCATTACGCCGTCGAGTGTGAGAGCGAGGTAAACAATCAGTTTATTCACTTACTACCTCCTTATGAGTTGCCGAAAGACCGGATCGTTTCTTAGTAAACAGATTAAGCTCCAAGCTCCAACTCACAAGTTCCAAACAAGCCCCAACAGTTTAAGAAGCAAACTCAAAGACACGAGAGTTTGTCTCTTTTGCCGATTGAAGCTTCGTTTTTGTTTGGAACTTGGTGTTTGGAATTTGGAACTTCTCATGGGCTGCATTAATGATTCTTTCGGCTTCTTTCAAGTGCATCCTGTACCACTTTGCTTTCTCCGGCTTTCCTGACCTCGGGAGGCATCTCCGACATTTCGAATATCTGCCGCACTTCGATCGTGGCGCCGCTGTCCGCTTTCACCGCGGGACAACGTTTCGCCCATTCGACCGCCTCTTCTTTCGACTTCACATCGATAAGCCAGTAGCCGCCGACGACTTCCTTCGCTTCGACGAACGGTCCGTCGGTAACGGTCGTCTTCCCGTTCTTGAACGTTACTCTGGCCCCCATCATCAGCGGATGAAGCCCGTCAAGACCGCGAAGAATCCCTGCCTTCGCCATTTCCTCGTTGTATCGGTTCATTACCTCGACGGCTTCCTTCGGCGGCGCGAAATTCTCGTCCGCCTTCTGTTTCGCCGACGAATTCGGCTGGTATTCCGGTGGAATCATAAACATCATGAATCTCATTGTTGTATTCCTTCGTATTTCTTGTTTCAATGAATAGTCGAACGCCAAATCTCAAATTCGACAATGCTCGGGGGGAAAGTCTTTGGATTCATTACCAAGGGCTCGGCTGAGGTTTACCCGTGACGATAAGGTTGCGCAGATTGCCGTTGACCAGCACGCCCCATGCGTTTGAGCAGTCTTTGTAACACTCATACGCCGGGACCAGGCCGACGTGCGTGAAGCGGACTTCCGTTTTATCGCCTTTCTCAGCAATGTCGAAAACAATGTCGGTCCCCTTCCATTCGCTCTTGTCCTTCACAAATGTGAGGTCGGCGTCCGACACGTGCCAGACAATTTTCTTCCCGGGTACGAATTCTGTTATCTTCTGTTTGGACATGTGAGCGTTCGGGACTCGATATGTGAACTCGGCGCCGGGTTTGTTCGTGTTGCCTGTGATTTCTCCAGACCACCATCCGCGGACGTTGTTGATGGCATCGAAAACTTCTTCGGGTGTCTTGTCAACCAAAAAAGAAGTCGAGTAATTTTGCACTTTCATTCCATTATCTCCTCTTTGATTTGGCATGCTTTTCGATAAGCGTTCGAATGATCACGCGCTAGAGTGGCAAGTGGCGGAAATTTGTTATCCTCCCTTGCCGGTCATTCAGCGATATCTTTTCCGATCGTATTTTCACTCTTTGCCCCCCATGAAGAACCAGTGAACCCCATACTTGTCAGCGAGATGTCCATAAATTCCGACCGGCAATTCGCGCAGCTCGTCGAGAAGCTCCTTATCGGCTCCTTCCGACAGCCTGTCGAATAATTTCCTCAGCTCGGTCTGAGGTCCGCCATTTATGTATAAAGCTACCGTGTTTCCCTGTTTCGGCCGCCTGGTGGCGTGCAGCCAGTCTGTGGCCGAAAATTCTATCAGGCCGCTTTTCAGATGCGCATAAGTGACTCTTTCATGCAGTTCCTTCGGCACCTGGTCTTTCATCGGTGTGTCTGCGACGATCGTAAGAGTCAACTCTCCTCCGAGACATTCCCGGTAGAACTTCATCGCTTCGGCGCAATTACCGTCAAATAGTAGAAACGGCGAACAGGTCAGCATTTCCTTATCTCCTTCTCTCTTTGTTCAGCACGCAGTCGTCTGGCCCTGTCAAAATCGACAACGTCGAAATTGTTCTTTATCGCCCCTTGACCCTGCGGTAAGTTAATTCAAGATCCCCCTCCCACGTCGATCCGTCCTTGCACATCTCGCCTCTCTGGATAATCGAGTCGTCGTTGTCGGCGAACTTCCAGGCATATCGTTGTGAGAAGTTCGGAGCATTCCTCCACCATCTTATAACGTTGTCCTGACATGCAACATCATACTTTCTTGAGACCTTACGGTTATCGAAGTAGACCATGAAGAATTCTCCGGAAGCATCGTCGCTTCCGAAGATTGCAGTGCCTTCGGGAAACCTCTCATCGTCTAGTTCAGAGCGCCACAAAATGAACGCGCCTCCTTCGATCCATTCGAAGGAAGAAATCCCATGTAAGATGATGCCCGGTATATATGGGTGTGATCCGGTTGTCTTCCATTCTCCGATCAACGGCTCGAACGGTTTGAGCGCCGGGTTTCGAATTGCCGCTCTGTCTTTTGAGATTTGTGCCATACGTTCCTCAAATTTCTTTGTTCACTAAGTAGTCGTCCGGCAAGCGGCGAAATCGACATCATCACAGATTCGGTGCTCAAATTGATTTGCCTGCTCAATTTCCTTTTTCTTTCGGGTTTGGCTGTCCTTTCCCTGTGACGATAAGGCTTCGTAAGCTGCCGTTGATGTACGAGCCCCAGGCGTGAGAACATACATTGTAACATTCGAACCTCGGAACCAGACCGATGTGAGTAAATCGTACTTCAGTCTTCTCATCCCTTTTATTAATCTCAAAACTGATCCTTGTTCCCTTCCACTCAGTGCTGTCCCTCGTGAAATTGAAATAGTTGTCCAGCACGAGCCACTCGACTTTTTTTCCGGGAACTAGCTCCGTCACCTTCAGTCTGCACCGGTGGACGTCTTTGTAACGATAAGTCCACTCGTCACCTAATTTGTCTGTGCTCCCCTCAATCTCTTCGGACCACCATCTCCGGACATCGGTGATAGCGGCAAAGGCCTTTTCCGGAGTTTGGTCCACCCAAAAGACTGCCGTATAGTCGCGATCACTCACAATAGTTTACTTCCTTCAATTCTACGGTCGGTCAGCGTCTGACGGAGGCCGGATTGATTTCTTGCCATTCATTGGCTGTCTGCAAAATCGTTAATCCTATTTTTCAAAGAAGCGTCCTAGTGTCTGTCGGTTCCCAGGTCATCCGAATATCCTGCGTTCAGTCGAGACCACTGTGCCCTCGGACGTCCATCACCGCGCAACGTATCCACGATACTTCTCTGTGGCCACCCGTACGGAGAATCCTCCCACTTCTCCTGTCGGCCGTACACGGTCAGATCGAGCAGTCGATAACTATTGTCCATCGCCTCGACACCGCGAAGGGTCGTCCAGTATGTTTCGAAGACCCGCGCTCCCTGCCGCAGGTAACAAACGATATACATCATGCGCACATCACGCCCCGTAAGAAGCGCATCGAGAGAAGAGCCCTGTGCCGAGTACCACGGCATTTCCCAGCCCATGAAGTCGTGGTAGCGAATACTCTCTTCGAATGGACCTTTGCAAAACACGGCGAAGGTAACGTCCCGCGAATGAATATAGGAGAGTTCTCCGACCTGCGACGTGACCCATGTGCACCCCTCGCACTGCTGCGCCGCAGGCTTTCCTGCGTGCCACATGAAGTAGTAGGCGATAAGCATCTGCCGCCTCTCGAACGCACCGAGCAGCGTCGTGTTCCCATCCCTGCCGACAATCGGCGTGGAACCGTCCACCTCAACCATCGGGAGCCGGCGACGTGCGGCCGCTATGGCGTCGCCCTCCTTCGTATGGGCCTTCTCCCTAATCCGCAATGCGTCCAATTCGTTTTGAAAAGTCGAGCGATCGGTTATTTCAGGCACTCCGCCCCTGTCTTTCTGCAGGTCCTTCACCGGCTTCCTCCTCCTTCATATTAATGGCATGGTGTTACTCAAAGAACACCCGAACCTCTTACATGGTTCTCTCTTTCCGTTTTACCTCGGGCCCTGCCGGCTCTGACAGGTTTCGATAAGCTCCTGCAATTTCTTTTTGACGACTAAGTCATCGATTCCGGGCAGGCACGACATGCATAGCCCTTTCGGTGAGAGTACTCTCGACGCATCCATATCCGAGTTCAATCAGATTGACGCCGCCGAAAAGTGGTTCCGCGGATCCCAGAATCATCGATGAAATTGCCAAACGCATTTCGTCGATGAGTTTCGCCTTCAGATATTTCCGGACAGTGTCGGCTCCGCCGCAGATAAGGACATCTTTTCCGCCGGCAGCCAGGCCTGAATTACGATGTTGAATGTGATTAATTCGACTACAATAGACTTTCTCATATTGTTTTTCCTTAAGCTCCGACTGTCCCCGTCTTGACTTTCCCGGCTCGCTTGTATTTGGCAATAAATACTCCGGTTGTTGTAACGGTGCTTTCCGTTAATGCAAATGCCGCCGGGATCACGCCACTGTCGAACAACTTTTTCCCTTTACCGAGAATCAGCGGATGAATTTTGAGCCAGAGTTCGTCCACCAAATCATTCTTGAGCAACAGATGAATGAGCTCACTGCTGCCCCACACTTGAATATCGGAACCTTCTGAGCCTTGCCCGCCGGCAGGCAGGCTCTTGAGCTTTTTTATGTCGGTCAGACTTTTGAGGAAGACTGTGTTTTTCCAGTCTGTCTTCTTCAATGTCCTGGACAGGACGTATTTCGTGCCGTCATTTATACCCGGCCAGACATCAGCATGTGAAGGCCAGTAGTTTTCCCAAATCTCGAATGTCTTTCTACCCAAGAGATAATCCGCAGGTTTCATTTCCTTCTCCACGACCTTGCCGTAGATTTCGTCACCGAGCGGCGTCACCCAGCCGCCATATCTGAAACCGCCGGATGTATCTTCTTTCGGTCCGCCGGGTGCTTGCATTACTCCGTCTAAGGTGATCATCGATATGACAATTATTCTTCTCATTATATTTCCCTTTGTGTTTGATACTGTGGAACTCAATCCTGAGTTTGCAGAACGTTTTCGGAAACAGCGACTCTTCCGCCGCGTCGCAGTGAAAGCGTACCGCCGTACCATGCTGCCGGAAGAGATAATGCCGCAAGCATTAACGGGTACCAGTGTGGTCCGACATGCAGGTTCCATGTTGCTATCGCACCGCCGAGGCTTCCGATGGTTCCCAACACTCCGATTACCATCGCGTGGCTTACCGCACGATTCGGCGCCAATCGTGCCACGGTGTAACCTCCGATTACATTATAGACGCTGCGATACAAAATCACCGCAACGATTATGAACGATGCGACATAGATGTTTTCTTTTGGAAGCACGCCGACAAGGCGGAGTAAATAATCGGTCCCGTATGAAAGTGCAAATGTGACGGCTAATCCTGCGACGAAGGCCCCGATACTCTTGAAAATGTTTTTGCTTCCCGCAGGGCAGGATTTCGCTTCGCTCAACATTTCTTCTCGCCTTGTTTTGAGTTCAGTTCTCTGTTCCTTTCACAAAATAGTCGTATGACGAAGGGCAAAATCGACAAACGGACTTGTACCACGCCAACGTTTTTGCGCGGCCAAAAATTCTCAAGCAGACAGTGTAATTGAAGAAATAGGGAATCGGGAGCCCGCTGCCGCTGTCTATTTAGCTAGCAACCCGGACTACATCCCCCAACCCCGAGGGGGTGATATGTTGTCGGGTGATCGCATAACGGCGGAGATGTTCTAACAGGACTGCATTCGTATTGGGATCAAATAATGCCACCCCTTCGGGGTTGTGCGTGATGGTCTGCGTCGTTCAATAATAATTCCATCGCTTCGCGATTCAGGAACACTAAAACCGAGCGCGTCTCTCGATTTGGCAAGTCGGCAATTCCATCGACCTGAACCCCGGAGGGGTGTGATTATTACAGATCTCTAATTGACCACAATCCAAACTTCGAAGGGGTGACATGTCGCTAGATGCATGCATCGTGGCGGGGAGTATTAGGATAGGACAATGCCACCCCTTCGGGGTTAGATGTGACGTTCTTGATCTTTCTACATTTATTCCATCGCTTCGCGATTCAGGAACACTAAAGCCGAGCGCGTCTGTCGATTTGGCAAGTCGACAATTCCATCGATCTGAACCCCGAAGGGGTGAGATTATTACAGATCTCCAATCGACCACAATCCAAACCCCGAAGGGGTGATATAAATACAGTCGACCGGAACTATATGATAGATCACGCGCGTCTTCAAAGTCACAAATCTGAACCAAGGAAAGAGGAGAAACCGAAATGGCATAACGTTCGACGATAGACGTTGGTGCTTACATCGCAGGTTGTCCGAAGGAGGTCCAGGATAAGCTGAAGAGAATCAGGGCCGCTATACGCGAGGCGGCACCTGGCGCCAAGGAACGTACCGACTTCTTCCAGATACCGGGTTATTCCTACGATGGCTACGATTACGATGGAATGTCTGTCTGGTTCAGCCTCAAGAAGCTGTATTTGCGCCTGCATGTGCGTCCTCCCGTGATCGAAAATCATAAAAAGGAACTTGAAAGTTACCCTTCAACTAAGGGTATCGTCAGTTTCCGGATTGACGAAAAGATACCGGTCGTGATAGTGAAGAAACTGGTAAAGGCAAGTGTGAGGGCTATGAAGAGCAAGTCCCTATGACTCTCGTTAATTTTTCTCTGCGGGTTTTTCGCACATCAGCATCCAGCTTGTCCCGTACCTGTC
>JBJKPC010000099.1:0-4924 GCA_046706745.1 Candidatus Kryptoniota bacterium
CAGAAGACGAGTCAGAACATCAAGGTCCCCTCCGAGCGGCTCGACAAGCTCGTGAACCTTGTGGGCGAGCTGGTAACTGTGCAGGCGAGGCTGAGCCAGGCTGCAACCGACCTCTCCGACGCTTCGCTCACGCAGATCGCGGAAGAAGTGGAGTCGCTTACTGCGGAACTGCGCGACAATGCGATGAGCATCAGGATGGTGCCGATAGGGACGACATTTGCGCGTTTTCAGAGACTCGTTCGCGATCTTTCGATGGAGCTTGGTAAGGAAATTCAGCTTGTCACCGAAGGCGAGGAGACTGAGCTCGACAAGACCGTTATCGAGCGTCTCGGGGATCCGCTGGTACATATGATCCGCAATTCGATCGACCACGGCATCGAGACCCCGGGCAAGCGCGAGGCAGCCGGCAAAGGAAGGAAGGGAACCATACGCCTCACCGCTGCGCATTCGGGCACGAACGTGGCCGTGTCGATTGCGGACGACGGGGCCGGCTTCGATACTGAGGCGATCAGGCTAAAGGCGGTAATGCAGGGACTTGTTGACCCGGAAGCTAAGCCGACCGATCAGGAACTTCTATCCCTGGTATTCGAGCCGGGTTTCTCAACTGCCAAAGAGGTGACGAACGTGTCAGGACGAGGAGTCGGAATGGATGTGGTCCGGAGGAGTATAGAAGACCTCGGCGGTAAACTGGAGATAGCTAACCATCCCGGCAATGGATCCGCAATCACTCTGAAGCTCCCTCTGACACTTGCTATAATAGAAGGTCTCCTTGTGAAGGTCGCTTCCGAGATGTTTGTACTGCCTCTCGCGATAATCAAGGAATGCGTGGAGCTTTCATCGGCGTCCTCCGCAAAGGGAAATGGAGGGCAGCTTATCAACGTTCGGGGAGAGATAATCCCGTATGTGAGACTGCGCGACTACTTCAGCCTTGAAGGTGAGCATCCGGTCTATGAGTACGTCGTGATAGCGGAGGTAAACGGCTCGCGCCTCGGGTTTGCAGTCGACGCTGTAATAGGAGAGCACCAGACCGTCGTCAAATCACTCGGCGCTATGTACCGAAATGTCGAGGGGCTGTCCGGTGCGACGATCCTCGGTGACGGCACGCTGGCATTGATCATTGATGTTCCGGTGGTGGCCGCGGTGGCAGAGCGCGAACGGGAACGCCTTCTCAGGCAAGATCCCGCGATCAATCAAGAATATTCAACTGAAACCCAACACCTACAAGGAGGTAGATAATGACCGTACATGAAGTAACGGCAGGAATGAAAAACGATTATTCACAGAACATGAACTTAGAAAAGGAAAGGGAATCATTATGAAATGGTTCTTTAATCTGAAGATAGGGACGAAGCTTCTGGCGGGATTCAGCATCGTCTGTGCAATTACCGCCATCGTCGGGTACCAGGGTATCTCGAATATGAGTAAGATCAACAGCATGCTGAACGATATGTATTCTAACCAGCTCATTGGTATCTCCTACGTAAAATCCGCGCGAATCGACCTGATCGCTTATGCGCGGGCGCAAAAGAATTTTCTTCTTGCCTCTACTATGGCTGGGCGGCAGCGATACCAGAGCGCGATGGATAGTACATCCAAAGCCGTACTGGACAATCTCGCCAAGGCCAAGCCTCTTATAAATTCAACAAAGGGCCAGGCACTTCTGGGGCAATTCCAAAGTGAATGGGGGCAGTTCATCGCCGTCGGGAATCAAGTTGTACAATTGGGAAATCAGGAAAAGCTGGCGGCGGCCAAACAATCGGTGGCACTCTCGAAAGGGAAGGGGAGACAGCTCTCAAATATAGTCGGTAACACGCTAGGTAAGATCTCGAACCTTAAGTTGAGTCTTGGTAAGCAGGCCTATGATCAGAGCAATGTTGTCTACGCGAGCAGCAGGCTGTACATGCTCCTCTTGATACTCGGCGGAGTCGGGCTCGGCCTCACCCTAGGCGTAATCATATCACGGAACATAACGAAACCTCTCACCGCTGCCGTCGGCGCAGCAAACAGGCTTGCCGAAGGCGACCTCACGATGAAGCTCGAAGCTACGAGCAAAGATGAAGTGGGACAGCTCGTCAGCGCGTTCGCCAACATGGTGAAGAAGATTTCTGCAGTGGTAGAGGATGTCAGCACTTCCTCTGATAACGTTGCATCGGGGAGCCAGCAGCTGAGCTCCACTTCCGAGGAAATGTCGCAGGGCTCCACGGAACAGGCCAGCGCCGCTGAGGAGGCGTCTTCCTCGATGGAAGAAATGGCGAGCCACATAAAACAGAATGCAGACAATGCCCATCAGACCGAAGGCATAGCGACGCGTTCATCGCAGGATGCAAAGTCGGGCGGAGAAGCCGTTCACCAGACCGTCGAGGCAATGAAGAATATTGCCGACAAGATTTCAATCATCGAAGAAATCGCGCGTCAAACTAATCTCCTCGCCCTGAACGCAGCGATCGAAGCGGCGCGAGCCGGCGAACACGGGAAGGGCTTTGCGGTGGTCGCCTCCGAAGTACGAAAGCTTGCCGAGCGGAGCCAGGCTGCAGCCGGAGAAATCAACGAGCTTGCGGGCTCAAGCGTGGAGATCGCCGAGAAGGCAGGTGAGATGCTGGGGAAACTGGTCCCCGACATACAAAGGACGGCTGAACTTGTACAGGAGATCTCCAGCGCAAGCGCCGAACAAAGCACAGGGGCATCGCAAATCAATAAGGCTATACAACAACTCGACCAGGTCACCCAGCAGAACTCTGCCGCTGCCGAAGAAATGTCGGCAACTGCTGAAGAACTGGCTAACCAGGCCGAACAGCTGAAAAATGCGATCTCTTTCTTCAAGCTCAGCGAAGACATGCAAGGCCACCAGGCCAGGAGAGTATCCCATACTCAGGCCCATATAGCTCACATGGCGAAGAAAGAGGCAGCATCCAAGAAGCCTCTGCAGGACAGGGATACAGCACATTTGCCCCCCCTCAAGCCGAAGAAAGAGGAGAAGACGTCGATTGGGGCATCACCGAACGGACATCTCATAACACTCGATGAGCATCCGTCGCATAACGGAAATGGCACCGGCGATGCCGAATTCGAGAAATACTGAGGAGGCGCGCAATGGAAGAAACACTAGTAGAAACGGTAACGGAAACGACTCAGTACCTGACCTTTAAGCTTGAAGACGAAGTATATGCGACGAATATCTCGCAGGTACGTGAAGTTCTTGAGTTCTCCAAGGTTACGAAGGTACCGCGAACGCCGGAATACATGCGGGGGGTAATAAACCTGCGTGGACGGGTGGTGCCGGTGATGGACCTGAAGCTGCGGTTCGGCATGAGCAGGACGGAGAAGACGGTGAACACGTGCATAGTGATCGTGGAGGTGAACTTGGACGGAGACTCGATGGTGATAGGAGCGCTGGCGGACAGCGTACAGGAAGTGATCGAGATGGAGCAATCATCGATCGAACCGCCGCCGAAGATCGGAACACGACTCAATACCGAGTTCATACGCGGTATGGGGAAGCGCGACGAGCAGTTCATCATAGTCCTCGACATCGACAAGGTGTTCTCGTCCGAAAATCTTGGAGAAGTGAAGGCTACGATGGGACAACCGGGGGCAGCGGCGGAATAGCCGCTGCCTTTTTTTGCAAAATTGATAATTCATAGGGAGGAAACAGTCGAATGGAACCGGCCTCATTAGAAAAGAAGAAAACCAGAAAAAGCCCAGGCAGTGATAAGAAACTTG
The DNA here is from genome assembly GCA_046706745.1 of Candidatus Kryptoniota bacterium. GTDB lineage: Bacteria > Bacteroidota > Ignavibacteria > Kryptoniales > JAKASW01 > JAKASW01. Next base: position 3,721 of record JBJKPC010000099.1, read on the forward strand.
TCATGTCTGAAATACTAAGGCTGAGGGATACCGTAAAGGAAGGACGACTCTCGGAACGCGCGGACATCAACCTTGTCAACGGGGAATCCAGGATACTTCTTTGGCGCGTGAACGACATGCTCGACACCGTCACAGGGCCCTTGCAGAAAATGGCGGAGTGTCTTGCCGAAATGAGCAAAGGACGGGTCCCTTTTCCAATTACAGGGGAGTTTCCGGGAGAGCTGGATAATATCAGGAAAAATTTGAACCACCTGATGGTTGAGCTGTCTCAGTATAAAGCCACTGAGACCCAATCCTATGAAAGTCTCCCCCCTCGCGGTGCGGACAAAGCCCGGAAGCGCAACGGCAATATTTTGGCAAGGGTACTCAAGGCGTTCGCCATGCTCACAGTTACCGTGGTTGTTATGTGCCTGATTGACGGTACGGCATACCCGCAGGATCTTCCGCGAGTCTCAGGATCGGCGTTCGGCGACTATTACTATAACCTCGAAAATCATGTTCCGTCAAACAAAGGCATGGAGGCCTTTGATTACAGACGAATATACGTAGGGGTAGAAGGCAGTCTTGCTCCGAAAGTAACGGGAAAATTCAGAGTCGAAGCAAAACCGATTGGTGGAGCTTCCGCAAATAACACTTTGTCTCTGGACGTAAAGGATGCTTTCCTGACCTGGAAGACAGAACTTCTGAGAAGCGATGTACGGTTCGGAATCCAGCCAACGCCTGCCGACCACGCAGCTGACGAAACCTTCGGATACAGATCTCTCGAAAAGAGCATAGAAGATCTCCACGGCATTTCAAGTTCCCGGGATTTCGGGATTTCAGTAACCTCGCACATCGCGAAGGACTTATCGGCGGAAGTTATGGCCGGAGACAACAGCAGCAAATCTGCGGGTACGGACGGATCTAAGCGCACCTATGCCCAGTTAATCTTCACGCCCATCTGTGGTTTGAAGGTGATTGTCACCGGGGATTATGCTGGCGCCCCTTCAAGAAAGGATCTCAGAACCGGAGATCTAATCATTAATTATTCGATAGTGGGCTTCAGCATCGGCGGTCAGGCGTATGTTCAGGATGTGGACCACAATGCTTATGCGGGGACAACGCCCGATGGCGGCACATCGCAGACTTACGGTGCGGGAATGGACGGCTCAATTGCCTTCTCAACTAATCTCAGATTTGTGGGAAGATGCGACTACTGGAATCC
>JBJKPC010000100.1:0-39288 GCA_046706745.1 Candidatus Kryptoniota bacterium
CTGATCGCCGGCAACGATCTGAGAAACATGACCCGCGAGACGAAAGCGATTCTTGAAAACAAGGAGGTTATCGCAGTGGATCAGGATTCGGTCGGTGTTGAAGGGTTCAGGTATTCGTCGCCCGACAGCGTTGAGCTCTGGTTCAAGCCTCTCGCAAACGGCGACTGGGCGATGTGTCTTCTCAACAGGAGTATTTCACCGAAGGAAGCGACATTTGATTTCCGGAATGCGATTGTCTCCGACAGCCTCTCAGGAAGAAGCGCTCATTTTGAAAACGTAGTGTACACGCTCCGAAATCTCTGGACGAAAACGAATATCGGTACGACCGCTAAGCCACTTAATGCGGTTGTTCCCGGGCACGATGTCTTTATGTTGAGGTTGATAAAGAATCAAATGTAAACGACTTTCTCATGCGGGTATGCGGAAATGATTCGTCAGCATGACTTTCTTTCCCCGGCTCTCGACACTAGCCGGACTTGTCAGCAAACAATGTCGGAGGCATATTCAGATGAAAACAATTGTACTGTTAGCCATGATATCGGGCATTTCAATAATATCGGCGTACGCTCAGAAGCCGTATTCGGTTACAAAGAGCGGGGTCGTTGTCGCCGTCGTTGACACGGTAACTAACGGCGCCAAACTCGTCCGCGTCGAGCCGGTGACGGACAAGATCATCCGCGTAACCGCGGTCAATGAGGCCTGCTTTCCCGACGTACAGAGTTTGATGATCGCAAAAGAGAAGTTCCCTGAAGTGAAGTGGACCGCAGCTGAGTCGGGCAACATCGTCGTCATCAAAACCGCCGCACTGCAGGTGAAGATCTCGACGACGACCGGCGCAATCGTGTTCTGCAGGGCGGATGGGACGCCGATCCTTGTTGAGCGGAAAGATGGCGGTAAGACGATCGAGCCGGTTACACTGGAAGACAAACATCTGTTCAGGATACGCGATCGGTTTGAATCGCCTCCCGATGAGGCATTCTACGGGCTCGGCCAGCAGCAGGAAGGGCTGTTCAATTACAAGGGACACGACGTAGACCTGTACCAGTACAACACCAAGATTTCGATCCCGTTCGTCGTCTCGAACAGGAACTACGGGATTCTCTGGGACAACTACTCGCGTTCGAAATTCGGAGATCCTAGAGACTACGACAATCTCTCTTCGGCATTCAGACTATTTAACGCAGCGGGCAAAGAAGGCGGACTGACCGCGAAATACACGAGGGAGGCAGACACGTCGAAGGCTGAAGTTGTGCGTGATGAGTCGCAGATAGATTATGAATTCATTCCAGATCTAAAGAAGCTTCCCCAGGGTTATTCCCTTGCAAATGGGGAAGTTATATGGGAGGGATCTCTGGAATCCGCTTCGACCGGCCTGTTCAAGTTTCGCCTGTACTCAGCCGGTCACTGCAAAATGTGGATCGACAACAAGCTGATCGCCGACCGCTGGAGACAGTCGTGGAACGCCTTCGTTCATCTTTTCGACATGCAGCTTGAAGAAGGGCGGAAGTATCCGATCAGGATCGAATGGATCCCCGACGGCGGTGAGGCGTACATCTCGCTGAAGGTGAAAACACCCATTAGCCCCGAAGTGCAGAATGAACTATCGCTATATTCGGAGTACGGTCACCAGATCGACTACTACTTCATCTACGGCAGCGACATCGACAGTATTATCAGCGGCTACAGGCAGCTCACCGGAAAGGCCCTTATCCCTCCCAAGTGGGCTCTCGGGTTCTGGCAGAGCAGGGAGCGCTACCGGACGCAGGACGAGCTTCTCAAGGTGGCGAAAAGATACCGCGAGCTGAAAATACCGTTCGATAACATCGTTCAGGATTGGTTCTATTGGCCGGAGAGCGAGTGGGGAAGCATGGAGTTCGACAGCACGCGATATCCCGATCCGAAAGCGATGGTCGATGAGGTGCACAAGCTGCACGAGCATATAATGATTTCGGTTTGGGCGAAATTCTATGAGGGAATTAAGAACTTCAAGCGGATGAATGATAATGGCTACCTGTACCAGGGCAATCTGAAGATGGGAAACAAAGACTGGGTCGGAAAAGGGTATCTCTCGACATTCTACGATCCCTTCAATCCCGGTGCAAGAAAGCTCTTTTGGAAAATGGTGGACGAGAAGTTGTATCCGATCGGCTTCGACGCATGGTGGCTCGATTCCGACGAACCCGACATGCAGTCGAACCTTTCGATGGAGAAGCGGAAGTACGTTATGGACCCAACCTATCTCGGGCCGGGAGCCGAATATTTCGACGCGTACGCGCTCGAACACTGCAAGGGATTCTATCGAGGGCTGATGGCGGCGAATCCCAACGAACGCGTTTTTATACTTAGCCGGTCGGCGTACGCAGGCTCGCAGCGATATGGCATTGCGGTCTGGAGCGGAGATATCGCTTCGACGTGGCAGGACATGGCCGGGCAGATACCTGCGGGGCTCAATTACGCGATGTCAGGCCTCCCTTACTGGACATTCGACATCGGTGGCTTTGCCGTCCCGAACAAGTTCATTAATGCCGAAGGGGAGAATCTCGAAGAGTGGCGCGAGCTTCTCACGCGCTGGTATGAGTTCGGAGCGTTCTGTCCCCTGTACAGATCTCACGGCCAGTTCCCCTACAGAGAAATATTTAACGTAGCGCCGGAAGGAAGCGCGCAATACAATGCGATGGTCGGCGTGACCGAACTTCGTTACCGGCTCATGCCGTACATCTACTCGCTGGCCGGCATGGTGTATTTCAAGAACTATACTATCATGCGCGCGCTTGTCATGGATTTTGCCTCCGACCCGCGAGTAACCGACCTCGACGACGAGTATATGTTCGGCCCGGCTTTGCTTGTCGCGCCGGTCACGGAATACAAGGCGAGAACGAAGGAAGTATATTTCCCGAAAGGTACGGGGTGGTACGATTTCTATACCGGGCAGCATTTCAAGGGAGGTGAACGCGTAAGCGTGGAGGCGCCGCTGAATGAGATTCCTCTGTTCGTGCGTGAAGGTTCGATAATACCCGCGGGACCGGCAATTCAGTACGCAGAAGAGAGAACTAAAGGAGATCTTACTTTGCATGTCTATTCCGGCGCGGATGGTAAATTCACCCTTTACGAAGATGAGAACGACAACAACGACTATCGGAACGGGATCCATTCCACGATTGAGTTTCTTTGGGACCAGGCGAAGCAAACGCTGACTATAGGAAGGCGGACAGGTGAATTTCCCGGAATGTTGAGGGACAGAACGTTCGGGATTGTCGTCGTGTCGCCCGGTCGTCCTTCCGGGTTTGGTGCCACTCCCGATTTTGTGAAGGTTATGAAATATGACGGAAGCCGGAAGTCGGTCAAGTTTTGAAAATGTGTCCCCGGCCATTCCGTCGGGAAGATAGCTGTGACATGCTGGACTCTAAATACGGTGTGGCGGTGTGCGTCGGGCTGAAAGGATGGATCGATCCAATACCGGTCGGGATAAGCAAGTAGGGGCCCTGTACTGAGATAAATGAAAAAACCAGTCTGTACTTCATCATTGAGTCTGTCGATCGTCGCTGCACCTCGCTAGGCTCTGCTTTCACCTCGGCGATATTTGCCGGTGATCATCGAGGGTGCGCGCCTGAAGGAAAGAATGGCGCGACTATTTCCAGAGGTTTAAAATGTTCATGTACGCGATCCGGGCAGGGGCTTCTGGTAAATGCTGGCATCATTGTTGTGCCCCCTTGATTTTGCTAAATTAAAATGAAAATGGGAATCGGCATATGAGTGTAAGACTTGGAATAATCGGAACAGGGATCGCCGCAAAGGACCTTCATCTCCCTAGGTTGCTTGAACTGAAAGATAAGTTCCAGATCACTCGTGTCTGCAACCACACGGAACAGAAGGCTAAGGAGTTCGCCGCGATGGCCGGCAATGTCCCGTATTACCTCGACTATCACGACCTGCTTGCCAGTGAGGATGTCGATGCTGTGGACATAGTGCTTCCGATTCCTTTGAATTACAGGGTCACGCTCGATTCGCTCGAAGCCGGAAAGCATGTCATAGTCGAAAAACCGATTGCTTCGAATCTCGATGATGCCCGTCTGATGTCGACACTCCCGGAACGGTTTGATCGTGTCATGATGGTCGCGGAAAATTACAGATACAACCCGGTCTATAGAAGATTGCGGGAGATCATCGCTGAAGGGATTATCGGTGAGCCTTATGCCGTTTTCTGGGACCACATGACGCTCACGGACGGAAACAATAAGTATGCCGGGACCGCATGGCGGATAGATCACAAGTATCCGGGTGGTTTCGTTATGGACGCGGGCATTCACAACATAGCAGTACTGCGGGATCTCTTCGGCGAAATGAAATCCGCGATTGCCTTCAATCGCTGCGTCAATCCGGCGATCGGAAGGATGGATTCGATGTCGCTTCAGATTGTATTCGAGAACGGGATTAACGGCGTGCTCAACATCTATTTTAGCGCGATCGGGATTGACAAGAACGAGCTCACCATTCTCGCAAAAGACGGTTCACTCACGCTCAATGAAAACAGGGTAAACATCAAGCATCACGGCGGGCAGGAACTGCGGGAGACCATCGAGACGGATCGAGGTTACCGGAGACAGTTCGAAGATTTCTTTGATTGTATTGTCGACGGAAGGGAGCCGGTGAGCACCTTTACGGAAGCATACAGGGATTTTACCACGATGGTTATGGCCCTTGATTCGGCAATCAAATGGGAAGAACTTAAAATTGCGGTCCGGTGAGGAGCCGCGGTCTTGGAGAATGAATTGAAAAATCCCGGAGATAACATTATGGTACCCGCAAGGAAGAGCTTTTCTGGAATTTCGCTCGCGTTTGCACTCATTGCTCTAGTGCTCACCGCCGGCAACGCGTTTGCACAGGAACCCCCGGTAGGTGAGCAGAACGGCGAGACCTGGAATGCGCTTGACGTCGGCACGCCTGCGTCGACTGTTGCCCGAAAGACTTTCTACGTGGACGGAATGTACGATATGTCGGTCTTTTGGTCGCAGCACGCCGACCTGAAGGAAGGTGCGGTAGACTACAACGACGCTTTCATCGGCATGGACGTCGCCCAGATTCGTGACGGGCTCGATTCCTTCTACGTTCATCAGAAGAACATATTTGTTCCGATAATCGATGCGATACTCGTGATCAGACTTCAGAATGCACAAATAGGGCAGTCAAAGATAGATCAGGTTATCAGGGAATTCCGGACGGCAACCATTAACGGCCCGGACCCGGAAAAGGAGAACGAGATCTGGAAGGCGACACTTCCTCTCTTAAGGTGAAAGGCGGGTATCATCGATGGCTGATGCAGACATTCAACTTCTGAAGGAAAATCTTCTTAAAACCTGCCGCAGGCTTGCAGACAAAGGATTTGTGGCCGCAACCGACGGCAACGTAAGTGCGAGACTTGCCGATGGCAGGATCCTCGTGACACCGAGTGCCAGGAACAAGGCCGATGTCGAACTCGAGGAGTTGATCATTGTGGGAATGGATGGCAAAGTACTGGAGGGGATCGGGAGGCCATCCACGGAATTTGCCATGCACAGCTTTATTTACGGTGCGAGGCCGGACATAAAAGCTGTCGTTCACGCACATCCGCCTTTCGCCACGGCGTTTGCCGCTGCACGAATGGCGCTTGACGGGTTGATTTTCCCGGAAGTGATTGTGACATTCGGCAAGATCCCGCTGGCAGAATACGCCACTCCGTCTACCCCTGAGGTGGCAGCCTCCATCGAGTCCCTCGTCAAAGAGTACAGTGCTATATTGCTGTCGAACCATGGCGTTGTCACGTGCGGCGACTCGCTCGACGATGCTTACGACAGGATGGAAAAGACTGAGCATACTGCAAAGGTGGCCTACATTGCCAGGCAGCTCGGCGGGGCAAGGGAACTGACCCGCGAGCAAATTCAGAAGCTTGCTTCCGTCAGCGAGCGAAGCTACGGGAAAAAGATCGATCTCGAGATTCTCCTCGGTTGACCAGTCTGAAGCAAGAGGTCGGCATTGAGCGGCGCCTTCTCTGAACCGGGCGGCACCACTCGTGGTCTTTCTCGGGGTTAGCACTTGAATCATTGCGGGAACGGGTCGGAAGGAAGTGCCTCGTGCCCTGCTGCCGGGTTTCTCACGCCGGGTCCCGTGTCGAATTTTAATCCGCCCGTTTATTCATGATGAGAAAGTCCAGCTTACGTCGGGCGGCTGCTTCGATCATGTGCAATTGAAAAATTGCTGTATGTGACATAAAATTGAATGAAATTCGTCCAAATGGCAGAGATGAAAAAGACATTTACTCCCCCTGGGGATATTTCGATAGGAATTCTCGGTAATGCGGCCAAACTGTCGACATGCGAGACGGCTTTCGAGCTGATAAAAATCTTCGGCGAGAGGAAAATCAAGTATATAGTCGAGGAGGATCTCGCGACTCAAATAAAGCTGAAGTGCCGCCACGATGTGGGACGGGCCTCCGTGCCGCGCGCTGAAGTTCCCGCGAAGTCCGATGTCGTCCTCTCTCTTGGGGGAGACGGCACTATCCTCCAGACGGCCGCTACCGTTGGAACAACTGGAAGGCCGATACTCGGGGTTAACCTGGGGAAACTAGGGTTTCTGACCGAACTCAACCTCGACGAACTGAGAAACAGCATCGACGAGCTTTTTGAAGGTAAGTTCAATCTTGAAGAGCGCACGGTCCTTGAAGCCAGCTTTGAGCAGAACGGCGAGACCACCACGATCTTCGCGCTTAACGACATCGTTATTGACAAGGCCGGTTCTTCCCGCATGATCGATCTGGAGACTTTTGTGGATTCGGAATACCTGATCACTTTCCGGGGGGACGGAATTGTTCTCAGCACGCCGACCGGGTCGACCGGGTACTGTCTATCAACCGGCGGTCCTATTGTCTCGCCCGAAACCCGGGTGATCGCAATCAGCCCGATTTCACCGCACACTCTCTCTGCCCGGCCCGTCATTATTCCTGATACAAGCACGATCAGAGTCGTCGCTCACTCTACTTTCAAGCATGTGATGATAATCGCGGACGGGCAGGCCTCGAGAATTCTTCCGCAGCCGGTGGAGTTCAACGTTTCGCTCGCTTCGCACAGGATAGTGCTCCTGCGGAAGAGAAAGAACGGCTTCTTCAATCTGTTGAGGACCAAACTCATGTGGGGCCTGGATATCAGATCATCTGAGGAATCGGCTGAAGAGGAGCTAAAATGAAACTTGTTCTGGCTATTCTCGTTTTCGTGTCGGCTGTTCCGGGTCTGAGAGCTCAGACGACTTTTCCTGATTCTGCGGCGCAACAGAAGATCATGATCGGACCGGTCTCCCGCTCTTCAATAGATAGCACAATCTGGTACAAGAGTAACCGCGAGCTTTACAAACCCACCTCCAAACTTATAACGCGGATAGACTCTCTGGGCTCCGGTGACTCGGTGGTCGTTGTTTTCGGTTCGTGGTGCCCGGACAGTCATATCTGGGTGCCGATATTCCTGAACATCGCGGACAGCACGGTCCTCGGAAGGAAAATAAGCTTTGTGGCGGTACCGCGTTCGAAGGAAGGACAGAAGGAACTCACACGCGGACTGAACATCGAGAAAGTTCCGACATTCATATTCTACAATCATGGAAGAGAATTGGGCAGGATCGTTGAAACGCCGGAAGGGGACATCGGGGACAACATACTCGATATATTGAAAGGCGGCAATTAATTATCGTCTATGTCTTTTCAGGAGATTGCCGACATTTGTAAACCGATTAGCGTGATATTGTACGTTTATGGCTTCTGAAGAAAAAGTCTGGACCGTTATTGACATAATAAGATGGGGATCGGGGTATTTATCCGAGAAGGGATTTGATGAAGCAAGGCTTACCGTGGAATTACTTCTCTCAGAAACCCTCGGCGTCAAGCGGTTCGATCTGTACGTGAAGCACGATCAGCCTCTAAAGAAAAGCGAGCTTGAAGTTTTCAAAAGGCTTTTGAAGAGGCGCCTCTCACACGAGCCAGTCCAGTATATCATTGGAAGGACAAATTTCTATTCGATCGAAATGAAGGTTGATAGGCGGGCCTTGATTCCGCGGCCGGAGACTGAGATTCTGGCTGAGGCGGTAATCGAGCATTGCAGGACATATCTTTCCCAGCGCGGGATTGTCAGAATCCTTGATGTCGGAACCGGTTCGGGCTGTATCGCGATAGCTGTCGCAAAATTCGTCAAAAATTCGGTTATCACCGCAATCGACGCAAGCGATGAAGCGCTCGAACTGGCGAAGGAGAATGCTGCCGCGACCGGCACTCAAGAAAAGATCACCTTCACCCAATCCGATTTCCTGGGACTCGACAAGAATTCCTACCGCGCCGGTTTCGATATTATTGTATCAAATCCTCCGTATGTGCCGGAATCGGAACTTCAGTCGCTGTCAGAAGATGTAAAGAATTTCGAACCGGTGAAGGCGCTGAGTGACGGGCGTGACGGGTTGACATTCTTCAGGAAGATCTCTGAAACAGCTCCGGCTCTTCTGCGAGACGGGGGATGGGTGTTCGTTGAAACAGGATACGGACAGGCAAGAAAGGTTGAGGAGCTTTTCCAGCAGCACGGGGCAACGGAACTGCTAGTTAAGAAGGATCTCTCCAATATCGAAAGAGTTGTGAGGGCAAGATATTTTTCCGCGGGAGGGCCCGACGGGTGAAAGTCGTGGTGCAGCGTGTCAAGCGGAGCTCCGTCTCAGTGGCGGGAAAACTAATCAGCGACATACAAACCGGCATTCTTGTCCTGATAGGCGTGCACATGGAAGACAGCGAAAAAGATTCGCAGTTTCTGGCCGACAAATGCGCCGCCCTGAGAATTTTCGAAGACACGGATGGAAAGATGAACCTGTCCCTGAAGGATGTCGGAGGTTCGGCACTCGTTGTCTCGCAGTTCACACTGTGCGGAGACGCGAGAAAAGGAAACCGGCCAAACTACATGAAGGCTGCTGAACCCGTGATGGCGGAGAGGCTTTACGACCGTTTTGTCCGGATGCTGATATCTAATATCGGCGAAGGGAAAGTGGCAACGGGAATTTTCGGGGAGATGATGGATGTTGAACTTGTCAATGACGGCCCCGTAACCATAATAATCGATACGAGGGAACCGCATGATTAACCTTTTGCTCCTCTTCGCGTTCCTGCAGATGCCGGTCAGGTCGGTTTCTGAAGGGAATATTACAGTGTATCGCCCCATCGACGTGGATGCTTCTGTAACGCAGGAGTACCTTTCAACCATTCAGGAAATCTTCAAGAGTTTCACCATGAAACTTGAATTTGGACAGGACGAGAGACTGGTCGTCAGGCTGTGCGATAACAAGTACGACTTTCTGGAGCTGACGGGAAAGGATTCGGTTTTCGCCCCGCTTTGGAAAGCGGGAAGGCTCTACGTAATAGCCGGAAGCGACACCGGCAGTCCGGAATACCGGACGAAACTTGAAACGGGAGTGATCATGGGGATTCTCAGCAGGATGCGCTACAACGGCGCTCCGGGCTGGCTGGTGTATTCGATAGCTGTCTATGAGAGCGGAGAATACAAAGGACTTACACCCCCTCCATTCGGAAACGTCAGGTACTTCTCAGACCTCGAAGAGAAAATCCAGTCGGCATCCTCCGAGACCGAGTTTTCCGACCTCCTCTTCTATCTGGGCAACACAGGCAAATTTCTCGACACGAAGTTCGGACCGGGTTCCGTAGGAAAACTGGTTCATGAATTCCGGCACGTGACGCGTTTCGATGACGCAGTGAGAAAGACTTTTCATGTAAGCGCATCCACACTGGAAGTGGACTGGCATCGCTATTTCTCCGATCTGGTCGACCGATGACGCACACAGAAGACGGAAGCACATATGTCTAGCGGGTCTCATTTCCTGTTCCTGTTCCTGGATGGTGTCGGAATCGGTGACGCGATTCCCGACATAAATCCGTTCTTTTCCACCAGGCTTCCTAATTTCAAGAAGATCTTCGGGGGGATTCCATCGAAGGAAAATATGGAGATGCACAACGGGAACGCGTTCGTGGAACCGAGCGATGCACTGTTAGGTGTGGAAGGACTTCCTCAAAGCGGAACCGGACAAACTGCACTCTTTACAGGAGTCAATGCGGCACAGGTGCTCGGCTCTCACTTCGGCCCTTATCCTCATTCGGAGATAAGACCTATACTCGAAGAGAAGAATATTTTCAAAATCCTGAAGATCCTTGGCGCTGATGTGTATTTCGCAAATGCTTTCCCGAGGCAGTTTTTCGAGTATGTCGAATCCGGGCGCCGAAGACTCAGCGCCACGACCATGTCATGCATGATGAGCGGCGTTCCACTCTGCAACGCGGATTCCCTTCGGTCCGGCGAGGGCCTCTCTGCCGACATTACGGCCGAAAGATGGCCGACCGAACTCGGCTATTCGGATATAAGTCCGATAACGGCCCTTGATGCGGGGAAGAGACTGGGACGGATTGCGCGTAAACATGATTTCACGATGTTCGAGTATTTCCTGACCGACAAGGCAGGCCACGACATGAACAAGAAGATGGCCGAAACAGTCCTGAAAAATTTCGACGGCTTGCTCGGGGGAATCGTGGACGGAGGGCTTGACACGCTGACCGTTCTTATGTCCAGCGATCATGGAAACATCGAGGACATATCAATAAAGACACACACGTTGAACTCTGCTTTGACTGCAGTTGCCGGCGAGCACGCAGAATTCTTCAGGGATAGGCTCAAGTCGATCTGCGACGTGACTCCGAGGATTGTAGACCTCTTCACTGGGCGTATCCTTCGTAGCTGACCCAGTCATCGGTGCCGGCAGAAGAATGTCGAACCGGCGGTCCAGACCGTCGACATGGCCTTCAAGAGTCTGTCGGAACAAAAAGTCAAAGCTCTCGATGAGCGAAGAAAAGCAATCAGATGTGACAGTCTTCTGGTCGCTCTTGTGTCCGGGCAGGAGATCGTCCCGGTTACAAACACCGGCTCTCACTATACATTACATCTAGGCCGACGGGAAGAAGTTTCTTCTGAGAATCAGTGGAATGTCTGCCGACCGAATCCGCGCAAACCAAATGGTACGAAGAGGGATTAACCGTTCGATGACGGCTTTCGGATCCTGCCAGGGGCCTAAGCCGCCTTCTCCTCTGACATTTCCTTGTTGATCGTCGCAACCAGTTCCATTACAACTTTTTCGTTCCCCAACATGTCCCTCAGCGTTATCCTGCTGAGAACCACATCGACGGCTTCTTGTATTGATCGCCAAAGCGAACGCATAGAACAGTCGATGATATGATTACACACCGCGCTCATCCCCGTGTGAGAATCGCAGAAAGTCGGATTGTAGATTCGGCCGCCAAGTACGGCGAGGACTTTGCCGATTACGATTTGATCGGCAGGCACGGCCAGTTTGTAGCCACCGGAGCGTCCTCGGGCGCTCTCGATGAAGCCGCCGAGTCTTAGTATCCTGAGCAGTTTGGCGACATTTGCAGGGCTCAGCCCTTCGAGACGGCTGATATCGGGGATCGTCAAACCTTCCGGTAAGTCCGAGTTCCCAATGCGCAACAGACAGCGCATTCCGTATTCTTCCTGTGCACTGATCTTCATCTGTCACCAGTCCGTTTGATTTTCGTTGACGGCATTTAGGACTAATTCTGATACTCGAGGCATCACATAAATCCGAGCTCTAGTTTGGCTTCCTGTGACATCATCTCCGGTGTCCATGGCGGATCCCATACCACCTCAACCTGCACGTCGCTGACCTCCGGAATCTGTGCTACCCTTTCGTGGACCTCGATCGGAAGAGATCGGGCGGCGGGACAGCCGGGTGCCGTTAAAGTCATCCTTATGTTGATTACCGGGTCATCGCCGACGTTTATTTCGTAGATCAAGCCCAACTCCCAGATGTTCACTGGAATCTCGGGATCATAGCACTCTTTGATCGCGTCGATGACTTTATCTTCAAGAGCCTTTTTCTCCACTGCGTCCATTTTAACCTCTCAGGTTTTGGCTCCGTATAGCTGTTCCAATCAAATCCCCTTCAGAAATCTTGTCGAGAGGACTCTTTCGAGTTCACTCCTGACCTCGTCCTGCTTTATTCCCGACAGGACGTCGTTTGCAAAGGCGTAAATCAGAATTAATTTTGCCTGTTCCTCACCGATTCCGCGCGATTGCAGATAGAACATTGAATCTTTGTTCAACTGCCCGACGGTCGCGCCATGAGTACATTTCACATCGTCAGCGAATATTTCCAGCTGCGGCTTTGTGTCCACTTTTGCTTCATTGGAAAGGAGGACGTTTCTGTTTTCCTGGTATGAATTTGTTTGCTGTGCATCACGACGAACCATGATTTTGCCGTTGAACACCGCGCGGGATCTCCCATCCAGTATCCCTTTGTAATGCTCCCCGCTCGTGCAATGAGGGGCAATGTGGTCGATCATGGAGTGGGTATCAGAAAGCTGATCCCCCAGCGTCAAGTAGAGCCCTTCAAGGAGCGCGCCGGCTCCTTCCCCCGTCAAAGCCACGTTCAGGTTGTGCCTGTAAATCCTTGCACCTTGTGAAATCGCATGCGACTCGTAACTGCTGTCCGCTTCCGCGGACGCTGCGGTGGTTGCGACGTGATAAGCCTTAATGTCCTCTTCCTGAACCTTGATGGAATCTACCGTAGAATTCCTTCCGGCCTCGATCTCTGTTACCGAGTTCGTAAAGTATACGCCTGCATGAAGACTCACATAATGTTCGATGAATCTTAAATGCGAATTTCGTCCGGTGATAATGAGATTGTGGGGCTGACTGATGAACGGTTCCTCGCCGGTAGAAATGAATAACAGGTGAACCGGCTCTTCAACTACCGCACCGTCCGGGACGTTGATGTATGCACCGTCCAGAGTGAAAGCGGTGTTGAGAGCAGTGAAGGCATCAGCGCCGAAATCCAAATGCTTTGATATGCGCTCGCTCACCGAACCGTCGTCGGCTTTCAATGCCTCTCCCAGATTTCCTATAACCACCCCTTCGGAGGCGGGAATAGAATTCGAGAGTGTGCGTGAATATGCGCCGTTTACAAGAACGACCAGGTGACTCTTCATGCGGCCGAATAAGAACGGGCGCAGATCCTTTGGGGTAATCACTTTGTCGTACTGTTGCCGCGGAAGTGAAAAGCTATGACTGAGTATGGGAGTTATGTCGGTAAACCGCCAGTCTTCCTGGTGGCGGTCGGGGAACTCGAGCTCTGCGAATTTGTCAATTGCTGTCCTGCGCAATTTGTGCAAAGGGCGGGATTTCTCACCGTTGAGCCGATTCTCGAAGTCCTTGAATAAGTTCAGGTACCAGTCTCGTAGTTCGGATGTTTGCGTCATTCTTAAGCTCTCAGCGTTCAGAGGTCGGATTCTTGATGGAAAAATGATATGGTTGAAAGGCGGAATAATGGGTCGCGTGTGTAGGCAGGGCCGCAAATGCCGTCGATCTCAAACCAATGGTCGCGATGAGCCGATCCATAAATCCATTTATCAACTGATTTAGTGCTTCAATATTCCAAGATTCCATCATTCCAACATTCCATTACTCCCGGCAGGGTTTACCCTGCGGTGACGGTTTCGTCCTTCAACCAGTCGTATCCCTTCTCTTCGAGTTCCAAGGCAAGTTCCTTGTCGCCGGACTTGACGATTTTCCCGTTATAAAGGACATGAACGAAGTCGGGGACGATGTAGTTCAACAGCCGTTGATAGTGCGTTACCACTATGATTGAATTCTCCTTCGACCGAAGCTTGTTGACCCCGTTTGCGACAATTCTCAGGGCGTCTATGTCGAGGCCGGAGTCGGTTTCGTCAAGGATAGCAAGCGCCGGTTCGAGAACCGCCATCTGGAGAATTTCATTTCTTTTCTTCTCGCCTCCCGAGAAGCCTTCGTTGACAGCGCGGCTGAGTAGTGTCTCCGGCATCTCGACCAGCTGCATCTTCTTCTTGAGCATCGCGAGGAAAGCCCCGGCAGTTACCTCCCGTTCGCCGTGGTGCTTGCGCGCTTCATTCAAGGCGGTCCTGAGAAAAGTAGTGTTGTTCACTCCGGGAAGCTCTACCGGGTATTGAAAGGCGAGAAAAACTCCTTCTCTCGCGCGAATCTCCGGTGCCATTGCAAGAAGGTCTTTCCCATCGTACGTAACTTCCCCATTGGTGACCCGGTATTCAGGGCGCCCGGCAAGTACATTCGCGAGCGTGCTCTTGCCGGAGCCGTTCGGTCCCATTATCGCATGAACCTCGCCTTTGTTTACCTTGAGATCAATCCCTTTCAGAATTTCTTTCTCTTCAACTGATGCGTGTAAATTTTTGATTTCCAGCATTTGGCATTCCAGAATTTAAAAGTTCAAATCTCAGCGCGGAGAGCATGTCGCTTGGACGGATAATGCCGCTTATTCAACTGGCACTCCGCAATTCCATCAATCAAACAAACCACTATTCCAGCATTCCCCGCTTATCCTACGCTTCCCTCGAGGCTCATGCTCAGTAGTCTGGTTGCTTCGACGGCGAACTCCATGGGAAGCTGTTTGAACACTTCCTTACAGTAACCGTTGACTATCAGCCTGACCGCATCTTCGGTCGAAATGCCTCTCTGGTTTAGGTAAAAAATCTGGTCCGCACCGATCTTGGAGGTCGTTGCCTCGTGTTCGACCTGTGCTGTCGGGTTGCTCGTCTCAAGATACGGAAAAGTGTGTGCGCCGCACTTATCGCCGATTAATAGCGAATCGCATTGTGAGTAGTTCCTGGCATTTTCCGCTTTCGTCGTGATTCTGACCTGACCGCGGTAACTGTTGTTGCTCCGTCCGGCGGAAATGCCCTTCGATATTATCGTACTTCTTGTATTCTTACCGATATGGATCATCTTAGTACCGGTATCCGCCTGTTGCAGATTGTTCGTCATCGCGACAGAGTAGAACTCGCCGACCGAGTTGTCTCCCTGCAGTATGCAGCTCGGATACTTCCAGGTGATCGCAGAGCCCGTTTCGACCTGAGTCCAGGATATTTTCGAGTTGACGCCCCTGCACGCCCCTCGTTTTGTCACGAAATTGTAGATTCCTCCCTTTCCGTCCTTGTCACCGGGATACCAGTTCTGGACGGTCGAGTATTTTATCTCGGCGTTATCCAGAGCTACAAGCTCTACAACCGCAGCATGAAGCTGATTGGTGTCGCGAATAGGGGCCGTGCATCCTTCGAGGTAACTGACGTACGCACCTTCTTCCGCTACGATCAGCGTGCGCTCGAACTGTCCGGTCTCGGAGGCGTTTATTCGAAAGTACGTCGAGAGCTCCATCGGACACCGAACGCCTCTTGGAACGTAAGCGAAAGATCCGTCACTGAATACGGCGGAGTTCAGCGACGCGAAGAAGTTGTCCGTGTAGGGCACAACTGTGCCTAGATACTTCTTGACGATGTCTGGATACTTCTGAAGTGCCTCCGACATTGAACAGAAAATTATCCCGAGATCGCTGAGTTTTTCCTTGAACGTCGTTGCCACGGACACGCTGTCGAATACGGCGTCGACCGCAACTCCGGCAAGTCTCTTCTGCTCTTCGATCGGGATGCCGAGTTTCTCGAATGCCTTAACCAGTTCGGGATCCGCATCGTCCAGACTGTTGAGCTTGGGTTTCTTTCTGGGGGCGGAATAATAAATGATGTCCTGGTAGTCTATCGGACTGTACTTGACGTTGGACCAATGCGGCTCTTTCATCGTCAGCCAGTGCCTGTACGCCTTGAGTCTCCATTCCGTCATCCAGCCCGGTTCATTCTTCTTCTCCGAGATAAGCTTAACGATGTCCTCGCTGAGCCCTTTCGGAAGTGCGTCCGCCTCAATATCCGTGACCCAGCCGTACTTATACTGTTCGTTCGCCAGTTTTTCGACAGTTAATTCGGAATTACTCATTATGTGCTCCTAAGCTTGTCAGCTTTCAGAAGTCGTTATATTTGGCAAGATGCCCTGCTTGATTTGGCAGCAACAGCCGACTGCTAAAAGCCTTGTATGCACCAGGAATGAACCGTTCGACGGACGGAAACCTACACCTCTCACTTCCATTCTTTCCTGATTTCTAAATTACACGATGCAACCGTTCCTTTGCGCCGGTTCGTGCTGGTGCCATCAGAACATATGTAGTTTAACTAATCTGGATTTTATTGTCAAGATTGATGGCATCTGTCAAAAGGGCAGATCTTTGCCGGGTCCGTGGTACTTGGTTGAGATGTCTTTCATGTCGCGCAATCTCATCGAATATCGCGACTCCAACTCGCCTTCCTTTTTTCCGAGAGCCGCATTCGGGATATATGACGACCGCTGATTAAATTGGAGCACAATTCGTGCAAGGATTGTGTCGGCAGGAAGTCTTGCGAAACCTTTCAAGGAGTCAGGTATGCGAAGAATCGTTCTTTTTATCATGTTTGCGACGCTGCTTTTGCCCGTCGCTGCCCTTTCACAACAAAGGCATCCCCTCACCGTCGAAGATATGTGGAAGATCGGAAGAGTTTCCGATCCGCAGGTCTCGCCCGACGGCAAGACAGTTGCCTATCAGGTTACCTCCTACAGCATGAAAAACAACGTGGGACGGTCGACCATTTATCTTGTATCGATCGACGGTGGCGATGTGCATGAATTCAAAACTGGCTTCAGTTCTTCAAGCGATCCGGTATGGTCGCCTGACGGGAAGCTGATCGCTTTCATAGCAAACGACACTGTCGGTGCATCGCAGATTTACGTCGAAGACGCGGCCGGCGGGCCGGCACATCAGCTGACTCACATTGCACTCGGGGCGAGCGGACTTCTCTGGTCACCGACCGGGAAGAAAATCGCTTTTGTGTCCGACGTATTCCCGGACTGCGTGACGGACTCCTGCAATGGAGCATGTGAGAATGAACTCGTGAATGGAAAAGTAAAGGCGAAGTTCTTCACCCGCCTTCCGTACAGAGTCTGGAACCACTGGAAGGACGGCAAAAGGAGTCACCTCTTTGTCGTGAATGTTGACAGCGGCACAACAGTCGATCTGACTCCAGGCGACTACGATACTCCCCCTATAGATCTCGGTGGAAGAATGGATTACTCATTCTCTCCCGACGGCAGGGAAGTCTGTTATGTAAAGAACATAGATAAAGTGGTTGCCGTCAGTACGGACAACGACCTGTTCACGGTGAACGCGGATGGCGGACCTTCAAAGAGAATAACTACCAATCCTGCGAACGACAATCAGCCGCTTTACTCTCCGGACGGGAGGTATATTGCCTATCGTGCTCAGATGATTCCCGGTTTTGAGTCAGACCGATCGAGGCTGATGCTGTACGACAGGAATGATGGAAGGTTCATTAATCTCACCATGAAGTACGATCGTTCTGTAGATGAAGTGGTGTGGTCGCCCGACAGCAAAACGCTTTATTTCAATGCGGACGACGAAGGGTATCACAATATTTTTCAGGTTAAAGTGGCGACCGGTAAGGTGAAAAGGCTGACGCATCACTCGACGAACGAGGAGCTGACGATTACCCCCGACGGGAAATACCTTGTGTTTCTCAGACAATCGGTAACGCATCCCAACGATGTTTACAGGATGAACGTCGCAACCGGCAAGGTGGTTCAGCTAACGCACACCAACGATGCCTTGCTCGCGCAGCTGAACATGAATCCCTGGGAACCGTTCTGGTTCAATGGAGCAGGCGGAACGAAAGTTGAGGGGTTCATGGTCAAACCTCCGGATTTCAACCCGCAAAAGAAATATGCGATGGTTTATCTAGTGCATGGCGGACCGCAGGGGCAATGGATGGATGAGTTCCACTACAGATGGAACGCCGAGATGTTCGCGGCCCCGGGGTACGTCGCGGTCATGGTGAATCCTCGCGGCTCGACGGGTTACGGACAGAGGTTCACCGATGAGATAAGCGGTGACTGGGGCGGCAAAGCGTTTGCAGATCTGATGAAAGGTGTCGATTACGTCGTAAGACACTATCCCTTCGTGGATAAGAACAGGATAGCAGCGGCAGGGGCTTCATACGGCGGTTACATGATGAACTGGATGGAAGGACACAATAACGACGGGATCTTTAAGTGTTTCGTAAGCCACGACGGGCTTTACGACGCCGTCAGCGCGTTCGGCTCTACCGAAGAGTTGTGGTTCCCAATATGGGAATTCAAAGGCACGCCCTGGACGAATCCGAAGCTCTATCGGAAATGGTCACCGAGCTCATATGTGGAAGATTTCAAGACGCCTATGCTGGTGATCCACAGTCAGGAGGACTTCAGACTGGACGTCAGTCAGGGATTTCAGCTGTTCACAGCTCTCCAGATGATGCACGTCCCGTCGGAGATGCTTTATTTCCCGAACGAGTACCACTTTGTCGTGAAACCGCAGGATGCACGTTTGTGGTGGGAAACCGTGCTCGGTTGGATAGGGAAGTATGTGGGTTCATAGTGCTGGTGCAGCCGGTAATTCACCTCGGAGACGCGAGGACGCAGGGCCTCTGAAGATTTTGTAAACTAAATTTCCCGAGGGCGCAAAGAAAGACTGTGCTTTGTGCCCCTCGGGAGTCCCATAGCAAAGAGTAACTCTCCTTCGCGTGCCTGGCGCCATTGCGGTGAGACTGAAATGGAGCATCGCCGCTTGTTTTGTTTTATCGCTTCCAACCGGCAAATTAATCTCAGCCAAGGGTTGGCTTGCGGTAATTGAATGATTAAATCATCGAAGGGTGGTGTACTACTGAAATGGAAATGATCTTGGCGGAGCGTTCGATAGACGCTTCCAAAATTATTCAGTTGATGCTTTCGCCGGCGGTCATGATAAGTGCCTGCGGACTTTTTCTTCTCGGCGCCAACAACAAGTATTCGAGCGTGCTGAACAGAATCCGTCTCATCAACGATGAGAAACGAAAGCTCGTGATGAAGGCCGGTGACAGAGAGTTCACACCGGAAGAGAATCTGCGCCTTGAAAGCATTGCACGGCAGCTGAAGGGGCTCTGGACTCGTGCGCGGCTCGTAAGAGACTCGGTGCTGAGTTACACTACCGCTGCGGCATTATTCGTGGTCAGCTCCATCCTCATCGGGGTCGCATTATTCCAGGGATTCGTCGGACTGCACTACCTTTCTACCGCCGTGTTCCTGGCCGGCATGGCAATGGTATTCGTCGGGGTTGTGTTTGGTGTGCTTGAATCGAGAAAAGGTTTCGACGTGGTTTGGCTCGAGATAAATGCGGAAGAATAAATTCTTTACGGGAAGATTTTGTCAACATCAAAATCGTAGGAGGCGATAATGGCGGCAGTGGTGTTCGACATCGAGACATCCGGGTTTTTGCCCGAAACATTCGACAAGGCCCAGATCGATTATCTTATGAAAGGGGCGGAGAAGGAAGAGAGTGACGAGAAGCGCGAGGAGGCCAGAACCGAACTCGTCAAACAATTCAACCTGTGGCCGCTCACGGCACAGGTGGTAGCGATCGCACTTCTCAACGTCGAATCGGGGAATGGTATTTCGCTCTATTGTGCAGACGAGGAGACTGAGACGGAGAAGAAAGATGGAGACAATACGTTCCTCTATTCGAGCGGAGATGAGAAACACGTCCTCGGGAAATTCTGGGAATACATAGCCAGATTCGATGACTTCGTCACGTTTAACGGCCGAAGCTTCGACTGCCCTTTTGTCATGCTTCGTTCGGCGCTGCTGGATATACGGCCGTCCCGCGACCTCATGGCGGGGACGAGATACAATATGGCACACCACGTCGACTTGCTCGAGGAACTGACCTACCATGGAGTGACGAGGAGATTCAACCTGGATTTCTATTGCAAGGCTTTCGGCATCGAGAGCCCGAAGTCCCATGGCATTACAGGTTACGATATTAATGACTATTTCCGCGCCGGCCGTTACAACGAAATAGCGGAGTACTGTATGGGCGACGTAATTGCGACCGGGCAGCTTTACAGGAAGTGGAAGGAGCTGCTACACGGGCTAAGATGGCAGGGCTAACCGAACAACAGAGCAGGGCTCTCCAGCTTGACAAGCATATTTCTCTGACCGCCAATGCAGGTTCCGGAAAGACGCGAGTTCTTGTCGAGCGCTACCTTAACGCGGTGCGCGACGGGGTTGGGGTTGGGGAAATTCTCTGTCTGACCTTCACCGAGAAAGCCGCGCTCGAGCTGCGGCAAAAGATCGGTGAGCGTATCAGTTCAGAATACAAGTCGGCCGCGAATAAGCACCTGCCTGCGGCCTCCATCCTCAGGGCTGCGCGAGAAACGCTGCTGGAAGCGAACATAAGTACGATTCACTCGTTCTGCGCGCAAGTGCTCCGTGAGTTTCCGATTGAAGCCGGAATTGATGCGAACTTCAAAGTGCTGGAAGATTTCGACTCATCTTCATTGAAAGAGGACGCGTGCGCCGATGCGGTGAAAGAGCTGCTGGCACGGGAACGCGATGTCGCGTCGTCGCGCGATGAAAGAAAGGTGCATACTCTTCTCGTGAAAGTAGGCTACGGCAAGGTGCTCGCCCTCCTTGTCGATCTGCTTCACAATCGCGAAAAGATCGAGCATGCCAGGCTCACCGGCGGCCGGATTATCCTGGATGAAGAGACCTTGCGACAACATTGGTCGAGCTTGGCAAGGGCGGTTGCGGATGTAATGCAATACAATGTCTCTGCGAAGAAGGGCGATTTATCGGAGGAGATCAGGGCTTTGAACGCCGCCGCCGCCGATTCCAAATCAGTGGCTCCTGTTCTCGCGGAGCTGAAGAACAGCTTGGGAAAGATTCTCACAAATGCCGGGAGTCCACGCAAACGGGATGTTGTCCTCGAAGGTGGTTCAAAATACTCTTATGAGGATGCACTCGGGATTCTTCAAACTGCATTTGCCGCACTGAATGACGTGGTGGTCGAGAATTTGTCGCGCGAGACCGGAGACTACCTGCAAGAGCTTCGAACTGTGGTGCGCTTGTATGAGAAGAGCGAGGAGTTGTATGGTCACAGGAAATATCTCATGGGAGCCCTCGACTTCGATGACCTGCAAATCCTTGCCATGCGATTGATTACTCAAAGCGATAACGTGAAACGTACTCTCGTCTCGAGATTTCGTCACATCATGGTGGACGAATTTCAGGATACGAACTTCCTGCAATACGGGATCTTCTCGGCACTTCTGGACGATTTCTCTTCCGGCTCGAGGCTATTCGTCGTCGGAGATCCGAAGCAGTCTATCTACCGCTTCCGCAACGCGCAGGTAGAAGTATCGCAAGTCGCTGGCGAAAGGATCGCCTCGCTGGATAGCGGGCTCTCTCTGCCGCTGTCCGAGAGTTTCCGCATGAACTCGGACATTGCGGGATTTGTGAATGAGATATTCTCCCGGGTTCTGAAGGGAAACAGCGTGTTCGGCGCGGCGGGAATCCGGTCGAATAATCAGAAAGAATACGATCAACTGGTCCCGCGCAGACCCCAGGGCGGAAAGGACCCTGTCGAGATCTTCATCAAATCGAAGGGCAAAGGCAGGTTGGACGATCGTGAAGGGATCTCAGATGAGGTTGATGCAGAAATGAGTTCGGCGGACGCCCAGGCGCTGTTCGTTGCCGCGCGCATAAGGCAAATGGTCAGTTCACCGGAGAACATCCGATCCGGGAAGGATCAGGAAAGGGAGAGAGAGGTCAGGTACGCCGACATTGCGATACTACTTCGTACCCGCGCGAAACTGAAGGTTCTCGAAGACGCTATGACAAAGTACGGCGTGCCTTACGTCGTGTCCGCCGGGACAGGCTTCTATTCAGCGCAGGAAATTTTTGATCTGACTAACTATCTGACTTTTCTGCTCGACAATAGTGCAGATGTTCCGTTGCTCGCCGTCCTGCGCTCGCCTCTTTTCGGGATATCTGAAAACGAACTGTACGCGATGTCGCTGGTCAAAGGGGAAAATCTGTTCGAAAGACTTCTCGTCTTTGCCGGCTCGACGGACGCCGGGAATGAAGTCAGGTATGCCTCTTCCGTGCTCAAAGACGAAATCGGGCTGGCGCAGAGGGACACTATTCCACAGCTGATCAACCGAATACTGGAGCGAACTGGCTGGCTCGGCGCTTACTCGCTTTCGCCTACCGCTGATCAGAGGATTGCCAACCTGAGAAAACTCCTCGGCATTGCGAGAGAATTTGAAGGACGGGGTTTCAACAATCTATACGATTTTGTCGAGCGGATCAGGTATCTGAAGGAGACGGCACGTGAAGGCCAGGCTCCCGCTGAGGAAGAGTCCGACGCGGTGAAGATAATGACAGTGCACGCCGCCAAGGGTCTGGAGTTTCCGGTGGTGTTCGTCCCGTTTTGCGATCAAACGGCTCGCCGAAACCTGAGCATGATAGTCGATAGTCATGTCGGCATTCTGCCGTTCATCGGTGACGACGTACCTCCTTCGTTGTCGCTATATAAGCAACTCGAGAGCGTCCATGAACATGCCGAGATTGCCAGGCTTTTCTACGTCGCCTGTACAAGAGCTATGGATAAACTGGTTTTGGCAACATCTACGAAGAAGTCCGTTTCTACGATGAATTCCTTTACAGACATTCTGGCGAAGACCATCGACCTCGCGGAAGTCCCAACGGACGACCATATTGAATGTGGAGGCGGAAGAGTGAAGGCCTATAGTTCTGTTCCCAACGTTTATCCGGACAAGGTTAGCGAGTCCCCTAAAGAAGTTGAGCTGGGCGATATATTCCTTGGTCCTGTCCCGGCAAATATCGACGGGGAGATCTATTCCGCTTCTGTCCTGCAGACATACAGACTCTGTCCGACAAAATATTTCCTGCGGTACCGGCTCGGCATGCCTGTTCCGGAGAGACGGGATAAAGTGCCGGAAAGCGGGAACCGGAGAACGGAATCCGGGAATTTGGAGGTGAATGCGGGCCTCCCGTCACCGGATTCCGCTCTAAGGTTAGATGAATACGACGACACGATACTCGCGACCGTCAAAGGACAGCTTGTTCACTCCGTTCTGGAGCACGTCATCCGGTCGGGTGATACGAGCGGTGTCGCGGTGCAAGCCGCCGCCGGACATGCTGTCTCTTCTATGGTCGAACAGGCGCTGAGCGATGCTGCCAGGTCCGGGCTTATTGATGCCGTTGCGAAAAACGCCGGTAATGCACTTGTAACCCTCTCGGAAATCGCCGGTGAGGGGACAAGATACACTGAGCAAACGATCACAAGGAGATTTGACTCGGATTTTCTTACCGGAACTCTCGATTTGCTGATCGAGGACGAGAAGGGATATCACATCTACGATTACAAGACAAATCGTCTCGAAAAGTCGCGCGAAGAAATATATGAAGGCTATGAGATAC
The DNA here is from genome assembly GCA_046706745.1 of Candidatus Kryptoniota bacterium. Lineage (GTDB taxonomy): Bacteria > Bacteroidota > Ignavibacteria > Kryptoniales > JAKASW01 > JAKASW01. Next base: position 23,313 of record JBJKPC010000100.1, read on the forward strand.
AGATGAAACTCTATGCTTCGCTCTGCGGCAACTTGAAACCCGGCCAGCACGAAATCGATGTGACGATTCTGTTCACACGCGAAGTGGGGGCGTATTTGCGGAGAGCTTATTCCAGAAGCGATATCTCTGAATTTGAAGTTGAGATCAGGGAGATGCTTGACGGGATAAAGAGACTCGAAAACGAGGAGGGAACATTCCCGTCGGCCGACAGGTTGCCCACACTCTCGCCGCACTGCGGGGAATGTGATTACTTCGTGGATAAAGGAGGAACAAAAGGATGTCTTCTGGGCAAAGGTCGACGATAGACGGTAAGCAGTGGGAAGTGGACAGATAGAAGCGCCGATTCAGTAGCAACAGATAGTGGGTCTCGAATCAGAAACAGAATATTAGCACCACGAACCCAGAACCACGAACTCCGAACTCAGAACTACGAACTCAGCACTACGAACCCAGAACTACGAACTCAGAACTACGAACCCAGAACTACGAACTCAGAACTACGAACTCAGCACTACGAACTCAGAACTACGAACTCAGAACTACGAACTCAGCACTACGAACTCAGCACTACGAACTCAGAACCATGCCCCCCACCCCTTCATTCGCAGCAGCTCTTTTTCGTCTTCTTCTTAATAGTTCTCCAGATCACGGTTCCGGCGCCTGCCGCCAGAACAGCCATGAATACGATTTCTCCGATCATATTACACTCCCAACATGGTACACAATGAATGCCACGCCCCACGCTATGACGAAACTATAGGCAAGAAATAGGTATGCAAATTTCTTTCCTGCCTCCCGTGCCATGACCGCAACGGTGGCGAGGCATGATGTGTATAGAAGTAAGAATATCATGAAAGACAGCGCAGAGGCCGGAGTAAAACTCGACCTGATTACGCTTCTGAGTCCCTGAGTCCCTTCGTCTGTCTGAAACGTTGTACTCATGCCAGGCGTGAGGAGCGACATGAAGCTCGCTTTTGTCGCCTCGCCGAGCCCCTTCACCTGGTTCTCCAGTGCCGGGAAGAAACGAAACTTTTCCTCTTTCTTCTTGACGTTCACTGAGTAAATCGTTCCCATCGAGCTGAGTACTATCTCTCTGGCCAGGAACGCGGGAATAAGGGAAGTGGAAATTCTCCAATCCTTTATGCCGATAGGAGCGAGGACCGGTGTAATGGCCTTGCCCACATAAGCAGCTGCGCTGTCGGACTGATTTTTCAAATTAGGGGGCGTGTTCAGAAGTATCCATATCACCACAGACGCAGCGAAAATTACGGTTCCCGCCCTGTAAAGGAAACTCTTCACCTGAACCCACACGATCTGTACCACTGTCCTGATCCTCGGAATTCGGTAGGGAGGTAACTCCATAACGAAGTGCGACAACCTTCCGCGATATGCTGTCTTGCGCAGGAAGAAAGCGGTAAGTAGGCCGATCACGATTCCGAGAAGGTAAAGTCCGAAGATGACTACCGCCGGGTGTGCAAAGAATAACACCGCGAAGAACGAAAAGACGACCAATCGGGCTGGACAACTCATGAAAGGGATCATCGCCATGACGAGCAGTTTGTCCCTCCTGTTTTCGAGAGTCCTGGTTGCCATTACAGCCGGCACGTTGCAGCCGAATCCCAATAGAAGCGGGATCATCCCTTTGCCGTGCAGTCCGAGCCTGTGCATGAACCTGTCCATTATGAAAGCGATCCTTGGCATGTAGCCGGTCATTTCCAGGATTGCCAGGAGAAAATAGATCATTCCGATTAACGGGACGAAGGTAATCACAAATCCGACGCCGCCGATGATTGCCTGGGAAAAGAACTCCGGGAGCCATTTTCCTACTCCGACGTTCGACAGTAGGGACAGGACCAACGGGGCGAAAAAGTTGTCTATGAGCCCTTCCGTCCAGTTCATGAAGGGCGTGGAGAAGTCGAACGATATTTTGAACAGCAGAAACATCACGAGCAGGAATATGAAGAATCCGGCAATCGGGTGAAGGACTACCTTGTCGATCCTATCGGTGATATCTCTGGCAGTGGTCTTTCTTTTCTTGAAAGCCTCGTTGTAAAAGCCGTGGGCGAACGCGTATCGTTCGTCCTTTATAATCGTGTTTATGTCCTTCCTGAAGAATTTTTCGAGCTTCGCTTTCTCGAGATTCTCTCCGTCGCCCTCGGCAAGCTTTGCAAGAAGCGTGCGCTTGTCCGATCTTCCGTCGTGGTCTTGAGCGTCGATTCGGGTCAGCGTTTCCTCAACTTCTTTGCCGTACTTGACAGGTTTGGGTGATCTTCTATTTTCGGCGGTCTCAACGATCGAATCGAGAAGCTCCTGTACGCCATCACCGTTGCGGCCGTTGGTTTTCACGACAGGAACGTCCAAAAGTTCGCTTGTGTGAGTGCTGTCAACGTCTATTCCGCGTTTCTTCGCTTCGTCGGACATGTTCAGGGCTACTATCATCGGCTTGCCCAATTCCAGAAGCTCGGTTGTCAAAAGGAGATCGCGCTCTGCGTTGGTGGTTTCGATAACATTGACTATTACGTCGGGTTGATCCTGTGCCAAAAAATTATATGCAATCCATTCATCTTCGGAGAGAGGTTCAAGCGTGTAGATACCCGGGAGATCCACGAAATGTATATCATAGCCCTTGTAATTTAGAAAGCCTTCCTTCTTTTCCACCGTGACTCCGGCCCAATTACCCACCTTGAGGTTTGTCTTGGCGGCATGGTTTAGAAGTGTAGTCTTCCCAACATTTGGGTTTCCCGCCAGGGCAACCTTTATGCTCTTGCTCATCTTACCTCTATATTCTTCGCGACGTCAGACGTTATCACGATTCTGGAATTGCTCGTCTTTACAAGTATTCCCCTTCCCAATTTCTGTAGTATCGTAATCTTCCGTCCGCGCCGTAACCCCATGGCTTCGATTTTCTTTACAGTATCGCTTTGCTGAATGAAGTCGACAATGTGGGCGGCGTCTCCGACCTTGAGTTCTTTGAGGGTCTTTCTGCGGCTTGTGCTTGAGTCCGTCTCCTGGGCTGACTCTTTCGCAATCGCCGGCTCCGCCGGTCTTTCTCTGAAATTAGTCATGTCAGTTATGCATCTCTTCTAGTTTCCGTTCTTGCAGTCCGGGCATAATCCGAATATTTGGTGCGAATGGCTGATCAGGGTGAACTTGAATTTTTTGGCGACGGCCTGCTGACCTTCTTCTATTCTGTCATCTACAAATTCGACGATCTTTCCGCACTTGACGCATACCAGATGGTCGTGATGTGAACGTCCGAAGGCTCTTTCATACCTGGAACCGTGATCCTTGAGACGTGTTTTGAATACGAGCTCGCATTCCTCAAGGATATCCAGTGTGTTGTATACGGTAGCTCTGGAGACCTTGCTGCCGGTCTTCTTCAGCGAGAGAAAGAGTTCATCGGCATCGAAATGTCCGCTGGTCGCCATAACTGCATCGAGAACTTCGAAACGCTCCGGGGTTACCCTGTAATTCTCTTCCCTCAGGTATTCTTCAAATTTTTGTTTCGCTGTTTCCATTGCGCCCGTGTAGTTTAAACTAAGTCTAAATAAATTACGCATGGCGCGGCCCTGTTTCAAGTCGGTTAGTTCCTTCTCGGTGGGCTTCGTGGCCGTCTCTTCCTTCCTTTTCACAAGTTTCAGATCCTATTTGAAGTCCAAATTGTCTGACAAGAATCTTCTCGGCATTCGAAAGGGAAAGCTTACTGGCATCTGAATTATTTCCGGGTTCGAACCAATTTGCGTATGCGGCCTGATGAGTAATAGTTCCGAGCTTCGCAGTCTTCTTCGGCGTATACCGCTGATGTGACTGATAGATTTTGAACAGACAATTTTCGCAATGGGTGACGCATCCGGCCTGGCCTCTCTTTCTGGGTGTTCAACTTAGGTTCAGCGCTTTCTATTATTATTAAGACCACGTCTAAATTACGGACTAAATGTTGGATTGTCAAGATAAAAGTACCGGATTCCGAATGGTTTTGGCGACTTAATTCAGTAAATTTCTCGTGCAATGAGCGAGAATGTGTTGAGGATGTTGACCCCTGAGTTCATTTCTGAACTGTCGAATATGGAACTGAGGGCGAGGCTGATCGTCGAGGGGTTTTTGATCGGGATGCACCGCAGCCCCTACCACGGCTTCAGCGTGGAATTCGCAGAGCATCGCCAGTATTTTCCGGGGGACGACATAGGCAACATCGACTGGAAAGTTTATGGCCGAAGCGATCGCCTCTACATAAAGCAATATGAAGAAGAGACGAATCTGAAGGCTTATATTCTTCTTGATGCCAGCAACTCGATGGGGTTCAAAAGAGGCGGAAGCATAAGCAAGCTCGAATATGCGGGTTACGTCGCCGCCGGTTTGACCTATTTGATGATGAAACAGCAGGACGCGACGGGATTGGCCGTTTATGATGAGACCGTCAGAAGATTCTACGAGCCTCATCTGACATATTCGTACATGAAACTGCTTCTTACCGAGCTATCCGCACTTCAGCCGCAATCGAAAACATCCACGGCCACGGCGCTTTCCTCCCTTGCTGAGAGGATCAAACGACGGGGGCTCATAGTTGTGATAAGCGATTTTCTCGACGACACGAAAAACGTCATAACCGCGCTGAAGCATTTCAGACACCGGAAGAATGAAGTCATAGCGTTTCAAGTTCTCGACGACGCTGAACTGAATCTAGATTTCCCTGCCGACGCTGTGTTCACCGATATGGAAACCGGCGAACGTGTGCCGACGCAGGTCTCGGCCATACGGTCGGCCTACAAAAAGACCGTCGACAATTTTGTCCGTGACTTGAAGAGTAAGTGTTTTGAAAACGATATCGACTATGCATTACTCACCACGTCGACGCCGTTCGATAAAGCGCTCACCGCATATCTTACGAGACGAAAGAAGATGTTCTGACCGGATCCGATCACGCGAGAGGTTACTGGAAATAGTACAAAGATGTCACAGAGTAGGCGGAAGCACGAGGATCATAGCAATAGCTGACAAGATTCATACCTGAAGATCCTTTCGCTCAGCGTCATCTGCGTGCCGATCCTCTAATTGAAGATAGGGAAATAACATGGAAGTAGTAGTCGTTGCCGCGGCGGCGGTCGTTCTCGTTGTGCTCGCTTATATCCTGATACAGTTTAGAAACATGTCCGTAGCGCAGCGATCTTCATCCGACCGGACGATGGAACTCTTCACTCTCTTCAAATCGGACGTTGAATCTGCAGTAAAGTCGGTGGCGGAATCGGCTCGCGGGAACAGCGAATCAATTGCAAGTACGCTCCAGCTCGTGACGAACTCGCTTTCGAAGAGCATGGACGAGAACCGCGCCGGCACGAACGCGCAGGTCGAACAACTCGCAAACCAGATGGCCCAGCTAACAACGCTAATTGGGAGGCAGGTGGAGCAACTCACGAATTCCGTAGACCAGCGGCTTGGGCAGTCGATGGCTGCGACCGACAGGCAAATCAGCCAAATGGCTCAGCAAATCTCCGATCTGTCGGGGATTGTAGGAAAGCAGGTCGAGAACCTGCGCGGGTCGGTTGAACAGAGACTGACGAGCTTCGAGGGACAGCTTGGAGGACAGCTTTCCGAGGCTAACAAGCTTTTTTCTTCGCTTAAACAGGATTTCGGCGAACTCAAAGAGTCGAGCAACAACATGCTCGAGATCGGAAAACAGATAAACGAGCTTCAAAATATCCTGAGCTCCCCGAAACTGCGCGGGAACCTGGGTGAAACCCTCCTCGAAGAGCTCATCAAACAGGTAATCCCGCAAGGTTTCTATGAATTCCAATACGCCTTCAGGGACGGCTCAAAAGTCGATGCGGTGATAAAGACTTCGGAGAGAATTATCCCGATAGATTCCAAATTTCCGAAGGATGAATTTCAAAGATACGTGCAGGCGGAAACCGAGAACGAGAAGAACTCAGCCCTGAACAGGTTTTCCGCAGTCGTTAAGAAACAGATCGACGACATCGCGGAGAAATACATCAAGCCGGCCGAAAACACCTTCGACTTCGCGATAATGTTCATTCCTTCCGAGAGCATGTACTACGAACTCCTGATCTCCGATAACGACGAGAACAGCGCCTACAGGCACGCGATGAAGAAACATGTCGTTCCCGCGTCGCCGAACAGCTTTTACGCCTACATCCAATCGATAGCGATCGGGTTGAAGGGAATGCAGATCGAAAGGAACGCAGAGCAGGTCAGGGACCAGCTTGCCCAGCTTGAAAATTCGCTGTCCAGGTTCGACGACAATTTCGAGACGCTCGGGACTCACATAAGAAATGCATCTAACAAGTACGGAGATTCGCACGAAGCACTGGGCAGGTTCAGGGAAAGGCTGCATGGGATCGCAAAGTTCGACGAGGAGCCGCCCAAGATAGACTGATGTCGATAATCCTTGCGAAGAATTTTGAAGACACGCCGATTTTCGACTTCGCGTCGGAGGTCGGGAGGCGCGCAGCGTCGTCTTCAAGGACAGGGTCTTACGATTTTGTCTACATCGTTCCGACACGCAGAAGGGTCCGTGAACTCCAGCGCGATCTGGTAACGGGGGTTTCGTTCGGGAAGCTTCCAATTTACACGTTGGATTTGTTCGCCCGTGAATTGTTTCTGCTCATGTCCACGGGAAGGCGGGTAATTTCACCATCCATGCAGGGAATGCTGATCGGACAAATTCTGTCGGAAGGGAATTTCAGGTTTTTCCGGTATGCTTCCTTTCGCCCGGGGGCCGGGAAAGGGATCGCTCCTGTGGGTACGGTCAAGAAGATCGTCGACCAGATAGACTATCTGGAGGAAAACGGATTCACTCCCGACGACTATGCCGTAATGATTTCCGCGTGTTCCGAGTTGGAGCGACCGAAGCTGGAGGAATTTGCCCGGATATTTTCCGAATATACAGCCAGGCTCGGGAAAGAGATGGTAGACGGGGCCGGTATGGTATCGCTGGTCAATGCCGGGCTACTGGAATCCCGCGACGTGCTAGAGCGGCGTTTTCCGGGCAGCCCCGCGGTCTTTGTCGAGGGTTTCTACAATTTCAAGAAGCCGGAACTCGATTTCCTACGGCTGGTATCGTCGGACAAACGTTTCAAGTTTCTTGTGACACTTGACTGCAATGAATCCAACCGCAACCTCTTCCGCACAATGCTGACTACTGTTCGCGATCTCGTGCAGAGAGGTTTCAGAAGGATAGAATCCGAAAAGCAGAGTTCAGTTAGCCATCTTAAACCGACGGTAGAGTATCTCTCCCGTTATCTCTTTTGCGACGATCTACCCGAGAGAAGGATAAACCTGAGAGAGAAAGTGTTTGTTGCAGGAGTACGGGACAACCTCAGGGAGGCAGAATTCGTCGCCGAAAGGATCAAAGAGATCGTCGCCCGTGAACCTGCACAGAGGCTCGATCGGATTTGTGTGGCATCGTATCTCCCGCAGAATTATTCCGGATTGTTCCGCGAAGTGTTTCGCAAGTACCGGATTCCGGCGAACATCACCGACCGCTATACCCTCGAAAGCAACAGCGTGGTGAACGCCATTCTCTCTTTCCTGGACATAAAGGCGACCGACTACGAACGAAGAGCGCTTATGAGGTCTGTTACCAACAGGCTGATCAGCGTGTCCCGTGAATTTGAGCCGGGCCGAGCCGGAAGTATCATCTACAATGCAGCCCGTCTCTGCAGGTTCGAGAGAGGGCTGGTTCCTTTCTTGGGTGCCATAGATGCCCGGATACGGTTTCTTGAGAGCGCTGGCCTGTCTGCCCCGGACACGGACTCCGGCAGGGTAGAGCGCGACGTAAATACGCTGAAGGATGCCAGGACAATCCTCGAGGGAATAGAGAACAGGCTTGCCGGGCTGAATGGTCCCACGACGCCGGAGGAATTCGGCGATCGATTGAAAGTTTTGGTCAACAATCTGGGCATACATGAAAATATCCTCCGCATTGAGGCGAGAGGAGTACCCACTGAAGTGATAGAGCGGGACGGGCGTGCCCTGACTGCGTTTTTCGATGTCCTGAATGAGGTTGTAGAAGTGGAGAGTGCGAGAGGGACCGAAAGACTTCAAATCGCACTGTGGCTTGAGCGCCTAAGGGCTGCCCTCTCGCTCACGCGGTTTAACATACGACAGAAATACGGCTACGGCGCATACGTCACGTCGCTGGAAGAAATAAGAGGCTTGGAGTTCGATTACCTCTTCATCGTCGGTCTCAACGACGGAGATTTTCCCGCCAAATACGACCCGGAAATTTTTCTCCCACTCAAATCTCAGGAAGAGAACCGGGAAACCGAGCCATATCTCCAAAGGCATCTCTTCTACCAAGCAGTAAGTTCCTTCAGAAAAGGGTTGTACCTCGTTCACCCATTGCGGCGCGAAGAGGTGCACCTTGTCAGGTCATCTTTTATTGATGCGCTGACCGGCATCGCGGAAATTACATTGCAGAACGACTCCGTACCCCAATCACGAAGATCGAATATATATAACATTCATCAGCTCATAGAGACGGAGTCATCACTGCACGGCCGGGGTGCTGAGATTCTGGACGAGACAGCTGCTTCTCTTCTTCCCCCCAATATCGTAAGGTGCAGGCTGGCGGAAGCGGCAAGGTACCGCCGAGAAACGGAAAGCGAGTTCAACGGGGCGATTACCGAAAGTCCGCTGCTGGCCGATCTCGACGAGAGACTCGGAAAGAGGGTCTTCTCGGCTGCGCAGCTCGAATCGTTGTCAAGGTGCGGGTTTCAATATTTCACATGGAGAGTCCTTGGCATAACCGAAGTGCCTGAAATGGAAACTTCGCTCAGCCCGATCGAAAGAGGAGCCGTACTGCACAGGATACTATACCGGTTTTACTCGGAGCTCGCCCGAAGAAATGAGCTTGATCGCGCTAAAGACAGATTGACCCTTCTGTTGTCATTGGCGCGCGACACGTTGGACAGTCTCGGCGTGAGTCCCGAAGGGACGTTTGGGCGCGACTTGTTCGAGGTGGAGAAGGAATCGATTCTCGGGACCGAGGACTCTCCGGGTACATTGGAGTTGTTTCTATCGAAGGTCCAGACAAGGTTATCGCAATATGGTTTCAGTCCGAAACAATTCGAGGTCGCCTTTGGGATGAAAGGCGAGGTGGGCGAAATCGCCGCTGATCCGGTTGTCATCGGGGGGGTACAGGTGCGTGGGAAGATCGACAGGATCGATACGGGCGATCACGGGCTTACGATTTTCGATTACAAGACATCGGGAAGCAATCCCCCGCACCAGGATGTGATCAGGGATGGAATAAGTCCGCAGCTGGTAGTTTATTTGAATGCTTTAAACAGGTTGCTGGAGACTTCCGGTGCCTCGGGCAGAGTATCGGGAGCTGCTTTTATATCGATAAACAGGGATCGGCTGGCCAGGGCGAAAGACGGATCAGAACTTATAGAATTCATCGTTCGTGATGAAGACGGTAGTCTTCGTTACAACAGCAACTACGAGAGTTCGAAGGCACTCCCCGCCGCTGCGGGATATCCGGCCACCATGGACCAGCTATTGAAGCGGACTGAAGAATTCGTGAGGACGAAGGTGAGCGGGGCCCGGGCGGGCCGGTTCAATTTGACAAAGTTCCCGCCCCGGAGGGTCTGCGTCTATTGCCCTTACAAGGAGGCATGCCGTATAGCTTTGACGGGAGAAGGGACCGGAGAGGAAGCTTAGGGAGAAGCCGAAGAAGCTGAGCTGATTCATGAATTTCAACCGGTTGTATGGTTCCTTTCTTTCTCACTCCCGATTTCACCGGAAGATAGTCTGCTGATATCAGGTTTTTAGGTCCACTGCTACAATCTCCATGGAATTCCTTGCATAGATCAGCATTGTTCCCACGACAAAATAGAAGTCCCCGAGTGTCGTATAGACCTTTGTGTCGACCACATCGTCGAAGACAATTTTCCCCACTGAATCGACTATCCTGATATGAGAGTCGTATACAGGTACACCCTTTTCATCTTTACCCGCGCTCGTATAGAAGCCGATTATGTCTTTTCCGGAGACAGCAAGGATGAATGTCGGGTTTGCGGCACCGGCCGGCATTGCCTTGGTGAGTACCTCCGCGTGGTTTTTCGAAAGGACATGTTTTATTTCCTCGAAAAAACTGGAAAGCCTAAACTCATCCTGCTGCGGAACTGATGAGATTTTGTCGACTTGAGGATCTTCGGCTGAGAAAACGATTACTTCGGCGCCGGACTTGTAATTGAGACCTGCTATGTCTTCAGATTGGATGGATTTCCGGGAAACGTAGACCAGGTCGTTGGAAGCATTAATGAGGGAGAGTTCCCGGTTCTGCCATAGCACCTTGCCGGTGAACAAATCGATTGCGTAGATCCCGGCCGGGGTAGGCATGTTCGGTTTGACAAATTGCTGAAGCAGAAGGACGTCCTTGAATACGCGGTTCATCACTATCCACCACGACTCCTCGAAGCTCACACCCTCCCACAGAGGTGAACCGGATGAGATTTCAATTCCGGCATATTCGGCTGTCTTTGCCTCCGTATCGCGCAGTTCGACAGCCAGTACCCCATTTCCTGGAAGGAGTCTCCAAATCTTCTTTTCCGTGACGAACGTCCAGGATGGCTTGAGTTTCTTCCGCATCGACTTCATTAACTAAAATAAGAACAAAAGGAGAATTTGGAAACGGGATGGTAGGAAGTAAGGTCCCCTTCGTATAAGTATTACCTCCGCAGAAGGGAACCTTCAACCAAGCTTTACTTGACCAGAACCATTTTTCTGGTTATAGAAGTGCTCCCTGCGTGAAGCGTGTACAAATAGACTCCACTGCTGAAGCGGGAAGCGTCAAACACGATGCTGTGCGTTCCTGCCGGGCGGAAGCCGTCCAGCAAGTCTTCGACTTTCTCCCCCAGGATGTTGTAGATGGTTATTTCCACATTGGAAGCTTGCGGGATTGAATATGTGATGGTGGTAGTCGGATTGAACGGGTTGGGATAATTCTGGTCGAGTGCAAAGATGCGGGGGGGCTCTGCCTGCGACGCAATTCCGGTGACGAGGTTTATTTGCCACGCACCCCGCCCGTGCGTGCCCACCCTAAGTACGTCACTAGAGTATTGAATTGCTATGCCGTCCACTACGGAGTTTGGCAGTCCGGTGCCGTACTTTGTCCATGAGGCTCCGTTGTCGGTAGACTGGAAGACACCCTCGTATGTCCCCGCATATATGTATCCCGTTGTCGAATCTACCGCAATGACCTTTGTCGGAACGGGATCGAAACCGTTCGCTGCGGAATCGAGTCCGACCCATGTCTGTCCATAATCTGTAGTTCTAAGTACATTAGGCGATTTCAAGTACTGTCCATAAGTGAGGACGGCAAGGTAAGCAACTCCCTTTTGAGACGGATCGGCCGTCACGCGACAGAAGTTCGTTCCGGCTGGAAGGTTGCTGGTTATATTCGTCCAGGTTTTTCCGCCGTCTCTCGTGACGAAGAGGAAAGCACTGTCCGGATTGTCAGCGCCGCGGTACCCGCTTATGCCGGCATAGATTACATTTCCCTCGACGGGAGATATCGACATTGTTGAAAAGAGATCGCCGGACGATTTCAGATCGCTGGTCAGAGGGGTCCAGTTGCCCCCACCGTTCGTTGTTTTGTAGATTTTGTTTGTCGCAGTATAAAGGACGTTTGGGTTCGTGGGATCCATAACGTAGGGCTGAAGCCAATATCCTTTTTCACCGATGCCGTTCGTTATGTTGCTCCAACTGCCCCCACCGTCTGTAGTTTTTTTCAGCCCTCCATTGACGTATTCGGTATATTGAATTTGCGAGTTGTTTGGATCCACCAATACGTATCCCCCGTCGCCGCCGTAGACTTCATTCCACGTTTCGGTGGGCTGGTAGTTCGATTCGGTGCCGTTGTCCTGGGTACCGCCGATGGTGAGGGAGGGGTCGCTTGCTGAGGCTGCAATATCATAAAACTGTATTGTAAAGAGCCCCGCGTTGCAGTTCGTGAATGACGAGGAGCCGTCTGTGGTTTTCCAGACACCGCCGTCATTGCCGATATAGAAAGTCGAACCGTTCCCCGCCGCAAAAGCGATGGCGTGCTGGTCGACGTGTATGTTCTTGCCATTGCGGTTCGCGTAACCATTGGTGAGATCTGTCCAGGTTTGCCCTCCATCGCTCGATCTCCAAAAGTCGATTCCGCCCAGATAGACGGTGTCCGGATGCGTCGGATCTACGGCGATGACGTTGTTATACCAACCCTGATCCCCGCCAAAGCCGTTAGCTGTGAAGCCCGGTCCGGTAGCTGCCGGTAGAACCGACCACGATGCCCCGCCGTCTCTCGAGACGTATACGCGGTTGGTATCAAGCGATGAATTATGCGGCTTGCTACCATTGATCGCGGCATAAAGTAACTGGTCGTTACTCGGAGCTATGGCGAGGGAAATTCTCGTGATCTGGTTCGCCGGAGGAAGTCCGTTCCTCAGCCATGTCCAGTTGGTGCCGCCGTCTGTCGATTTGTAAATGCCGTAACTGGTACTGTCGCCGTGGAAGCCCGAGCCGTACGACGCGTAGACGATGTTTGCGTTCTGCGGATCGATCACGACTGCATCCGCGGCTCCGTCGGTGAGATGAAGCTCGGTCCAGCTATTACCGGAGTCGGTTGATTTGTACACGTCGTAGTAGCCCGATACGTACACGGTGCTCGGGTTGCTCGGAGCGACGGCTATGCTGCTTGTATAATAGATTCCACCGGATGCGGGCAGTTGAAGCGGATTCCACGTTTGTCCTCCGTCTGTTGATTTGAAGATCCCATCGCCCGGATAACCGTCAATGTTGAAATTCAATTCACCCGTACCATAGTATATATTATTCGGATTGCTCGGGTCGACGGCGACCGCGCCGGAAGCCAGGCGGGGGAAGTTGTCCGTCAAAGCAGTCCATGTGGTACCGCCGTCCGTCGATTTCCACAGCCCGCCGTCGGCCGCACCCGCGTAAACCACGGATGAGTTCGTCGGGTCGACTGCCAAACACGTGATTCTTCCCGATACGTTGCCGTAATTTCCGCTCTGCATTGGGCCGGGACCAAATCCGCTCCACGCGTAGGCTTGGGTCTTGAACAGTCCGTTCACGGGGGAATAGGGCACTGATTTCATCTCCCATTTGTACGGCTTGTCAAGCCTGACGGCGCCACGATCCTGGGCCTGCACCATTCCGGCGAAAAGCGCAAGAAGCAAAAGGGTACTTCTCATTTAGTTTACTCCTTGTGGTTTTAGGATCCTCTTGGATCCTTCTACGTTTACATAAAACATCTTCTTGTACTCGCCATGCCTGCAGTACAGTATGATCATGTGTCGAGTCGATCCTGTAGTCAATTGGGTACTCCACTCCATGGTGTACCATCTTCCTTTCAGCTTCATCTGCCGCCTGACTGCAATTTCAGGCAAACACATTCGAACAGATGTGGTGTCGATCCGTGCGCCGCGTAGTTCGAAAGGAGAATGCACGAAGAAGCGCAACGCTTCCCGGTGAGCGCCGGCAGTCTCAATAGTGTGCAATTCTGAAAGGTGCGTGCCGTTCAGATAGTATATTTGTGGCGCTTTCGACGGCGCCGCGAACACCATCAGCGCAAATAAAAGCTTCATTTGACTCCTCGGAATTTTTATATAGTAGTGAATAGGTAGCCAAAAGAAAATGCATTTGGAGCAATATCAGTTCCATCGGCTTGCGGCGTGTGATGCAGGCCAAATGACTCTTCAAAAAACGCCGGAAAAAAGGTGAAAAATGGCTTGCATTTTCCCCGAAGTTGCTTTTACTTAGTCCGCACAAAAATGAAAAAGGACGCCCCAAGAGGGTAAATCTAACGGATTTTCGAGGATTTCAGCACAATGACCAGAATTCAGCTTCAGCAAACACTAGACAAATTGAAGTATTTCGACGTACCCATTTGCGAACTGCCGCCCAGGATCAACGGAACCCTTCTCAAGCTGATCAGGCAAGTGGAATCGGAAGTGTCGAAAAAGGGAATTAAGTTTCGCCCCGAATATTATCTCGGGACGGGATGGGGATGCGTGGACAAGAGTGTATCGATAGAAATACCGTTCTGGTTTCAGAACGAAACTCTGATGGCAATCGAAGACGAAATGACTTACGACGGCGTGGAGGACGAAAGCGAAATAAAAATGGGATTGCGCCACGAGTTCGGGCACGCGGTGAACTACGCCTACAGGCTATATCGCGATCCCGAGTGGAAAGCGCTGTTCGGCAACATTAATAGAAAGTATAATGACTATTACCGCTTCAATCCTTGGAGCAAGCGGCATGTGAAGCATCTCCCCGAATACTATGCCCAGAAGCATCCGGACGAGGACTGGGCAGAGACGTTTGCAGTGTGGCTTACGCCGATGAGCGGATGGAAAAGGATGTACGGGAAGACCCCTGCTATCAAAAAACTCCTTTACGTTGACAAGAAGATGAAGGAGATAAAGCGGAAGCCTCCACTGAACACCAAGTCTCTGCGTGACGTACCGATTGAAAGGGTACGCATGACCGTGCGCGAATTCTACGGTGCTGATTATGAGGATGTCAGCCCGTCGGAACAACTCCTCGAAGATATAGAGGCGATGAAGAGGATTTTTCCTAACGGTTTCAAGAGGAAAAGGAATCTCCGGGACGCCTGGAAACTAGTTCATAAATTTTCTCCGCTGCTGCTTTCCAAGCTCTCGGACGAAGTCGGGATATCGCGTCCGTCAGCGAGCAAAGTCTTGCGCGGGCTCGAGAGCATCTGCAAGACCTACAAGCTGAAGACGAGGTTAGGCGACGAGGATGAAAAGATGATCGGGATATCAATGTACCTCTCGAGGAAATTCAGCCAGGATTAGGGCTTGAGTATCGCTGAAAACGTTGCGGAGATAAACCGGAAGGTCTCCGGTGCCTTGCAGAGATCGGGCGATCCCTCGCGCGAAGTCAAACTCATTGCCGTTTCGAAAACTTTTCCCGCCGAGAGGATCGCCGAAGCGATAGGAGCGGGTCTTTTCAGATTTGGTGAGAACCGCGTCCAGGAAATCGTGTCCAAGTTCGACGCACTCAAGGACAGGAAAACCGTGAATGTGATGCGCGGGAAGCCCGTACCGGTAGAATGGCATTTCATCGGCCACCTGCAGACCAACAAGGTGAAGAAACTTCTTGACGTTCCGACCAGGTTCATACATTCCGTTGACCGTCTTGAGCTTGCAGTCGAGCTCGATCGCCAGCTTCAGAAACGCGGCGAGTCGCGGCATATTCTTGTTGAGGTGAATACTTCGGGTGAGGAAAGCAAGAGCGGGGTGGAACCGGAGAAGGCCATCTCGCTTGTCAGGGAGATCGCGGCGTTTGGTACCCTGAAGATTAAAGGTTTTATGACGATAGGTAAGAATATATCGGATACATCGTTGATCAGGGAATGCTTTGTAAAGCTGCGGGAAACCTTCGAACGGACTCGCGACGAAGGCCTGGAGGGGGTGGAGATGAAAGAGCTCTCCATGGGCATGTCGGGCGATTTTGAGATCGCGGTGGAAGAAGGAGCGACTATCATAAGGATTGGATCGGCGATATTCGGAGAGAGACCGCCGAGAGATTGAGCTGTTCACGAGGATCTCTTCTTCTGCGGATTGCAGATCGGTTAGCTCTTGTAAGTGGGGAGGCAGGATATTAAATTTATTTCTGTTGAAAGAGGGGTTGTAAGTCGATCCGACGTAGAAGCGGGCCGGATCTTTACAAGCCCAAGTGTTCTTTTGCGTTAATTCAGTGAACTTATCCTCGTCTTTGGAATGTAGCTCAGTCCCGCGAAGCGCGGGATCTCGTCCTGCGCTTCGCGCAGGGCTTGATTTGGTTAGAGTGCCCCCAAAGTCCAGGTTCTTAGTTCTTTTGTTACTTGACAGATCATTTAAATATCTGGGGTTGTAGCTCAGTTTGGTTAGAGCGCCTGCCTGTCACGCAGGAGGTCGCGAGTTCGAGCCTCGTCAACCCCGCA
>JBJKPC010000101.1:0-21328 GCA_046706745.1 Candidatus Kryptoniota bacterium
ATTTTGCCTGTGCTTCAACCGCGAAGCGGTGATATTACTATAGAATTTGAATTCCAATGATCAAGAATCCCGTAGGGATGATATTATATCCCGCTTTCAGGGTTCATATATCCAGGTTTCATAATAGTTCTATAGTAATTTCATCCCTACGGGATTAAAACAAGCCACAACCGCACTGCTTTCCGCAATTCAGTTCCCACTGTTCGTGAACGACGGATTCAATATGCACCACTACCTAAGAAACCAGAACGCCGTCCTGAATTCTCAATACACGATGTGCAAGACCGGTTAGATGATCGTTATGTGTTGCAATTAAGAATGTCGTCAAGTGATTCCTGCATAAATCCATCAGCAGCCGGTGGAGCGATTCTGCATTCACCGAGTCAAGGTTTCCGGAAGGTTCGTCCGCCAGTATGACCTTCGGACTATTAATCAATGCTCTCGCGACAGCGACCCGCTGTTGTTCACCTCCACTCAGCTCGGAGGGTCGATGCTCTGCTCTGTCCGCAAGACCTACTTCGGCGAGCAGTTCTAATGCACGTCCTCTCACCTGCGACAGCTTCTGCCCTGCTATGAGTGCAGGCATAGCCACGTTTTCCATTGCCGTGAATTCCGGCAGCAAATGATGAAATTGAAAAACGAAGCCGATTTGCAGGCTCCGGAACCTCGCGATTTTCTCGTCGCTCAGGCCAAAAACATCCGTGCCTTCGAACAACACCTTGCCTCCGGTCGGCTTGTCGAGGGTTCCGACGATGTGCAGCAACGTGCTCTTGCCGGCCCCCGACGCGCCTACAATCGCGATGATCTCTCCCTTGTCTACCGTGAAGTTAATTCCTTTCAGAACCTGAAGTTCCGATTTACCGACTGAATAGCTCTTCTTAATTCCGGAAACCTGAATGATCTCTTTAGCCAAACCGATTCACTCCCATCTGACTGCGTCCGCCGGATCGACTCTGGAGGCTCGCCTAGCCGGGTACAGAGCCGCCAATGAACAAATGACTATTGCAATTAAACCGACTATTATGAAATCCGACACGTGCATTGAGACCGGAAGGGCCGGAATGATGTAAACGTTTGTGTCCAACTTGAAAAGATGATACTTGATCTGAGCTTCTCCGACACCAAATCCGATCAGGAGGCCCAAGATGCTCCCTACCAGTCCGACGAGAAACCCTTCGAGCAAATAAATCTTCGTGATTCCAGATTGCGTCGCCCCCATTGCTTTCAACACTCCGATTTCCCTTCTCTTCTCGATTACCGTCATGGTAAGGGAACCGAGAATGTTGAATGCCGCAATCAGAATGATCAACGACAGGACTATGTAAGCAACAATACGCTCGATAGTCATCATCTGGTATAGATCCTTGTGAAGATCATACCAGGTCTCTACACGGTCGTCCGGAAGGAGCTTCTGAAGTTCAGCCTTAACCTCATTGGATTTCCCGATGTCGTAGAGTTTTGCATCGACGCCGTTCACCATATACGGAGAAACCGCTGAGTCCGGCGAAGCGAAAAGATATTGCGCCGCAGGCAGATTCACAAAAGCATAGTAGCCGTCATATTCTTTGTTGTCCGATTGATATATCCCGCCGACAACAAAACGCTGCACTTTAGGCTGGTAGAACTGCGTCAGACTTCGTTCTATGCCCGCAGGGCTGATTATCGCGATTGAATCGCCGACAACCGCGCCGAGGGCATCGGCGAGCGACAGGCCGATCAAAATTTGATTGTTCCTGCTCGGGTTCAGAAAATGCCCGAGAACCACCGATTTGGAGAGACTCGAAATCCTTTCATTCCCGCTGGGAACGATCCCTACGACGTTGACCGCGCGGTTGACTCCGCCGGAAACTATCATCGCCTTCCCGCTCAAGAACGTCGTTGCAGAACGCACCTCTTTCAGATTCGACACTTCCGCCAGTACCTTCTCCGGATCCGGAAGATATTCGCCCGATTGTGCCGTAACCCGCACATGAGGATCGAAATCAACAAGTATGCTGGTAACTATCCCCTGAAAACCATTGAAGACCGATATTACGATGATGAGAGCCGCCGTTCCCACAACCACCCCGACAATTGAAATCAACGAGATAATGGAAACGGAAGCCGTCTTCCGCTTCGATTTGAGATAGCGCATCGCCACGAAGCTGGAGTACGACATCAGAAGTACCGTACCGAATCAAGTGGATCGAACCCTGACGCAGTCCGTGCAGGCAGGTACGACGCAAGCAGCGAAAGAACGAACGCAATCCCGCCGATGAGAAGAAAATCTCCGGCATGAATTGAAACAGGAACGGTATTCATGAAGTATACGTCTCCGGGAATGTGAATGAGATCGTATCGTTTTTGAATTTCCAGAATTAAGTAAGCCAGCGCGCTGCCTGCCAACGTGCCGACCGCACCGATAAACGCCCCCTGGAGCAGAAAGATTCTCGTGATTGCCCGGCGGGTCGCTCCAAGCGTCTTCAGGACTCCGACCTCGTTCATCTTTTCTATGACAATCATGAGAAGCGTTCCAACGATATTGATGGCGGCAACTATGATAATCAATGCTATAACGATCGGGATAGGCTTTTTCTGCAGCTCTATCCACGCGAAAAGGTTCCTGTACATCTGGTACATGGTCCGCGGATAGTAGGGATACCCGAGAGCGAGTTCAAGATGATGGGACGTCTCGCCTATTGTATCAAGGTCCTTCACCATGACGTCGAAACCCGAGACGCTATTTGACGGGATATCGAAAAGATATGACGCAGACTTCAGATTCGTGTATCCGTAGATGTCGTCGTACTGCGACATACCGGTCTCGTAGATTCCGGTAACAAGAAATGGGAGTACCTTGGGAGTATTAAGGGGTGAAGGCAGGCCTTCGATCCCGAAGATAAAAACGGTATCTCCCACCACGATGTCTAGTTTCCTTGCCAGTGCCCTACCGACAATCAACGGCGCCATGTTTCCTTTTTCGGAAAGGTCATATTGACCCGACTTGATCTCGTTTCGAAGGTCGCTGTTGTCGTACTTCGGAAGAATTCCCTTGAGAAGGATTCCATCGGTGGAAGGTGCATTTACCCTATGAGTCCTGTGCACCCGAATCATCGCCTCATGAGAAACAAATGGAGAAACCGATTTTACGTTCTTGTCGGCTTCGATCGTTCTCAGTGCGGAAGGATAGCCGGGCAAAGGCACGTTTTCGAAGCCCCGGATCTCTATATTCGCGGTGAAGTTCGATACGTTCTCTGTGATCTTCTTCTGAAAGCCGTTGAGGATAGACACGGTAATAAGGAGTGCCATCGTTCCGATCGCCAAACCAATTACGGCAAACAGAGTGATGAAAGATACGAATCTGTTGTGGGATCTTGATTGGGCGAGACGTCTCGCGACGAAGGACGAGTATCCCACTACGGGTCAGGCCCCTTCTCCGCCCGCGAGACCAAACTCCATAAGGTAGCCGCGGATGAATTCGTTTATGTCGCCGTCCATCACCGCCTGGACGTTGCTCGTCTCGAGTCCGGTTCGGTGATCCTTGACCAGGTTGTACGGATGAAAGACATACGATCTTATCTGGCTTCCCCACTCGATTTTCTTCTTGGTCCCTTCGATTGCGTTCTTTTTCTCTTCCTCTTCTTCCTTGCGTAGCTGGTACAATCTGGACCGAAGCATCTTCATTGCGCGTTCCCTGTTCTGGAACTGGGACCTTTCCTGTTGACACGCAACGATAATATTTGTGGGAACATGTATGATGCGAACCGCGGTCTCGACTTTGTTGACGTTTTGTCCCCCGTGACCGCCTGATCTGTACGTTTCCAATCTGATGTCCTTTGGATCGATCTCGATATCGACGTCCGCTTCAACTTCAGGATATACAAAAACCGACGCGAAGCTCGTATGCCTCCTGGCGTTGGAGTCAAAAGGAGAAATTCTTACGAGGCGATGAACTCCGTTCTCCGCCTTGAGGTAGCCGTAAGCATATTTCCCTATTACCTCGATAGTGACGCTCTTGATCCCCGCGCCTTCGCCTTCCAGCATGTCGGCGATGTCCATTCTGAAGCCGTTCTGTTCACCCCACCGGATATACATTCGCATAAGCATTTGGGACCAATCCTGCGCCTCCGTGCCCCCTGCGCCGGAATGAATCACGAGGATGGCATTCTTCTCATCGTCCTCGTTGCCTAGCATCTTCTTGAATTCCAGGTCCGAGATGAGCTTCCCTGCCCGTTCGAGCTCTGCATCTATATCCGCGGTATGAGACTCGTCAGCAGATTCTTCTGCGAGTTCAATGAAGGCGTTTGCATCGTCGACCGTTCTTGCTGCCGCCTCCCACTGTTCGGCCCACGACTTTAGTTCCGTAAGAACCCCCATCACTTGCTGGGCGGCTCGGTTGTCATCCCAGAAATCCGGTTCGAGAGTTTTCTGGTGGAGCTTATCTATTTCTTCCTTCTTGCCGTCAACGTCAAAGAAACCTCCGTAGGTTTTCGATTCGAGTTCTGAGATCGCCGGCTTTTTGCTTCTGCGGTTCGAACATTATTCTGCCTTTTTAGACATAATTTAAGGCAAAACGTCAAGAACGACAATGACCTGCCAGAGCGAGGTCTAAAAGTGAAAAGAAATCATCGCGAGACCTCCACTCCTTCAGGTTCTGGCAGCTGCAGCGGAACAAAAAGGTCCGAGGTTTTAGTAATATTCTTGCCTTCTCGCCACCACTCAAGCGGGGTTATCCCCCATTTTTCCTTGAAGACAAGTTCGTTCCGATGTATGGACTCTTTGTACTTCTCGAGTCCGTCCTTGCCGAAGCTTACGCTGCCGAAGTGATGGATGAAGACGTCACCGGCGACCACGGTCCCATATCCCGCGAGCTTTGCCCTTACACAGTAGTCATCGTCTTCGCAATTTCCCATTCCGAACGCGGTATCGAGACCGCCGATCTTGTCAATGAGCTCACGTTTGATCAACATGCAGAAGCCGGCCACTCGAGGTACTTCAATCCATCGCTTGCGGTTCTTCCTTTTGTACTTCGCTGCGAAGTCGTGTACGTGACTGACCTTGACGTACCCTACATTCTGCTCGAGCTGATACCCGCTTATCCTGTTGCTCATCGGACCGACTATGCCGATTTCAGGGTTGGACTCGGCGCATTCAATGAGACCGGCGAGCCAGCTATCGGACACAATCACATCGTTGTTCAGTAAGAGCACATAATCGCCCGTCGAGATCTGGGCTCCTTGATTACATCCTCCAGGGAAGCCCAAGTTTTTCTCGTTGTAGATCGTACGAATGTCTCTCTGTTCTTTCAGGTAATCAACGGTTCCATCCGTTGAAGCATTGTCTACAACGATAATCTCATAAGGAGATTTTGTATGTTTGCGTATGCTGTCGAGTGTAATCTTAGTGTACTTGAGTTGATTGAAAGTCAGAATGACAATTGAAGTAAGCGGCTCAATTCTTCTGGTCATAGGCGATCTGACGGGAATAGTATATCTCCTGATTGGGCTGTTTTTGGAAAGTGTTACATTTCCTTCGCTGTCAGCGTAACCATCGCATACGACTCGTTCTGCCCATTTGCTATTTAACAGAATTGTGTTTTGCTCCACTTTGGAAAAACGTTCCGGTCCGCTTTGAGATTCGTAATGTATTAATACACTCTCCGGTTGGTATACCAACTTGTACCCTTTTTCCTGGATCCTCAGGCAAAGGTCTACGTCTTCATACCCGTTCCAGAATCTCTCGTCAAAGCCGCCCAATTCCAAAAACAGGTCCCTCCTCACCAACAGCGATGCTCCCGTGAGGGCCTGATAGCACCTGAGTTCGTTGACGTCGGGAAGACTGGAGTCTTTTCCGTGATACACGTGCCACGCGAGCAGCTTTTCCCTTTTCCTCAGGCTCATATCGAAGAGCGCAACACCGGCATGCTGGATGGTGCCGTCCGGGAACAATAGTTTGCTTCCCACGGCGCCTACAGATGGATCTGCGTCCAGAATTCGGACGAGAGCACTCATCCATCCTTGTCGCGACTCGGTGTCGTTGTTGAGCAGAAGCAGATATTTTCCAGCGGCAATTTCCGCCCCGAGATTATTCGCTTTAGCATAACCCTGGTTTACTTCGTTGTGTATCACTTTGAGGTTCGTTTTTTCTTTTGCCAGTTCCTCCAAATATTTAGCCGTACCGTCGGTTGAGCCGTTATCGACAATTACTATCTCGAATTCAGGATACAATGTGTTGGCATAAATCGCTTCGACGCACTTTTTTGTAAATCCAATTTTATTGAAGACGGGTATTACAATGGAAACCACTGGGGTGGCTTTGGGGGCCGGATTTGCAGCTTCTGCCTGGACGATGAGCGGTTTCTCGGAGGATGGCTTTGAGACAATCTCATTTTCAAACTCATTCATTGCATTCCTAGCCACCGTATTTGTCGGGTCAATCCGTAGTGCTGTCCGATACAATGCGATTGCATCGTCCTTTCTCCCAACGACACTCGAAATCTCGGCGACTTTGATCAAAACATCGACATCGTTTGGAACTCTTTTCAAGACTGCAAGGTACTCCTTGAGGCTATCCTCGAACCTGTTAGCCTGGGAATACAGATTTCCCAGGTTTCTTCTTGCTACCAGATTGGCGGGGTCCAGCTCAACGAGCCTTCGGAACATCCCGATCGCTGCTTCGATATTTCCTTTTAAGAAATGCAGAACCGCGAGATCATTTAGCGCATCCTTATCAGAGGGGGAATCCTCCAGGATCCTGTTCAGAAGCGCTTCTGCTTTGTCGAACTCCTTCTCGTTAATAAGATCTTCAGCTTTAGCTATGGTTCCATCTTGTTCAAGTTCTCCTTGCTTGACCAGATCCTCAGTAGAGTTAACCTCAACATTTTCCTGGCTCTTAACATTTGTCGCCGATGGTGACGAGTTGTTTTGTCGGGCTTCTTCGGTTGATTCTGGTTGAATTTTGGTCAAGATATCCCCTGAGATTCTCTTTTTTATGCGGTCGGCCAAGGCCAGAAAGGAATCTGGCGTGAACGCCGAAAGTAGGTCAGTCTGTTTCAAAAGCTGGAGTAAAGTCTTTGACGCCTCGGCCAACAATTTAGCGCGGAAACCTGCCGGGTCGTATTTTTCCAATTCCTCTTTCTTGTAAAGGAACTCAATATTTTCAGGATCCTTGTAGGCGTCGTATTGAACATGCCAGCCGTATTCCCTTTCGGCATCGTCAAATCTCGGAACTCGGTCTAGGGCAATTTTCCTGCGTGCGTGGGCCTGACTCCTGATGGAATAGTGCCTCATTAAGAAAGGGATCGGATATACTTTTCTTTCGGGAAACTCAGCTTCATGCCCGCCAGTCCGGCTGATCACTACCGGTACGCCAAGATTTTTCCAGGCTTTAAGTTGTCTGCCGTTAAACGGATCCGCTTCTTTGAAGTATTTGATGTATTCCCGCACATCTCCTCTTTTGAAAGAATTTTCGGTAGGATAGAAATCCAGCAGGGCAAATTCAATGGCATTGAAACCGAGCGCATCGACTTGGCGGATCGCCTCCCTGAGACCCATGTTCGGAAACGGACTTTCCCGGAACTCATCGGCATCGGAATGGATGTACCATGAATGGCCTAACTCTTGAGCTATTTGCTCTTTTCTTTGCAGGATAAATCGCCAGGAGTAGACGTCATTCGGTATGTTGAATCCTGAGTCATCTGGGAAAGTCTCGATCTTGATCAATCCTTTGCCCAACCACTTCGATGCTTCCGCAACGGTAGAGTCGGTAGAATGGTGATCCATCAGATAGACGTTGACACCGTTCTCGATAAGATCTTTTATCGTGTAATAGATAATGTCTTCTTCGTTATACGCGGCAATGATAGCGGTTACTTGGAAATACGGTTCATCCGTATGTCGAATGGTTCCGTCGGGGTTAATGAATGACGACTCTTCAGGAAGATTGTCCTGTCCGGACCGAAATTGATCTGAATATATCCCCACGCTCTTGACTTCATTGTCTCCTTTTTTCTTGACAAGGTCCAGCGCCTGCTGCGCCTCTTTATCGCCCGGATAAAACTTCGCCAAAGTGAGGAGCGTCGAACTGGCTTCCGCATATTCTCCATTTTCCATATAGGCAATTCCTAGGAAATACAGAATGTGCCGATTGGAGGGGTATTTGTTGAGAAGCTCTTTTAAGGTTTCAATATCCTTCATTGGCGGTCTCGACATCCAACCTTCAGGCATCTCGGAAAGCAACCGTTTCGCGTTCTCCACAGTCTGCTCAGAATACATTCGAGGATGCTGAGTCACTATGTACGATTTATACACGAGGTCGAGACGTGTGGCGTAGCGACTCAGCGAGGATTGAAAATGGTGACGGTAATAGAAAAGGGGTTCAGGAACGCGTCTGCCAAACCATCCTCGTTCCCCAAGGCGAATCCACAAATCCCAATCTTCATAGTATCCCCAATTGGCATTGTCATATCCCCCTATACTTTCAAACGCAGACCGCCTCAGCAGAGAGCAGTAAGGAAGAAAGTTCCCCTCGCACAATCGTTTGAAATCATATTCGGGATGATGGTGACGGAAATTCCGGTCGCCAAATTCTATGGTGTCAACATACGCAAAACCAAGTTTGGGATCGGCATTCAGAATCGGAACCGTATGCTGAAGAAACTCGGGCGCGATCCTGTCGTCCGGATCAAGCATCAATATGTATTCCCCATGTGAAATATTTACGCCGTGAGTCCTAGCTCGTGTTGGCCCGCCATTAGGGACACTTTCCACAAGTAAGGAAATTGCGGGGTTTGCCTTCTTGAGGTTCTGCGCCACGATCAAAGAATCGTCGGTACTACCGTCGTCGATGATGATGATCTCAAAGTTCTTGTAAGTCTGGGCGGTAACTGAGCCAACGCATTCTTTCAGAAATTGTGCGTAGTTGTGACACGGGACAATTACCGATACCAGCGGACGCGCTTCTGCCGAAACATACCTCCGCCTTACCGTTTCGCATTCCGGGTATGTTTTCCGCCAGTCCATGTCTCCGATTTTTGCGTCTCGATGGAAACGGTAGTTCGCAAATGTACGGTTGATATGGAAAAATCTTTCCTTTCGAGCGAACCTCATCCACAGATCATAATCCATCGCGTATCGTAAACCGACGTCTAATAAGCCGGATTCTGCCAGAAGTTTCCTTCTGAAGAAAATTGCTGGTTGCGTCGGTATTGAGCGCGGCACCTTGTAGTTCATCAGTTCTTCAAAACTTCTTTCGACATTTACCACGCGGTCAAAGACCCTGCCGTTTTCATCCACCAGATTGCAATCGCCCATTACCACGTTCTTGTCCGGATTGTTATCGAAAAATGCGGCTACAGTCTGGAAAGTACCCGGTTCATACCAATCGTCGGAATTGATCCACGCAATTACTTCACCTGTAGCCGACGCAAATCCCTTGTTAATGGCGTCTGATTGTCCTCTGTCCTTTTCTGACACCCATTTCAAATGACGGTACTTCTTCAAGATCTCAATTGTCCCGTCAGTGGAGCCTCCATCCATGATGATGTGCTCGAAGTCGGGATAATTCTGGTTCAGCACACTCTGTATCGTCTGCTCGATGAATCTTCCATGATTGAACGAAGGAGTCACAACTGAAAATTTTAATTGGGGATGTGAATGTTGCGTGTCAGCAGACTGTTTGCTTTGTTTGAGAGTTTGTTCGACATAGCGCGCATTATTTTTGGCGGCCTGATTTGAGGGGTCTATTCCGGCCACTTTATTCAGCAGTTGCGAAGCAGCTGCCAAATTATTTTCTTTAATATCGATTACTGCCAGGTCATTGAGCGCATCCAAATTGGCTTCATCCTTCGCCAACATCTTACCGAGAGTCACTCTCGCTGCCGTCAAATTCCCGTCCTGAATTTCCTGTTCGGCTTTAAGCAGCTTGTCTTTTGCCGTCGGGAGCTCAGGCACGCCGCCCACCGGGATAATCTCCACGGAATCAGCATCAACAAAATCGTCAAACCACTGCCACTTCGGCTTCCCCTGACCGGACTGCCATTTGTCCATACCTTGTACAAATATTCTTGGTCTCGGTTTTCTGGTTTTCAAAGACTGGCGAACCGCTTCAATTACCACTTCGTATCCGACATCCTTGATGCAGTGGGGTGTATGGAATCGGCATTTCCAGTTGCAGCCGTAGCAATCCAAGGGTAGCGCAACCACCGATGTGAGCGACGAATAAGGAAGGAACCTCCCAAAATGACCGCCACCCAGAATCACGACGTTTGGCGTTCCTACAGCGCAGGCGATGTGAGCCGCGGCCGTGTCGACACCCAAGGCCAATCTGCATCTTTTCAGTACGGCGGCCGATTGGAGGAGACTTGTTCTCCCGCTGAGATTGAGTCTGCGATTCTCCGGAACCGCGCTCAGGACACTTTCGACTTCCGGGATGTCTTTCGTGCTTCCGAGGCCAATGAATGAATAATCTGTTTCACTGCTGAGCGCGTCTAGAACACGTGTGAAGTGGGGATAGTCTTTTATAGTATACTGAGCTTTCGGGAAGACTGCGATAGTAGAGGCGGGATTTAGTCCCATTTCCTTGAAAATATTGTCGGCGTAAGTTTCGTCGTCAACCGTTATTCGAAGGCTGGGTTTCAAATCCGGAGTTTCGATGCCGAGAGCCCGCAGATAGTCTCTCAACCGTGAAATCTCACTTGTGTGCGTGTCGCTAGTGTCGATCAATTGATTGTAATATGCATCAAACCCTTCTTTATCTTCCGCTTTTATGTTTGAAAGGTCACCGCGGAATCCGATGCACACTTTCGCATTGGAACCGAGCGTAATGAAGTCTGTAAGCGTCTCTCTTGAGAACACCGTATTCAAAGCGAGATTTGCTTTGAAGTCCTGCAACGCTTCCAAAAACTCTCTTTGATAATTGCCGTCCTGAGTGAACTTAGAGCGATCGATTGCAAAGACAGTATCCACGTATGGATTTGAACCGTACAGTTCCGCTATGTGTTCCTGACAGACAATGCCGATTTGAGCATCCTTATACCTATTTCTTATCAAGGGAAGCATTGCCGAGAAAATTACATTATCGCCAATTGAGTCAGGACGTACCAACAGGACACTTTGGATTCCGTTATCAGGGGCAGCAATCACAGTATCATCGATCGAAGTTGATTTAGGTCGAATCACTGAATGAGTATTCTGGTGGTGAGATGGCAACGAGTGATCCACGGCCGCGGGATCCAAATCCACAACTGGTTTGGCGTCCTCATTTCCATCCGAGGCGCCTGACAGGCGGCCCACGACGACGCGCAGCTCCTCTGCCCGTTGGGTATTGTTCTTGGCGACGGCGCTTTGAATTTCCGACAGGTAATCAGCCGTGGTTCTGAAAGGAGACGCTACGCTCTGCTTATCATTGCTAATATTGAAGGCCCATCTATCCCTGTGAACGTAGGCCACAGGCGTAATTCCCAGCCTATCGGCACTTTCCACGATGGACTCGTCCGTCACCCAGTGAAAATAATCCTTCAACATCACTGGAAAAGACGTCGCACCGTTGAGTCTCCGCCATTCCTCCACCCCACCAGCGTATCCATAATAAGTTTCTTTGAACCGCAGCTGCTCCTCTGTCGCGTAGGCGAAATGCTGGAAGATGAGTCCCTGCTCTTCCGTCTCTCTGTGAGAGAAGGGATTTATCCTTGCTATGTCCCTCCAAGCTCCTTCTCCACACCCTCTGGCAAGGGTTGGCGGCTCGTGGGCAAGCCATTTGTCACCTGGCCGAAACCGCCACGTTCTCAACCATTCGAAGTCGATGTGATTTCCGTAGGTGTTCTTCGAGGCCACAACCAGTCTCGGACCGACGAAATACGAGCAGTAAAAGAAGGCAGCGGTCTTTTCAGGGTTTCTTAGGAATAGATCCCTTGCTTCGACGATTTGCGTTTTATTCCAGAGCTCGTCTCCATCAATCTGCCACAGGAGACACTCTTCTCTTATGTTCTTCAGGGGCTGGTTGACCATCTCAAGCTTGCCGTCCCAGAAGTCCCCCGTTTCCTTTCTATAGACCGTGATATTGTCCGGAAACTGACGCACCAGTTCGTCAATATACTCAGATGTCCCGTCGTTGCTAAGTCCGTTCCGATGAATCTCTTTAGTTATGGCCCCGCCATTCATCATTGACCACGCGGTATCGTGTGTCAAATCCGCAACGCCTTCGACGATGTGCCAGTGCCATTGGAAAGGGAGTTCTTTGAAGACGTTGATATGATACTCGATGAACGGTTTTCCGTTCAACACTATCGTGAGAAAGTGGATGGGGAACGCAACATCGTTACGCCCGAAAATAGCGTACCCGTTTCTGAGCTGCAAATTTTCTTTCAAGAGCCTGTACTTAACGTCTCCCTTCAGGAGCCGATAGTTCTCATGGTTCTTGAAAGAATTTACGTCGTCTAACAGAATGTATTTGGCCCCGAAGACTCTTTTCAGTTCACTAGCCCCCGTAAATTCGGAGCCGTCGATCAAAACAAGATCGAATTCCCGTAAATTGTTCTCCTCTTTAATCAACTCAATTCCGTTTTCCAAGGCGCCGGAAGTCCTGATATAATCGATGTCCTGATGAAGCCAGCCGATGATTTCTTCGATCTTATAATTGTTGAGATTAGTTTTGGTCTTTCTGTAGAACTCCTTAACAGTCTTATCCGTTGGAAAATCGCTCAAGGAGACCGAAGAGGCGTTGTAGCAATGCACATAATTGTTTTTTTCATATTGTTTCGTCAATGCTGAGAATCGTTCGCGTGAAACTTCGAGGCAAAAGAGTTGAGGATCGTCAATTCTCTGCTCCAGTTGGGTGACGATCGCCCGCGTGCTGCCTTGACCCGAAGAAGAACCTATTTCCAGGATGTTCTTGATGTTGGTCTGTTTCGTCAATTCTGAAATTTCATTGTAGAATTCATCATCGTTGATTTCGGGAGGTATGATTTTATCCAACTCGCTTGAGTGGTCAGCTTTCTTCTCTTCTGGGTCAAACTGCACCCCCCGCTTCTTTTCGACCGTTGCTTGTATGTATCGAAGGTTAGTCAGCGCCGTTATATTTTCCGGGTGGCGAATGAGGATCCCTTCCAAGATTTTCACGGCTTCCCGCCAATTCTCGGACAGAATTTCAACAACGGCTAGATCGTTCAAAGCATCAAAATTATTCGGATCCTTGTCAGCGAGCTGAAAGAACACTCTTCTAGCCCCCTCTATTGAATTCTGCGATATCAGAGATTCTCCTGCCCGCAAAATAATTTGATCAGCCGTGTCCCCCTTGATAAATCCGATGGTCCGGTGAGCGAGTTGGCTATTGGGGAATGCGAGTAGCATAGTTGACAATGCCTGTGCAGCCGCGTTGAAATCTCGTTTTCGGATTTCATCGGTAATCTGCTCGATCAATCGCAGAAGCTTTTCGCTTTTCCTGCCGCAAGCCAGAGTTGTACAATATTCGGGATCGGTGAGCTCGTTTACTACTACTTCATTCCAGACCTTGCTCGGCCCGGGCCACGTTTCAACCACGTCATGAAAAGCGATCCACCCGCCTTCCTTGACATAGGGCAAAACGATCCTGTAATCGTTCAAGACATCTTCATATTGATGTGAGCCGTCAATGAAAACGAAATCGATTCTACTATTCCCGCTAAGCTCCGGCCACCGCTCCATTATCTTCGAGGAAATTCCCCGCAGTGGGACGACGTGTTGCGTAAGGTCATTCTTCTCGATATTGCTCTTCCATATTTCAAAGAACCCCCTCTCATGAAAATCTGAGTCGTTGCCATCCCAGGTATCGATGCAGAATATCTTGCGAGAAGTGCCTTTACATGCATACCCCATTGCTACGGTGGAGCGTCCCTTGAAGGATCCGATTTCAAGTATAGTCGCATCCTGAGGTAGCGATTTTACTTTATTGAATAAGTATTCTTCCTGCCCTGCTACCAAAAACCCCTCGACTTTGCCAACGGCCTCGGAAATTGAGGCATAGGTTTGGACCGGCCCTCCTGAAATAACGGGCGGGATTTTCCCGGCGGAATGGCTTCCGTTCGACATCTTGTTCATGTCCATACTCGACTGAGCCGGCGCATCAATTGGTTGCATATCTTCTGGTGCATCGCTTAACATCAATCGCTCCAAGTTTGAAATCGCTCGCACGTACTATTCCATACCGTAATTAAGGAGGGCCTCATTCAGATCCTCCCACAATCGCGGCGGCATTTATCCAAGAGGCCGTGCACCATCGAAGGCGCTTTGCTCGGCCACATTGTTGACCCAGCCAATCACTTTGGGGAGCACAGCGCTGCTCTTTTCAACTGGTCACCCCCATGAAAATACAGGGAAGTTGTCGCACCCGATATTTCAATTTTTCACGGGCATGTCGTTGCCCGAAGAAGAACAATTTGTGAAAGACGTTAGTCAAATAGCCTTTGAAAGGCATCATGGTGAACAATACAAAAGATATGCCGCTAGATTTTGGCGTAAATTGTACCCACGAACCTAATCTAATCCCGAGCCCGACCAATATTATCCACCTGGCTAATCTTGTACATTTGCGGCAAAGGGATTCGAGCTTCACAAGGAATTTCAGGAGTCTTATATTAATACAGAATGAATCCTCCTTGCATACGTGCGGTAGAAACATGATGAGAATTTCGTACTGGAGGAATAACCTTATCCTCAGGCACCCTTTCGGCATTTCCCGCGGCTCAAGGAGTGCGGTTCCCGTTATTATCGTGAAGCTCGAGAGAGACGGACTGGCCGGCTATGGCGAAGCCTCGCCCAACTCACGCTACGGCGAGACACCGGAATCTGTCGAAGCCTTCCTTCGTAAGGTGGATCTTGGACAATTGGACGAACCCTGGCATCCCCGGCAACTCAGTGAATATCTCGACTCTGTCTCGGAACATGACCAGAGTGCAAAGGCTGCCTTGGACATAGCCGTTCATGATTGGATCGCTAAGAAGCACGAACTTCCGCTTTACGGCTATCTCGGGCTACAGAAACCGGGTGCAATAACAACCTCATTTACCATCGGCATCGACACACCTCAAAACATAAGTCAAAAAATAATAGAGGCGGCCAACTACCCTATGTACAAAATAAAAGTTGGCATTAAGGATGACGTAGATATTATCCGGGCCGTCCGGAGCAGCACGAGCAAGCCACTTCGCGTCGATGCAAATGAAGGGTGGAAAACGAAGGAGGAAGCATTCGAGAAGATAAAGTGGCTGTCAGGCCAGAATGTAGAGCTTGTGGAACAGCCATTGCCTGCCAGCCAAATAAAGGATGTCAGGTGGCTGCGCGAACGTGTGAATATCCCTTTGATCGCCGATGAAGGGCTTCAGTCAATCGAAGATCTCAAGACGATAGCTTCTGCATACGATGGAATCAACGTCAAGATCCAGAAGGTTGGAGGTTTGTACAATTCAAAGAAGATTATTGAATCAGCTAAGAGGCAGGGTCTTAAAGTGATGATCGGCTGCATGATAGAATCGTCGGTCGGAATTACAGCCGCGGCGCATCTTGCATCGCTCGTCGACTGGGTCGATCTTGATGGCAACGTCTTGATCACCAACGACCCGTTCGTAGGCGCCGAAGACAGAGACGGCAGAATAATTCTAAACGACCTGCCCGGCCTCGGAGTCGCGCCGGTTCGCTGATCTCCTGCGTACTATTTCAGACACGATTATGGATGCAGCCACACCTACGTTTAAGGATTCCATCCGCCCGACCCGCGGTATCCCCACCTGTGCATCACACAATTCCAAAACGGCAGTGGACAATCCGGTGGCCTCAGATCCGAAAACAACAGCCGATTTTCCGGGATATTCGAACTCCGCATAGCTCGACTTGGCCTGATGGCTTGAAGCTATCACTGTAAATCCCAGATGCTTAAGCGCCGGAATCTCATCCGTAATCGCGGTGTTCTGCGCGACCTGAAGCCGACAAATTGCAGCCATGGCAGAACGCACGACTTTCGGGTTGTATGCGTCGACGCTCCGCTCAGAAATGAATACGGCATCAGCACCGAACCATGCCGCAGATCTCAATATGGTCCCGAGATTGCCCGGGTCCGAAACCCTGTCGAGAAGGAGGACTATTGCTTTACGTTTCGATCGCAGAAGCGAGTGGAGTTCTGCAGCCGTCGGTTCTGCCGCCGCCGCCACGGCGATAATACCCTGGCTGGTTTCCGTGGAAGACAGCCTGTGAAACTTGTTTGCGGCCAGTTCATCGATCTCAGCCCCGGCCTTCTCTGCCAGAGCGAAAACTTCGGCGAACCTACCCCTGTCGATATCCGCACGAACAAGGACCTGTCTTATAGCGGCCCCTCCATCAAAGGCTTCCTTCACGGCCCGTATTCCTTCAATAAGGAAAAGGCCTTGCCCCTTTCTCCCGGTCCTGTCTTTCAGCTCCGACAGCCGCTTTATATCTGCAACTGACAGCATTAGTTGGCAGAGACCTCGCTCAGCAAGAGCTTCTTCTCGTATGCCTGATTAGAATCGTTCAAATAGAGCATCCCGGCGAGTTGATTTCCATCTCTCACCACCGGAACCGAAGGGACACCTGCATCAAGCATGAGTTTCATCGCCGAGGATAGGTCCTGTTCTTCCTTGACGCTCAGCTTTGTAGGGTTAAGTATGTCTTTTACAACAAGTATAGTCATCAGGTCTCTGACCGATTCGTCGGTAAGTGCCTGCCTTATATCGCCGTAGGAAATCGTTCCTGAAAGTGTACCGTCATGTCGTATGACAGGAAAAACGGTAGTGCTGCTTTCCGGAATCATCTCCAGCAGATCGGAGAGCCGCGTAGACTCGGATGCTGCGACCAATTGCTGTCTCATGACGTCCTTGACCTTCAATGAGCGAAGGATGTTCACATCCCTGCCATATACATCCAGGAACTGTCCTTTCAGTTTCAGGCGTACGGTGTAAATTGACCCGTTCATAAACTTTCTGGAAATATAAGTCGCGAGGACAACGGCTATGAGGATGGGCAAGATGGTCGAGTAGTTGTCCGTCATTTCGAAGACGAGTATCGCTGCGGAAAGAGGTGCTTGAACGGTTGCACTGGTAACCGCTGCCATGCCAACCAGGGCGTATGCACCAGCAGGCGCGCTGATACCCGGGAAGACCATATTCACTACGCTTCCGAACGCGCCACCAGCCATGGCGCCTATGAAAAGCGAAGGGGCAAGCGTGCCGCCCGAACCGCCGCTGCCCAATGTCACCGAGGTCGCAATCGGTTTCATCAACAGCAGCGCAGAGAGAAGGAGGAACGAGTCTCTGCTATACAGGGAGGCATCGACACCCTGGTATGTGTAACCGAAGACTTCCGGGAAGTAAATGCCGATTATGCCGACGATTAATCCGCCGATCGCGGGTTTCCAAATCTTACTCTTGATGGGAAACCTTTTGTGATCGAAAAATTCTTCGGTGGCGTAGAAAAGCTTCACGAAGAAAACGCCGACAAAACCAGCGAACAGGCCGAGAACGACATAGAACACAAGTTCTATGGGACTTTTCATCGAGAACGTCGGTATGACAAAGATCGGCCTGTTCCCGATTAGTGTCCGCATAATGAAAGTGCCGAAGACGGATGCGATTATGATCGGGGAGAAGGATTGCATGTCCAAACTTCCGAGAACCACCTCCATAGCGAAAAGTGCTCCACCGATCGGCGCGTTGAACACCGCTGCAAGGCCGGCCCCTGCGCCACATCCGACCAGAGATTTCATTTGCTCTTCATTCACTCTGAAGATCTGCCCAATGCCCGATCCGACTGCACCCCCGATAGCGATTGAAGGACCTTCACGACCGCCCGCGCCGCCGCTTCCGATAGAGACTGCGCTGCCGAACATCTGGGTTAGTCCGACGAGAGGGCTGAGGATGCCTCCTTTCTTGGCAACATTCTCTATTACCACCGGAACTCCTTCACCCTTCTCGCTCCTGAAGAGCTTGACCATCATCCATCCAACTATCAGGCCGCCGAGAGCCGGTACGAGAGGAATGATCACGAACCGCTTCCATCCTTCCAAATGTACCAGGCTGGTCATTCCGAGAAATCCGGCAGGGCTCTGGAACATCAGGTGTTGCACAAGTTGTATCATTTTGTAAAATGCTGTCGCGCCTAACCCCGCAGCGATGCCGGTTATTACGGCGAGCATAAGGTGTATAGGCTCCTGGGAGAATTCGACCTTCTGAAGACGCTCTACAAGCCAGTCTTTTATCTTGTTAAAAAAGTCCATCTTTGTCCTGGTTAAATTGAAATGCTTTCTTCGCTAGCGAGAACACTTTGTCAACACCAATGGTATTTATGTCGCCTTGCCGCGCAAGAATGAATCTGTGCCTTTTCCCGAGCGGTGCCCACTGCAGCGGGTCGGTCGGGCCGAATAGTGACAGCGTCGGGGCTCCCACGGCCGCCGCCAGGTGCATAATCCCCGTGTCGTTGGTAACAACGAGGTCCATCTGTTGCAGCAGGGCAGCCACAAACGAAATTGCCCTGTTCCGCACCCTTACAAACGGGCTCTTGATCATCGCCGCCAGAGCATCGACCACGTCATGGTCCATCGGTCCTTCGGTGAGAAAAATATCCGCCTCCAGTTCATTCTGCAGCAGGTCTGAAAGAGCGGCGAAATTCGTAACGTTCCATCGATTTGGGACTTTGCCTGCGCCTGCGTGCAGCGCGACCTTTCGGCGAGCCTCGCTGCTCAGTCTCGCGACGAACTTTTGGGCCTCACCCGCACTGGATTCCCGGACAAAGTATTCCAGTCTTCCATCCTCACTCTTTTTATCAAAACCGAGCGGCGAAGCCACCTCCATATTTCGATGGCACTGGTGCACCGGGCCGCTTCCCCATGCAAGATTGACCGCGACATCGTAGACAGAGCTGGTCTTGTTCGAGCTGTTTTCCAATGAAGCAGGTCCGATCTTCATTTTTGCCCTTACGAAGAACGCCATGATGTCGTTCGTTAGCGAGAGGGAGACATTGGAAGGGACCAGAAGCACATCGTATTCCTTCCTCAATTTCCTCACGAAGTCAAAAAAGAGGGAAGGCTTTTTGTAGAATGAAAGCTTGTCGTAGTTGATGAGGGCGGTTACGTACGGACAATTCGCGAGCGCGTCTTTGTTTTGAGGCGATACGACGACGGCAAGTTCTTCCGGTTTGAATTTATTTGCTAGTGCCCGCAACAGTGGCACTGTACAGAGCACATCACCGAACTGGTTGTGCTGTCTGATTACAATTATTCTTTTTACAGAACCCGGAACTGATAGAGAAAAATGCGCGAGTTTTTTGCGGCCGCCCAGCCTAACGAAGACCGAGCGGACGGTCTTCTTTACGGCGGTTTCCCAACGTTTTCCATTACCTTCTTTCTTACCACCGCCTTCGTTCAACTGCACCGGCTCCTACTTGAGGTCTTCGTACTTTGCATCTTCAATATTCTTTCGATCAATCTTCACCTCATTCTCACTATGCCGCTTCTCTTCATTTTGCATTTCGTAGTCTTTTATCCCCTTTCTTACCGCATTTCGTATCGCTGAACGTATGAACCTGAAGAGGGCGTAAAAAAAGAATAACCAGATTAATGCTTCAAACATCACTTCAAAACGGGGTTATAATATTCGGCAACTTTCCTGGGCCTGAGTATCTCCGACGCAAGTCGATCAAAATCATCGTCATCGTTCACAAAATCAATCTGATCTGCATTCACAATAAGAAGAGGCGATGACTTGTACCTGAAAAAGAAATAGTTGTACGCTTCGTTGAGACTCTGGATGTATTCGACGGAAATTGTCCTTTCAATCTTTCGACCGCGCTTCCGGATATTTCTCATCAGGTGCTCCACGTTGCACTGAAGATATACAACCAGGTCCGGCTTCAAAATGGTTCGTTCCAGGAATCCTACAAGTGTTTCGTACAGTCTGAGCTCATCATCTTGCAGGTTCAGGTATGCGAAAATCTTGTCCTTTTCGAACATGTAGTCGCTTACGATTACCTGTTCGAAGAGATCCGTCTGTGCGAGTTCCTGTTGCTGCTTGTACCGGCTTAACAGGAAGAACATCTGGGTCTGAAAGGCGTAATGCTCGATATCGTCGTAGAATTTCTCCAGAAAGGGGTTCTCCTCGAACTTCTCCAAAACGGCCCTTCCCTTCAGAAGCTTTGCGAGCTTGAGTGTGAGGCTGGTCTTCCCCGCGCCAATCACACCCTCGATGGCGATATGCTTTATGTCGCTTGTATAATCTCCGAGCTCCATCGTCAACTTACCACGTCCGACAATTCGCGTCTTAACCGCACTGCCGACTTGTCTGGGCATTCGGCGAGGAGCTCTGTCACAGTCTTGTGAAGCACCGGATGTTCAAATTCAGGCGCTATCTCCGACAATGGCTCGAGAACAAATCGTCTTAGATGAGCTCTCTCGTGCGGAATGGTCAGCTTGTCGGATTTAACGGCAACTCTGTCGTAGAATATGATATCAATGTCTATCTCTCGTTCTCTCCAGCGGGGGCGGTCAACCCGGCCGATGGCCTTCTCGATGATCTTAAGACGTGCCAACAACTCTTCCGGCGGCAAACTTGTAACGACTCCGACTGCCATGTTGAGAAACATCGGCTGGTCGATCATCCCGACGGGTTCCGTCTCAAAAACTCGCGAAATTCTTCTCACTTCGACTTCCCGAAGCCCTGCTATCGAGTCGATTGTACGTTTCATGTACCCCATTCTGTCACCTAAGTTGGATCCTAATGACAGATACGAATCAACCCCTTCCACTTGTGCCTTTCCCGGCGCGATGTCTTTCGGTTTCAAATTCCACATAGTCGACCACACCGCCCACCTGGGGAGAGCGCTTGCGGACTCTTACCACAACGCGGTCGAGAAGGAGAAACCTCTCAAGGATGCTTTCCGCGATCTTTGCTCCCAAAGATTCAACGAGGTAGAATCTCTTATCGATCACCAGTTCTTTGATAGACTGGTACACCCTTTCATAATCAACCGTATCCTTCAGGCGATCGCTTTCGGATCCC
Organism: Candidatus Kryptoniota bacterium; assembly: GCA_046706745.1. Lineage (GTDB taxonomy): Bacteria > Bacteroidota > Ignavibacteria > Kryptoniales > JAKASW01 > JAKASW01. The sequence continues at coordinate 21,011 of JBJKPC010000101.1, forward strand.
TTGGAAAAATCGCCGTACATATCTACATCAACTTCAAACTTGCCTCCGGATGCCTGTTCATTTGTCAGGACACCGTGGTACGCGTAGAAGGTTGCGTTGCTTAGGCGGATTCGTTCTTCTTTCATTATTGCCTTGAAATATAGCGCAATAACGAGAGATTTTCAAGAAAATGCCCGGGTGAGTGGTCGTGCATTTTGCCTGTGCTTCAACCGCGAAGCGGTGATATTACTATAGAATTTGAATTCCAATGATCAAGAATCCCGTAGGGATGATATTATATCCCGCTTTCAGGGTTCATATATCCAGGTTTCATAATAG
>JBJKPC010000102.1:0-99002 GCA_046706745.1 Candidatus Kryptoniota bacterium
AGGAAATTTCTGAAAGCGCACAACATGGACATCAACTTCGATTTTAGGAGCGAACATCCAAGAAGAATACTGATCATCGATGATGATGAAGGTTACGGAGAAATGATCCGGGATGTGTTGCGCGGCAAGATCGAGAACTGCGAGGTGGTGATCAGCCATGATGGATACGAGGCGCTGATCCTTCTGGGCGAGTTCAAACCTGAGCTCGTTCTGTTGGATCTCATGATGCCAGGAATTGACGGCTTCAAAGTCCTGGAATTGATCGCGAACCGAAAGGCGATCTCCGCAGTCAAGGTGCTTGTCTTGTCGGGCAACCTCTCTTATGCTGCCATCGAAAGGCTCAAACGCTCAAGCGCCGATCGCTGGCTTGCGAAGCCGGTCTCCGTCGCAGAACTACTCCGCTCTGTACTTAGTCTCCTGTCGAAAGAGGACCTCGGTGGGAGAGGAATCTCTTGAGTCCGATCGGACTTTTCCTTTCAGCCCTGATTCTGTTCGTCCTCCCGAATAAGGACTTGATCCCTATTAAGAAGGCGATCGCGCTCACCCCTAGGACCGGCGTGACGGTCGAAACTAACCGTGTCGTCTCCGTGACGGGAGTTGTTACAATTCCTTCGGGCAGGACTGACGGGACGCTTCAGAGCTTTATTCAGGACTCCTCCGGTGGCATACGGCTTTTCAAGTTCGACTACAAGGGCCCATCTTTGCTCATCGGAGACAGCGTCATTGCAATCGGCAGACTCGGGATGTATTACGGTCAGGAGGAGATTGTCTCTCCCCACATACGAATCCTTAGGCACAGAATCAGGGTAATTCCCGTTCACGCCTCGATAGGACAAATCCGTAACGGGACTTTTCACGGCCTGCTCGTTAATTGCAGGGGAAAGGTCGTGGACAAGATATACCACAGCGATGGTGTTTCGATATACCTCGCCGGCAGAAAGAACGACACGACCTCGGTGTTTGTGGACTTCCGTCAGGATCCCCAATTCGACGCAGTAAAGGTACGCGACGGTTCCCGCATTGAAGTAACGGGAATCTCGACACGCTTTTCATATACAAAGCCATATACAGGCGGCGACGATATTCTCCTCGGGTCTTCGGCTGATATCAACACTTTACCCGAAGGTATTATGGGGCGCTATTCGGAGGTAATGGAGTTCATATTCCTCGCAATAGTTGGATTAGTCGTATTCCTTGCAGGCTTCAACTACCTCCTCCGCTCCAGGGTGAAACGGAAGACCAGGCAGCTTGAAGAGCAGGCAAGAATTCTGCGGCTTTTCTTTGACGGCGTAGCGGAGTTAACCGGCGTGCTGGAGCGGGAGAAGATCCTTGAGCTGGCTCTGAAGAGAGGACACTCCTTCGCAGGCACGATGTCGGTGGTTTTTGTGGAGGCCGCGCCGGCGGACGACGGGTATATCCTCACCGCCTTTGAACGGAAAGACGGCCTTCTGTCCACCAGAGCAAGAAAATTAGGGGCAGAAGCGGTCTCCGGAATTTTCAGTCGCCTATCAGGCTCAGGCGCGCTCTGGAACACCACCGTGGACAAACTCATCCCGAATAGTCCTCTCGATGAAGCCGGTGATTCCCTCCGCAGTTTCCTTGAGTCTCACCTTCACGGGGGCGAATTGACGGTTACCTCCGCCAATCCCCAGGGGAGGGATCTTCTCCTGATATTCGACCACGCGGGGCCAATATCGGAAGCGATCCCGCGGGCGCTGATTCTATCCTATATCCATCACGTCTATTCGGCCTACAAGGCAGCCGAACTCTTTGACCTCACGAAAGAACAGGGAACGGCACTGGAGAGGCTGTACAACAATTCCGTCTTCGGGCTTATGACGATATCGGAGAGCGGAACGATTCGCACAGCCAACAAAATTGCACTGCAAATGTTTGAAGAAGAAGATCTGGTCGGGAAGAAGGTCAGCGAGTATCTCGCCCGTGCCGAGGCCGATCGCTTCGAAGATCTCCTTAAAGGAATGGCATCTGCGACGAATGACAGATTTGTAAGATTCGCCGCAAGGGTGAAAACATCACACGACTCGAGAGCGGTAGAATTCGCGATTCAGTTTGACCCGGTATCTCGAATACATTACGCGACTGTTCAGGACACAAGCGATCGCGAGTACTACGAGGATTACACTGCCAAAGAAAAGAAGATCGAAACGCTGGAGAGGCTGGCGGCTTCACTTACACATGACCTGAACAACATTATCGGCAGCATAACCGGATACTCCTCTTTGCTGAAAAGAAAGCTTCCCCGTAACTCGAAGGAGCACCACTACGCGGATATCATCGAAAATTCCGCGAGAAGGACAGCAGAACTCGTAAAAGAAGTGCTTGGATTTGCCCAGCTCGATGCCAACACCCTCGAGGTTGTTGACCTCAACAAGTTCGTCTCAGAAGTGGCAGGCGAGTTCAGGGAAGCTCATGCAGACAGGTATTCGATCCACGTCATCTCCTTTACTCGTCCGCTCAGGACGCGCGTCAGCACTTCCCAGCTAAGGCAGGTACTTCTGGCACTCCTGACGAATGCCGCTGAGTCGATGGAAAACGGAGGCACCATAGTGTGCTCCATCGGAGTCGGAAATGTGCCGGAGCCCGCCCCAGCCTACGTCGCTGAAGGTGAGCATTGCTTTGTCGAGATTGAGGACAATGGATTTGGAATGGATGAGACAATAAAGCGAAGGATCTTCGAACCGTTCTTCACTACTAAGAAGGTCAAAAAATACACCGGGCTGAGTCTCAGCATGGCGTACAATATTGTGAAACACCACAGAGGGGTCATGTCAGTGGTGTCGACCTCGGGAGTCGGAACAAGAATGAGAATCTTCCTCCCCGGTTACTCTGAAGAGGGGAAAATCGTAAAAAGGACACATGAATCAAATGGCCCGAACAGAAAGGATGCAAAAATTCTTGTTGTCGACGATGAAGATTCTGTACGCCAGCTGGCATACGATATACTCGTCGACCATGGTTATGCCGTTATAACAGCTTCCGACGGCGCAGAGGCTCTTGAACGGCTTAAGGAAAATCCGGATGTCAAGATCGTCATTCTGGATATGGTAATGCCTGGCATGGGTGGAAAGGAAGCCTGCATCGCAATCAAGAAGAGACCGGAGCCGCCGAAGGTTCTTATCTGCACAGGCTATAGCGAGGTCTCCGATCTGGAGCCGATACTTGGGAAAGAGGCGGACGGGCTGGTTCAAAAGCCCTACAGTACAAACGATCTCTCCAAGGCCGTGACCGAGTTGCTCGACGGCTGAAACTTGCATTTACACTGCGGAAGTGTAACCTCGACGGCCAACTCGAATCGCTAAATTGAGATTCATTTACCCCAGAAAACACGCCGCTCAGGACGCCCTCTCGAACTCCAAATCCGACCACAAGCCCGCAAGCGAAGAAACACCAAACAAAGTTTGTGTTGAAGTCAATTCTTAAGCTTAATTTCTTGACTTTCCTCAGGCTTCAGGATAATTTTCAAATCGACTCTCCACCGAGTGGAGGTGAGAGCCGGGTGATAGCACCGTTGAAGCATCTCCGGTAAACAAAAGCCGTTTTTGTCCTCGTCGTATAGGCCGAATTTGACATCCGGCTTAAACAAAATCGGCTAAATCTTCAAGATAGAAGGGAGGAGTGTACATGGGATACACGGATACATTTATTTCCGAAGACACAAAGGCGCATTCGAAGTGGGGCGGGCTTTCAGTCCGACGCTTGTACACGAAGAAGGGTACGCATCCTTTTGACGAAGTCAATTGGGAAAGACGAAGCGCCCTGATCACGAATGAAAAGGGAGAGACAATTTTCAGGCAGGACGAGGTAGAGGTCCCCGATTTTTGGAGCATGACCGCTACGAACGTAGTCGTATCCAAGTACTTCCATGGACAGCTGGGCACCCCGGAAAGAGAGACGAGCGTAAAGCAGTTGATTGACCGCGTGGCCCGGACCTTCACTCAATGGGGAATCCGGGGGGGCTACTTCGCATCGACTGAAGATGCTGCGGCCTTTTACGACGAGCTCGCGTACCTGCTGGTAAACCAATATGTAGCATTCAATAGTCCTGTCTGGTTCAATGTCGGGATCGAAGAAAGGCCCCAGTGCTCCGCCTGTTTCATCAATTCGGTTAAAGACACTATGGAGTCCATCCTCGATCTGGCAAAAACAGAGGGAATGCTGTTTAAGTGGGGAAGCGGGACGGGAACAAACTTCTCCAGCCTCCGTTCCTCGAAGGAGCGGCTCTCAGGCGGCGGGACCGCGTCCGGACCGGTGTCGTTCCTACGCGGCTTCGACTCATTTGCCGGAGTCATCAAGTCGGGCGGGAAAACACGCCGTGCGGCGAAGATGGTGATATTGAATATCGATCATCCGGATATTAAGGAATTCATCAGGTCCAAAGCGGACGAGGAGAAGAAAGCGTGGGCCTTGATCGACGCCGGTTATGATCCGGGCTTCAACGTTCCCGGCGGTGCTTACGATTCAGTTCAGTTTCAAAACGCAAACCACAGCGTCCGCACAACCGATGATTTCATGCGTGCCGTGCTAGAAGACAAGGAATGGAGCGCAAAGAATGTGCGCGACGGTAAACCGGCCGAAAGCTACCGTGCGCGCGAGCTCATGCGAGAGATTGCAGAGGCAGCCTGGATCAGCGGTGACCCAGGGATGCAATTCGACAGTACCGTGAACAGCTGGCACACGTGTCCGAATACGGCGCCTATCAACGCATCGAATCCTTGCAGCGAATACATGTTCCTCGACGACAGCGCCTGCAACCTGGCTTCTCTTAATCTGATGAAGTACAGAAAGGAAGACGGCTCCTTCGACATAGAGTCTTTCCGTCATGCCGTCGAGATCACGATAACCGCTCAGGAGATAATTGTCGGCAACGCAAGCTACCCTACAAAATCGATCGAGAAAAACAGCCATGCGTTCAGGCCGCTCGGTATCGGGTACGCGAATCTCGGTGCGCTTCTTATGTCCCTCGGACTTCCTTACGACAGCGAGCGAGGAAGAGCCTTTGCGGCTGCCATCACCGCGATGATGACCGGAGAGGGCTACAGGCAAAGCGCCCTGATAGCGAAGACCATAGGGACGTTCGACGGTTATGAAACAAACCGGGAGCCTATGCTCGGCGTTATTCGGAAACACAGGGCGCACGTCGACAAGATAAAGGTAGACGCGGCGCCCGAATATCTCATCGAATCGGCCAGAAACATATGGGACGACGCCCTGACGATCGGAAAGGAATACGGTTACCGGAATTCACAGATTTCGGTTCTCGCCCCGACCGGGACTATCGGGTTTATGATGGACTGCGATACGACCGGCGTGGAGCCCGACATCGCACTCGTGAAGTACAAGAAGCTCGTCGGGGGCGGCTACATGAAGATCGTCAACAATACCGTCCCGCTCGCTCTCAGGACGCTCGGCTACTCTGAAGGACAGATAGACGACATTATTAAATACGTGGACGACAACGCCACCATTGAAGGGGCGCCTCATCTCAAAGAGAAACATGTCGCTGTTTTCGACTGCGCCTTCAAGGCTGTCAACGGCACGAGGTCGATCCATTACATGGGCCACATAAAAATGATGTCTGCCGTGCAGCCTTTCCTTTCCGGAGCAATCTCAAAAACCGTCAATCTGCCGACCGATGCTACGGTGGAAGATATCGAGCAGGCATACATCGAGGCCTGGAAGCTCGGCCTCAAGGCCATCGCCGTTTACCGTGACGGGTCCAAGAGGACGCAGCCCCTCAACACTAAAAAGGAAGACGGCCGGAAAGAAGAGAAAGCTGTTCCGGCGACCCACGTAAGCAGAAGAAGACTCCCCGACGAAAGAAAGGCGATCACCCACAAGTTCAGCATAAGCGGCCACGAAGGATACATCACCGTCGGCCTCTACGAGGACGGAACGCCGGGTGAGATTTTCATAACGATGTCGAAAGAAGGCTCGACCATAAGCGGCCTGATGGACGGGTTTGCAACCGGAATTTCGCTCGCGCTTCAATACGGCGTTCCCCTGAAAGTCCTCGTCGACAAGTTCAGCCACATGCGGTTCGAGCCTTCAGGGTTTACGAACAGCAAGGAAGTTCCAATCGCCAAGTCGGTTCTCGACTACATCTTCAGATGGATGGGACTTAAGTTCCTCCCCCGGCAGGAACAGCCCGCGTCGGTCGTCGTGGATTCTATCGCGGCCGAACCGAAGTCCGAAGAAAAGGAAGAGTTCAACATCACACTCGAGCAGACCGAAAAGAAAGTGTTCCAGGAACAGGCGGATGCACCTCCCTGTCATGAATGCGGATCGATCATGATCCGCAGTGGATCCTGTTACAAGTGCCTGAACTGCGGATCTACGAGCGGATGTTCGTAAGAAGTCGGGAATAACACACTTCTTGGAGCCGTCCGGCAGAAAGCCGGACGGCTTTTTTTATTCCTTATATATTGATATCATGAACGAGAAATGTATCTTATCGCGATCATCTGCGCCGTACTATCATTGGAACCACTTCGGACAACTCCCGCCGCTACACCCTGCAATCAGGTAAAGATCGTCAATAATCTTGTGAGCTGGGGACACAGAACGGTCGACCATCCCCGCCGAATCGAAGCGATCATCATACACTCCTCGTACAATGCTCTGAGTCCCGACTCATTCAGCATTGAAGGCATTCTCGATGAGTATAGGAAGTACGACGTCAGCCCGCATTACATCATCAGCAGAGAAGGAATCATTTACAGGTTGGTCCGCAATAGGGATATAGCTTACCAGGCCGGCAAGAGCCGCCTGCCGGACGGCATAACCGATGTTAATGCCGTCTCGGTCGGAATAGAAATCGTGAACACTCCTCACGATCCGCCGACTGCGGCTCAGTACAGATCACTCGCCTCCCTGGTCAGGTGCCTTGACGCCAGATTTCATGTAAGATACATCCTGGGCCACAAAGATATTGCTCCGGGGAGAAAAACCGACCCGTGGGACTTCAATTGGAAGATGTTCTTCAGGATGATTGGGCGAAAGGATGACAGACCCGTCACCACTCAGTGACGGGGGCCGTTTCCGAAGACAATTCCCCTCTTTTCAAATTCTTTGAAGAGCTCTTCGTTCCCCACAAACTGAACCGCGTCCCAACCCGCTCTCTTCCCTCCTTCGACGTATTCTGAGATATCGTCGATATAGAAGTGCTCCGAAGGTGGAGCGCCGGTGAACGCTTCCACTGCCCTGTAGATTTTTTCTTCCGGTTTCACGGCACCCACCTCGTGCGAAAGGATCAGTTTATCGAAGAACTTAATGAACTGGTTCTCCTGCCACCCGTAGCGCTGGTGAATTGCGTTGGTATTCGAGAGCAAGACAAGCTTGTAGTTCTTCTTCAGCACGGGCAGCTTTTCCACGAGCTTTTCGTTCACTGTAAACACTTTCGAGTATATCTCGAAGAAATCTTCCTTTCTCACCTCGTTCTCCAGAACATCCAGGATGATTTCCGTGAATTCGTCGACGGACATTTCCCCCCGCTCGAATCTGCGATGAATCTCGTAATTGTCACGGTAAAAGGTCGCGAACTTCTCGCCGAGTCCCTTTTTCACCTTCTCCAGCTTTCCGATGATTATTTTGTAATCGAACGGCAGCAGTACATTGCCGAGATCGAAAACTATAACGGAATATTTGCGCGTCATTTTTTCTTTCCACATTCTTTGTCAGTTTGTGTTTGTTGATTCACTTGAATTCATTGTTTAGTTTTCCGGACAGGAATCTGTTCTTGATGATGAATAATACGATGCGTCGGTCATATTTGAAAACGGCTATCCTCCTTTTCGCGTTGTCCATTTCGGCGGCTGTTCATGCTCAGCAGAAGGGGGAGCATAAGTCTTTCCTCCAGGTAGATTCAAACGTCGTGTGGCATGCTCCCGTCGATTTCATGACAATGTTTCACAGGACTTGCGATTCCCTGGAAGGCCAGGCATTTCAGAGGTGCTTTCTGAACCTTATGAAGAAAAGCGGAGCGACGGCTGAGGCGGTTCGGTTCACTATCCTCACGGATACGACGGGGTATGTCCGGCATTTCGTTGATTCAGGCATCGTGGATATCGCGTACGTGTTCTATCCGTTCCGGGCAAACGAAAACTTCGGCATAACTCTGGTCAACGGCAAACCGGATATGATAGACGTGGACGATTTCAGCTTTGTCGACCTCGCCGAACTCAAGAAAGACTCGACCTATATCGGCATTGTCGATTCCTTCCCCGACGCGGCCGTCTGGCCCGGAGACAGGTACCATCTATCGGAGCCGCGGTATGAGTCTCTACCAGGAGGCGGAGAAAGATTCATCGTTCAGTACATACTGAAAAATGCGTGTCACGCATGCAGGGACATCGGTGTCGTAGACTTCGCCTTCGACTTCAATCGCGACGGGACTTTCGAAGGTACTCGTCTGCTTCGCGTAGTCCCGATCGCGCGCTGACCCGGGGATCATCGAGCAGGGCTTACCGAAGACGGTATCCGAATTCCAAACTTATATCGGTTGAACCGGGAAGCTCCCTTGAAAATGATCCGACAGATATCTCACGATTGCCGCTGTAGACGTCTCTTGAAACCTTCATTCCTATCTTAAACGAATCGAACGGCTTCCAACTGCCGATCAGGAAGAGACGGGCGCCATCTCCGTACAGGACCGCGAATTCTGCTATACCCGGAAGATCCTTTTCGACCGTATAAAATGCCGACTTATACGAATCGGTGCGGTAGAAGCAGAGTCTGGCGTCTACAGCGCCCTTTCCGGTTCGCCAGCCGGCATCAAAGAGAACCAGTTCGCCCTTTTCACCTGACGAAACGAAGTTTCTTTCGATCCTAGCGCGAATCGAAAATGGTGAAGCGAACCCGTGCCTGAAATCGCACCTGATCGCTTGCTTCGAACCGAAGATCACTGATAGCGCAGAAGGGAAATCGGCAAGCGGGATGTAAGAGTCTTCTTTTGTCTTGAACTTATATCTTAAGTACAGCACAGTGCCGGATCCTTCCAGGATCTTCATTCGAGAAAGAGATATGTATGCGTCGGCAAAGATTTCCTCACCGCTTCTTTCAGGATTTCCCGGGGTGGAGAGGATCCTGAACCGGTCGTAGTAGAATCCAAGTTTAACAACATCTGCGGGGCGCAAAGTTGCTCCGAAATAGATCCCCTCTTCGGGATTTGTCGGGAAGCTTTCCGAGAGAGGGCCGCTGTAGTTCTGCAGGATCTCAGAGCGCAAGCTGCGCAAGCCTGCGGCAAACCGGGCATTGCCGTAGTCGAAATTTACGCTCGAGCTGAAAGAGACTTTCTTATCTATGAGTGCCTCACCGGAAAAGGCGAAGTTCTCCAGCCTCAGCCGTGCATACGATTCGATCGCGGTCACTCGCTGCATATAGCGGTACTCGAATGCGCGATCATAAATGAAGTGTACCGTCGACATTCCGCAGTTGACAGCAGGCGAATTGTATGCGACAATGGCTCCGCCGACAGTCTCCTGCAGACTCATCTTTGGGATTTGTCCCGGGAGACGGAGCCCCGAATAATCGACGGAAATGACATTGCCCATGCTATCCGTTCGGGCAGCCAGCTTCTTAGAAGAGCCGAAGAGGGTAATAGTCAAGTTACGAAAGCTCACGGCGGCTGCGGCACCTCTCATGAATTTGTTTTCCCCCTTCGATCTATATGGCTTTAGCGCATACGCCCGCGTAGAGAATAGAGGCGTTATCGCACCGGCACTCTTCGATATCATACCGCCGCTCGAAAACAGCAAACCATTACCGAGACTCACTGTGTAATCGCCCAGGTGGATCGAAATCAGACCTGCGATGTTTCGTGCCGTGAGTGCGAAGGAATAGAAATCTGCCAGCCTCGACTCTCCCGGATCCTTGTCGGTCACCGCGCTCAATTCGAAGTTGCGATACGAGAAGATGAACTTCTGAAAATTCAGAATGCCATAGTCGCCGTAGGCATTTTCGAACAGCGGCGCTCGCTGCGGGGCTACATTGAAGTAAGAAATCAGTTCGGCCTGCATGTTGTTTTTCAGACGAACCAATGCATGCCTTTGCAAAGAAGACATTATCTCGGCCGTCATGCCGTCCACGCGGGAGATTTCAGCGAGGCTTCCGATAATTCTGTTATTCTTTCTGTAGGCAATTATTGCTGAGGCACATCTCGAAGTCATGCCGGGGATGGACATCAGGTCGTCCTCGGTTGCAATGCTCATGTCAACCGGATCGAAAACATCGGCAGCATCGTCCGAACTAGTCAGGACGGACTCCAGAGTGTTCTCCTCTCTTTCTTCCTCCTCTGCAGATTGTGCAAGAGACAAGGCTGGAGCGGCAAGAAGGACCATCAGGAAAAACGCCGCCTTGCCGGATACCCTGTACTGCCCCGTTTTCATAGCCTTACACTGCTCCGGTTTTATTTTTGGCGCAGGGATTCTCTATACTGCCTGATTTCCTCAAACTCCGATTCGCCCCGTTTCCCGAATCTGAACGACACCCCGAAGGAATGAGTTGTTCCAAGAACCCGGTGAAACATAGCTCCGTAATCGATCCCAAAGGAGGCCACCCTGAGCGAAAGGCCCGCATTGAACGAGTCGGTTCCGCTCGCAGTTCCGCTCCTGACTGTAATGTAGCGGACGGGGGTGTACTCCGCCGCAATTCGGAACGATGAAGGGAACCCTATCTCCTTGTAATACTCGACGCCCACATTCAGTGCATCCGAAAGATATCCTATGCCCGCACCGAAAGTCTGCGGAAGCCTGTCTTTGGCCAGAGTCATTGAAGAAGAGCTGAGATTAGTTGCGCTGAAAGCGAGCGAGAAATTATCCGAAAGGAACATTCTCGCACCCGCATCCACGCTTACGGAGAGTTCGGTACCGTATCGTTCAATGAACAGGTGGTTGAAATTCACATTAGAGCCTACAAAAAGAAATTCGCGGAGCGGAACGGAGAGATTTGCAGTGACTACAGTTTCACGATAGATATCGAATCCGAACGTCTGAGCTGCGAACGAGCAGTCGAATCCGAGCATGTTACTGCGAAAAGACATGCCTTTCGATTCGATCTCACGGATGCCGTCTATGGAGGGGGTATAGAATAGGGATGTTTCCGTAATTTCTGTTGTACGTGCCGGATTGAGATAGAAGGACCATGGCCCGTCGCCGAAAGTATCAATGGCCCCCGCCGCTCCCAGGGCGCGCGCCCCGGTGAACCGTCGCTCGAATCCGGCGTAGGATTCTAGCGGCATCGTCACCAAAAACGACAAGGTCAGAAGTTGTACCACGCTGCCCGCGACATGCATATGACCTATCCTCGCGACAAAAATACACGACAACCCCGCTGAATGCAGGGGGCCGGGAGACTTTATCCGGGTCCCGGCCGACTATCTGTTTAGTTCATGTACTTTGAATATGTGGATTGGTGCGCCTGGTCCACAATGGAAAGCTTCTGATAGATGCTTTTATCTGGATACCCTTGCAGAGAGTTAGCTATTTCCTGATATTTGGCGTCGAAGAAGACCCTCATCAGGGTGCTGGGCGATCCTGATTGAAGCACGATGTTGGCAATATTCGTCAAAGCCTTGGCGATATTCGCCTGTGCCGTATCACGTTCGGTGCTCATCAGGTCGATTCCATTGTACTCATATTCGTAAAATGATTTTCTGAAGATCTCGTACTTTGCCGACAACACCTCGTTGACGAGAGAATACCTTGAATAAGTTCCGGACGAGCTCGGACCCCAGCCCTGAGGATAGTTTCCGTTCTGTCCCTGTGCCACTATATTTGCTGCATCCTGGAAATATTTTGTCCCGCCCAATGGATCGTACGAGTCGTAATCGAAGCCGAGAACGACGTACATGTAATAGTCAATGAATCCGGTAAGTGAATTGAAATGGAACTGATCGTGCAAGAGCGGCTGCCCCTGGGTGTAGGTGAACTGCCACGAGTTGTCCATTACGCGCAGCATGGGGGACATGTTGGACGACTTGTAGACCGGACGCTGACTTCCGATAAATGCCTGAGCAGAATAGACACCGCCGGACGCGGAGAGCAGGTAGATGTTAAGCGTGACCGGGATCTTCGGTCCGCTGAAATTCTGGCCAGTCCATTGGTAGGAATTAATGTAATTCTGGATCGCAGGTCCCAGACCGGACACATTTTCCCGGTCTGTCCCGCTTAACGTTTCATAGTTGAGAGTTACTGTGGCATTGATTTCCTGGGCTGCGGCCACGGTTACCCACGCGAAGGTCATCAACAAGATTAACCATTTCATAGTTTTTTCCTCCGCGTCCAATTTAGCTGTCATCGCATTGCAAGGCAACTACCGCGGAAAGGGGGGAATAACAGCCCGAATAACTCGCTTGCCAATGATGGTTTTAGTCTTTACTTTAATCGAACATTTGTGGTCAGTGTTAATCGAGCAGAACTATTACCATGAAAGAAGGAGAATCAAGCGATGATAAAGTCTTTGAGGGGTGCCGGCATCCTTTTGGCACTTGCGTTCCTTTTAGCAAGTTGTTCAAAGAGCAGCAATCCCACCGGCCCGGCTGCTAAACCGCCCAGTCTGACTGCACCCACTTTTAAAGGGCCGGGAGCCAGCGCCGACTCAGTGGGGCAGAATGTCAATGGCCTGGCTCTCACATTCAACACATTTGCCGCAGGATATACGGCCCTGATCTCTGATGCGGGGTCGCCGAGCGTTTCCGGAAATACATGGACCTGGACAATCAACGGCGGGACGTATACCATTACCCTGACGGCTACACAAAGCGACACCACGTACTTATGGAAATCTGTCATCAACGGTACGTATAACGGCTCGCTGGACAAAAACTGGACAGCTTTCCAGGGCTCTGAAACCGCCAGCGGATCAAACGGCGACTGGACCTTGTATAACACCAACTCCACCACGCCGCTCTCCAAAGTAAACTGGTCCACCGACAGCAACGGTAACCTGACGGGAACGATCATCGGTTACGACTCGACCGGGACGCAGACCGACAAATATGTTTTCGTTAACAATAAGGACAACAGCGGTGAGCTCGAAGAGTATACTAACGGATCGACTCTGATACTGAAAGTAACATGGACGAGCAGCGGTGCCGGTGCATGGTGGGAATACGACGATCAGGGCAACCTGGTAGGATCCGGAACCTGGTCCTGACCTTTGGCGCATATGTACAGGAGAGCCCTGTATCGGCAGGGCTCTTTTGTTGATTCAAGTCCAGCCAGTTATTTTTTTCCGGAATCCTTCTTCTCCAGGAAAGGTGTCAACAGGTCTATAGGAACCGGAAATATTGTGGTTGAATTATTTTCGGATGCGACTTCGGCGAGTGTCTGCAGGAACCGGAGCTGGATCGCAGTCGGGTACTCGCCAATGATCTTCGCTGCGTCTGCGAGTTTCTGTGATGCCTGGAACTCACCTTCGGCATTTATGACCTTTGCCCTCCTCTCCCTCTCCGCCTCAGCCTCGGCCGCCATTGACCGCTGCATATCTTCCGGAAGATCAATTTGCTTTACCTCGACATTGGAAACCTTAATTCCCCAGGGCTCCGTGTGGCTATCTATAATTTCCTGAAGTCTCTTGTTGATTTTCTCCCGTTCGGCAAGGAGCGAATCCAACGCCGACTCTCCCAAAATACTTCTCAACGTTGTCTGGGATATCTGGCTCGTCGCGAATAGATAGTCTTCCACTTCGATAACCGCCTTCTTAGGATCGAGCACGCGGAAGTATATCACCGCGCTCACCTTGACGGAGACGTTGTCGCGGGTTATGATGTCCTGCGGTGGAACATCGAGTGCAATCGTCCTGAGGCTCACCCGAACCATCTTATCGATTATCGGAATGAGTAGAATGATACCGGGCCCCTTCGCATCAATCAGCCTGCCGAGCCTGAAGACCACCGCACGTTCATACTCACGGAGGACCCTGATAGCGCTCGCGAGGAAGAAGATTACAAAGATGACTATAATTGCTAATGCAGTAGGCATATGAGTCTCCTATTCCTTGGGTTTGACTTTCAATGTCCATTTCTCGAAAGATTCCACCACAACCTCTTCTCCTCTCTTGAGATTGCTGTCCGACGTCGCCTGCCATATCTCGCCGTGAACGGTGACCTGGCCGGGAACCCCCGGCCTAATCGCGGTCATCACCGAGCCGCTTTCCCCGATCATCCCTTCAAGTCCGGTTGTCGGCTTTCGACGTTGGGCTTTCAGCCCGAGGCCGATGACCCAAATGAAGAAGGCTGCTGCAACCAGAACCGTCGTGATGATCAGCGTGAGCGAAATACTCACCAACTCGAAAGGCGAATGAATCAGCATAATGGATCCGAGAAACATGGATATGATGCCCCCGATCGCGAGTATGCCGTGACTCACGATTTTAATTTCAGCCACAAATAGAACTATTGCAAGCAGAATCAGCGCAAGCCCGGCATAGTTTATGGGGAGGGTTTGAAAGGCATAAAACGCAATGATAAGCGAGATCGCTCCGACGACGCCGGGCAATACCGAACCGGGATTAAACAGCTCGAACATGAGCCCGAAGATGCCGATCATCATGAGAATGTATGTGATGTTCGGATCGCTGATCACTCCCAGAAATTTGTCCCGCCAGTTCATCGGCACAAACTGGACCTCGGCACCGGCTGTCCTCAAATGAACTTCGCCTGTATCGGTTTGGACCTGCATGCCGTCCACCCGCTGGAGTAGCGAATCGAGACTCGGGGAGATAAGATTTATGACTCCTGCCTTGAGCGCCTCGGAATCGGAATTGGAGATGCTTCGTCGAACCGCATTCTCCGCCCACATCACGTTGCGATGCCTTCTCTGAGCAATGGCTCTGATGAATGCGGCCGCGTCGTTAGTGATCTTCTCGGCTTCGACCGAGCTCGTGTCCTTACCGATTCCTCCCCCAACGGGATGGGATGCACCTATGTTGGTGCCGGGTGCCATAGCCGCTACATTTGCCGAAAGGGTTATGAAAACGCCCGCGGAGCCCGCCCTGGAACCCGGAGGGTAGATATACACGATGACCGGAACCTTCGATGTCAGAATACTCTGAACAATCCGCCTCGTCGACTCAAGCAAACCACCCGGCGTATTCATCTCTATAACCAGGGCGGATACCTGCTCGCTTTCTGCCTTGTCGAGCGATGAAATGATATACTCAGCACTCGCCGGACCGATAGCACCATCGACCCGGATCAGCATCACCTTCTCGCCCGCGCGCAACCCTCCTGCCGCCAGAAGCGAGATCAGCAGAGCTACAGTTACCTTCACGGGAGTATCTTAACAAACACCCTCTGAATTATCAATTGAAATCCGATCAGGCCGTTGAGGCTGTATACTTCCGTGTTGTCGGAGTATCGGGCTTCGGATGATCGGGCTAAATCTCAACCGATCGCCTCCAATCGGGTCCCAAAAACGCGAATCTTTATAGGCTTAAGTTCAATTTTCGCGCCACCTTCGATCAGCTGACGCCCCATTAACGCAATCTTGCCTGGTTATTTTACGCCAACTCAAGCGAACGAGAATTTTCACGCGTTTTGCATAAATTGGTGATAACATGACCGACTTTCCCACGCTTGAATTCGAGAAAATGCTGAATGCCGCCGGGATAGAACACGTTGCAGGGGTTGACGAAGCGGGCCGTGGGCCAGTCGCCGGCCCTGTCACGGCCGCTGCGGTAATTCTCCCGGTGAGTGTGTTCATAGAGGGTGTCAGAGACTCAAAGCTCCTTTCGGAACGTCGGAGAGAATCGGCAGCTACGGCGATTAAGAATGCCGCGCTGGACTTTTCAATTGCTCACGTGGAGAGCGGCACGATCGATTCTGTCAATATCCTCAACGCAACTCGGCTTGCGGTGCGCAACGCAGTCGAATCGCTCAAGATCAAGCCGGGAGCGATCCTTATCGACGGGAAGTTTCTCAACCTGAAAAACAGGACCTCGATTTCGATAGTCAAAGGAGACTCGATGATCTTCTCGGTCGCCGCCGCGTCGATACTAGCCAAGACCGCCCGCGATCACCTCATGTATTCATACGCCGAAGAATTTCCACACTACTCCTTCGGGAAAAACAAGGGATATCTTACGGCTGAACACCTTACGGCAATCA
Organism: Candidatus Kryptoniota bacterium; assembly: GCA_046706745.1. GTDB lineage: Bacteria > Bacteroidota > Ignavibacteria > Kryptoniales > JAKASW01 > JAKASW01. Next base: position 16,124 of record JBJKPC010000102.1, read on the forward strand.
GGAAGTACGGGTTCAGCCCGATCCACAGAAAGAGTTTCTCTATCTCCGTTTAAGGAAAGCCAGTGAGCAAAGTTCTCGGCGATAGGGGGGAAGACCTCGCAGCGGAATTCATGACGAGAAACGGATACGAGATTATTGCGAGGAATTTCCGATTCAGTCGCGCGGAGATCGATATTGTCGCGCGTAAGGAGAAGCTTGTCGTTTTCTGCGAAGTCAAGACGAGAAAGAGTAACACATTCGGAACCGGCGAGGAGGCGGTCGATTCGAGGAAACAGGATCAGATCCGCAAAGCGGCTGAAGGTTTCGTCACCCAGAGAGCGCTGGAAGATTGTGAATTCAGGTTCGACATCGTCGTGGTAGATGTACGGGAAAAGACCACAGTGATCCGCGCAATCGAGAACGCATTTTAGATTTTATCTCACCCCACATAAAAAAAGAGGCCGCCCTTCCGGACGGCCTTTTATCAGCGTACCTTTTCCTAATTATTACTTCAGCAGCATCATTTTCATCGTTCTAACGTAATTCTTGGAGGTAAGCTTGTAGAAGTATACTCCGCTTGCAACATCCAGACCTGCATTGTTCTTCCCATTCCATGTTACCTGGTAGGTTCCCGGTACATAATTGTCGTTCGCGAGTACCTTGACCAGCTGGCCGATGGAATTGTACACCGAAACGTTGACCATGCCCGTCTGCGGGATGGAGAAGTTGATCGTCGTGGTCGGATTGAAAGGATTCGGGTAGTTCTGTTCCAACGCAAACGTCGTGGGAACCTTACTGCTCACGACCTTGACTCCGGTTGCAACGCCGAGGGCCCTAGTCAGGAGCGCAAAAGTATACTTAGCGTTGTGGACTCCGTAGCTTCCGTCCTTCGAAACAAGTAGGTAATCCCAGTAAGCTCCGAGCTGATCCGACGTGAGCTGCGATGCTCCGCTCTTACTGATCGTACCATTGAACAGTGAATCGCCGAGCGCCGTTGATTGGATCGCTGTGGCAAGCTTACCGAGCAGCGCTTTGACTTCGGTCTGGACACCCGGAATAGGTCCGCCGTTTGCAATTCCTGCATAGTCGTAAGGGGCGGGAATCTGATTGAAGTTGGTGATCGGTCCGTGGCAGGTTTGGCAGGCCGTCGTGTTATCGGTCGTGTCTCCTTTGGCATCGGGTCCTGTCATCTTCCAGGTGTGACCGCCGAGTGTCATGGCAGCGTTCGGATCCAGCGTGTCGGAAGCCATATGGCAAGTCACGCATGCATCCGTAAGCTGGGTGTGCGTTGTGAGGCCGTTGAGAGAGCTGTCTCCGAATGTGTATCCGTTCTGTCCCCAGAACATATCGGTCTGCGGACCCTCGTGGGGACCGAAGTAAGCTTTGTAGCCGGCCGAAATTGCAGCGCTAACCGCAGTTCGCGCGCGATGGCAATTCATGCAAAGCTGTCCTGCACCGCCTCCGGATATCTGGAAACCGTTTGTCAACGGCGGTGCCGAGTACTTTCTCAGCTGAAACGGATTCTCGGCATCGTGCGGGTTGTGGCAGCCTGCGCAGGTTAAAGGTATCCCACTGTAGGCCGTCTGTTCCAGCTTGCCGTTTATTGCGTAGTCTACGAAGCCTGCGCCGTTGTGGCACTGGGCGCATGGAGCACTGTTAACATGTCCACCCTCCATAGCCTGTATCGCAATCATCCCGCTGTCATGCGGACTGCTGGTCCACTCTCTCCCGATCGCATGGTGCGGCGGTTCATCATGGCACTGCATACAATCAGAAGCCTTCAACGAAACGGAAATCTTCGACGCATCTCCCCAGTGTTGGCTTCCGGGTCCGTGGCAGCTCTCGCAGCCGATCGTTGCCAGTTGGGCGAGCTGTTTGGACGTATGATAAAGATGAGCGAAGTTGCTGTCGACTAGTGTGTCCGGGAAAGTCCAGCCGACTTTGTTTGCCAAAGCGGCAAAGTTCCCGTTGGCAGCGCCGGGGTTATATCCGGTTGTATGGCATTGTATGCAATGACTTGCGTATGCCTGACCTTCCGGATTGTGTCCGTTGATGCTGAGTTTGAAGAACGAGGCGTGCTCGGTGTTCATCCAGTGTGAGTAATCGGCCGTCGGATCGAGACCGAGTCCGGTCAACGCACCCTGGTGGCAGGTCCCGCACTGCGGCGTGGCAGCCGTTGCGCTGTCGTTAGTAACGATACCCATGGAACCGACACCCACGTAGTCTGCGGATGTCAGAACGGTGGACGTAGTTGAGTTGCCACCCGAGGTTGTGATAGAAAGATTGATTGTGTATTCACCCGTCGTATCTAATGTGATCGTCGTGAATGCCGTGGAGCTGTCTACTTGCGCACTCCCACCCGCAGGATCCACTACTGACCACGTTACTTTCTGGATTTTGCCTCCTGTAGAATCGATCGCCTGAAGATAGACGATAGTCTTCTCCCCGACGGTATGCAGCCCCGTCGTAGGATACATAGAACTTCCTTTGGAACCGTACTGCTGATCGAGCATGTAGGGGGTCATCCCCACAACCTCAATGCCAGCCTTCGGTGTCGTTTGAGAGAAAGCCAATCCAGCTGCGAGGAATACCATCACCAAAATGGTAGAAATTCGTTTCCCCATAGCTAATACTCCTTTTTCTAGTGCTTTTGGCAATAATTAGGAAACTCAAAACAAATTACATGCACTCATGTGCAATTAGAGTGCCAACGCCACCTCCAAAATTTGTGCGAATTCAGGCCAATATGAGCGATTAGCCGTTTGAACTTAGTCTAGATCAAAGGGATTAGCAGGATTTTCGCGTTTCGTGTGGGCATTTTGGGACAGGGGAAGACTGTAGATTACCTGAGTGGAAAAAGACCGACGAGCGGCAGTTTTATCGGACTGCCGCTCGTCGGATGCGAATCTTATTTCATCATCAACATCTTGCGTGTCTGCGAGAAACTTTGTGATGTGAACTTATAGAAGTACACACCGCTGGAAACCGTTGATCCGGAAGAGCTCCTTCCGTCCCAGGTGACTTTGTACGTACCGGGCGTAAAGTGATTATTCACTAGCGTACGCACCACCTGGCCCAGAGAGTTGTAAATCGTGATGTTCACATTCCCGGACTTGGGTACGGCAAAGTTTATCGTGGTCGACGGATTGAACGGGTTCGGGTAGTTTTGTTCCAGCGCGAACTGTTTCGGGACCTTGTTCGGGACGACCTCGACTCCCGTCATTATCCCGATAGCTCTCGCGAGTATCGCGAAAGTGTATTTTGCGTTGTGAACACCGTAGCTTCCGTCGTTGACGACGTAGAGATAGTCGTAGACGGCTTTCAGGTAATTCGGATTTCCAGCGATGGCTGCTGAATCGGTGCTGACAGCCCCGGTGTTATCTTTCGGCAGCATCGCCGCCAGTTTGTCGAGCATCCCCTTGACTTCAGTCTGCACGCCTTCCACCTTCCCGTTTCCGTCATAGTCTTCAGGCGCTTTGATATCGTTGAAGCTCACCATTGGGCCATGACAGTTCTCACATACGCCGACATTATCCGTGACTGTCCCGGCGCTGTCTGTCATGCTCATCTTCCACGTGTGGCTGCCGAGCGTATACGCCGCATCGCCGGTCGCCGCGGACATATGACATGTAACACAGGCATCGGCAAGCTGGGTATGAGTTGAAATTCCGGTTATTGTGTTGTCGCCGAATTGCGCGGCATTTTGGCCGTAGAACATGTCGGTCTGAGTCCCGTAGTGCGGGCTGTAGTGACTTGCCCATTGCTTCGTGTAAGAACTCGCCTCACGTCTCGACACATGGCAGTTCATGCAGATTCCACCGGTCCCCGCATCGGGTGTCTTAAAGCCGTTCATCAAAGTAACCGAGCTTACTTTGCGAAGCTGGTGCGGATTAGCCTCCGAATGCGGATCGTGGCAGGAAGCACATCCGATTGGCATCGCATCCAACGTCCCCGGCATAGTTTTTCCCGCAACACTCATGTAGAAACCGGTCCCGTTATGACACTTTGCACACGAGGAGCGGTTGACTCCCGAATCCTCCTCCTGCACTTTGTTCAAACCATGCCCGCTGATGGCGTACTCTCGGACGATGGAATGATGCGTCGGAGCGTCATGACACTGAGCGCAGACCTTAACATCCATAGAAACGCTGATCCCTTTTGGATCCCCATTATGCTCGCTTCCGGGGCCATGACAGTTCTCACAACCTATGGTCGCAAGCTGTGCGAGCTGGTGAGAAGTGTTGTAGAGGTGAGAGAAGTTGGTATCGACAAATGCCGAAGGGAACTGCCAGCCGGATTGCGCCTGCACATCGTCGAAACCGCCGTTCACCGCATTCTTGTCGTAGCCGGTGGTATGACAACCTATACAGCTGCTGCTGTAGTGCGTCTGTCTGGGATCTGTTCCGTCAATGGCTCCTTTGAAAATTGTGGCGTGCGGAGTTTCGACCCATTCCTGAACCATCGGAAGGTGGCACAGCCCGCACTTGGGGTCCTTTATAGTGACCCCTCCGCCTCCCATGAAACCCACTCCCTGGTAAGTTGCGGAAGTTATCGTGTCCGTCGTCGACTTCGTCCCGGCGGAAGTCGTTATGGTGAGCTGGACCACGTATTGACCCGTAGTGTCCGGCCGCATCGTCGTAAAAACCTTGTCCGCGCTATCGATGACGGTTGTTGAGCCTGAAGGCCTGCTCACGATGGACCACGCAACCGCTGTTATAGTTCCGCCGCTGAGATCTCTCGCGTTTAAATAAACAATGGAGCCTTTGCCTACTGTGTTCAACCCTGAGGTCGTTGTCCTGTTACCCTGGGATCCATAGTGCTGCGCAAGCTCATATTGTGACATGCCCATTACATCAATTCTCGGGCTCGGGTTCTGAGACAACGCAACGCCAGCGAACAGCAGCAGGGTCATGGTACAAGTGGTAAGTACCTTACCCATGTTGTTATCTCCTCAATTTTTGCTGACTTGCAGTTGTTAAGCTCCCTGACTTGAGCTCAGGAAACACTGTGCAACTAGAATGCCGCCCGAACCGATTCCTTAGCGCTGTTTCCAAAACAGAATCACTCGTATAGCAACCCACGATTGTAGGATAATCCAACAACACGCGAGTTTCTGGAACAATTCACCCCAACTTGGGCAATATTAGACAAAGGAGGGAGTGCGGCATATCCCTACACAAAAAAGCGGAGCGTGTCTGAGACCGCTCCGCCGCTAAAAACGAATCCAGGAGGATAATTAATAAAGGAACATCGGCTTGTCAAGAAGGTGGGCCACTTTCGGCTTGTATTCCTGGGAGTCATACAGTTCGTCCACATCGACGCGTTTCAGCCCGTTGGCGATGCTGTCTATAGGAATATGGGTGTATTTTCCTTCCTTGAGCGCAACCATCCTGCCGAAATTCTTCTTGATAATAAGATCTGTGGCCAGGTTAGCATAGCTTATGGCAACCATCCTGTCGAGCGCGTCCGGCTCACCGCTTCGCATCAGATATGCAACCTGCTGATAGATAATCTCTGTGCCGGTTATCTGCTTCAGGGCGTCGCCGGTTATCTGACCGATGCCTCCCAGTTTCTTGTGACCGTATGAGTCGGCCTGTCCGTACTCGACAATTTTTCCGCCCATCATCTGGGCACCTTCAGAAATCGTCATGATTGCGTATCCGCTCGGATTACGCTTCTTATCCTCCAACAGGAGACCGGCCAGCTTTTCAGGATCGAAGGGCACCTCGGAGATAACCGCCCTATCGACTCCGGCGAGGTATGCCGATATCAGCGAAGTCTCCCCCGAATTTCTGCCGAACAGCTCGACGACGGCAATGCGTTCATGGGAGCCCGCCGGCGTGCGAAGAGCCGTAATAAAATTCACACTTCGCGTAACGGCCGTGGAAAATCCTATGCAGTAGTCTGTCCCGAATACGTCGTTGTCCATTGTCTTGGGCACCGCGACGACCGGATAGCCTTCCTTGTGCAGACGGACGGCATAGCTCAGCGTGTCATCTCCCCCTATCGGAAGCATCGCATCGATCTTCAGCTTTTCCAGAACCCTGAGGACGTGCGGTGTGAAATCGAGAGGCGGATCCTCCTTTTTCGACGGGTGCTTCGGATCTCGCAGAAACTCCGGCACATCTTTGGGCCTGACCCTCGACGGGTTTGTCCTCGAAGTGTGAAGGAAAGTCCCGCCGGAACGATCGACGGTTCGTGTGTTTTGTTTGTCGAGTCGCACTACCCACTCCTGGTCGCCGTCCTTGGAATCCAGGTTATAGTACAAGAGTCCGCCCCAGCCGCGCTTTATCCCGACCACTTCGATACCTGCGTCCTGTGCTCGATACACGGCGGCTTTGATACAAGGATTCAACCCTGGTACGTCGCCTCCTCCAGTCAGAATTCCGATTCGCATTCGCTTGCTCCTTTGATTGAGATTGAGTTCACAAGAAATTTATGAAGTAAAGGATAAACAATGAAAGTCTGACAAAAGTCTAGCGGCGAATATTCAACACGACTTTACGTTCATACTCCGAATGAAACAACGGAGAGGATATGAGAAAATCCGCGGAGGTTCTGTTGGATGCGACAGGGATATTCCACACAACGGCGATTCTCAGAAGAGCTTTCACGTCCGGATCGTGCGGCTGCGGCTCCAGAGGATCCCAGAAAAAGATCAGGATATCGATTTTCCCTTCCGCTATTTTAGCCCCTAGCTGCTGGTCGCCGCCGACTGGGCCGCTCATTAATCTCTTTATCCTGATGCCCAGAGCATCCGACAGGAGTTTTCCCGTTGTCCCGGTCGCGAAGAGCTGATGGTTCTTCAGGGTGCCTAGATTGTACTTCGCCCAATCGAGAAGTTCTTCTTTCTTGTTGTCGTGTGCCACCAAAGCGATTCTTTTCCTCGGATTCATCTTGAGTTTTACGTTGGTCATTATCGGCTCCTGTGTTTTCGCAGGGGAAGAGGCGCCACGAACTCTCCGGCTCGGCTTCGCCAGCTCCCCTGATTTTTTATGTCGTGTGACAGGAATTCAACGGGTTTCAGCAACTGCGGAAGCGGAATCCGAGATGTGCCGGCGTTTTCGGACCGGCGCTCGGCTCAACCTTTTAGGTCTTCAGTCAACTCGCGGTTGTCGGATTTCGAGAATACCTTGAAGGAATTCAATGGTATCGAAGGATTAGATTCCAGCCTGATGAACGCCTTGTTTTTCCACATAAGCGTTTTCAGGTGGCTGGGCTTCCCTTCTTTGAGATAATAAGCAACGTAAGGATGAACCGAGAGTTTGAAGAACCGTCCGCGGTTGCCTTCGTGCCGGAATCTTCCGAACCAGCCCGTGATGTCTGTCAGCACGGTGGCCCGGCTTTGGACTATTCCAGTTCCGGCGCAAACCGGACAGGTCTCGCTGAAAGACTGCATGATGCTCTGCCGTATCCGCTGCCGGGTGATCTGCACAAGGCCGAACTCGGTCATCGGCAGAACCGTGGACTTCGCCCTGTCTCTTCTGAATTCCTTGCGAAGCTCTTCATACACCTTCCGTTTGTTTCTCTCGTCGTCGAGATCGATAAAATCGATAACAATTATTCCGCCGATGTCGCGCAGGCGGAGCTGTCTCACAATCTCGCGGGAGGCCTCGAGATTCGTTCGAAGAGAATTCTGTTCCTGTTCCTTGCTCGCCGCGTAGCGGCCGCTGTTGACGTCTATGACAGTCATTGCCTCGGTGGGATCGATAACCAGGTAACCTCCCGTCTTGAGAGGTACGCGTCTTCCCAGCGATTCCTCCATATCCTTCGCAACTCCGAACACATCGAAGACGAGTTGTTTTCCCCGGTAATACTCGATCTTATCTACCAGATTCGGTGAGAACCATTTGACGTATGTCGTAATCTCCTTATAGAGCCTTCTCGAATCGACTACGACGCGCTGAACGTCGTTGTTGAAGAGATCGCGAATCACGCTCGATACGGTCGAGAGGTCCTTGTAGAGGAGTATGGGGGGCTGCTCGGTCTTCACGCTTTTTTCGATTTCCCGCCACGTCTTGATGAGTTGTTCGAGATCGTTTCTCAGGAGTTCTTCCTCTTTACCGTCCGCGACGGTCCTTATTATCACACCGAAGCCTTCGGGAAGCATGCTCCTGACTATCCTTCTGAGTCTCTTCTTTTCCCGAAAGTTATACAGCTTCTTCGAGACGCCGATGCGCCCGTCGAACGGGAGGAGAACGAGATACCTTCCCGGAAGAGAGACCTTACTGGTTACGCGCACCCCCTTCTTGCCGACGGGCTCCTTGGTAACCTGAACGATTATGCTTTGGCCGCGCTCGAGTTTTACATCCCTCTGCGGCGGACGCGGGGTTCTTTGCTGGCTGGGTTGGAAACGGCGGTTTGTTTGCTGACGTGAGCCTCGTTCGGACGGCGGGACCGCCGTTACGGTTTCTCCCTCGTCGTCGTCGTCATCTTCTATCTCGGATTCATCCTCACCGATCAGCGAGGAGTAGTCGTCTATGTTCGGGTCGACATCAGAGAAGTGAAGGAAAGCGTCCTGCTTATGTCCGATGTCGATGAACGCAGCACGAATGCCGGGCATGACCCTGGCGATTCTTCCAAGATAGATGTCGCCGACCATCCGCTCTTTACCCGGAGTGTCGACAAAGATCTCAGCGAGTCTGCCGTCCTCAGTAATCGCGATACGGATCTGATCAGCAGTCTCATTGATTACAATCTCCTTTTTCATAGATACCTGCTCTGTTGAGTTTGAGCGGAGACCGGCTTCGACTTACGTCCAGGTACTCGGCATCATGCCCTGCGATGCCGCCTATCCAGGTTTTTTCAGAGTGTGTATGGCGATGATGAATGAAGACCGCGCCCGGAACGAACGCGGATGTCATTTGTATATTACAACCCGGAAATCCTCCGGAAATTGCAAGTCCCGAAACCGCTATGAGCGGTCCCGTGGAGACGGGAAGCGTATTCAAAGTCATGCCGCGCAATTGTGCGGCCACTCTCCCCGAATCATTGAAAACACTCTCAAGAACACACTGGAGGCAGTCTGAAACGACTCCGCAAAAAGTGTTTAAAATTGAATTGACAAGCGAAGGGAAGTCTCCTTCCCGAAATACTGAAAGGATAAAAGAGATCGACGACACGACTTTACTCCCGGGCATAAATGAGATGCCCGGTTTAGCTGTATCCGTTTTGGCGCGTGCGGTCCTGTGTCGTCTTACCACTAAAATACCAGATGTTGAACATCAGTTTGTCGCGCGAACCCGCGAATGGCACTTCGACGGTCCGGACGATGTACTTCAAGCCTGAAAAAAAAAGAGAGGCCAAGCTTACTGTGTCACACGGTCGGTACGCTTACCGTTGCTTCCTTCCGGACCTGGCGGGGTTCGGCAACTTTCCGTTGCACAGGACTTGACCTCAAAAAATCATTCCGTGGCTTTCGTTAATAAAAAAACTCCTTCGTGGAGCAGAGGGGAGTCGAACCCCCGACCTCCAGAGTGCGATTCTGGCGCTCTCCCAACTGAGCTACTGCCCCGCTTTCACCCGGCAAAGCGGGCAAGGCCCGAAAATAAGCTGGAAAGCTGGATTTTTCAGCCTTTTGCAGATTTAATTTAACATGGTGCCGAAAGGAGTGCAAATATTAATCGTCGGGGTGGGATTGAGTAAGAACCGAACCGGCCGCCACCGTCCCAAGCCGCCAGAGTTGCTGCTTTTCTAGCGCACCTCCTGAGCCGATTACTATGCCCTTTCCAGCCTATACCGACGCCTAGGTAACTCCCGATCCGCTACTCGCCCAGCCGCTTCCCCGTTAGCAGGTAGTTCTTCACGTAGTCCTCGACCGCCTCTTCGATGCCGGTAACCGGCCGCGTGTAGCCCGCCCTCTTGATCTTCGAAACGTCGGCGCATGTGTAGTACTGGTACTTCTCCCGAAGTGTCTCGGGCATTTCGACATAATCTATGTTCGCTTTCTTGCCGAGTGCGGCGAATATTGCCGCCGCAAGTCTATTCCACGTGTTTGCTTCTCCGCTGCCGACGTTGAACAGCCCGGCCGACGATTTGTTCTCGAGGAAGAAGAGCGTCATCTCCACGGCATCCTTCACGTATACGAAATCACGGACCTGTTCGCCGTCCCTATAGTCCTTTCTGTACGACTTGAACAGCTTCATCCCGCCGGAGTCCCGGATCTGCTCGAATGCCTTCAGTACGACCGACCGCATATCACCCTTGTGATACTCGTTCGGGCCGTAAACATTGAAATACTTCAGGCCGACGATCCTGTCGAGCAATCCGCGCCTGAGCGCCCACTGATCGAAAAGCTGTTTGGAATAGCCGTACATGTTCAGCGGTCGGAGTAGATCAATCCGGTCCTCGTCATCCACAAACCCGTTGGCGCCGTCGCCGTAAGTTGCGGCGCTCGACGCGTAGATGAAGCGCGCTCCTTCGGCCACCGCGGCAAGTGCAAGCTGCCTCGTATATTCGAAATTATTCCGGATAAGGAAACTGGCATCGCGCTCGGTCGTGGAGGAGCAGGCTCCCATGTGAATTATCGCTTCAATCGGTTCGTTGTCCGATCTGAACCTGGCGCCAAGCCGTTGATTCAAAATGAGGCTCAGGAACTCATCCCGTTCCATATAATCATGGAACTTCAGCGGGACAAGGTTTTTCCACTTCTCGTCAGTGCCCAGGCTATCCACAATGAGAATATCTTCTTTCCCAAGCTGGTTGAGTCGCCAGACCAGCGCGCTCCCGATGAAACCGGCAGCACCTGTAACTATTATCATGAAATTCTCCCTTCAGGTTTCAATTGCGGTAGTAAACTCGTTTTAAGCATAGCGGAAAGCACAAAGCGTGTTTCCATCGGACGCTTTTGCCGAAACTGAAATCCCGAGGCTCACGCGTTTCCGCCCTTTGCGCCGAACACTCTAAGCTATGTGCCTCAATCACACTTCACAAAATACTTCCCGGGAAGCTGCTTGACAACACCCTTGAGCTCCAGGCTCAGCAGCTGAACCAGAAGATCGGAGATTGACATGCCGCATTTCTCACTCAGTACATCGACATGCACCGGGTCATCCTTGAGCGTCTCGAAAACCTTCTGCTCGAAAATCGTCAGCTGCACCTTCGGTTGATGATGCGCCCGGTCTCTGAGAATCGGCCTGAGCTTGTAACGAAGTTCATCGAGAACATCGGATATATCCTCGATCAGTTTCGCCCTGCCTTCCCTGATAAGTTTGTTTGTCCCGCGGCTTTTCTTTTCGAATATCAAGCCCGGGACGGCAAAGACTTCTCTGTTCTGGTCTAGGGCCGTTCCCGCGGTGATCATGGCACCGCCGTTTATATCCGTTTCAATAAGAATCGTACCGAGCGACATTCCGCTTATTATCCTGTTTCGCCGGGGGAAGTTCACGGCGTCGGGTTTCGATCCCATATAGTATTCGGAAACTATTGCGCCTCCGACGAGGATCTGTTCCGCCAGTCTCTTGTTTTCACTCGGGTAAATTACATCGACGCCGCTTCCGAGAACGGCGATGGTTTTCCCGCCCGACCTGACGGCAGTCGCGTGCGCTATCGTATCGACTCCCCGGGCCAGTCCCGAAATCACGGCAATTCCCTCTTCAGAAAGCTCTGCGGCAAATTTCTCGGACACATGTTTGCCGTAAGTGGTGGGATCTCTTGTCCCTACAATTGCAACGGAATATTTATCCTCCTCGGAAAGAGTCCCGCGGACAAAGAGCATCACCGGCGGGTCGTAAATCTTCTTGAGGTTCTCCGGGTAATCTTTGTCCCATAAGGTGACGATCCTTGCCTCCCACTTGTTAAGCCGTGACAGCTGGATCTGAATCTCTTTCTCGAAATTCTTCCCGGACGGAATTCTTCTGGCCAGCCCGCGATCGATTCCCTCGACGGCGGTCAGCTCCTTTTCGCCCGCGGCCAGAACCGACTCGGAGTCGCCGAAATGATTCACCAATGCTCGAAGCCTCGCGGCACCGATTCCCGGCACCATAGAGAGGCCCAATAGTGCACGAACGTCCATCGTTCCCTGACCAGACTCCTTTACTGTTTCCGGGAAGCGAGAGGCCCCCGGGTTATGAGCCGATGTACTTGTCAGGCGTTTCCGCCGGCGGGAATCACTACCGTAAACTTCGTCCCCTTCCCTAGGGAGGACTCGACGAAGACCTTGCCGCCGTGAGCTTCGGTGACCCGTTTCACGATCGTCAATCCAAGTCCTGTCCCTTTCTGGGAGGAGCCTTTCGCACTTTTTGCCTGCCTGTATCTGTCGAAAATGAACGGTGTTTCCTCAGCTGATATCCCGACCCCGGTATCGATGACGTCAAGCGCGACATATTCCCCTTCAAGCCCCGGGATCTCCTGGTTGAAGGTTTTCCTGTATGTCCTTATGGTAATTTCTCCATCCTTCGGTGTGAATTTAATAGCGTTGCTGACGAGGTTGGTGACGACCTGGTCCATCTTCCCGGCATCGCACTCGCAGATGGGAATGTCGTTGTCCGGTTCGACCTTCAGCACAACTCCCTTTTCCCTCGCGATCACTCTGAGCCGTCCCACGGCACCCGAGACAATGTAATTAATATCGCTCGGCTGTTTGTTGAGCCGCAGCTTTCCCGCTTCAAGTTTGGCAACGTCCAGTATGTCGTTAATGAGGTTCAGCATTTTCTGGGACGTCTCCAGTGCCGATCTCATGAACTCTTTTGCCTCCTCGGGGTTGCGGTCGAATTCGCCGCGCGCGCCGAGTTCCAGCACCCCGATGATCACGGATAGAGGACTACGCAGGTCATGAACGAGCATCGACTGGAAATCCGCTCTAAGCTGCTCTATCTCGTGTTCGGCCTTGACGACGCGAAGTATCGATCTGACCCTCGCTATGAGCTCATCCTGGTCGATAGGCTTCGTGAGATATTCATCGGCACCGAGGGAGAAGCCCTCTTCGATGCTCTTTGCGTCTTTTGAATTCGCCGTCAGAATGATGACCGGAATATCCTTTGTCATCTCGTTTCCCCTGAGGTGTTTCAGAGTCTCGAAACCGCTCATCTCCGGCATTGCGACATCCAGAATGATCATGTCGGGGTGTTCAGAAGCGCTCTTCGAGATACACTCTTTCCCGCTCGATGCTTTCAAGACCTCGAAGCCCTGACGCTTGAGCATCCTGTCCAACAGGACGAGATTGTCCGGGGCGTCGTCCACCGCTAAGATTCTTTGGCGCTCGTCCATTTGTTCCTTTTTATGAATTTATTGACTTCGCGGAGGATTGACTCTCTCGTCAGCCCCTCCTTCCGAACTATATTCTTTATGCTCGAGTTAAGCCGCGCCCGCTCTTCATCGGTGACGTCTTTCGCCGTCAGAATGACAACAGGGACTTCCGCAAGCCTGTTATCTTCCGACATCGCGTGCACAACCTCGAAGCCGTCCATCTCCGGCATCAGCAGGTCCATGAATACAAGGGAAGGAACGTGGTATTTGAGAAACTCGATCGCTTCCACGCCGTTCCGCGCCGTGGAAATTCTGAATTTGTTTTTTCCGAGAACGCTCGATAGAAAATCCGTGAAGTCTTCGTTGTCGTCAACAACAAGTATTTCGCCTCCCGATGTCCCGCTGAAATTTCGGACTACAGACACGATCCTCTCCGGACTTCCCGGCTTGACAACATACGAATCCGCACCGAGTGAAAGGGCCAGCGCGCGGTTCTCCACCACGGAGTGAATCACGACGGGTATATCCTTTAGTTCAGGGTCCGCTTTCAGCTCCTGCAGCACCTGCCAGCCGTCCTTCCCGGGCATCATGATATCTAGAGTGACCAATACGGGATTGTTTTTCTTCACGGCCTCGACGGCTTTTCCTGAGTCGTTCACGCCGAGGAACCCGAAACCTTCACTCTCCAGATAATTCTTCAGCAAAAGCAGAACCTCCGGATCATCGTCAATGCACACGACGAGGTTGTTGGTATCCTGGGGGTCGTTCTGCGAGGGGACGGGAAAAGCACCTTCCTGTTCCTTGGTTTTTTCCTGGGGCCGGTATGCCGCCGGCACCGTCATCGTGAACGTCGACCCTTTCCCGACTTCGCTCGTCACAGTCAGGTCACCGCCGAGCATCTGCGAGAGTTTTCTCGATATCGCGAGACCGAGCCCCGTCCCCCCATGCCTGCGCGTGTTCGATCCGTCGACCTGCCTGAATTCCTCGAACACGACATCGAGAAATTCATTCGGTATGCCGGACCCCGTATCCTCGACTGCAAGCGAAACTAGATTTCCTTCGAGAAGATCGACCATGACCTTAATATGACCGCTGTCCGTAAACTTGGCAGCGTTGCTTAGAAGATTCAGGACAACCTGCTTAATCCTCGCCGGATCCGAATAGATAACAGGCATGTCCGGACGAATTTCAGAGATGAGCTTGACAGGCTTGTCGCCGAGAAGAGGTCCGATAGTGGCCAAAGCGTCGTTGATTAGATTCCCGATGTCGAATTGCTCCGCCGAGATGCTTATCCGGCCGGCCTCTATCTTGGAAAGATCGAGGATATCGTTGATAAGTGCCAGTAGATTTCTCGCGTTTCTCAACACGATCTCCAGTCCTTCCTTCTGTTCTCCCGTCGGTGGAGTGAGATCGTCGGTAAGCACGAGGTTGGTGAAACCGATTATGGAGTTGAGGGGTGTTCGAAGTTCATGGCTCATGTTGGCAAGGAACTGGCTTTTCAACCGGCTGGCTTCTTCGAGCTGCTGGTTTGCCTCTACAAGCTGGGCATTTGCTTCCTCGACCCATATCTTCGACATCCTCAGCTGTTCATTGGAGTCTTCCAGCTCCTTCGACTTCTCGAGAATATCAGAATACAGAAAAGCGTTTTCCACCGCCCCGCCGAGGACACGGGATATCATGACGAAGAACTCCATGTCCGACTCACCGAACTCAATCTTCCCCTTCGAGCCGGCCACCAGAACGCCGTGTGTTTTTCTCGTGCCGATGATGGGCATTACGACGGCCGATGAAATCATTTCTCTTCTGAAAGCCATAAACAGCGGAGTCGGCGCGAGCTGTTCCGTAATGGCCGGGAGTTCCTTGGGGACTCCGAGCTTCATCGCTTCGAAGAGGACATCGTCGCCGAGAGACAATGACTGAATTTGCACGTCCTTGACGAAGGATGTACTGAAACCGAGGGATGCTGCAAGATTTATGTTCCCGGTTGCCTCGTTCACAAGATAGACGGCCGCGGCCGATAATTCCTCGAATTCAAGCAATCTCGTCAGACTTTTGTTCAAAATCTCAAACACGTCGAGCGCATCCTTAACCGCCAGGGCCGTTCTGTTAATGACGGAAAGCCGCCTGTTTTGCTTCTTCATTGCCAGTTCGCTTTTCTTCTGACCGGTAACGTCGGTGAAGATCACGACTGCTCCGTTAACTTCGCCGCCCGGATCCATCAGGGGAGAAGCACTTACGGAGATGATGCGTTCGATGCCGTTGCGCAATACCAGGAGTTCGCTGTTCCTTACTTCCTTCCCCTGGAGGGCGGCAAGTTTCACAGGGTTCTCGCTCTCTTCGAGAGGAGTCCCGTCAACCTTGAACATGCCCAGGGTCTCGGCGTAATCTGCAAATCCAATATCGGGGATGTCTCCAAGCCCGAAAATTCCTTTGCCGCCTTCGTTCATCAGAAGGATCCGACCGTTTCTGTCGACAACTGCAATTCCTTCGGCCGCACTTGCAAAAATCTTTTCGAGCTGATCGGCTTGCTCGGCAACTTTCCCTCCCAGCCTGAGTTTCTGTATCCCGGCTGCAAGCTCGGTTGCGACGGCTTCGGCAAGGTCAGCCTCATATTTGATATTGCCGGGAGCTGCAGCAGAGACATACTGAAGCACTCCAACGAGCTCTCCGGAACTGACAAGAGGAAGGCTCACGACCCCGACCGATTCTTTGAATAAGAGGTCGCGCTCAAAATCGCCGAACTCGGTCTCCGCCAGGCTCTGGCTGAATACCATCTTGCATGTCTTCGCCGCACGGGCCGCGTTTGTTTCACGATCCGTCTCCAGTTTCTGAATTCCTGGAATGCCGCCCCCCTTTCCCAACTCGCCTTGCTGGGCAAGCAGCTCCAGCGTCATACTCTCTTCATCGTACAAGTAGAGGGCGACAAGTAGCGGGTTCAGCGTCTCTGCCAGAAGCGTTACTGCCGAGGAGGCCAGGCCCGACACGGTCCCGGCGGCAAAGGCAAGCTGCGCGATGCGATAAGCCGCTTCCTTCCTTCTTTCTTCCCATTTTTTCTCGGTGATATCCTCGCAGATCCCGACGAGCGCGATAATCCTGCCGTTGATGTCCTTGATTGAACTCGTACTCAAAGAGATGTAATATTCCGTCCCGTCACGCCGCCTGTTGAGTACCTCCCCTTTCCAACTCCCCTTGCGGGCAGTGCGCACGTAAATCTCACGGGCCCTGAAATAGCCGAATGAGGGCGACACAAGGGGCCACACGCTTCGTCCCGGAAGCTCGTCAAGGGTATATCCGAAGAGCTTCTCCGCTGCGGAATTCAGAAACGTAACCAGGCCGTCCGGATCGGTCAAGGCGATAGCATCGTCCGTATTCTCAACAGCTGCGCTCAGCACCTGATTGTGATGCTCGAGCTGTTTCCTTCTCGTTATGTCTCTGTAAGTCGTAATAGTCCCAAGACGGCGGCCGCCAATCATTATAGTAGTGGAGTTGAGAAGAGCATCGATCTTCCGTCCATCTTTCGTGACTACGGTGAGCTCGAATTCGCCGCCTTTTCCCTCGTCCACGAGGCCGGCATATCTGACTGCCTTTTCCCGTTCGGCTGGATCATAAACATCGTCGATCGGCTTGACCTTCATTTCTTCAGGTGAGTATCCGAACACGGTCTCGAACGCCGGATTCACGTAGAGTGTGCGACCCGCTTCGTCGACTATTCGAACAGGGTCCGGAACCCGCTCCAGGTAAATCTGGTACTTCACAAGCTCCTGGTTGGCAACTTTCAGTCCTTCTGAATTGCGAACGTAAGCGCTGAAGATCTGTCCAACATCGATAAGGCTGCCTGCGGCACCAATGACATACGCAAGTATGGCTATGCCGAAATGAGCCATCGAAGTGGCATCGGCGGTAGTTGAAGAGAAAGATCCGGTAATCGCAGCGAGTGCGAGCAGAAACAGGGTTATGCTTATCGTGTAGTTGAAAAGGGTGGGAAATTTCAGATAGTTCCGGCTGACTCCGAGAAACGAAATCAGGAAGAAGACAGCAACGAGCATGGTGAGTGGGCGCATGTCGCCCGAAAAAAGCTCGCTGCCGATATTGTATCCTCTCGAAACGAAGATAACAACGGTTACGACGACCCCGGCCGCGACAACTCCCGTGAAGACGTCGAGCAGTATGGACTTGGGCTCCCGGTAAACCCAAACCAGTATGGTTCCTACGGCGATCATGAGGGCGAAAAGGAATCTTCCTCCCTGCCACGCGGCAAGCTGGAAGAAGAAGGCCTGTTCAGGACCGCCGACCAATCCGAAGTTGGAAACGAATACCCCCGCGATCCCTATGAAGCCGCCGACAAGAAATCCAAGCGCGATGAACTCCAGGAGCCTTTCCCTCAACACGATGAAGCGCGTAAAAGCGAAAAGGGAAATCGCAATGGATATCATATCCGTGATAATGATCGTGTCGATGAGCAGGTTTCTACTTACCGAGAGATGGAAGATGCGGCTGAGAAATACGACAACCGCAGCGAGAATCAGCGCCCCGCCGACCCCTATGCTTAGAACAAACAGCCCGCTCCTCTTTTTCATTCTAGCGCCCGGTGGGTTGATCCGAAAGGTATCTCTTGAAAGTCGCCACAAGAAGTCCGGGGTCAATCGGTTTCATCATGTACTCGTCGCAGCCTGACTCCAGGGCTCGCTCCCTGTCTCCCAGCATCGCCTGCGCAGTAACGGCTATCACCGGGATCTTCCTGGTCGATTCATTTCCTTTCAACGCAACCGCAGTTTCATAGCCGTCCATGTCGGGCATTTTCAGATCAAGGAAAATCAATTCGGGATGCCTCCCTGCTGCCAGTTTCAGTGTCTCCCTCCCGCTTTGTGCCTCTATGTACTCGCACTCAAGTCCTGACCGGCGCAGGATCCTCTTGAGAAGGAGGATATTGTCCGCATTATCATCAGCTATCAAAACAAGATGCGGCATTGCATTTAACCGGATTATAACATCTTCTGAACGAGCTTCATCACTTCCGAAGCGCGCCGCTCGGCCTCTTTGTGCGTCCCTGCCTCGGCCAGTACCCTGATTATCGGTTCCGTGTTCGATTTCCTTAGATGGATCCAGTAATCAGGCGCGTCGATCTTCAACCCATCTTCGCTGTTTATCTTGAATTTCGAATAACCCTTTCTAACCGACTCAATGACTTTCTCCGGACTGCTTTTCCCGATATTGATTCTCATCTTCACGATCTCGAACTGCGGCAACGATGCTTTCAGCTCCGAAAGCGTGCCGCCGAATTCAAGGAGATGCTGGAGAGTTATGCCGATGCCGACAAGGGCATCGCGTCCGTAGTGAACCTCCGGCAGTATCACGCCGCCGCTTCCTTCTCCTCCGATCACCGCGCCGACCCTCTTCATTTTCTTGACTACGTTTATCTCTCCCACAGCCGAGCGGTGAACTTTCCCCCCCAGTTCCCGGGCGATTTCGTCGACGGCCCTTGTTGTCGACAGATTCACTGCGGCGATCCGCTTCTCGCGCGGTGTCTTGGAAAACATAAACCTGATCGCTTGCGCAATCGTATATTCCTCGCTGAAGGGCTCGCCTCTCTCTGTGATCAGTACCAGCCGGTCGACATCCGGATCGACAACAATTCCCAGATCGGCTTTCTCAACCCGGACGCGCTCCATGACGTCGCCAAGGTTTTCGGGTATCGGCTCAGGCTTGCGCGGGAACCGGCCCGACGGTTCGCAATTCATCTTTACCAGGTTGCATCCGAATTCGTTCAACAGAGCGGGGACGACCGACGCACCGCCGGCATTAACGCAGTCCACAACGACCTTGAAATGCCTTTTCCGAATTGCTTCCACATCGACCGATTTAATTGCCAGCACCCGCCTTATATGGTCGCGTAAAAAGAAATCGTCGTGAACGATCTTCCCGACAGACTGGAAAGGTGCATAACCCGGTTTCATTCCTGAAAGCTTCCACAGTCTCCGGTTTTCCACTGCGTCAAGGAACACACCCGCTTCGTTCACGAACTTGAGACCGTTCCATTCCATCGGGTTGTGGCTGGCCGTAACCGCAACTCCGCCCGCAGCGTCCGAATGCTCGGCGGCAAGCTGGACGGTCGGTGTCGGGCAGACCCCTATGTCGACTACATCGCAGCCGTTTGCGGCCAGCGTGCCGACCAGCAACTCGGCCAGCATTTCACCATGATATCGTCCGTCTCTTCCCACAACTATCTTCTTATCGTGCGTAAACCTTGCAAATGCGTTCGCATACTTTATAACTGTCTCAGGGGTCAGCGAGTCGCCGACGATGCCTCTTAAACCTGAAATGCTCACGATCAACGAAGACTTCCCGCGTGCTTCTGTGGCTTTGCTCATTTCTTCCCTTTTTTGGTGACGATTTTCGAGTATTGCACCAGTCGGGTGCTCGGAATATACCCTCGCACTTTGAGAAAGGTGTGAACTTCGGAGTTGTATGAATAAACGCTCGTCAAAATATACTCGACATTGTTCTCTTTCGCCAATCTTTCCGCTTCGGTCAGGAGGGCACTTCCGATACCGCGGTGCCTCCACCCCTTTTTAGTTACGGCATAAGGCAGGTAGAAATAGTTTTCCAGTTTGTAGACCGTCAAGTATCCGACCACCTCGCCGACTTTCGTCTTCTCCTGCGATGCTTCCGCGACAAGCATCAACGCAAACTTTCCGCGGATGAAGTGCCGGAAGTCATCCGCTTTCATCTCCTGCCCGGGATAGTTTTCGATTTCTCTCACACCTGCACTCATTGCTTCTATCGCAGGAAGATCTTTCATCCTTGCTTTGCGGATCGTTATCCCGACATCCTCAGGCTCGCCGTAATTCGACCTAAGGTCGCCTTTTCGCGCCGGTTTTCTTGCGGCTCTTCTCATAAATGATGCGGACTCCTTCGAGCACCAGGGTCGGCTCAATGTGGTTTATGACGGAGGTGCGGGCCGCGATAGTCTTCGCATAACCGCCGGTGGCTACGACTGTGGCTTCCGCACCAAGCGATGTCCTTATTCTCCTTACGATACCTTCCATGGCATCGACGGCGCCGAACATTATACCGCTTTGCATGCTCCTCACCGTGGTCTTTCCGATAACGTCATCCGGAAACCGCAGTTCGATTCTTGGAAGCTTGGCGGCTCTCCTCTGAAGGTCCGTTGCTGCGGTCTCCAATCCGGGGGCAATCGCTCCGCCGAGATAGACCCCTTTCTCCGAAACTACATCGAACGTAGTCGCGGTGCCGAAATCAAGTATGATCAACGGTCCTCCGTATTTGGCGTAGCCCGCAACAGCCGCACATATCCTGTCGCTGCCGACCGCACGCGGCTCGTCATAAGCAATTTCTACCCCGAGATCCAGATCGGAATTGACTATCATCGGCTTACAGCTGAAATACTTCTCCGACATCATTTCGAGTATGCCGGTCAGGTTCGGGACCACGGAAGAAATCCCGACTCCTTTTATCCTCCCTGTTCCAATACCATCGTGTTCCAGCAGCGAGACCACTACGATGCCTATCTCATCTTCCGTTCGTACGACTTCACTAGCCACACGATAGTCGTGTTTGAGCCTCCCTTTTTCATACACGCCGAATTGCGTGTGCGTATTTCCGACATCTATGCAAAGCAGCATCAGAATTTTTCTCCAGTACCCGGTAGAAAAGTGTTTGATAGAGATATTTCGCCCGCGGTAAATTCCTGCGGACCAGAAGACGTCCCCAGTACGATCGCGCCTTCATCGGTTACTTTTTCGAAGACTCCTTGAACGATACGATCGCCGACCTTCAGTTCAATTCTCCGACCGAACATTGTTACGCGTTCTCTCCAGCGCTTCATCACCCTGTAGAAGTCCCTCTTCTTCAAGATCCCGTAAACAGAGTCGAATTTCACGAGAATATTCTGTAGAATCTCCTCGCGTTCGAATTTCCGCCCGGTTGCCAGAAAAAGTGAAGTCGCTTTTTCGGTAAGTTCAGGGGAAAAGCCGGACTGGTTGACGTTGAGTCCCGCTCCAAGGACGATGAAGTCCAGCCGGCCGGCTTCGAAACTCGATTCCAGAAGAATCCCGCAGACTTTTTTGTCATCGATGAGAATGTCGTTCGGCCATTTCAGCTCCGGCCTGATGTCGGCGACGCTCTCCAATGCCTCAGCGACCGCCACGGCCGCAGCAAAGGTAAGGATGAAAACCTCGTCGCGTTGAAGGAATATGGGTCGGAGAAGGACAGAAAAGAGAAGGCTGGAAAGCGGCTCGGCCTCCCATCGCCTGCCGAACCTCCCCCTTCCTTCCGTCTGTTCGTCGGCAACGGCCACCGTCCCTTCCGGGAATCCTTCCGCGCCCAGCCCGAGCAGGTAGCTGTTCGTCGAGTTAATCCTGTCGAATCTGTAAATATCGAAGTTCAAACCGGTGCCAGAATTTAACCCCGAAAGGGCAGAAAGCAAAGTGCGTTCCCCATGATAGGGGGAAAGGAAAATCTGAGATTTTTGTCACATCGAGCCTTCGAATTCTTGCTTTTGTGAAAGAAATACACAATCTTTACCAGAATTGAGTGTGGCTGCCTCAGGAGCTCGAGTATGTTTTTCATATTTTTATCGATACGCCGTAAAGGCGTCGCTTCTGAGCATACTTTCCACGACCGGCATTAGGCATACGAGCTATACAGAACAAACCAACAAACAAAGGAGTGAACTATGCTTCGTAAACTTTCTGTAGCACTTTTGGCTGGGTCGGTGATCGCCCTCTTCGCACCGAAGGCAAATGCGCAGTTCGAGAAAGGGATGAACTACGCGGGTGCGCACGTCGGACTGAGCGGCGTGGGGAGTGCACTGACTCTAGGGCTCGACTATGAACGCGGTATTACCCAGCCGGGTGAAGTTGGACCTGGAATAATCGGAATAGGTGGGCTATTCGACTATTTCACGTACGGTGCCGATGAATATGCGTATGGCGGATCGTGGACTTACATCGACTTTGGTGTGTCGGGCATGTATCATTTCGTCTTGCAGGACAAGAAATGGGATCCTTTCCTCGGACTCGTACTAGGCTACGAAGTTGCCTCGTGGAAATGGAACAACGCATACGCCGGACTTTACAGCCCTTCGGCGGGCGGTTTCACTCTCGGCGGCAGCGCAGGTGTCAGGTACTTCTTCAATGACAATTGGGCCGCCCAGGCAAGAGTTGGATTCGGGTTTTATATCCTTGCCGTTGGAGTGGATTACAGGTTCTAGGTCGTTGAACTGTTCTTCCGAAAGAGCCGCGGTACTCTCAACACCGCGGCTTTTTCTTTCACTTGCTTCCAAAACTGACTCACCTTATTAAGCATCCGCGCAACACGTCTGGATATTCCTCCCAATAATTATTTGCTGTGAAACTTTTCAGCGAATGTTACATATTGAAATTGATTCATGTTAAAACAAAACACGGACAAGTACCGAAAACCTCAGTGAAATGATTTATCTCCTCGTAGCAGTAGTGGGAATAGCGCTGGTTATTCTCGTGCCCGTTTCTATCGTCCTGGTCGGTCCGAAGATGCTTCTTATGCCGGACAGACGGAAACCCGAATATTATCTTGAAAAGTTCGGGTTTAACCATCCTTCGCAAATCGGATTACGCAACGAATCCGATGTCGTAGCAACCGATGAGGGGTACAGGCTCTCCTACTGGGGAGTAGACGATCCGAAATGCAGCGACACCAAAGGTGCGGTCGTTTACCTGCATGGGATTACAGACTCAAAGATCAGCGGTCTCAACTATGCGAAAGAACTGGCGAAGTTCTGTCAGAAGATCTTTCTGCTCGACATGCGACGTCACGGGGATAGCGAAGGGCCTTACTGCACGTACGGATATTATGAGAAGCATGACGTCGTAAAGCTCATAGACAAGATCGTCGCGGATAAACCAGAAATCCCGATCACTCTTGTCGGCTCATCGATGGGTGCCGCAATCGCCATCCAGGTGGCAGCAATTGACAAACGCGTTTCCCGTGTAGTTGCGGTCGCCCCCTTCTACGATCTCTTCTCGATCGCACTGGACCACGAGTCCCGGCACCTCGGCATCAGAAACAAGATGCTTTTGCGGTTCGTGATTCATCGTGCCGAAAAGATTGCCCGCTTCGATGCCTCCAGAGTGTCCCCTGCAAAAGATATTGAGCAAATAAACGTCCCGATACTCATCGTGCACGGCGAACTCGACAAAACGGTAAACAGGCGGTATCCGGAGAAACTTGCCGAGCTTAACAGGCATGCCCGGCTTCTCACAGTCACCGGGGCGGGTCACGTGGATGTATTGGAAAAAGGGGGAAAGGAATACATCGATAAGTTGTCCGAATTCATCGGCCTTTCCTAAAAAAAGAAACCCGCCCTGGGCTAGGGCGGGTAGAAGGAGGCATTCTAGGTAGGTCCTTCTTTTGAGTGCTGGCTATTTACTTAGACGAACACCCGCGAGGTTTGTTACATTTGCCGGTGATTTTTTCGCGGCGTTTTGCGCGCCGTAAGGAGCAATGCTTGAAAACGGCGCCCTGACTTGTCATTTGCGGCATAGAGGGTGACGGGAACCGATTCAGGCACGTTTTTTGTGGAACAAAACTGTGTCGATTGTCATTTATAATGGGGAAAGGTAAATTCAAAAAAAGGAAACTAGAATAAGATGCGATGGTCTCTCCCTGTCGGCCGCCTTTTCGGCATCCCGATCAGGGTGCATTTCACTTTCTTACTTCTCCTGGCGTTTATCTGGTATGTGGAAACCTCCGTGAAAGGTCCGGGAGCGGCACTATACAGCCTTATATTCTGGATATTGATTTTTGCATGCGTTCTCTTTCATGAATTCGGCCACAGCCTGGTCGCACAGTCGTACGGGCTCACGGTGGCATCGATCGTTCTTCTCCCCATCGGCGGCGTGTCCCAGATAACCGAGATCCCGCGAGATCCGATCAAAGAGGTCGCAATAACTATTGCAGGGCCGATCGTCAATTTCCTTATCGCAGGCATACTTCTGTTCGCGGGGAAAATCCTCAAACCGTCCCTGGACTTCACTGAAATTTCCCTTCAGAGCGGAAGCATGACTGTCGACCTTTTCTGGGCGAACGTAATGCTCGGATTGTTCAATATCGTTCCGGCTTATCCGATGGACGGCGGAAGAATCCTGCGGGGGCTGATTGCGATGAGAAAAGAATACGTTGAAGCGACAAGGCTGGCGGCCGATGTAGGCAAGCTGTTTGCGATCGGATTCATCGCCGCAGGTTTCTTCTATAACTGGTGGCTGATACTTATAGGCATATTCGTTTTCAGCGGGGCCAACTCCGAAGTCGAGGCGACGGTCCTGACCTCGAAGCTGGAAAAGATTCGTGTCATCGACCTTATGATCACGGATTTCAAGACGATTTCTCCCTACGAACCACTCACAGCAGTGGTCGAGAAATCGCTCCACACCTTTCAAAATGATTTCCCTGTATTGGAAGACGGGAGGTTCGTCGGCATCCTCACGCGATCGTCAGTGATCGAATCACTCCACCACCGTCTACACGATACACTTGTCAAAGATGTCGTACGAATGAATTTCCCGACGATCCTTCCCGACGCCACGGCTGCGGAGGCGCTTTCCGCGATGCGCGAGTCGAACGTAACAATCGCCCCCGTCGAGAGTAACGGCAAACTTCACGGTATAATAACAATGGAAAAGCTTCATGAAGCATCGGACGTACTCAATGAAAACTAGCAATCCACACTCCACAACAAGACTGTTCTACATGCTGGCGATAGGGCTATTCGGGCTGGCGGCCCTGGTATCCGGCTGCGCCCCGGAAATGCACTCGTTTCCACCGGACGTGAAGAACTCACTGTTCCCCCCCCGATTCGGGTTCTTCATCGTCAACTACCCGCTGGCAAACACCGATTCGTCGGTGAGCGTCCTTTACTCGAGGGTAAGGTACGACGACATAGTCTTCGTCCACACCGACTCCGGTTTTACGGCTCATTATCAGTTTTCAATAAACGTCTTCTCCGACAAGGAACTTACCGACATCAAGTTTTCAAAAATCCTGGACAGAAGATTGCGGGTGCCCACCTTTGCCATGACTAATTCGACGTCGGATTATGACACGATGAGAGTAAGCTCGACGCTGAAACCGGGGAGGTACTACATAGTCCTCAAGCTTTACGACTACAATACCGGCCACACATCCACGAGGGAAATACGCCACACTTTCAAGGATTTCGCCAATACCCCGCTTGCCATCAGCGACCTGCTGCTATATGACCAGTCCGATTCAAGCGGGATCCCCATAGATATTCTGAAAACGCGCGAAGATACCCTTTTTGCGGACTTTTATGTATCTATGAACGTGCCCGATACCTTCGCTCTCCATGCTGTCGCCAAATCGATAGAAGCAACCTCTTCAATCGATACTACTATCACCATAAATCAGCGGATCAAAGTTCAGAAGTACCGGCTGCCCGTAGAGACCGCTTCACTCGCCCCCGGAACTTATCAGCTCAGACTGACCGTGAAGAGGGGAAAGATCGAAAGCCACTCTGAGGCCGCCTTCACAATTCCCAGGAGCAGCATACCTCTCAATACTGCCGAACTAGACCAGGAAATCAATCCGCTCATTTATATAACAACTGCGGATGTCCTGGCGACGATGGAGAAAGGCACCTTCAAGGAAAGGCGCAAGAAATTCCTCGACTTCTGGCTCGCGCGTGCACACGGCAACGCTCTTAGAGCCGAGGCGATGAGATCGGAATTCTACAAGAGAGTTGACTATGCGAACAGACATCTTTCCGGAGGAATGGGACAGGGCTGGCGAAGCGACCGCGGGAGGGTATACATTGTCTACGGCGCCCCCGATCAGGTAGTCTCCCACGACGAGGATTTCACCACGCCGTCATACCAAATCTGGTATTATTACAGCCTGAAACTGGAGTTTGTCTTCCTGGATGAATTCGGAACCGGTGATTATAGGCTTGTACAAACGAGCCAGATAGACTGATCGATCCGGGCCAAAGGGTTACCTTGATTTGTTCTCGTCGACCACAGACACGACAGGATAGTGTGCCTTGACCTCGTTCCTTTTGATTTTCGCAAGCTTCGGCTTGAGTATCTGCCTCTTCACGCCGGAGAGGCGGTTGATGAAGAATTTCTGTTGAAGGTGGTCGTACTCATGCTGAAACACCCGGGCCCACATACCTGACAGTTCCGCCTCGACGCGCTCGAAATTTCCGTCCGTATATCTGACCCTGATGCGATCAGCACGGGTTACGTCATCGCGGACTCCGGGAACGCTCAGGCAACCCTCCTCCATGACATATTCTCCGTCGCTTTCGAGAATCTCGGGATTGATTACAACAAGGGGCTTCTCATCCTCGTAATCTTCCATGACGGATATGTCCATTACGGCCAGAGACAGCCGCAGCCCCACCTGGTTTGCAGCCAGTCCGATACCGTCAGCGTTGTGCATGGTCTCGAACATGTCGCGGATCAAACCCACGAGACTGTCGTCGAACTTCGTCACCTTCTTAGGGGGACCGTCCCATACTCTCGTGCCGTAAAGATGGATGGGCATTATCATATCAAATTACTCCAGCATTTCCGGTTTAACTTGAATTACTTCGATCTGGTTCTCTTTGTAAAGGATTGCTTCTCCGGCGTAAAAGATAAGCTTGGAGAAAATTCTAAGCAAAATAAAAATCTGGGCCGACATGATCCCGATCAGCACGGTACTCTCGTTAAGTGCACTGACCCGCGGACCGGCGAAGAAATAAAGCGCAATAATACCTGCACTGAAGATGGTACACACGAGATAGAGCCCTGCCGAGGAAAGAGGGTGGCTGAAGACAAAAGAGACGCCGCGTTTCACCTTATCGAAGAACCTGTCGTCGTCGAGGGTCACGGCAGCACGAACGAAATCGGAGAGCAGGCTGACACCCGCGAAGGCCGCCGCTACCAGGGCATATCGTATCAAATCAGCTTGAAATACCCGGGAATCCGCAACAGCGATCCGCGATGCGTACTTCTCTGCGGCGGCCCAGAAAACGTCGATCTTGTATAACACAAACAACATCAGTACCTCGACGACGGTCACGAGAAGAAGCGGGAAGAACGTCGAGGCTCCGTTCGAGAAAAATCCTGACACCTTGGCAACTCCCCTCCCCGCAAACGCCGGATAGAAACCGCCCGCCATGAATACTTCCATGAGAATGTATAACGAAAAGAGAACGACTACCTGGGGAATGAGAGAACTGAAATACCGTCCGTTCGCGTGAATGAATTCGACGTACCATCGGTAGCTGAACCCGGAAAGCATGTCGGAGCCGACGAGGCTTTTCGAAACGCTCGCAGTGAAAGCGGCGACAAACGGGAGGGCCAGAACCGCGGCGAAGAACAAATTCAGTACGTAGAATAACAGCCACAACCTCCAGTTCTTTACAGCTCTTCCGCTTCCTATCCAGAAAGATTTTGCAGCTCCGATGTTCAAACAATCATCCCCACGTTTAGTAGCATGTTCTGGAAATAGCTTACAATTCTTCCGGCCCATTTGACGACTGGTGCGAGGATTGCATGAACTCTGAGGCTGTTGTTGGCATACTGCAGGTCCATAGGGATTTTGTTGAACGGGTCAAGGACCGCATAATCGGGCGGCGCGCTGGAATGGAAAGTGAACCGCTGCCACCGGCTCTGGCCATCCCATACCGTATCCACTGCGCTTCCATCCGAAAGCGAAAGGCGCAGGTCGACAGGCATTTTGACGCCGCCGTTTCGCACCACGATGACTTTCGTGACATAGCTGGAAGTACCCGTGCTGAGATCAGTTTCTTTGTAATAGCCTATCGAGCTGACAGCGAAGTCCACGACTTCGGTTCCATAGACGAACTGCTCGAAGAACCATCCAAGTTTTTGCCCCGACACTTCTTTACAGACATTTTCAAAATCCGCAACATCGGGATGCCCGAACCTGTACTCTTCGAAATATGTCCCGATGATTTTCTGCATCACTGCTCCGCCCACGACCCCTTCAAGAGTCCTTAGGACCAGATCAGACTTATCGCGTGCGATTGCTCCGTACCTGTCGTCGTGCAGACTCCTGAAACTCTTTGCGGAAATTGCATCCGACTTAGCATAGTGAAGATAAAGAGGGAGTCTGCTGTAGGGTTCAGGCATCCAGACCTTTCCCGTAATTGCAGCTACGGGGACACCATGATACGCCGCGAACGGATACATGTAAACGGGATAGACTCCGCCTATCTTGAAAACAGAAGCCTCGGGGCCGTACAAATGCTCCAGCACCTTTCCGGCTGAATACGCGCTCAGTCCACTCGCAAGCCATGCGTCATCCGTTCCGTCGACGGCGACGATGCCGCTCCAGTACTGCAGCGCAAGCCCGTTCGTGATTGCGATCTCAGGCAAGAGCTGATGCTTCAGTCTGTAAACAGACGTCCCCGCTCTAATCAACATGGGACATCCGGAACCGGAGAGGTATTCATCCCCCGCCTCATCGCTCCCGACGCGCGCCGGCCGCGAGGGATCGACCACCGTCAGGACGGGGTAAGGGTAAGGTCCGTACCACAACCCGAAGTATTTCAACGCGCTATCCACGGCATCGAAATATACTTGCCCCTGGCCGCGATGCTCGGGTTGAAGAAGGAGAATCACCTTCGTGTCAGGAAGGCCTGGACAACTGAACGTATCGGTTTCGGTTACAAAATCCGGAGACGCGGTCCATGCAAAGCCGTCGACTCCTGCCGCAACATACCTGTAAGTGATGGTGCCGTTCGGTTTCATCGATTCACCGGTTTTTACACCGGTGGCGCCTATCACGTACCTCATCGGGAGATTGATTCTCACATCATAGGTTCCGAAATCGGCAAAAGGGCCGCCGCCAGGATGAAGCTGGTGGCACGTCCACTTACCGTCGCGGTAGACTCCGAGTTGCGGAAACCATCCTGCCATGAAATAGAATTCGCGTCCCGGAGCCCAGCCGACTCCGAAGACGGCCTCAGGAAGGTTCTCGTGGAAATCTATCGACACGGTAATCGAATCGCCGGGACGTACCGGGCTTCCAAGCTGTACCACCATTACCGTACTGTCATGGAGGTTGCCGTCATCGGGGCGGGCATACTCGATTTGATCCGTCAGGTTGTCATTCGATCTCATGTCGGTCAGCTTTAGGACTTCGATCCATCCGCGCGCATCCGCCGCAATGGATCGGCCGGCTTCCGTCATGAACGATGTGTTGCCGCTCCTGAAGCCGTTAGGATATAAATGGAAATAGAGACTGTCAGCCTGATGAGCGGTTGTATTGTACCAGACAAGGACTTCTCTAGCGTCGAGCGAGTGAGAATGAGTATTCAGGCGCACATCTATCGAATAATCTGCAACGCGGTCAGGCGACATTTTCGACGGCGCAGCGGAGACTGAGGCGGAGACGAGGAGAGCTAGAAAGGCAAACCTTAAATGCCGGCCCATGAAGACTGAGCCGCCTGACCCCCTGTGTTCGCCGCCGGCCAGGAGTGTCATTTCTTCAGGACGCCGTTGATCCGGTCTTTAAGCGCGATGTACCCACTGAAATCCACATTGATCTGCAAAAGGATCGTCTGAATGTAATCTGAGGGAATATCGTTGCCGCCGTCCACCTTGTAAGGGACCAACTTGGTAGTTATTCCCGCTGTGAAAAAGATTCCTTCACCGTATCGGCTGGCGAGGAAATCATGAATTCCCTCACACAAAGTATTGTAGGCCGAGTTGATCTCCGGATATTTCCCGGTAATAAGATTCGCGGCGACGAAACCGGCGTAAAGATTCTCGTTACCGTCCTTCTTGATCCCTTCGGCAAAATAGTCCTGGGCTTTGGCATATTCCTTCGCGGCAAACGCCTTCATTCCTTCTTCCTGCAGTTGCTCCGGGTCTTTCGAGCAGGACGAGAGCGCGAGTGGCATTACCAGCGCTACTACAAGAACAAACCGGACGATCGTTCTCCTTCCCTTCAGCGCGACCAAGATTTCAAAACTCATAATTCGAAATTCTTTCCTACAATCCATACTTTTTCCACTTGGAATCTACAAGCTTCCTAATCTCTTCCGACATTACGATCTTGTCGGGCCACGGACGGGTGAAGCCTTCGTCGGGCCATTTGCGCGTGCCGTCGATCCCCATCTTGCTTCCGAAGCTGAAGTGCTGTGCGGAATGATCGAGTACATCCGCCGGACCCTTCGTGAAAACGACATCGCGCTGCGGATCTATGTTGTTGAGTGCGTACCACCATGCTTCCTGAGTGTTCTGCACGTCGACGTCTTTATCCACAACAACGATGACCTTTGCAAACATCATCTGCCCCATTCCCCAGAGGCCGTTCATGACTTTGAAGGCGTGTCCGGGATATCTCTTGTCTATCGAAACGAACACGAGGTTGTGGAAAATTCCCTCGAAGGGCATATGATAGTCGACGATCTCGGGGATAACCATCTTCGCCAGCGGGAGAAATATCCTCTCCGTCGCGTATCCCATGAAGTCATCCTCCATGATTGGTTGACCGACTACCGTCGATACGAATACAGGTTTCCTGCGGGTTGTGATCGCGGTGACGTGGAAGGCGGGATAGTAGTCGGCAAGAGAATAGAACCCGGTGTGGTCGCCGAACGGTCCTTCAAGCCGTAGTTCCTCTTCTGTATCGACGTAACCTTCGATCACTATCTCCGACTCGGCTGGGACCTCAAGATTCACGGTTTTACATTTAACCAGCTCGACGGGCTCTTTCCTCAGGAAACCTGAGAACAAATATTCCTCAATGCTCTCGGGAAGCGGTGCGCTGGTGCTGTACATCGTCGCCGGGTCGGATCCGACCACGACCGCAACCTCGAGCCGCTTCATTCCTTTCTCCTTGGCCTTCGTGAAATGCGCCGCCCCGCCCTTATGCCTCTGCCAGTGCATAGCCGTCGTATTCCTGTCGAGCACCTGCAGACGGTACAATCCCATGTTGCGGATGCCGGTCTCGGGATCCTTCGTAACCACTTGTCCGAACAGGATGTACGGCCCGCCGTCCTGAGGCCAGGAAGTCGTAACGGGCAGCTTGAACAAATCGACGTCCTTCTCTTCGATCAACACTTCCTGGCAGGCACCCTTTTTCACTATCTTGGGCGGGAACTTAGCCATCTCCATCAACTTCGGCATCATCGCCATCTTGCCTAGAAGGGACTCAGGTACTTTCACGTTGAGCATCTCCGACAGTCTGACCCCGATCTCGTCAAGGTCCTCGACGCCTAGCGCCCAGGCCATCCGCTGCTTCGTCCCGAAGATGTTGATGGCAAGCGGAATCTTGCTCCCTTTCACGTTCGTGAAGAGGAGGGCTGGTCCGCCCGACTTGACAACGCGGTCGACTATCTCGGTGATCTCGAGTCTGGCGTCGACTTCGATGTCGATCACCTTCAGCTGGTCTTTTTTCCTCAGCAGCTGGATGAATTCGTTGAGGTTGTTAATTGCCATTTGATATGTCCGTGGAAGTTATTCTTCTGGCTCCCGCATAACGGCGTTTATAGTATCGGTTGTCGAGGGACGAAATAGTTACGCCGTGCGATACGCTGGCATTTGCAAAGAGATCGTCGCCGATGTAAATGCCCACGTGACTGATTCTCGTCCCGACAGTGCGGAAAAACACGAGATCGCCTGGACGGAGATCGTTTTTCGGCACCCTTTCGCCCATCGAAGACTGATCAAGCGCGGAATGAGGGAGCTTGACGTCGTAGACTTTGTTGAATACAACCATCGAAAACCCCGAACAATCCATGCCGGAATGATCGTCCCCGCCGATCCTGTACGGCGTGCCGATGTATGACATGATCTCGCTCATAAGGCGGCTCCTTGAAGCATTAGGAGTTTCCCTTTCCATCCGGCCGATTTCGTCCCGGAGTTTGTCGGGATTCACGGTGTTATTCTCTTCCGCCTTCAGCTCTTTGACTTCAACTTTCAGTTCTGCAGGCGTCTCATCGGTAAACCTGGGTACCGTGCCTGCGGCACCGTTGTTTCCCGAAGTGAAGCGGGGTGACGAGCCTGCGCAACCGAGAATGACGACACAGGCGGCAGCACTGGCTAAGACGAGAGCTCTGTAAGTCTTTTTCATTTAAGAAGTTGCTTTGACAATATAAAGACGGCAGGATTCGAGTACAAGAAAGGAGTGAACCTCAACTCCTTGTGCGGATACAGAGTATTCGCCAAAGTGCTGGATGGTTCGCCGACGCTCTATGGCAAGGATCTAAGATATCGGCCAAGAGCATAGCTCAACCGACTGCACTGGCCTTTCTGGAAACCGGTCGGTCAGCGGAAGTCGGTCGAGAGCCTGTAGCGAAGTACCCTGTCGTGTCCGGTGTCGCTTATATAGAGCGTCTTGTCGTAGAACGCGACTCCCGACGGATTGAGAAGCGCATTGCCCGACTTCGCGGGCCCGAACGACTCGTGCAGCAGTCTCCCCTTCAGGTCGAATTTCATCAGGCTGTCCAGTCCGCTGTCGATGACGTAGATGTTGCTCCTGTTGTCTATCGTGACCGCCTGGGGCGACACGAAAATATTCCCGATGATATCGGGAAGAACTGGAGGGTTATAAGTGGAAGGGTCGAGACTAAATTCCGACGCCCATTCGGGGGCCTGCAGTTCCGTCGCCGGGCTGAATGTAAACCACTTGACCTTGTAGGCATTCTGCGGATCGACCTGGGTAACGATGAAGTCCGTGCCGAACTGTCTCGTGTTGAATGTCGCGATGTTACTGAGCTGATCGATCGCCACCAACCCTGTGCCGGTCGGGGTTAGGTTGACCGGGCTCGGCACGAGATCTATGATATCGGAAGGGTACGGATTGTCGTTCTTGTCGAAATGCAGAATCCTGTTGTCCGGATCGACCGGGCTCGAGTTCTGGTTCCCTGTCCTTGTTATATAATAGCTGTTGTCAGGAAGAACTGCGACGCCGGTATATGTTCTTCCGGAAATAACGCCGCCGGCGGCATCCCTGAGTATTTGTCTTTGCGGACTTTCATGCCGGACTATCTCCACGGGGGCGTTTGCTATCTCATGCTGGTAGTCATAGAGCCTGATTTTCGCGATCGCGGCAACGGTAACGGTATGTCCGCCGAAGGCAGTATCGAACTCGCATGCAACTATAAGATTGAATCTCCTGTCTTCCGCGATAGCGACCGGATGTTTGACGTACTGAGAATGTCCGAGCATCGTACCGGCAAGGTTAACCATGGCGATCCTGTTGCTGTCGGGCTCGGTAACATAAAGTATATCGTCGAAACCGATGATTATGTCTTTCGGCTTGTAAAATCCGTACCAGACCGGTTGCATCTGTATGTAGCTGGTGTCGCCGAAAACGGTCGTGGTGGAGCCCTGCGGAAGAGAGGCGGGGTCGACAATTTTGGATTTTTCATTGCAAGCCGAAAAGAGAAGCGCCGCAACAAATATGATGATTCCGGTTCTCATCTCAGAAACCCAGGTCTAATGAAAATCTGTGAACGTCTCCGAGCCGCTCGTAAGGTGTAAATGAGTAATCGAAGGCCACGACGGCAAATCTCGCGTCGATCTTTACTCCGGCGCCGACAGCGAACTTTTGTTCGTCGACGTTGATCCTGTACCCGCCTCTCAGAAAGAAGGAAGATTTAAATGAATATTCTCCGCCGAGCGAAACATTTTCCGAATTGTCGGCAGGATGATTGAGCTGCGCCGAAGCGGTAACCTTATTGTCCTTGTCCTGGTACGGTTCGAAGGCGAATCCGATCCTGAATATCGTCGGCGGGGAAAAACTCTGGAATTTATCGACTGTCGTGCCGTCCACAAGCTCGACGCTTCCGCTGGGTGTCATCTGCCCGCCGAAGTTGCTCACCGCCACCGCGAATCTTGTCGAGCCCAGGCCGGTCCAGTAATATGTGCCGAGATCGATCAGCACCCCGCTCATCCTTACATCCGCAAGCGTCTCGTATACATAGCGCACGCTGACACCGAAGCTGAACTGGTTCGTCATCTTGCGTGCGTAAGTCCCTGCAACTGCAAGATCACCGTACTTGAAGTAAGCACCCGTGCCGGTGGGCGCGTACTCCGTGGTGACAGGCATGTCATCGGATTGGAGTGAAATCGCCGAAATACCGAAGCTATTCTGCTCATCAAGATGGTACACCGCGCCCAGAAAGTCGTGTTGCAGTCCAACGAACCACGTCGCATGGGAGAAAGCAACTTCGTTCTTGTCGAACTGCGTGATGCCGGCAGGGTTGTAAAAGAGCGCGAAGGCGTCGTTGTCCACGGCGGCGAAGCTCTCCTCCATCGCATTCGCTCTGGCGCCCACACCTATCTTAAGAAACTCGGCGGTCGTTATGCCGGCTCTTTGCGCGCCGAGGACCGGCAGAAGCTGCGCACGTACGGATACCGCCGTCCCGAACATCATCGCCAATATTATTGTGAACTTTTTCATGTTTGCTATCTCAAGACTCGGAAACGCATGCGTTTCTACTCAACTCTCCCTCGGCTTCTCATTTCCGACTTTTATCTCCTTGCTTCTCAGTCTTCTTCACAGATTCACCGCTACGCCGATCTTGATATTTCTGTACGGCAGATACCTGGCGGTATTGAGCGGAAACGGGTCTATAGGCGCGTTGAGTTCCGGATATAAAGGATCGTTCCATGAAGACGGCACGGGATCGCCGAGCACGTAAGCCCTTCCCGTCACGGGATCTATTATGGTCGGATTCAGGTTGTTGAACAGGTTCTTCACCTCCACAAGCAAAGTCATATCCATGCCGGCGATGTTGAAATATTTTTCGAAATTGAGATTCACCCAGAACCAATTAGCACCGATCTTGCTGTACGGGTTCTGGTTGTCCGGAGCAAACAGCGGCCGGCCGTTCGCAGCGTAAGTCCCCGTGAAGTAGTAAGGTGTATATCTCTTCCCCGACTCGAAGAAAATCCTGCAATATACCTGAAAATCGTCGAGCAGTCCCTTTCCGAATCCGAAGATACCGTTGCCCTTGTTGTCATACGCGGAAAGGTTTGCCGATAGCTGGAGCGGACGGTCCCAGTTGAGATAAGTCTCATTTATCACTTCGAACATGTCGCCGCTGACGACCAGCAGTCCCTCATCCGCCGAGCTCGATTTGCCGGTAACCACCGAATACGACCCGCTGATCGTGCCGTTGAACCAGTTGCCGATTCTCTTCCTGTACTCGACCTCTATTCCGCGCGACCTGGCATAGTCAGAGTTGACGTATGTTATGAAATTCTGCCCGATCAGCCCGGCAGAAGAGATCTGCACATTTTTTGTCTGGACATAATCGAAGATGTCCTTGTAATATGCGGTTACGGTGAGCACATCGTCGTTTGTAAACTGGTTGCGGAGACCGAGCTCGTAACTCACGGTCGTTTCGGGATTCAAGTCGGGATTGCCGAACGTCTGGAATGTCGATTTTGCGTTGCTCGGACTTAGTTTGGCATAGACGAACTGCGGACGCGGCCATTTGGAGAAGTGCCCGTAGTTGAGGAAGAGGGTCTGGTTGTCGGACACCGGGTGAGAGATTCCGAGGCGCGGGCTGATTCGTCCCTTCCATCTTCTGCCGAAGAAATTGTATGTATCCTGGTAATACTTGTCCCTTATTTCTTGCGGAATGGTGACGACGGCCGGATTCTTCACGGCGTCGTCCACATATTTTCCGGGAAACCAGTAATCGAAGCGAAGACCGAAATTCAGGATCATGCCGTTCGTGGTTATCGTCTCCTGCGAATATGCCGAGCCCATTGCGGGAAAGACTTTGTATATATCGTTGTTGAGTCCCATGACACCGACCCACGGCTCGTAAATATCTATGAGCTGCATCTCCTGGAAATTCATATCGAAGCCGGCCTTGAACCTGTTCTTCTCCGTGAAATTGCTGGTGATGTCGAACTTGATTTCGTTGTTGATGAAATAGTGATCGTGCCAGGTGGTCGCGTTGCCGAAATCGTAGAATCCGTCTCCCGGAATTATCCCGATCGTGTCGCTGGAAGTATTGTAATACTCCGGCGGCAGTGAAACGACATCTATCGGTTCCTGGTATTGAGTCCAGTAGAGCCCGTTGGCGTCGGCTCGAAGCTGCGTGAAGAAATGGGCAATTTTCAGATCATAAAAAGTCTTCGCGCTCAACGTCTGGGTTATGCTGAGTGTGTTCGCGATGCTGTTGTGAGTGTACACGTCCGCACTCCCGAGAAGGTCCTGGAACTGGTACTGATAGCCTGGGTTCGGCTCGACATACTCCAGATTAGTCTGAAGCGACTGAGTGTTCTGGTCGATGGTTACGCTC
The DNA here is from genome assembly GCA_046706745.1 of Candidatus Kryptoniota bacterium. Taxonomy (GTDB): domain Bacteria; phylum Bacteroidota; class Ignavibacteria; order Kryptoniales; family JAKASW01; genus JAKASW01. Next base: position 52,590 of record JBJKPC010000102.1, read on the forward strand.
TGGTTGTATGAGTAGGAGATCTTGAGTGTCTGCATGGGTTTGTAAGTAATCTTGCCGAGACCGTACCAGTTGTTTGAAAGTCGGGGTGCGAAGCGTGTTCCGTAGAAGATCGACGAGTTCAGCCTGTGCGGGGCATTGATCTTGAATCGGATAAGTTGTCCTCCTTCGTACCTGTCGGCCCAGAGAACATGGCCGTCGGTAAATCCGGCCGCAAAGCTTCCGAAGAGGGTTATTTGACCCGGTATTTTGACTCCGATCGCGGGGAGCAGGTAGTTCGTTATCGGCTCGGGGCCGCTGATGTTCCCCTCGTAATCGTCAGAATTGAAGTTAGAAATGGAGTTATCGTTCAAGCCCCAGTGATCCGTCTTGTACTTAACGTAGAGGTCGTATTTCGGTGTCCCGTCTTTTGTTCTCACATTGACGATGCCGCTGGTAGCCTGACCGTACTCTGCATTGTAACCGCCGGTGATGATTTCCATTTCGGCAAGTGAGTTGGAGCTAAGCTGCAACCCGAAGCCCGTTCCTGCGAGAGGATCCTGAATGGAAATTCCGTCGAGAAGGTATGAATTTTCATACGACCTGCCGCCGCGAATGTGTATCTCATTGTCCGATTCGACTACTCCGACCTGCTGCGCTACTACCTCTTTCACATTCTCGACTGCGGACCTGCTGATGTCGTCCGAGGAGACCGTTTTCGCGCTCTGAGTTTCGGCAACATCCATCAACGGCTTCTCGCCCACCACCACGACCTCCTGCCCGAGAGAAAGCGCAGTCTCTTCCAGCTTGATGTTTACGGATGTGGTTCCTGCAGCCTCCACTTTCAACCCGGTCCTCTCGACTTCCTTGTAACCGATAAGCCTGAACGAGAGCGTGTAGATACCCGCGGAGATGTTTTTTATTTCGAAACTTCCGTCGGCAGTTGTCATGGCACCGTAGTAAGTACCCTTGATAAGCACGTTCACTCCCACAAGTCCCTCGCTGGTCGCTTTGTCGGTGACCTTACCGCGAATCGTTCCTTTCCCCTGACCGAATGCAGCCGGCAATTCAAGACACGCCGCCAGCAAGATAGTTACTGTCAAGGCACAGAATGCTTTCATGAGATGTTCGCTTTTCGAGATAGTATGCAGCCGATTTTCAATTCCAGGAAGCATCGGCTCGGGGAGCCGTCCGATGGACATCGCATTCTCAAAACGCTCCGAACTCTTTGAAGACTTGTTCGATCAGCTTACGGGCCCTCGAATTTTCCGACGGGACGGAAGAATTGCCGTCGAATCTGTATAGGGGCACTCCGAGCAGAAACGCCGTCCTGTCCCCGCTCATCACTCCAAGAACGGGCTGCCCGCTCCCCGCTCCGTATGCGCCAAAAGGCTGAAGACGATAAACGATGCTTGCGTCGACGGATGGATAGATTGCCCGCAGGTTGCCGACGACCTTCGAGCCGTCCGACGGGTTTGAGTTGGTGCTGTCCCGGACAAGTACGGGATATTGCGCTGTGTCGACGGGGATTATCTCGGTCCCCGGCCAGACAAAGCCCGTGGAAGTTATCGGCCTTCCCGCCGGCGACGATCCCGCAATTATACCCGAACCTATACTGTCGACGGCATCGGTGAAATCCCTCATCTGCAATCCCACCGCCACCGGATCGGCGGAAGCAGGAACAACATAGGTGAAGAAGATCCTGCCGCCTGCTCTTCTGAATTCCCTGACTGCAATCTGGGCAATGTCGAAGTTTTCGTTGTCTGCCGCGTACCAGAAAACATATTTATACAGTTTCAACGTTTCCTGGAACGACGGCACTATGCAGGGCTGGACGAGCGCGCCTTTTCGCGGGCTGGCAGAAATCATTCCGGCCCTTATATCCCACACATCGTACTTTCCTTTGAGAGCCCCGCCCCCGATGCTGTCGAACACTTTATGATAAAATGGGAGCGACTGCGTCGTGGAACCGTAGTCGTTAACAATCAGCACGTCGTCCTTCGGCTTCTTCACGAACCAGGTGTGGGTCGTGTCCGGCATGCGGGCCGCCGGGCTGTACGCATCGGCCACGTCTTTCGCCCTCAGGTAAATGATATTGTCACTGTTCAGCTTCAGGTTGGGGAGACGAGTCGCGAGCGGGGCGTACGACATCGCGGGATATGTGTTGGCATACACATCGCAGGTCACCGTAGATGTGTCCGTAGAGGCTTCAAAAGTTCTCGCGATGAGAGTCGCGAACTTCGCCCCGGCCGGAAGCTCGACCCAACTCGACGGAGATAGAGTATCGTTCAGGGCGATGTAGTAATTCGTAATGGTGTTGTCCCCATCGAGATCAGTTCCTTCCCAGCCGAATGAAACGACGGTGAAAGTCGTGTCCGGGATGTCCAGCCTGGTTGAAAACTGTCCGCTGTTCATGAGGAAAGTGACCGACGGCGGAGTGTTGGCGATAGGGAATCGAATGGACGGCGGATCAGGATCGACCGCGTCTCCGAGAGCCGGGAACGTCTCGCCCTTGTCCCATCTTCCGTTTCCGTTGTTGTCCGTAAAAGCAACATTGTCTCCTTCAGCCAGGGTCCCTTTGAATGAGTTGTCGATGGCAGCAACCGAGAACGTGTATATGGTATCTTTTGTGAACAACGGCAACGAAAAGATGCTGTCAGTATTTGTAGTAAAAGTCCACGTTTTGCGGTTGAAGCTTATGATATACCCGGCGACGATGCCGTCCTGGTCGCTTGCCCACCAGTGAATCTCCAGCCGGCTCGGCTGTGAATTGAAGTCCGCCGATTTTACGGAATCTCGATACGGAAACACGGAGACATACGTCTTCGGCGGGATATTTCCGTACCTCGTAGAAGTGAAATGCTTCGTGCAGCCGGAGAGAGCGAGGGCAAGCAGAAAAAGGATAGCGCCTGCTGTTGAAAGCGATCTGCCCCCTGAGCGAGACCCAGAGAATTTGAAATCGGTGAGAGATAACATGCTCGTTGGCATGGGGTCTCCTTAGTCTCCCCCTGCCTGTGGGCCTGCGATCGCAAAGCCTCGGCTTCGCTTCAGCGCAGGCAGACCGATGCTCTTGATCATAATGTCCCTTTCTGCGTCACGCTCCTGTTGCACGTCATGGACTTCTTCACCGAGCTTAGGCACCAGCCTTTTTGTTGCACGATAGAAGTCTGCGATGAAAAAGTGTCTTCCACCGCCGGCTTCACACGCGACGGGATGTCGTCTCATAAACTTCAGTCCGTGGACTTTTCTGCTTTGGAGCACGTTCCGGACAATGCTTTCCGCAATTGTCCGATTCCTTCCGGATTTTCTGGCTTTCTTCTTCATTTAGGCGCAGTCAATACAACCTTACCGTCCACCCCCCTCTCCGGATTAGAGAGGGGGGTGAGTCAATCTCACTATTTCAGCAACATCATCTTCTTCACCGAGCTGAAGCTTCCCGCCGTAAGTCGGTAGAAATAAACTCCGCTGGCAAATCTCGACGCATCGAACTTAACTGTGTATGTTCCGGCACTCTGGCGGATGTTCACGAGCATCGCGACTTCCTGGCCGAGAACGTTATACACTTTAACCGTGACCTTTGACGTGTTCGGGACCGTGTAGCGAATAGTTGTCGTCGGATTGAACGGGTTCGGATAGTTCTGATCGAGAGAATACAGCCTTGGAATCGGAGTCGGCTCACGTCTTACGCCGGTCACGGTTCCAAAATCGCTGTTCGTTCTCGGGTACAGCTTGTAGTTGCCGAATGTATACTCGAGAATTCCTGTCAGGCTTTCAATTTTCGTCCCCTTTGGAAGAATCGTGAACCCCCATGTAGTATCGTGCGGGTCGACGCTGTATGTGTTGCTCCCGTCGTCGTCGACACGACACTGGCCCGAGCCGTCGCTGACCGTATATTCCCTGAAGCTTCCGTTGTCGCTCGTGATGCTGTAACTCGGATCAGGGTCGTTGTTAATGATGGAAAGGCTGTCGAAGCGAACCAGCATACTCTCCCACATCTCCGCCGCAGGATTCCCGCTTGGTTTTCCGCCCACGGCGCCGGTCTCCAGTTTCACGGGCGTGTGAATCGGATTCCCTTGGCTGACTACGTTGACGGATGTTACGGTCAACTCGGTCATCCCCGAGTACTCGCTCACCGTGCCCGTTACCGAGACACTGTCGCCTTTATGTAGGGAATAAGCCAGCGTGTCGTAAAGCATTATTCCGCTCCACGGAGAAGTGCCGTTCTGCATGAACACCTTAGGTGTCTTCGGCGAGTTGTTGCGGTGGTCGAGCTCCGCCGGAAAATCACTGGTGTCCGCCTGGATAACTCCGCTAACCGTGACAGGCAAATCGACCGCGCCGCTGTTGCCGTCTTTAAACGGGGTGTACTGGACGTCTCTGATAGTGAGGTTGCCCGTTCTGACATAATAGAACAACGCAGTGCTCGAAGTGTCGGGGGACAGCGAGACGAACGAGTTGGACCATGCCTCGAAGAAATACTTCACGAACGAACCCGTCGGTTCAGCCGGAATCGTCGCGACATACGTGTCGGCAGTATCGGTGGTCATCTTTATGCGAGTGTAGTTTCCGTTGTCAACGGAATAATGCATGAAAACGGAATCGACCACGACACTCTTGTTAGTATCGGTCGGTTCGACGTAAGTCTTGACAGTCACCGGATCCGACGGACCGGGGAATGCAAGAGACCTTCTCGTCGCGAAGCCTGTCGCAGTTATGCTCGGCGCGAAGTTGCCTTTTATATCGCCCGGATACATAGGGGCTATTTCATAGCCGTAGCTGGAATAAGCCATCAGGATTCCTCTGACGTAGTCGAGCTTCGACCCCGGAGGCGGCGGTTCCCAGTTTGGATCTAAGCCGTAGGAACGGGCCGAGAAAAACTGAGAGATGTCATAAGTCCCGATCGTATTCCCCTTAGCATCCGCGATCGTCCAGTTCCATTGACCGCTGCTCGATTTCACCCGGTCCTTCACAATTACGTTTCTAACTATTACATATGCTCCCTTGTATTTGGTGCCGGGATTGAATTTCATCTTGCCACCCGACCTCAGATCTCCTTCAACAAGATCGCTTAGCTTCAATTCAGCGGGCTTAGGACGGGTTGCATTGATGCCGACGATGCTTACATCGCCCGGGATCGGCATAAGCTCGAAATTTCCCATAATGCTCGTGGAAGAATACTTGGTCAGGACGCCGGTGAGTTGTATGACATATCCCGTATCGATCGCTCCATATCCCGCGGTGATTGCCGCATTGGAGTCTCTGTAGAAGACATTCATCCCCCCCCATTCGGCACTGTCTTCGCTCTGCATGTAGAACGACCAGTTTCCGCTCACCTTGACGTTTCCGACGACAGGCGGCGCAGTGAGGACGACGCCGGTGACCGTTACGGTATCATTCAGATACTGAGTATCGGTCAGGCTCGATCTCCCGTTGACGCCCGACGAGTCCGCTATGACCAACGAATCCATCGGAATGAAGTTGAGATCGTACAACGATTTCTCGGGATAAGTCTGTGCGAACACAGAACTCACACCGAGCAAAAGGATCAATAACACTTTTCTCATTTCAGCCTCCTTTTGTAGAACTCTTACTTTATTACAAGAAACTTCCCGCGCTTTACCTCACCGGTCTCAAGGTTTTTCACGGTAAACAGGTAGAGACCTGTCGCGATAGCCTGGTCGGCATCGGTAATCAGATCCCAAGCATGCATGCCACCCGGAAAAACCTGCGTGTTATCTGAGGAATAATGCTGAAACCACTTCATATCAGAACCGTTGTAAGTGGAACCGTTGTGTTCGAGGGTAGCGACAATATCCCCAGCCACCGTATAAATTCTTATCTCACATTTTGCGGGAAGGTTATAGAAATAAATCTTTCGCTCGCGTTCTCCGGTGCCGTCCCAAATGGCCCTTGTGTAGTACGGATTCGGAAACACACCCACGGCTGCCGAATCGGACGCTGACGGTGCTGAGCCCGGAAAAACCTTCGCAGTTGCACGCGTCGAAGCCTGACTCGGCAGGCCCGACACCGGATCTCCTTTGTCATAAGCCTCCACGCCGAACAGGTACTGCCACCCATTCAGGAGTCCGGTGACTCTATATTCGTAATTGTACCTGTTTGGATCGCCGGCGAATTCCTTCGGGGTAATCAGCCTTGCCGGCAAACCCGCGTCGAAACCGATTGAGTCCTTTAAATCGAAACTCGCTATCTGCATAAGCGGGTCCTGCAAACCTCTGAAATCATATCCTGCTTTCGACATGTAAAGCCTGTATCCTTCGAAATTTTTCCGGTTCAGCAGAGGATCGATGACATTTTCCGGCCCATCGTCCCAGTAGATCGTTGCATCCCGATCACCGGGGACGACTCGCAAGTGAGGTGGCGGAAGTATATTAGGGAAAATGTAACGCGTTATCCTGCCGTTGCCGTCGAGGTCTTCGCCGGGATCCAGCCTGCCGTTCCCGTTCCTGTCCTCGCCGTTGTATGTCCGCTGTGCCCATGTCGCATTGTCATATAGAGTTTTCCTGGCGGCCTCGACGTTGTTCTGATAGTCGGTTGGATTCGGCGTGTCGGATTTGCGGGCCGCGATAACGCCGAACACTACGGTCACAGAGGAATCAGGCTTGAGCGTAAAAGGACCTACCGAAAGAAGGGTGTATCTGTTCCCCGCCGCTCCAAGGTAAGATCCATTCGCACGGTTCCTGTAGTAATCCGACGGAAGAGATGTTTCCATTTTCTCGAAGCGCTGCTGATCGTTTGAAGGAGAAAGAAGATTCGGGTCTCCCGTCGACGCTCTGAACTGCCATGCAGAGAAGTGCGTGTACTTGTCGAGCGAGTCGAGAGCGCCCGTACCCGGAAGAATGGAACTAAGGGGATCGACTCCCAGAAGCTTCAACGAGATGTATGAATCGGTAGGCATGTCCTTTGCGCGGTGTTCGGCATCGAAACCGTAAACAATCCTGAGAGAATCGACGTACCCGACCCCCGTACCCGAATAGAACGGGCTCCCTTCGTTAGGCAGCCTGTAGTTCGTGTTCCGGACCACGAAGTCGTTCACAAAACCGATATACACGGAGTCCAGCTGCGTACTCCCCGTGTTCTTTACGTTGTAACTCAGGATTACGAAGAAATCCGCGATGGGATATTCCCAGGCGTAAGTCTCCTGGTGAACGGATACGTTCAGCGGGACATGGTCCAGAATTCTCTGCCCAGTTGCAGGGTCGGTTGTATTGGAGTCGGTATAATCCGCGACGAAATCCTGATGACTGACAGCGAGAGGACTGTAGTAACGCGAGTCGAGGAGGGAGCTGCGCTCCGTGAGCCCGCTGTCGGGAGGCTGCGTGAATTCCTTCACAGAAAAACTTCTGTCGATTGCCGCAGTGGAAACGAAAGGTCCTTGGCCGTCCCTGAAACCACCTATCCAAAGGCCGCCGTCGAAAAGGTGTTCGATTCTCGATCTTACCGGTGAGATGGGATATTCACAGGAAGGCTGAGCCGGCCAGAACGATGCGTCGAACGAATTTCCGATCCGTCCGAAGCTCGTGATGGTAAGCCCGATCTTGCCGACGCTCGTGTAATTGTGATCAGATACCTGACCAAGTGCTACGGCTGCCACAAATAGTACTATTGCGGCAACTCTCAAGAAATTCCGCACGACATGCCCTGTATGCCCTAAATGAGTAACTGGCCTTAAGCTAACAATCGAAAAAAAGAATGTCAAGGAAACTTGTATCGATTCCATGGTGTTAATCCATTGACTGCATTTCATCGGCGGCGACAAACTTTAAATGGAGTACAAATGAAAACTGCTGGAATAGTAGTGGCTACATTGGTGGGGGAATTGATTCTCATGATTCTCTTCATCAATTCAGGGTTCTACAACGTGTCCACAATGTCGCCGGATCCGGGCTTCTTGCACTATGTATTCGGTCATACGAGCGACGTTTCTGCGGCCGACCATTCGAAAGGGATTGCCGTTCCTTCTTTGTCGGATTCATCTATGATCATTGAGGGTTATCACGAGTACCATCAATTGTGCGAAGTATGTCATGCCGGACCTGGAATTACGCGGTCGGACATATCCAAAGGCCTTTATCCTCACCCGCCGGATCTAGTGCGTTCAGCAAAAGAGCTACCCGCGAACAGATTGTTCTGGGTCGCGAAGAACGGAATAAAAAGCACTGCAATGCCCGGTTTCGGGTGGACTCACAGCGACAAGCAGATCTGGGCAGTCGTTGCTTTTCTCGAGAAGATGAAGAACATGACCCCGCAGGAATACGCAGCGATGAGCAAGCCGCCGGTTAAGGTCAAGGAGGCGGATATGAGGACACGCGGTCGAAGCTATGAACGAAGGCGTTAAGAGAGATTAACGAGGAACAACGCTGTAACAACGGCAGGAGGTGTAGAGAGGCACCGAATGCCGTTTTTTTTCCCGCTCAATTGCGACCTGCCTCGAAGACGAGTCACAGTCGACCGGCTTCTGGAGGCGAGTAAAAGGCATCGAAACCGCTGCAAACTCGCGTTATTCCGCGTCAATCGCCCCACCTCCTTGCATTCCTAACTTCCACTTTCTACATTTCTCCACCTGGTTTTACCCAATACAGAAAAATCAAAGGAGGAGAGCGTATGAAGTCACCCGGTTTATTGGTCATTTTGCTGGCCGTCGTGGTTGCCGGATGTTCACCGTTGATGTTGAGGCCGGCGAATTTCGCCTGGCCCATCGAAGACGAGATCAGATCCGACTCGCTCGGGATGGTTCACGAGGATCGCTACAGCCTCACGTTCAGCGTCAAGCCGCTGATGTACGCCGAGATGAAAGACTCGGTTCATGTCGCGAACAAGCCGATCAGGTTGATACGGGGAGTGCGGGGATACTACTATATTACTGCACCTGAGTTCAAGAACGTCTACGTGTTCGCACAGGGAAACGGGGGCCTCGTTCTTAAGAAGAAGATCCCGGTTTCTAAGGAGGGACTTGCCTCACCGGCGTTCAACCAGCGGGCTCCATACATCGAACTTATCAACGGGGACGCGAAACCGATTTACCTCAATATCGACGGCATTCGCAAGGAGGGCTCAAAATGAGAAATCGTACGAGAAAGATCGCGACTGCGGCAAAAACCATGGTTGCAGTCTTCCTGCTCAGCCTTGCCTGCACGGCATACGCCCAGCCCAAATCGGACTTCGAGATAGTGAAATCTTTCCAGGCGAAATACAAGACTATCAGGGAAGCCATCAGGGAAGCGAAGACCGTCCAGGACTGCGCGTCGATAAACGCGGACATTGATGAGTTGCAGAAAGAATACGCCGCCGACACGACGCTTCTGAACAAGGCGCTGTACCCGGACAAGTATGACGACGAGATAAACAACGCCCGCATCGACCTTCACCTTGCACAGGACAGACTGGGGATCATCGAATCGCAGGTTGCGAGGATAACCGATCTTGAAACGCAGATCAGGACCCTTTCCGACAGGGTGGACAGTCTTTCCAAAGCAAACGATAAGCTGATGGCGTCTCTAAACGTAGTAACGAAAGCCATGGAGAAGAACCGGAACATGGTGGTTTCGCTGAAGAAAATTATCGACCGTCTCCAAATGGGGATTCGCGAGCGCGATGCTGCGATCTTCGCAATGGTCGACAGTCTGTTCATGCAATACGGCAACAAGATCGAGAGCCTGCCCGAACAGCAGAGAAACGTGTTGACGGAGAGACTTGCCAGACACAACGTTGTTTCGCAAATCCGCCGAGCCGCAGAACAGAACCTGACATTCCTTGAGAAGACCCAGCTCAACGGCGAGGATCTCGTGCAGACGATCAAGGAGCAAAAGAAGTTCAGTTCATACTGGAAGGGCTTGGGACCGCAACTTTCCCGCCTATACATCAATAAGAGGGATAGGGAAAGACAGATTGCCGCAATAGACACTGTCGTCGCTCGCTGGGGTCGGGAGGCAAACTCGGTATTGTGGTCCAGGCTTTACAAGGAATTCACGGACTATAATGTACCCGTCGATTCATTCAGCGATGCGGACGAGTTCGTTGCGAGCATGGTAAAGTATTTCAACACTCAGGGCGGTAATCTTGAAGCCCCGGCTTCTGAAAGGGTTTCACGGCTGAATTATTTCCTGAACAAGGTATGGAATCCAAGTGTAGGGTCGAAGTGGCTCCCAATGCTGACGAGCGAGGGAGTAATCACAAAAGGGCAGGCAACGCTGATCCATGAGAAGCTGAGCGCGTGGGAGAGCGGGCCGAAGCCGTCGTACGTTCTCCTCTACGCAGTCATAATCCTTGTATTCATCATAATCGTCATTTTCTTCATGTGGAGACGGAGGAAATACAGGCCGGCGCCGGAAGAACCGCCACCCGATCAAACTCAGAGTTAGAAGGATTTCCCGTAATCCTGTCAGCGAAGAATGAACGGCGGACCTATGTCCGCCGTTTTTCTTCCGCCATCAGTCGTTCACCGAATTCAGACGGTTGGAGTTCGTGCGCATGTCTCCGGAAATCAGAGACTTTCTATTCTTCAACATTTTCGTATTGGTCATGCTGGCCGTCGACCTGGGCGTGTTCCACCGGAACGCTCACGAAGTCGGCATCAAGGAAGCGTTGACCTGGACGGGAATCTGGATAGCTCTCTCGTTGCTGTTCGCTTTCGGTGTTTTCCTGTGGAGAGGACCGGTGCAAGCGATAAGCTTCCTGACCGGGTACCTCATAGAAAAATCCCTCAGTGTCGACAACATTTTCGTATTCATCCTGATATTCTCGATCTTCAAGGTCGACCCGCGCTGGCAGCACAAAGTCCTTTTCTGGGGAATTCTGGGCGCTTTGGTGATGCGCGGTCTCTTCATTTTCACGGGCATAAGCCTGATACAGAGATTCCACTGGGTCATATATATCTTCGGGGGTTTTCTGATTTTCACCGGCATAAGAATGGCCTTCCGCCGGGATACCGAGATACATCCGGAGAAAAATCCGGCACTGAAGATTTTCCAAAGGTTATTCCCGGTTACCGCCGATTACAGCGACGGCAGGTTCTTCGCCAGAGAAAACAGCCGGTTTTTTGCAACGCCCTTGTTCGTAGTACTTATCGTCATCGAGACTACCGATATAGTTTTTGCGGTCGACTCGATCCCGGCCATAATCGCGATTACCCGTGATCCATTCATAGTATATACCTCGAACGTTTTTGCCATCCTGGGCCTGCGGGCACTTTATTTCGCACTCGCCGGGACGATAAGGATTTTCAGATTCCTTCATTACGGATTATCTGCAATTCTTGCGTTCATAGGAGGCAAGATGTTGTTCGGCGATATTTATGAAATGCCGGTCCTGTTCGCTCTCGGCGTAGTCGCGGGAATCCTCCTGATATCGATTTTACTCTCGGTGGTCAGACCTACCAGGCAGGAAATATAGAGCGCGGCCTTCGATAACTAGGGAGTCCCACGCGGGTTGGTATACCCGCTCCTTTGAATAGAATGCATGCCAGCCTTCGGGATCGTCTTCCCATGTCGGTTAGCTTACATGCGCCGTTCAGCTTCTCGCCCGTCAGGATTTGCTGGTGTCTACCGCCTTCATCATCTGCTCATTGTAGCGTGAGCCGGCTGCCACGCCGGGGCTGGCAACTTCATCGATACGCAGGAGGTCCGCTTCAGACAGCTCTACCTCGAGGGCAGCAATATTCTCTTCCAGATATTTTCTCCTTTTTGTGCCCGGAATGGGAACGATGTCTTTACCCCGCGAGGCAACCCAGGCGAGTGCGAGCTGAGCGGAAGTGCATTTCTTTTCGGCGGCAATCTGTTCGATCTTCTTCACGAACTCGAGGTTCCTCTCGAAATTCTCACCCATGAACCTTGGATTGTCTTTCCGGAAGTCTTTTTCTCCAAAGGCGCTGCTGTCCCTGAGCTTGCCCGAAAGGAAACCTCGTCCGAGCGGACTAAACGGCACGAAGCCGATACCGAGCTCGCGGCAAGTCGGCAATATTTCCTTTTCCACGTCGCGCGTCCACAGAGAATACTCGCTCTGCAGGGCAGTTATCTGATGTACTTTGTTCGCACGCCTGATCGTGGCGGGCGCAGCTTCCGACATTCCGAGATATCTCACCTTTCCTTCTTCGACCATTCTCGACATCGCACCGATTGTTTCTTCGATCGGGGTGTTGAAATCCACCCTGTGCTGGTAATAAAGATCAATCGTCTCGATGCCGAGCCTCTTCAGGCTCGCTTCGCACGCCTGCTTGACGTATTCCGGCCTTCCGTTCACTTGTCCGAACTTTCCGTCCTTCGAGCGGACGTTTCCAAACTTGGTCGCGATGTTCACCTTATCGCGATACGGTTTCAAGGCTTTTCCGACGAGCTCCTCGTTTAAGCCCATGCCATAAACGTCAGCCGTATCGAAAAGCGTGATCCCGAGTTCGATCGCGCGATGAATCGTGGCTATCGACTCTTCGTCGTTCCCCTGTCCGTAAGACTGCGACATTCCCATGCAGCCGAGACCGAGGGCCGAGACCTTCAAACCTTTTTTCCCTAAATCACGATATTCCATGTTCTCTCCTGAAAGATTTGTGCTTTATCTAATATAATATTCACGGGGTTTCCCGGGCAGCTTCGCAACTTGTGACACAATCCCAACCTGATTCGTGCCCTGTCCAATATGAAAACGAGACCGGCACTTTTGTGGTTCCGGCTATCGAGCGCGGCGGATCAGAGAATCGGTTCTTCTGTTTCCTGCGGACGAACTGAGGGCAGATTCTATTTCTCTCCTAAGTGGATCTTATCTAAAGACCTGACAGTCTCCGTGCTCAGGTATCTGAGCCCCGCGTCTGAGAACATCTTCCGGAATTCAATTGTACTGTACATCTTTACGTGCTCGGGCTCAAACAGCTTTATCAGCCGGTCCGCAATCCTCGCTATCCAAACGTCGGTGGTCGGATCAAGTATGCAGACTCTTCCGCCCGGCTTTAGAAGGCGACGCATTTCCGCGACGACTTCACGCGGCGCGAGGTAATGGTGAAATGAGTGTGTACAAATAATGGCGTCAAACGAATCTCTTTCGAGGGGAATGGAGCGTGCATCGGCCCTGATAAAGTTGAAATTGGCCTTTCCTTTGAAATTCGCTGCTGCCTTCTCGACCATCTTCCGTGATAGATCGACTCCGTAGAAAGTGCCGTTGAAGTTGACACTCTGTGCCGCAAGGTTGACGGCCCATCCCGTTCCGCATCCGATGTCGAGAAACGTGCATCCCTTTTTTAGATTGAGCAGCGATACGACTTTCCTCTGTCCGGCCCGGAGAAATTCATTTCGCCGGCTCTGACCGTCCAGAGTCTCCGCCCATCTGTCCCATTTCTTCTCGTTGAGACTCAAATGTTCTTGTTCGGAAGTCATTTTCCCAACTTTGCGGCTGGTGATGCTCGACGCCGGGTGACTAGATATTCACCGCCTTCATTCCGGGTTCCGGATAGCGTAGTCCGGCTGCCGCTCCTGCTGGCGCAACCCGGTCGATTCTCCTTAGATCTTCGGAGTTTAATTCTATGTTCACAGCCGCAGCGTTCTCTTCGAGATATTTCACCCGCTTCGTTCCGGGGATTGGTGCAATATCCTTTCCCTGGGCAAGGACCCACGCAAGCGCGAGCTGCGAAGGGGTACAGCTCTTCTCCGCGGCAATCTTTTCCAACTCTGAAAGCAACCTGAGATTCTTCTCCAGGTTCTCACCCTGGAATCGCGGGTTATTCCGCCTGAAGTCGGTCCGGTCAAGGACCTCCAGCTTCTTGATCGCACCGGTGAGAAATCCTCTTCCGAGGGGACTATATGGGACGAAGCCTATGCCGAGCTCGCGGCAAGTTTTCAGAATTTCCGTCTCGACGTCTCTTGTCCAAAGGGAATACTCGGTCTGAAGGGCCGTGATCTGGTGAACTTTGTTCGCCCTCCGTATCGTCGCGGCGGATGCTTCCGACATTCCGAGATATCTCACTTTCCCCTCTTCCACAAGTCCGGCCATAGCTCCTATGGTATCTTCGATCGGCGTGTTGGGGTCGACGCGGTGCTGGTAATAAAGGTCTATAGTGTCCACCCCAAGTCTCTTCAAACTGGCCTCACACGCCTGTTTGACATACTCGGGCTTCCCGCTGATACCGAGCCTCTCTCCATTCGCTCCGCGAACATTCCCAAACTTTGTCGCTATGACGACCTTGTCCCGGTACGGCTTCAACGCCTTCCCGACAAGCTTCTCATTCACAAAAGGTCCGTACATGTCGGCAGTATCGAAGAACGTTATGCCGAGTTCAACCGCCCTATGAATAGTCTTCGTCGATTCCTCGTCATTCTGTGGGCCATAGAACTCCGACATACCCATGCAGCCCAGCCCTAACGCTGAAACTTCCAATCCCGTTTTTCCGAGTTTACGATGTTCCATTACCGAATCTCCCGTAGATTTCATAATAAAGTTTATTCACGCAATTAACCGATCTGATGGACATTGAATGCGCACGGTGAGTTTCGCTTGTTGCCCGCCGTGTCCGGGATGGCTTGCGTGGTCCGTCTGCCGCCGTCAGGAACGGTGCAGTCCGCTTGACTCAGCGTACATTTGTAATCTACGGTACCGCTTAAAAAATCTCAATTACTCCTACCATATCCGCAAAAAGAGGGAGTGTACGCGGATCGGGGACCCGACGGACCCTCCCTCCGGCAAAAGTCTTGTGATACGACAAATGTCGTTATTTCACAAGAACCATTTTGTTCGTCTGCGAGAAGCTGCCCGCCTGTATTCTGTAGATGTAAACCCCGGAAGGAAGATGCGCGCCGTCGAATACTTTTCTGTATCTCCCTGCCTGGAGCTCCTGATCTACAAGCGTCCTTACTTCCTGTCCCATCATGTTGAACACCTTCAACGCGACATGACTCCGCTTCGGCACGGTGAATTCTATCTGGGTAGTCGGGTTGAAAGGATTCGGATAGTTCTGCGCCAATGAAAAGGTCGTCGGGTGAGCGAACTCGTTTTCATTCACGGCCGTGACGGAGTTGTCGAGAACAAAATCATCGAAAAGGGCATACGTTCCCGGATGCAGGTCGTCGTTGACGCTGTCGCCGACCGAGAAGATTGAAATGGAGGCGGTGTCGCCGGAAGCTCCTTGCAGCATCGTGACGCCCACTGAAAATGCGGTATAGATTGACTTGGCATCGGTCAGTTCAAGACTGCCGGCCCCCACCAGACCTCCGATCATATTATCAGGTCCGGTTACCATGACGAGCATCTCAATTCTGTCTCCCCCCTGGGGGTAGAATTGATACCATCCTTTGAAAGAGAATGAGGTTCCTGAGACGGGGATGGAATCCTGCACTATGCTGCCTAAGAACGTTATACCGAATATCGACGAATGCCCGAACTTCAAGGCCGCATTTCCGGAATGAGAAATCGCGGAGATATGAGAAGATATTGTATCGGTGCTCCATCCCACCGGCAGATTGCCGTTCCAGGATTCAAAGCCGGGATTCCGCAGGAAATTTTGGCCGAATGCCTGTGCAGCGCAGAAGATTATTGCCGCCGCAAAAATTGTTCGTTGAAGCTTCATGTTCTGCCTCCTGTTCAGTTTTGTTGGTTTATGCTGTGTGAACTTGTGTATTTCCTCCGGTCTGCTAAGGAATTCGGAGACTTCCGGATCACCTTTGAGGCGGTCAACCGCCGCGGAATTCAACCATTCCGCACCGGCTCCGAGGCAACTCTTCCGTATAAGGAACAACAAACGTGAATGCCATGACAAAAATAGAGCTGCCTCCAGCCAACTGCCTCTACAGTTTCACTTTTGTCGGACGGGGCCGCTGGCCACTACCTATGAGTGTTCTGCGCGGAACGCCTCGTCGTGCTTCCTGCCGAAGTTGGAATGTGCTTGTTCTTTGGGTATTACAGCCTTGCTGACGGGTAGAATGTATGAAATTTTTCTTTCAAAAACCTGTGAAATTTTTCACGTATTCGAAGCGATGCGAGGGAACTTTTGCGATTAGAATCACCCCCTGATGGCCCCCACTATATGGATCCCCCAACGCAGTCGAGAATTACGCCCGCGGCATCCCTGTGTACCGGCAATCAATAGGTCAAGCTTGCAGCCCGTCTGCGCCCATCGAAAGCCTTTAATAGCAGTGCATTAATCCGCCCGGGTCGGGCGCAGTCCTCACCCCGCCGAGCTGCTGCCCGGCCATGCTGTCGCGACGATTCTCTCCCCGTTGACACTTTTCGCTTCGTCGGATGCAAGATATACCGCCGGCGGACCCATCACGGCCGGATCTATCAGATTACTTCTCATCGGTTGCGGAAAATTGTCTGGAATCATGCCGGTATCAGTGGCACCTCCCGGGAGAAGAACGTTCAAGGTAATCCCCGTTCCTTCGAGTTCCTTTGCCCAAATAGCGCTCATAGATTCAAGTGCGGCTTTCGAGGGGCCGTAAGGCGTGAAGCCTTTACGTTCCATCGTTTCGCGGTTGATAGAGATGTTTATTATTCTCCCGGAGCCGCGCTCCAACATGTACGGAATCACGGCCCGGGTCATCAAAAAAGTACCGTTGACATTGACATCGATTACCATTCGCCATACATCCGGGTCCGCCTCCCAAAAGGGTTTGGGATCGGTCATGAAATTTCCATTGACAAATTTCATCCCGCGCGCCGCATTGTTGACGAGGATGTCCAAGCGGCCGAACTTGGAGATGACGAAATCAACGAGCCTCTTCACGTCATCCTTGTTTGAATTGTCAGCCTGAAAGGGAGTCCCTCCAATTTGAGAGGCAACCGATTCGATTTCCCCTCTCTCCCGGGCGGCCGTAACTACCACCCTTGCGCCTTCACCGGCAAAGGCCTCGGCAATTGCTTTGCCGATCCCACGGCCTCCTCCAGTCACGATGGCAACTTTGTTTGCTAATTTCATGGCCCAGACTTTCGATCGAGAATGAAATCCTGAATACTAGGGTCTAATTTCCAAACACACACGAGATCCGAGACTCAGAGCTCCAAAACCGGCTTCTCTATTCGGTTCGGGTTTCGTGTCTTGACTTCTGAACATTGTTCAGAGTTTGGAATTCCGGATATAAATTCCAACTCCTACCTGTCCTGATATAATCTCTCGAGCATCCAGTAGGGGTAGGCTCTCGGAGGCTTGCTCAACTTATCGAGACGCGCGACTTCATCCGACGTCATTTCCCAGTCCACCGTCTTCAGGTTATCGGTCAGCTGTTCCTTGTTCTTAGCGCCGATTATTACGGAAGTAACGCCCGGCTTTCTTAGAAGATAATTGAGTGCAGCCTGTGTTATCGTCGCCTCATGACTTTTGGCGATCTTCTCCAGTTCGTCTACTATATCAAAACCTTTCTCTTCATCGAATTGAAGGAATTGCCCGGACGGATCGCTCCTGCGGGCGCCTTCGGGACGCGGTTTCCCGCGCCGGTACTTTCCTGTCAGGAAACCTCCGCCGAGCGGACTCCATGGAAGTATACCCAGGTTCTGATCGAGGGAAAGAGGCACAAGCTCGTTCTCGAGGTCGCGGGCAATCAACGAGTATAATGCTTGCAGGGTAGCGAACCGTTCCAGATTCTGTTTCTCGGAAATCGCGAGCGCTTTCATTAGCTGCCACCCGGTGAAATTCGATGCGCCTATGTATCTGACTTTCCCGTCTCTGACAAGATCGTCGAGGGCCCGCAGCGTCTCTTCGAGCGGAGTGCGCGGGTCGAAACTATGGACCTGGTATAGGTCGATGTAATCGGTACCAAGTCTCTTAAGACTGCCGTTACACGAATCAATGATGTGCTTTCTCGAAAGGCCTACGTCGTTCGGGCCGGGTCCCGTCCTGCCTCTGACCTTCGTGGCGAGAACCACGTTGTTCCTTCTGCTCGTAAGCGCCTTTCCGAGAATCTCTTCAGACCATCCTTCCGAGTATACGTCCGCAGTGTCGAAGAAATTTATCCCACCGTCGATGGCGATACTGATCAGTTCGTCGGCCTCCTTTTGCTGCACCTGGCCCACACCCGTCCAGTATCCCTTTCCGCCGAATGTCATCGCTCCGAAACAGAGTTCGGAGACCCTTACGCCGGTGCTGCCGAGAAATCGGGTATTCATTTCTTGTATCTCCTTTCTTAACTAGGCTCCAAATGCCGCCTTGCGGCATCCCGACGTGTAAGTATCTTGACGGGACAAAAACAAACTTCCAAACAGCTACCTCCTGAGTTCAACTTTTGACATTTTGTTTTTAGTTGCCAGGGCTTGTCACGTCAATTCATTTCTTTGTCGGGATGCCACACATGTGCGCCGAGACGTAACCGTGGGTAGGCGCAAGGCAGCATTGGGAACCAGGATTTTGTTGTTTGGAACTTTCATATAGGTTTAGCCCTGAGGTACTGATTTGGATACTGCGGGTCGTCGCCCAAGGCTTTCGCGGCATGGAGTGGAAAATAGGGATCTCGCAGGAATTCGCGCGCCATGATAACGACATCTGCCTGGCCTGTGACCAGAATGTTTTCGGCCTGTGCCGGATCGGTTATCATTCCAAGCGCGCCGGTCATGATCTGCGCCTGTTTCTTGATTTTGCTGGCAAACCCGACCTGGTAGCCGGGCGCAACCGGTATGCTCGCTCCCGGCATTACTCCGCCGGTCGAAGTGTCGATGAGATCAATGCCCAACGCTTTCAACTTCTTCGCAAGCTCGACGGACTGCTCGATGTCGAATCCACCCTCGATCCAGTCTGTAGCCGAAATGCGGACAAATACGGGAAGGTTTGGCGGCCAGGTCTCACGTACCGCCGCCGCGACCTCAAGCGGAAATTTCATCCTGTTGTTCAGGCTCCCGCCGTACTCGTCTGTCCTTTTGTTCGACAACGGCGAGAGGAACTGGTCCAGCAAATAGCCGTGCGCCATGTGAATCTCGACCGCTTCGAACCCGGCAGCCACACTTCTCCGGGCCGCTTCCGCCCATTGTTCCGTAACCCGTCTCATGTCTGTAACGGTCATTTCTCTCGGTTGGGGATAATCGTCGGAGAACTTTATAGGGCTCGGACCGATGACCTTCCATCCTCCATCCTTTTCAGGAACCGCCCCCTGTCCGATCCATGGGATCCGCGTTGATGCTTTCCTTCCTGCGTGGGCAAGCTGAATACCCGGCACCGCGTGGTGAATCCGGATGAAGCCGGTGATTCTTCTGAAGAAAGACACCTGCTCGTCATTCCAGATGCCAAGATCTGCGGGCGAGATTCTCCCTTCGGGAGAAACTGCGGTCGCTTCGGTCATGACAAGTCCCGCTCCGCCGACAGCCCTGCTACCCAGGTGAACGAGGTGCCAGTCGTTCGGTACTCCGTCTGCGGCTGAGTATTGACACATCGGTGAAACGAAAATTCTGTTTCTAAATTCGATCTCTCTGATCGTGATTGGTGAAAGTAGTTTGCTCATTTGCCCTTCATATTGTCGTGATTGAAACGTAAGAAACAGGAGGTCGGAAACAAGACTGGGGCCGGATTATCGCACCCGGCCACATTATGTCTTTTGTCTCTATTTCAGGTGATATCTCAGGAATTCCAGAGCCATCGGCCAGGCCTGCTTGGAAGCCAGTTCGTTATAGCTGGCACGCTGGTCGCAGAAGAAACCGTGGTCAGCATAAGAGAATGTAACATTCCCGAATTCTTTTCCTGCTGCACGAAGAGCGTCTTCCACGGCCCGCACGTGTTCGGGGAGAATATGCTTATCGAGACCTCCCCAGAAGAGCAGAATCGGTCCGTGTATGTTCCTGGCTCTGTCGAGCAGCCCCTGGGCTATGCCGCCTCCATAAAAAGAGACCGACGCGCTTAGAGGAAGGATCGTATCTGCGAAAAACGAGACCCTGCCTCCCATGCAAAAGCCGACAGAGAAGATCTTTTGCGGATCCGTCTGCGAATCTTTCTTCAACCATTCGTATGCGGCCTTTATATCGGTCTCCAGGCCTTCGTTAGTCAGCTTCGTAGTATGAGGCTGAACTCCCGCGAAATCCGTGTAGCTGCCTTCGAAACCTGCTCCCGTTCGATGAAAGAGTTCGGGTGCGATCGCGGTGAATCCCTCTTTGGCAAACCGTTCTGTGACGTCGCGGATGTACGCGTTAACTCCAAAGGCCTCCTGGAATACCAGGATCCCCGGATGTTTTCCCTCGGTTCGGGGTCTGGCCACATATGCGGCCATGGTTGTTCCATCGGACACTTTCAAATCGACGTAATTCTTTTCATCTGCCATGGTAATATCCCTCTCGATAAATCTCGGTTAATGTTTGGAATGGCCGGGGCCCCGCGACGTATCAATTCCGCTCAGGCCCGCGAAGCCGCCTCCATAATTAACATCTCGGGGATGGATAGAATTCCGGTCTATGTTTTCGGCTTCAAGATGAACATGAAATCCAATCCGGACTTATGCAGTCCAGGTATCATCTGGAGATTGCCCTGGATGAACCTATACCTGTGGTAAAAGTTTGAATGGCGTCGAGTCTTCTCAGGCACTATCACCTCCGAGGTCACGCTGACTTCCGGAGACTCCCTGGGGAAACAATCTCTGTTCCATCCTTTCTTCCGGGGAAGATACCCCATGCTTCTGAAACCGCGCTTCAAGCTGTAAGTCTTTTTCTTCACGACAACGAAACCCGATTCATCTATCATTCTCAATAGAGTGCGAGCGGGAAAGAAAAAGATATGGCCGCTCCGGCTTCTCGCAGGCTTCCGCTCAGTTTCATAAAAGTGAATCAGGTCGAGAGAGTCATTATAACCGTTTGGAACTGAGAGAAAGAAGACTCCGTCGGGTTTGATGACCCGCCTGCATTCTCTCAAGAGGGAAGCAGGGTTCAACACGTGCTCGAGGACATTGTTGACATGGACATAATCGAAGGATTCATCCTGGAACCCGACATCCGCAAGGTCGCCGTGCCTGACATCGAGTTTAAGCTTCTCCCTCGCGAACTTAACCGCGCCTTCACCGAAATCCGTCCCGTGCACTTCCCATTCGGAATGCTTTCTGATACCGTCAATGAAGAAACCGGTTGCACAGCCGACGTCGAGGAATTGCCCTTTCTTCTTCCACCTTTGAAGTTGCTTAGCGAACGCCAGCCCCTTTCCCTCCTCCCTCTCTTTGTCGAAGTCGTAGTATGATGCGGAGTAGAAAATCCGGAGCTGTTCGGTCGTCGGCATTGGATCGAAGTAAATCACACCGCAGGCCGCGCATTCGACGAGATCGAACTCAGACCCGTATGTAAGATTAACCTTGCAAAGAAGCCGCTTCTCGATTGAATCTCCGCAAATATGGCATTTTTTCATCTGCCTCTCTCTTCCGATTGATTTCCCGAATTCGTCAGCTCTTTCGATATTCCGCGTAATAACCCTCAAGTTTCTCCGTCATCCTCTGCACACTGAAGAACTGCCCCGCCCTAAGCCTGCCAGCCTCTCCGTAAAGTTGCCTCATCAGGGGGTCCGACGCAAGCTTCAGAATTCCGTCTGCGAGTGAACGGAAATCCTTCGGCCGGCAGAATAGTCCCGTCTCATTACCAAGGACAATATCAAGGACACCGGCGCTCTCGCTGGCTACTGCCGGAAGCTTCATCGCCATTGCTTCAATCAACGTCACTCCGAACGATTCCTCGTGGGAAGGAAAAGCAAGTATGTCCAGCGAAGAGAGAATCCTCGCAATGTCCTTTCTGAATCCGGTGAAGGTCAGGGTACCGGTCAACCCGAGGTCGGCCGACATTTCCTTGATGGTTCTCTCGTAGGTCTCTTCACCGTAGCTGGCCCCCCCGACAACAAGAAACCGCAGGTTCACGCCGGAGAATTCCTTTATAGATTTTGCAGCATTAAGGAATTCCTCATGGCCCTTGCCGGGGGACATTCTCCCGATCATTCCAACCAGGACTGCGTTTTCAGGAATTCCCAATTCAGCCCGAACTTCAGATTTGTCGTAAAGGTCCGGATTGAACTCCTCCAGCGATACTCCCGGCGGGAGGACATGGACTGTGGAGTCATCCACGGGACAGGTGTCAAGTACGCTTTTCCTGATGTAGTTCGAAATCGCAAAGGTGGCCTGAAGCCGCCCGTAAAGAAAACGATGTAGCGGATCGGTCTTCTTGACACCGCTGGCCATGTGTTTCGTAAGGAAGAGTTCAGCATTCGAGCCGGCGAGCTTCATTGCGGGTACGATCCACCATAGGTCGTGAGACAGATGAGTATGAATGACGTCGTATTCATAACTTCTCAGGAGTCCGCTCAGGTCCTTGATAATGGCAAATGCATTCTTGTCCTCTCCCAGAAGACTGATCGTCGGGACTCCTGCCGCGCTGGCTTCTCTAAGGAGTGGCGAGCGAGGAAGACAAAGCAGGCTCACGTCGTGCCGTCGTTTCCGGAGTTCGACCGAAGTCGAAAGCGCCTGCATCTCCAGGCCTCCCCAGGAACGGGAGCCACACGACTGCAGTATCTTCACGGTTCACTCCACCACGCATAAAATATATTCGAAACTCCAAACACTGAACTCTAAATGCCTTCCGACGGCACCCCGCATTCTCATATATGATAATTGAGCGGGACAAATTTGAGTGTTTAAAGAGGCTAATCTCGCGTCATTCATGAATTAAACGACTTTGAAGTTTAGAGTCCGTTTAGAATTTAGGGCTTTCTGGCGCATTTACCAGGATTTCTCGCCGATAGCCTGTTCCAGTTCGTACCTTCCGATGACAAACTTATAGAGGGCCTGAAGACGGGTCAGCCTCGCCTGTGCGAGCGCGGTCTCGGCATCGAGAAGATCGAGGTTAGTCACGGTTCCTGCCTCGTACCGGATTCTCGCGAGGTTCAGTGCACTTTCAGCCTGTTGCACTGTAATATCGGTGGTCTGCATCTTGTCCATGCTGGAACGAAGGTCAACGATGCCTTTCTTCACGTCGGCTTTAACTTCCTGCACTACGCTGGACCTGTACGCTTCCGCTGCCCTCATCTGCGCGTCGGCCTCTTCCTCCATGCTCTGCTTCCGGTATCCTCCAAAGAAGGGGACAACGCCGGAAATCGGTATCTGCAGCTGGGCTGTTGCGGCGAAATTTCCTCTCCATGCATCCAGGTTTGGTTCGTAACCGTTCTTGAAGCCATAGGCGAAAGCGACTTTGAGAGAAGGGTCATAAATTGCCGAAGCAACATTATAACTGGCTCTCGCTGTCGAGATCTGGTCGTTTGCTTCCTTGACTTCGACGCGATTTTCGAGAGCAACCCCGATGAGAGAATCGAGGTTCAGGGAAACGGGTGCCTCAGCGAATTCGCCCTTGAGATCGAGGGGCGCATTCTGCTGGAGGCCGATCAATCGCCTCAGGATTATTTCAGTATTCGAAAGCGAATTTTCAAGGCTGATTTCTTCGTCGCGTGCAGCTGCAACCCGTACCTGAGTTGTAAGGACGTCAAAGTCAGTCGCCGTTCCAGCCGCAACCTTCTTCTTCGTGGTCAGGAGATGCTCGTTCAGCGTGTTTATTTCATCCTTCTGAACGCGGATGCCTCTTCTGAGAAAGAGGATGGTGTAGAAAGTCTGTATGGTTCTGAAGGCAAGGTCTCGCCGCACCTGCTCCAGCCGGTCTTTCGAGCTTGTGACTTTCGTCTTTGCCAGGTCGATCCCTTTCTGGCGCTGGCCGAAGTCGTACACCGTGCCGCTGAAACCTATATGTTCGTCATAATTGTTTGCGGGTGCCAGCTCTATGTTCCCGAACCCCGGAAAGCTGAACGCCGGAACCGGTCCGATGCGCGTGTAATTCAGCGAAACACCGCCGTCGGGATATAGAGAGCTTTTGCTCACCTTCACGCCTGCCTCCGATGCGCTGATTTCTTCCTCGGCCTGCTGGATGGAAGGGTTGGTAGATAACACCATCCGGACCGCATCGTTTACCGTCAGCGAATCTGAAACTTTCGTCTGCGAAAACCCCGCCGCTGATATCGAAAGGAAAATAACCGTCAGTGAAATTATAAGACTAGATTTCATTATTTCCACCATTGTTTGATAAGCTATCTGCTGTCAGCTTTCCGCTTTCAGCAACGCGTTTATGTTCATTCTGTAATTGCCAACAACCTGCGGGAAACATCTAGGTTCCTGCCGGTCGAAGCAGGAATAACCGTCGAAGGTCCATTCATATTATAATCCGACAATTACTCAAGCCTCTATTCCATAATTCCGTCATTAAAACGTTCTCTCATTCCATGCTCATCACTCTCTCGGCGTTTTTCGCCCGCTTAGTCCTCAGAAAGAGAATTGGTATGACACAAAGCGTCATTATCGCAAACGCGAAAAGGAATGTATCGTCGGTCGCCTGGACCACGGCTTGTTTGGCTACGTCCGAAATTATCAACGCCTTTGCTCGTTCCAGTTCGATCCCGGCGGGCCCGCCCACCACGACCGTCGAGAAATGTTTTAATCCGCTCAATATTTGCTGGTAGATCGGGGAATACTGATGGATCGATTGACCATCCACCGCAGTGTGGAAAAAAGTCCGCTCGGTCAGCACGGTCCCTATGATCGCAACACCGAAACTTCCGCCGACCTGTCTGATCACATTGAACAGACCGGATGCCTGTGCCATGTCCCTCTTCCCTATGTCGGTGAGAGCAACCGCGCTCAGCGGCGTGAAGATCAAGGCCATTCCGAAACCTCTGAGATAAATAGGCAGCATTATCTGCGCAGGCATAGAAAACAGGGAAAGGAAGCCGTTCAAATACCAGCTCCAGCCCAGAAGGATGATGCCTGCCAATGCAATGATCTTCGGGTTTATCTTGTCCGTCAGGATGCCTGAAATCGGGCCGACAACCCCCATGATGATTCCCATAGGAAGATAGATTATGCCTGCCTGATAAGCCGTGTAGCCGAGCGAGTCCTGCAAGTAAAGGGGAAGAAGAAAAACGCTCCCGAACACAGAAAGCCCGAAAATGAAAAAGACCAGGTTCGACATGGTATAATTGAAACTTCTGAATAGTTTGAGATCTATCATCGGATGCTTGGAAGTCAGCTCCGTCGCGAGAAAAACCACGAATGACACACCGGCAATCACAAAGTTGGTCAGGATGAACGTCGAAGTCCAACCGCCCGTGTTCCAGTCGGCATTGCCGTCAGCAAGGGCAAGGAGAAGAGTTACGACAAACGCCGTCATCGACACGAATCCAATCAGGTCGAATTTGTGCGACTTCTCTGCCCTGTATTCCCTGAGAACAGCCCAGGTCACAAGTACACCAATGATGCCGATAGGCACATTTATGAAGAAGATCGAGTTCCAGTTCAGTCTGTCGACGAGATAGCCTCCAACCACCGGGCCGAACGACAGCGAACCGGCGGCAGCAACCCCCCAGAAGCCGAGAGCAGTACCACGCTGTTCATAGGGGAATTCGTGGAGGACAACGGCCATCCCGACAGGCATAAGCATTCCTCCGCCAAGCCCCTGAAAGACCCTGAAGAAAATCAATACGGTCTCATTCCAGGAAATTGCACACAGAAATGAACCGAGAGTAAAAATGAAAAGAGAGAGTGTGAAAATTGTCTTGTACCCGAACCTGTCGGCGAACCACCCCGAAGCGGGGAGCAAAACCGAAAATGCGATCAGGTATCCGTTCAGCACCCACTCGGCCGTGTCTATGGGTATTCCAAAGGCCGCCATTATTTTCGGGAGCGCAACGTTCACTATGTTTGAATCGAGAATAACCATAAAGGTCCCGATCATCACAACCGAGAGGACCCACCACTTGTAACTGGGGTGTTGGGTGTCCAAAGCGGAACCCGCAAATCCTCTCCTCCGATTTTCAACTGTCTTAAAACCAGTCATCTCCTCCTCGAATCTATTTGGAAACTGCAATTATCGTTAGCTATTCAGTGCAATGCGACCGCTTTCTTGCCGGGGGTCCTCCCTTTCTTCTTCGTCCGCAGAAACAGTATAGGTATCACACACAATATCATTATCGCAAAGGCAAACAGGAACGCATCGTCGGTGGCCTGGACGATCGCTTGTTTAGAAACGTTCGTAAGTACGAGAGCCTTGGCTCTCTGCATCTCCGTAGCAGCAGGGGCACCCAAGACCCTAGTTGCGAAGTCCTTTAACGTATATGCCACCTTCTGAAACGTCGGAGCGTACTGGTTCATTGCTTGACCGTCGACAGCCGTGTGAAAAAGAGTGCGTTCCGTCAGCAAAGTGCCGATGACGGCAACTCCGAAGCTTCCTCCGACCTGTCGTATGACGTTGAACAGTCCGGAAGCCTGTGCCATTTTCTCGTTCTTTATTTCCGTCAGTGCAACCGTGCTGAGAGGAGTGAATATGAGACCCATTCCCAAACCGCGGAGGTACACCGGAAACATAATCTGGGCGTGCATGGAAAAGAGCGAGAGAAAACCGTTCAGGTACCAGCTCCACCCGAGGAGAACAATGCCCGTAAGCGCTATGATCTTAGGATTTATTCTGTCGGCAAGAATACCGGAAATCGGAGCAACGATGCCCTGAATGATCCCCATAGGCAGATACACCGCGCCGGCCTGATATGCAGTATAGCCTAGTGAATCCTGCAAATAGAGAGGCAGAAGAAAAGTACTGCCGAAAACTGAAAACCCGAATATGAAGAGGACAATGTTCGCCATGCTGTAGTTGAAGCTCTTCAAGAGTTTCAGTTCTAATATGGGATGCTCGACGGTGAACTCCGTAACAAGAAAGACCACCAGCGATATGAAGGCTATGACGAAGCATGAGATTATGAAAGTCGATGTCCAGCCTCCGGTATTCCATGCGGCGTTTCCATCTGCGAGCGCGAGGAGCAGGGACACGAGAAAAACGCTCATCGAAATGAATCCGACGATATCAAAGGATCGCGTGCGCTCTACCTTATATTCCCTCTGAATAGCCCATGTGGCGAGGATTGCGAAGATCCCTATAGGAACATTGACAAAGAATATCGAATTCCAGCTGAAATTGTCGACAAGGTATCCGCCCACAAGGGGTCCGAATGAGACGGAGCCCGCGGCAGCAACGGCCCAGAAGCCAAGAGCAGTGCCCCTCCTTTCGTGGGGAAACTCGCGCAGGACTATCGCCATGCCGACAGGGGTTATTATCCCGCCGCCGAGTCCTTGGATTACACGAAAGGCTATTAGCACGTTTTCGTTCCAGGCCATCGCGCATAGAAACGATCCCATGGTGAAGAGGAAGAGCGCGATCATGTAAAGGCGCTTGTAGCCGAAGTGATCGGCAAACCACCCGGAGCTGGGCAGCATGGCGGCGAAGGCCAGCAGATAACCTGTGATCACCCATTCCGCCTTGTCGACCGATATTCCGAACGCCGCCATGATTTTGGGGAGCGAAACGTTCACGATCGTAGAGTCGAGCACGGCCATGGAAGTGCCGATCATTATGTTCGCGAGGACCCACCACTTGTAACTTGAATGGGACGGATTTCCGAACGCGGCCGAAGACGATCCGTTTGAATCAGAATTGCCGAAGCTCATCCAGGTTATTCCGTGCTATTTCACCTTCACCGAGACTTCGACCGACATGCCGGGTCTTAGAACAGGCTTTTGTCCGTCCGCCATCGGAGGATCGACAACCGAGATCTTTACCGGCACGCGCTGCGTGACCTTCGTGAAATTACCAGAGGCGTTGTCCGGCGGAATGAGGGAAAATTCAGATGCGGTATATGTACCGATCTCGAATACTCTCCCGTAGAATTTCAACCATGGATATGCGTCGACATTGATTTGCACCTCGTCGCCTAGATGAAGGTGCCCCAGCTTCGTCTCTTCGAGGTTTGCAGTGACCCAGACGTCCTTCATGTTGTATATGCTGAAGACCGGCTGTCCCGGAGAGACTACGTCTCCGGGGAGAACCCATCTCTTCGCGACGACGCCGTCGATTGGAGATTTTACGACCGTGTTGAGAAGATTGGCTTCCACCACACCCAGCTGTGCGCGAGCAGTCGGGATTTTCGATTCGGAGATTGCCAGCTGTGCACGTGCCGCTTCCAGAGCCTGCTTGGCATGGACATACTGCTCTTTTGTTATTATGCCACCTTTATACTGTACTTCGGCGCGGTGGAAATCATCCTGAGCTCGACTTACCTGAACCTGTGCGAGCGGGACGCTCTGCTCTGCCAGCGAGAGAGCTGCCTTTTCAGCGGCCTCCTGGGCCTTCAGGTCCCTGTCGTCGAGCCTGACAAGCACCTGACCCGTGTGTACCGTATCGCCTTCGTCGGTGCCGAGGTAGATTATTCTACCGAGCATCTTCGTGCTGATGGCGACCCTGTTCGCACTTACGTATGCATCGTCGGTCGAAACATAGTTCTGCATGTTCAGGTACCAGTAGTATCCCCCGATAGCAGCTGCAATCACAACGAGGAGGAGTGGAATAATTACCTTCTTCTTGCGAAACAGCGGGACATCTTCGATGTTCTCGTCTTCTTCCACTTTCGGAGCAGCCCCAGCATTATTGGGGGCAGCCTGATCGAGGTTCTTGTTCTTGTCGTCCTTAGTGTCCATTTATTTCCTCTTCCTTATTTTCTCTTTCTAATTCCGTTCAGAATTACTTCGGCTATTTGCCTGGCCGATCCCTCCAGCATGTTGTACGTTTCGTCGTCGAGCCTGTTATCCCGTTTCAACAAAAGCCAGGCGCGCGGTCCATAAAACATTTGCATGATGATCTCGGCCGAATGCTGGGGGTCTTTGACATCAAAGTCGCCGGACTCTTTCCCTATCTCCAGAATCCTCTGAAGCAGGGCCACTTCCTCGTGTTGGAAGTCCTTGAAGAGTTCGAGGAAGGAAGCTCTAGTCTCAACAGGCTGTTGGAACTGGAGTGCCCTCAGATTTGCCAGATTACGAAAATATTCGACCCGTTTCGAAGCGTATTGTCGGAGCATATCGCACGGAAGGATTTTTCCCGATATCATCGTCCTTACGTTGTTCAGGAATTGCTCCTTTTCTTGTCTGACTACCTCTTGGAAGAGCCCTTCCTTTGTGGGAAAATAATAATATAGGGAGGCTTTGCCCATCCCCACATCCGAGGCGATCTCATCCATCGTAACCTTCGAGAAGCCGTAATAGGCAAACCTCTTCCGGGCGGCATCGAGAATCAATGTCTGTTTTTCCGAAGAAAGCTGCTCTGCCATCAGTTCACTTTCCTTTCGCTATGTCCGGTGAAGAACCGCCTCAAAATATCTGCGATTTTCATTATTTTCGACTCTATTACTGTTCGACTGTTTCAGTTATACCGTCGAAAATATATAACATCTGGGATGGATAATCAAGTTCCCCTGAGAATACATTTCTGTCACAATCCGTCAGTTGTGAGGATTTCTCCCGGAATCCTCAGAATCCAGCGGATTGCGAGTACTTCCCACCTGTGATTGAGGTCGCATCCGGCAGTGTCTGGAATGAACTTAGCAGCTCAATCCTTCACAGCCCCCTGAAGTGAACCTTCGGACTCTTTCAAACCATATCGATTGAATCCCTACCTGACAAGCGCCGCTTGATCATTGTATGCCAAGGCATCCGAGGCTCGTCAGAATTTCCCTCAGCTGTTCCGCCGACCCGAACAATATACCCTTCATCCCCGCCCGCTTCGCTCCCTCTATATTTGCCGGGTTGTCGTCGATCATCAAAACCTTCCCGGCCGGAACAGACAACTTGTTAAGGATCATTCTGTAGATGAGCTGATCGGGTTTTGCCACATGCACCTCGCTCGATATTACGACAGGGTCAAAAAGTCCGTCAAGTCGGTTCCTCTTCATTATTTCTCTGAAGAACCCCGAGATCGCATTCGTCAGCAGGCCGACCTTGTGATCCTTCCGGAGCGACTTCACAATCTCAACTACTTCTCTGTCGATGACCACGTACCTCCACCATTCCTCTTCGACTTGCGAAGCAGGCATCCCCGCAACCGCACCGAGTTGCACGAACAATTCTTCCTGAGAGACCTCGCCCCTGTCGGCCGGACCCACAAGTCTGCTTTTCAACTCTACGGCGTCGGTCTCCGGCAGGAATTCCCTGAACCAGAACGGAGCCACTTCCGAGCAGACAACTCCGAAAAAATCAAACACAAAGGCATCGTAGGCCATGGCAACAAATCCCTTTCGACCTCGACTGTTCTTTCTGAATTTCTTAATGACAATTCACCGCTTAGCGGTTCGACTAATCCGCCAGCGCCATGATCGCAATGAGACCAACGCAGAGCCTCCTCCTATCCCATCTCAACAGGAGAGACACTCACTGTGATCCTCTGGATAAGATACTATAGCGAGGCCACTACATCGTACTTCGCCGAGAGAAAACCGGAAGTTTGGTTAAGGGACTGGCCCTATCTATTCACCGCCATAATTCGTGAATGCTAGTACCCATATCCGCCGCCGGAGGTGGACGGTGCGGTTATTACCCAACCGTAAAGCGCTCCCTTAATCGGGTGAATCATCTGACCGTTTGTCACCTTCATGCCGGTGGAGTTCAGACCGTAAGTCCCATCCGGGTAAATGTTGTAGTACCAGCTTTGTGTAGTTATCTCAGGATCTGTCGCCGTCATCGTCAGCGCATTCTGAAATTCACCCACAAGCGTATCGGTCTTGACATCGGTTACTTTGAAAGCAAATGCCAGTATCGGCTTCTCACCGGCCGGAGCGTGTGCAGCGAAAGTGGTTGTGTCGCCGCCCAGCAGCTCAAATTGAACGGGCGCGGTGAAAACATCGCCGGGAATCGTGAAAGTGTAATGCCCTGAAGTAAGTGTGTCAGGGATACCCGGGGTTATCTTAACACTGGCCAGCACGGTCGGGAAACCATACTTCGCCCAGTTGGTCACGCCGGAGCTGCTGCTGTTAGGCTGCGTCGGCATCGTCGATTTTTTGCTGCACGCTGCAAGCAACACCATCAGTGACAGGCTGATTACCACAAAAGCGCTTTTCATATTCGATCCCTTCCGTATCCTGATTTTGATTAATAGTTTATGAAGGGAACGGCAATTGGGGGGATATGCCGGGAGGGCAAGGAGGATGGATCCGGGCTGCAAACCGTAGTCTGGGGTTTCGTACAGGAATGCTACGAGAGCGTTCTACAGTATCCTCGCACCTATGGTCATCGAATCGTACGAACCATCACTTGCCACATGAAATGGCTGACTCATAATACCGTTCTTCATCATCACGCATAGGGAGCATCCTGCAAAGAATGACAAAGATCATCAGGCATCACAGGCAACTTTGTCGCTCTCAATGCTGTTAGACACTATAACGGAACGTCGTACCCGATCGTTCCTGAATCGTACCGGACGGGAAGATTGTTCGTTTGCTCGTTGATTTTAAGGACACGGGCATGTTGACTTTTTCAGT
The DNA here is from genome assembly GCA_046706745.1 of Candidatus Kryptoniota bacterium. Lineage (GTDB taxonomy): Bacteria > Bacteroidota > Ignavibacteria > Kryptoniales > JAKASW01 > JAKASW01. The sequence continues at coordinate 83,881 of JBJKPC010000102.1, forward strand.
TCGACGGGTAGTGACTTTCGTTGTTGCATCATGAATATGGAAACATCCACCGTTAGTTTTTCAAAAAGAGAGAACACAGACAATGGCTAATCTTAAAGAGCTCCCAATCGGCGACAACTCCCCGGAGGAAGTCAACGTCGTAATCGAGATACCGAAAGGGACACACACCAAAATAGAATATGACCCCGAACTCGAAGTCTTCAAGCTGGACCGCGTGCTCTACTCGGCAGTGCACTATCCGACTGCATACGGGTTCATCCCGCATACCCTTTGGGAGGACGGCGATCCCCTGGACGTGCTCGTTTTGAATGAGGAGCCGCTTCAAACCGGTCTCCTGCTCCGGGCGAGACCCGTGGGCGTACTCGTGATGACGGACGAGAAGGGATCCGACAGCAAGATTCTCGCGGTACCTTCATTAGATCCCCGATACAAGGATACCTATGAGATTACCGACATTCCGAAGCACTTTCTCAAAGAGGCCGAGCATTTTTTCGAAACTTACAAGGAGCTCGAAGGCAAGTACGTAAAAACCTTCGGCTGGGAGGGCTCACAGGCGGCGAGGCAGGCAATAGCCAAATCGGCGAAGGCGTTCGACTTGCAGCATGACTGAATCGAGCTGTTGAACACCGAAGAATGGCGGCCCCAACCGAAAAGTGATGTCGCGTTTCGCCGCAGGTGGGCTGACAGCGGTTAAACCCGGCGGCTTATCACTCATTCCCAGTATTCGGGAATAAGGAGGAAGACCGGCTGTAGCAGGCGAAATCGGCCATTTGAACATGGGTTCTGCCCGACTGAGTTTCAATTCTATGGCATCCCGTTCATTTCTATTCCAATTCTGTTTTGTTGTCGTCGCGATCATCGGACTCAAAAGGTAACTGGCCCTACGCCCTCGGGATATTTGCGTTCGGCCACACGAACCGGTTGAAAACAGCCATCAATTTGATTTTCATAGCCGCCGTGGATAAATTGAACCGTTCAAAATTTTCGAACTTATTTCAATTGGCGATTTCGATCGGGAGGACAACCCGGAGAGGTGTATGAAGAGGATAACCATCGAGGATGTTGCCAAGCGGGCGGGCGTTTCAAAGGGTACTGTCTCGGCGGTCATCAACGCAAAAAACACCGTGAAGCCGGGAACGAGGGATCATATCCTGGAAGTCATGAAAGAAGTGAATTTCAGGCCGAGGGGAGTTGCTAGAAATCTCAAGAACGGCGCTCAAGACAAAAGTATTGCGATAATTATAAAGGACTTGAACTATCCGTTTTATACCGCAATCGCGACCGGGGCAAAGGATTACGCGGGCACAAAGGGCTACTCCGTAATTATTACAAGTTCAGACGACAGCCACGAAAGCGAGAAGAAGCTCTCTCATCTCTTTTCGACCAAGGACATAAAGGGGACTATCATAGCGCCCGTAGTCGAAGGGACCGCGGAGATCGAGCATCTTTTCAAACTCAGAATGATCAACTACCCTTTCGTACTTCTCGAAGATGTCAAGGGGATACAGGCAAATGTTGTTGCTATCGACAACCTGCGAGCTATAAAGAAAGCGGTCAAATACCTTATCGAAGGCGGGCACACTAAGATCATTCACTTCGCAGGGCCGCCCCAATCGTCGCACACTCAGGAACGCATCGAAGGCTTTCGGGACGCGTTCAGCGAAAGCACGCTCGCATTTAACGAGGAAATGATCGTCTCTATAGGATCGCATTACGACGAGAGCTACTCGAAGACCCTCGAGTATTTCAGGAAGAAGGACAGAAGCGAATACCCGACCGCGATTGTCTGTTTCAACGATCAGCAGGCACTTGCCGTAATGAGCGCCCTGAAGACTTTGAACATTTCGGTCCCTGACGATATATCGATCATCGGAAACGACGACATTTACTACGCTAAGATATACCCGGTCCCTCTGACGACTATCCGCGCGCCTCAGTTCGAGATAGGAAAAACCGCTGCGGAAATTCTGATCCGCAATATCGAATCGTCGACTCTCATGCCGATCGAAAGAGTCTTTTTGGATACGGAGTTCGTCATCAGAGAATCGTCGCGGGTGTTGAACGGCAACTGAACGACTTCAAAGCGGAAGGATTTTTTTACCGGATTTCTTCGTTACCCGTTTGTGGAATGATTCATTATCGGCGCCGTCCATCAACACGGGGCCGTTTACCGTCGAAACAGGGATTCAGAAGAGTCCGGTCACTAGCCATCAACCGCGGATTCCCGCCGGGGGACTCCCAATTCCCTTTCATGTGACGCTTCCACAAGCGTAAATTTAGCTTTGAAAATTACCAAAATGAGAGAAACTCACACGAGGTGTTGAAGTGGATATTGCCGCGTTAAACCAGAAGATCAAAGAAGGAAGTGCCTTCGTCGACCTGCTTACCAGCGAAATCGGCAAAGTCATAGTGGGCCAGAGACCGATGGTGGAGAGGCTCCTTATCGGTCTCCTCAGTAACGGCCACGTCCTGCTGGAAGGAGTGCCGGGATTGGCGAAGACTCTTGCGATCAAAACACTGTCGTCCGCCATGAAAGCCAAGTTCCAGAGGATACAATTCACTCCGGATCTTCTGCCCGCCGACCTTGTCGGTACTCAGATCTACAACCAGAAGGACGGCAACTTTCTCATACGCAAGGGACCGATCTTCTCGAACTTCATACTTGCCGACGAGATAAACCGTGCACCGGCAAAAGTTCAGAGCGCACTTCTCGAAGCGATGCAGGAGAGGCAGGTTACTATCGGTGAACAGACTTTCAGGCTGGAGGACCCGTTCCTCGTTCTAGCCACGCAGAACCCCATCGAACAGGAAGGGACTTACCCCCTGCCGGAAGCACAGGTCGACAGGTTCATGCTGAAAGTGAAAATCACCTACCCCTCGCGGGACGAAGAGCTCAAAATCATGCGGCAGAATGTGAACATGACCGATGACGGCGTGAACCAGGTTGTGTCGCCGAAAGATATAATCAAAGCGAGGGACCTGGTCCAGGAGGTGTACATAGACGAAAAGATCGAGAAATACATACTGGATATCGTTTTCGCTACCCGCTCGCCGAAAGACTTCGGCCTCGACAGACTCACCGATTACATAAGTTACGGCGCTTCGCCGAGGGCTTCGATCAACCTTGCGCTTGGCGCGAAAGCTATGGCATTTATAAGGAGAAGGGGGTACGTCATTCCGGAGGATGTACGCGCCATCTGTCTCGATGTCTTCCGCCACCGGATCGCGGTTACGTATGAAGCTGAAGCGGAGGAGATCACTTCGGAAAAGGTCATCCGAGAGATTCTGAACAAGGTGGAAGTCCCGTAGGCAGGAATTATGAATTCATAGATTGAATTCTTAATTAAGAATCTATAACTGAAAAGCTAGAATTCTTCAAGAATAAGTGCTCACAAAGGAACTCCTAAAACAGGTTAGACAAATTGAAATACGTACGAGAGGCCTGGTGAACCAGGTATTCTCGGGGGAATACCACTCTGTCTTCAAAGGTAGAGGAATGGAATTCTCCGAGGTGCGTGAATACCAGTTTGGAGACGACATCAGGAATATCGACTGGAATGTGACTGCCCGTTTCGGTCACCCATTCGTGAAAATATTCGAGGAGGAGCGAGAGCTTACGGTCATGCTTATGGTAGACATGAGCGGCTCGCTAATCTTCGGCTCTACAGACAAGACGAAACAGGAGGTAGCTGCAGAGATCGGGGCCATACTGGCGTTCTCCGCCCTCAAGAACAACGATAAAGTCGGCCTTATCCTTTTCACCGACAAGATCGAAAAATTCGTCCCGCCAAGAAAGGGAAGGATGCACGTCCTAAGGATAATCCGCGAGGTACTCTCTTTCGAACCGGAAGGAAAGAGGACAAATTTGAAAGCCGCACTCGAATACATGAACAACGCGATCAAGAAACGGAGCATCGCGTTCCTGGTTTCCGACTTCATGGATACTGGTTACGACAAGATACTCAGGATAGTAGGCAAGAGGCATGATCTCATAGGCGTCGTACTGAACGACAAGCGGGAAACCGAAATTCCGCCGGTCGGGCTGGTGAAGCTCATCGATGCCGAAACAGGCAAAGAAAGGTGGATCGATACAGGGGACAAGAAAATGCGGCTGTACTTCGCGCGCATGAGGGAACAAAGCGTAACCGAACGCAAGGCGCTCTTTCTCTCGAGCAGGTTGGACAGCATCGAGATCCTTGCCGGCGAGGATTACATCAAGCCTCTCGTGCGGTTTTTCAGACTGAGGGAAAGAAGATGGTAAGAAAAGCCGCCCTTCTCGTACTGTTTTTGTTCTTGTTTGTATCCTCCGCATCTTCCCAGATATTATCGGCTACCGCTTCGACTGGGAAGACGCACTATCTCATCGGCGATTACATACATTACAAAATAGATCTCACATACAGGAAAGGCACGACCGTTTATCCACCCATGATTCAAGACAGCCTGAGGAGCGTTTCGCTACTGAAGACGAATAAGCCGGTGGAGAACGAGAAGAACGGGCTGATGAACGCGACTTACGCGTTCGTTCTTTCGGGTTATGATTCGGCGGGTGTGATGGTCCCTCCTATTCCGGTCCTGTTTCGGACGCACGGTGATACCGCACTGCAGAGTATTTCCACCAACCCCGTGGGATTTACGGTCAGCACTGTAAAGGTTAACTTGAAGGAGGGAATCAAGGATGTGAAGTCCCCTATCAAGATTCCCTTCAATTTGATTTGGCTTCTCCTCTGGTTAGGAGTGGCACTGGTTGCCGCTGCAATCGCATACTACTTTTACAGGAGGTACAAAAAGAAAAAAACGGCTGCCGCTTCCGTCAAACCCGTGGCGAAAGTGCTGCCTCACGAAGCCGCGCTCAAAGCTTTGCACGAGCTTGAAACGCAGCGGCTCTGGCAAAGAGGCATGATAAAGGAGTATCACTCGGGAATCACTGAAATCATCAGAAGATATTTCGAGAAAAGATTCGCCATGCCTGCGATGGAGCTCCCTACTTCCGAGGCGATCGAGCTCCTTGAAAAAAGTCGCGAGACGGAACCGATCCGTGATCTGGCCTACGATTTTCTGTCGAACGCGGACATGGTGAAATTTGCAAAGTTCACGCCGATGAATTCCGTCAACGAAGAGATGATGAAGCAGGCTTACGAAATCGTCCACAGAACCTCGCCGGCCGCCGAAGTCACCCTGAAGGAAGGCAAGCCGGATGTTCAATAACGTGAGCTTCGCCTATCCATGGATGCTTTACTTCCTTGCGGTTGTTCCGCTGATGATCTTGTGGCACTGGAGACCCGGCAGGAAGAGAGAACCGTCGATCACTTACTCTTCGCTGAATATATTCACCGGCATCCCGAGGTCTTGGAAGGAGAGGATGAACGGCGCACCCGCCGTGTTCCGTTCTGTCGCGATCGGTCTCCTCATCGTCGCGCTGGCAAGACCCCAGACTTACTCATCCAGCCAAAACGTGACAACTGAAGGAATCGACATCGTCCTCTGTCTCGATATGTCGGGGAGCATGACTTCGGAGGATCTCAAGCCGAACCGTATCGACGCCGCCAAAGCGGTCGCGGCACAGTTCATAAAGGAAAGACCGAACGACCGGATCGGACTGGTCATTTTCGGCAGGCAGGCATTCACGCAGTGTCCGATCACCATCGATCATACTGTATTGCTTAACCTTCTTAACAAGGTGAAACTCGGAATGGTTAATCCCGACGGGACGGCGATAGGAAATGCGATCGCAGACGCCGTCGGGAGACTGAGGTACGGCAAGGCAAAATCGAAAGTGATAATACTGCTGACGGACGGCGAGAACAACGCGGGCGAAATCGATCCTCTTACCGCTGCACAGATAGCAAAAACATACGGAGTAAGAGTCTACACGATAGGCGTCGGCACTCAGGGAGAAGCGCCTTACCCGATCAAGACGCCCTTTGGTACCCGGTACCAGATGGTCCCCGTCCAGATCGACGTGGGACTCCTGAAAAAAATAGCGAGCATCACGGGAGGAGAATTCTTCAGGGCCACGGATAACAAGTCGCTGAGTGAAGTCTATAAGGAAATCGACCAGCTTGAAAAGTCCAAGATCAAAGTGACATCATACCGGAGCACTACGGAGCTTTTTTCAGGCTGGCTGGACGCAGGATTGATCTTGCTGGCGCTCGAGTTCGGCATGTCCAGGTTTGTATTGAGGAGAGTACCTTGAGAAAGAGAGACAGGAAGCCGCCGACGGGACGGCAGGAGTCCGGACACCGGATGAATATTAAATATCTAATCCCCTTCTCTTCTCCGGACCGCGGGCTCCGGTTTCCAGTTTCCGAAACGGAAGGATTTTAGCATAGTCCCATGGTCCGATTCGCACATCCTGAATTTCTTTTCGGTCTATATATCATACCGGTGCTGATTGCAGCTTTCTGGTACCTGGCAAGAAGAAGGAACAGAATGCTCGAGAGGTTTGCCGGGAAGAAACTTCAAAACGTGCTTTTGCCGACGTACAGCAGAGCCAAAGCAATACTCAGGTCTGGTATCTGGATATTTGCCGTCGCGTGTCTTTTGGTCGCGGCTGCGGACCCGCAGGTCGGAACGAAGCTCGAGACCGTCAAGCAGACCGGCATCGACATCTACATTCTCCTCGATGTCTCATTGAGCATGCAGGCTCAGGACATCCAGCCAAGTAGGCTCGGGAAAGCCAAGATGGAGATCTCGAACCTCATCAATGAGCTTCATGGGGACAGAATAGGCCTGATCGTCTTCGCAGCGGAACCTTTCGTGCAATTCCCGCTCACAACAGATTATTCGGCCGCCGATCTTTTTCTGAACGCGGCCAGCACGGAAAGTGTACCCGAACAGGGTACGGCAATCGCTGCCGCCATAAATCTTGCAGTGAAATCCTTCGACTACAGAACTAACACCGAAAGAGTCGTCGTGCTCTTCACGGACGGTGAAGATCACCAGGGCGACATCAAGGGGTCGATCGAGAATGCGAAGCAGCACCACATAAAGATTTTCACGATCGGTCTGGGCTCTACAGAAGGCGTTCCCATACCGATCTACAACGATCAGGGGCAGCAAATTGGCTTCAAGAAAGACGACAAGGGCAATATAGTGCTGACGAAGCAGGATCCTACCACTCTCGAAGAAATCGCCGCGGGCACAGGCGGGAAATATTTCCATGCAACAAACGGGAGAGACGAACTCAGCATCATATATAGCGACCTTTCGAAGATCAAGAAAACCGAATTCGGTGAAAAACGTGTTACTGATTACGAGGACCGGTTTTACTATTTTCTAGCGCCGGCTATCTTGCTCCTCCTTGTCGAGTTTTTTATGTCGGAGCGCAAATCCGCGTTATTTGCAAAATTGAACAAGAAACTGGGGATTGAGTAGATGAAAATGAACAGCAGAATGATTCTCTTGTTCACTGTAGCGACTGCCGTAATGTCTCTCGGCGGAAACACTTTCGCCCAGGGCCTTCGGTCACATGTGAACAAGGGCGTGGATCTTTATAAGAATGGCAAATATGTCCAGTCCGAATTCCAGTTCAAAAAAGGTCTCGATAAATCGCCGAAAAATTTCCAGGCAAATTTCAACCTAGGTGATTCTTATTATAAGCAGGGCAAATACTCCGATGCCCTGAAGTATTATCAATCGGCGCTTTCGAAAAGCAAAAGCAACGATCTCAAATCGGCAGTATACCACAACATCGGCAACACCCTGCTGAAGGATAAGAAGATAAAAGAGAGTATCTCTGCCTATACTAACGCGTTGAAGCTCAACCCAGAAGACATGAGCACAAAGTATAATCTTTCGTATGCGTTAGATCTGCTGAAACACAATAAGAACCAGAATAAGAACAAGAAAAACAATAACGACAAGAATAACCAGAAGAATAAGAACCAGAATAAGCAGAACAAAAACAATCAGGACAAGAACAATCAAAATCAGAACAAGAATCGACAGAATAACCAGCAACAGAATCAGCAGCAAGAGAAGCTGTCCAAGCAGCAGGCGCAGGCGATTTTCGCAGCGCTCAACCAAGAGGAGCAGAAACTGCAGGACAAGCTGAGGAAATTCAAGGGTAAACCGGTCAAAATAGCGAAAGACTGGTGACCCTCGCGTTGCGGCGAGCAAGGCGGCGCCGGAGAGTAAACACTGAAAGAACAACGGAAACAAACTAAGGGTCTATCTTTACTTATGAGGGAAGTTACTCGTCTCCCTTCGAAGATGGGAAAGGGAACGGGGAGTGGGCGACGGTTGACGACGATGCGGCTTTCAACAGGATTGATGGCGGCGGCGGTCTTCGTGGTTTTGGCTACGGGACTGCCCGATAAAGCGTTCTCACAGTCATTCACCGCCTCGGTCAACAATACCACCATAAGTCGGAACGAACAGTTTCAAGTGTCGTTCACTTTCTCCGCGGAGGACGTAAACGGGATCAAAGACTTTCATCCACCAAACTTCGGCGGCTTCGTTATGCTTTCGGGGCCGAACCAGTCCACAAGTCTCCAGTTTATTAACGGTGCCGCTTCCGGGACGATGACTTATTCATTTTACCTGCGCTGTCCGAATCTCGGCAAACACACAATCGGCAGCGCTTCTCTGGAATATAAAGGGAAGAAGTACACCACGAACCCTATTACGATCGACGTGGTAAAGAGCGCGCCGAAACCGGCGTCGAATGCCAAGGGCGCACCGACTGTCTCGGCGAACGATATCGGCGACAACGTGTTCATTCTTGCTACTGCAGACAAGCAGCGCGTGTACCTAGGCGAACAAGTCATTGTGACTTATAAACTTTACACCCGCCTCCCCATTGCAAGCCAGATGCAGGTCTCGAAGCTGCCGTCGTACGAAGGGTTCTGGGCAGAGGATATGAAACTTCCGGGCACGATCAGCCTCTCCAGGGTCATGCATAACGGAAAGGAATACAGTGTAGGCATACTTAAAAAGGTAGCGCTCTTCCCAACTCAGACTGGAGAACTCTCGGTTACACCGATGGTTCTGGATATCCCCGTTCAGATTCGCCAGAGACAGGGCGCCAACGGCAATAATATCTTTAACCAGTTCTTCAACGACCCTTTCTTCAACAATTATTCGACTGTGAATTTCAATGCCAAGTCGAATGCAGTGAAGATCGATGTACTTCCTCTCCCGTCGAAAAATGTGCCCGCATCTTTCACCGGCACGGTAGGGGATTTCACCATGTCCTCGCAGATAAACAATGTGAACATAAAGGCAGATGAGCCGCTTACCTTGAAAGTAAGCATCAAGGGGGAGGGCAACATTCAGCTTCTGAGCATGCCGGGACTGAAGCTCCCTGCGGGCTTCAACAGTTACGAGCCGAACGTTTCACAGAAGATCGATCGTACCGGGACAATTTCCGGAACGAAAACGTTCGATTACCTTATAGTTCCACGTGTCCCCGGGAAGGACGAGATTCCGCCAGTCAAGTTTTCCTATTTCAACCCCGAGAGAGGGTCGTACGTAACCCTGTCGACGCCTCCTTATCCGATTGCTGTGGAGCCAGGTGACAGCAGCGGGCAGGTGGTCGCCGGCTTTTCGAAAGAGAACATAAAACTTTTAGGGGAGGACATAAGGTATATTCACACTTCCACTTCAGGGCTTAGGAAAAGGTCCGGTTACAGGGAATTCGGCACCGGCTTCTGGTCGGCAGTCGTAGTTCCGTTCTTCGTGCTCATCGGCCTGGTGACCTGGAAGAGGCGGACGGACAAACTTGCTGGAAACCTAGAGCTCTTGCGCTACAGGCAGGCGGAGAAGATCGCACGCTCTCGATTCAAAAAGGCCAAGGGGCTCATGGATGCAAATCGTCAGACCGAGTTCTACGCGGAAATATCCCAGGCGCTCTTCGGATATCTCGAAGATAAGCTTCATATACCGAAGGCAGAGATGTCCCTTGAACGTGCCGAAGACGAGCTGAGGAAGCGAAACGCAGGCGGCAAGTTGCTCACCAGCCTGCGATCCTGCAGTGAGAAATGTGAATTCGCGAGGTTTGCACCCGCGGGGAATGGCGCGGCCGGAATGAAAGACATGTACAACGAGCTGACAAAAGTAATTGTGGGACTCGAAAGGACCCTTTCGGTGAAGAGACATGCATAAGGGCGCGAAAAAGTATCTGCGGGTCGGTATCACGAGTTCCCTGTTGGCGCTGGCTCTGCTTGTCGCGATTCCATCATTATCTCGCTCCGCCGAACCTATGGTTAAGGCCCGGGCCGAGGAGCTCATGGCTCAGGGAAATAAGTACTATCAGGACAAGGAATATGAGAAGGCCGTCGACACTTACCGGGAAATCATCGATGCCGGATTCGAAGGGACATCCCTGTACTACAATCTCGGTGACGCGTATTACCGCGAAGGCAAACTCGGTTATGCCATTCTTTACTACGAAAAAGCTCTGCGCCTCTCGCCTGGAAACAGCGACGTCCTATACAACCTGAAGATCGCGAATGCCAGGACGATCGACAAGATCGAAGCGCTCCCGCGGTTCTTTCTCTTTCAATGGTGGGAAAGCCTTCTCGCTTTCTTCACGGTTGCAGGATGGACTTTCATATCATATACTTTCTATTTCCTCGTTCTCCTTTCGATCGTCATGTACTTCTTCGCAAAGAGGCCTGGAATTCAGAGAACTGCAGTCTATTCCGGTTTCGCGTGCATGGTGATGCTGATTATCACGGTTTCGCTCCTCGCAGTTAAGCTGAACAGGGAAGCAAATGTGAAGAGTGCGGTCGTCATAGAACGGACCGCAACAGTAAAACTATCCCCCGACCCCTCAAGCAATGACGCATTCGTCATCCATGAAGGGCTGAAGGTGCGAGAGCTCAGCACCGTCGGCAACTGGATCGAGATCAGACTTCAAGACGGGAAAGAAGGATGGATCGAGAAGAACGATATCGCAACGATCTGAGTTGTCCCTTCGTTGGAACTCCCAAGCTCCAAATACCAAGTTCCAAACAAATTTCAATTGCCAAGATTCGAATTTGAATTTATCGTTTCAGGCTTTGTTCTTCGTTATTGGAGCCTGTTTGGAGCTTGAGAGTCGGTATTTGGAGCTTCTGTTAACTGGTTCACGAACAATCGAAAGATGTGAAGGATGTCTTTTGAACAATCATGGCGATGGTTCGGTCCCAATGACCCCTTCTCGCTCAAAGAAATAAAGCAGACCGGTGCGACCGGCATTGTAACCGCGCTTCACCAGATTCCCATCGGTGAGGTGTGGCCCGTCGAAGAAATAATGAAGCGCAAGAATCTCATCGAAGCCGACGGCCTTACCTGGTCCGTCACGGAGAGCGTACCGGTACACGAGGACATAAAGAAACGGTCGGGCAACTTCAAGAAGTATGTCGAAGCTTACAAGCAAACGCTGAGAAATCTCTCCTCGTGCGGGATAAATATCGTCTGTTATAATTTCATGCCCGTATTCGACTGGCTCCGCACCGACCTGGAATACGTTTTCGCCGACGGGTCGATTACCACCAGGTTCGAGAGGAAGGTCGTGGCCGCATTCGACATGTTCATGCTGAAGAGACGCGGCGCCGAGGCGGACTACACCGGCGACGTCCGGAAAGAGGCGGAAGCGTACCACAAAAGCATGTCAGACGGAGAGAAAGACAAGCTGCTGAAGACGATCTTGCTCGGCCTCCCAGGGTCACTCGAAGCGTACACGCTCGATGCATTCAGAGATGCGCTCGATAAGTCGAGAGGTCTCGGCCACAAAGAGCTTCGGGAACACCTATACCAGTTTATAAAGGACATTACTCCGACAGCTGAAGAGGCCGGTGTTCTTCTCGGAATTCACCCCGACGACCCTCCGTTTCCGCTGTTCGGACTTCCGCGCGTCGTCAGTACGAAAAGTGACATGGAAAAGATACTCGCTGCGGCAGACTCCCCATCGAACGGGCTTACGTTCTGCCCCGGTTCGCTTGCAGCTTCTCCCGACAACGACGTCGTCGATATGTCTGAGACATTTGCCGGACGGATTAACTTCATCCACCTCCGCAACGTCAGGCGAGATGGAAAGGGAGGCTTCGTCGAGGATTACCAGCTGGACGGAGACGTCGATATGTACGGAGTGATGAAGCCGCTGGTAATTGAGCAGAACCGCCGCGCTTCGCTCGGGCTGAAGAGCGCGAGGATGCCCCTGCGTCCGGATCACGGGCATCTCATGATCCCGGACATGAACACGAAGGGGATTTATCCCGGATATTCACTCTTCGGAAGGATGCGAGGACTCGCCGAACTCCGCGGGCTGGAGCTTGGAATTCGACGGTCGATAGGGGCATAGAATTCTCAAACACATTGCTGCAGGAATCCCCAGGAACTCCCCGTGGCAAGAAATACGGAAGCTGTCTCCCACGTGGTCATGTCTCCACCCGAGAATAGAATTACGCTGTTATGCCAACGAGATTGTTCCCTCAAATGCCTGTGTTCTTCTTCTCGCCGTCGACCAGTCTCCAGATCTTTAAAGGATTTTCGTCCTTCAGCTCGTCGGGAAGCATCTCGTTCGGAAATCCCTGGTAACAAACGGGTCTGGCGAAGCGTTCGATCGCGCGCGTGCCGACGGAAGTCGTCCGGCTGTCGGTCGTTGCCGGAAAAGGGCCGCCGTGTACCATAGAATGACAAACTTCTACGCCGGTCGGGAAACCGTTGACAATGAGCCTGCCGGCCTTTCTCTCCAGCACGGCGATCAGGTCGGCGTTTTCCCTGAGGTCTTTCTCTGTCGCATGAAGCGTAATAGTCAGGTGACCTCTCAGGCTTTCCGCGATCTTCATAAGTTCTGATTGGTCGTCCGCAGCAACGGTGAGTGTGGACGGTCCGAAGTTCTCATCTTCAAGCTGTTTATCGGAGAGAAACTCCTTCGCGCTCGTGTTGAGGAAGTACGCAACACCTTCGAGCTCTCCGCCGCCCGACTTACCTTCTCCGAGTAACCGGATTCCCTTCTTCTTTTTCATGCTATCGACGCCGCTCCTGTAAGCTGCATTTATCCCTGCTGTCAGCATCGGGGCGGCAGTGACGCTGCCGAACTCACCTGCGGCGGCTTCCTGAAACTGCTTCACGTCATCGGAATTCCTGTAAAAGACGAGTCCGGGGTTCGTACAGAACTGTCCGACTCCCAGCGTTACCGAGGCGGCGAGTCCCTTGGCAATCTCCTCTTTTCGCTCGGCGAGCGCATGCGGCAGAATGAAGACAGGGTTGCTGCTTCCCATCTCGGCGTAGACCGGTATCGGCTCCGGCCTTCCGGCAGCAGCGTCGTATATAGCTTTCCCTCCCCTATAAGATCCGGTGAAACCGATCGCTTTAATCAGAGGATGTCTCACAATGGCCATGCCCACCCTCGTCGAGCGCCCATGCAGAAGAGAGAATGTTCCATCGGGCATTCCTGTCTTTCTCGCCGCGCTCAAGATAGCGCCGCCGACCATCTCGCACGTGCCGGGATGCGCCGGGTGCGCCTTGAATACTACGGGACAGCCTGCGGCAAGTGCCGACGTTGTATCTCCGCCGGCGACCGAAAACGCGAACGGGAAGTTACTTGCCCCAAACACTCCGACCGGACCGATCGGCCTAAGCATGCTCCTGATGTCGGGTTTTGGTGCCGGTTTGCGCGCCGGATCGGCCGTATCGATCCTCGCGTCGACCCACGACCCCTCTCTCAATACTTCCGCGAACAGCTTCAGCTGCCCGACCGTTCTGGCTCTTTCTCCGACCAGCCTTCCTTCCGGGAGAGCGGTTTCTGTACTGCATCGGTCGATCAGTTCATCCCCGAGCGACACGACTTCATCGGCGATGCTCTCGAGAAAAGCGGCTCTCTCCCTGCCGCTCTTCCTGCCGTAGTTGCGGAAAGCGCGCTCGGCTTTCACAATAGCTTTTTCTATTTCCTTTTCAGTCGCCTCGTGAAATTCGGGTGCGATCGTTTTATTGACCGATGGATTGACGGCGTTGAATGTCTCGCCGCCTTCTCCGGACTGCTCGTTCCCTATCAGGTTTTTTCCCGTCAGATTCATTTCATTCCACCGTGTTCCTTAGAGTTCCGATTGGTTCTATAGTTATGACTATCTCGTCGCCGCTCTGCAACGTAAAACTGTTCGGCGGGACAATTCCTGTCCCGGTCATGAGAAGGCTTCCGTGAGGGAAAGTGCACTCTCGATAGAGGAACGAGACAAGCTGCGTGAGTTCTCTCTTGAGCTGGCTTATTTGAGTCTCTCCGCTAAACACGCTGGTTCCTTTTCGTCGGATGTCGAGTTCGATCTTAGTGCTTTTCTGCAGCGGCTGTTCGGTGACATACAGGCAGGGTCCCAGTGCCGCGCAGCCGTCGTACACTTTAGCCTGCGGAAGATAAAGCGGGTTTTCTCCTTCTATACTTCGTGAGCTCATGTCGTTACCGACGGTATAGCCGACGATCTTTCCCGACGATGTTATCATGAGCGTCAGCTCCGGTTCTGGTACATTCCACGCCGAGTCTTTCCTGATTCTGACATTCGCTCCGTGACCGACAATGCGATGCGGCGTCGATTTGAAGAACAGTTCCGGTCGCTCCGCTTCGTATACGTGCGCGTAGAAATCTCCGCCGCCGGTCTTTTTCGACTCTTCCTGACGGCCCTGCTTGCTCCTCAGATATGTGACGCCGCTGGCCCAAAGCTCCTGTGAGCCTACAGGCGCAAGAACATCGGCAGGTGTTTCAGGAAGTGATGTTGCCGACGAAATTGCGCTCTTCATTTTTGCAAACAAATTGTCTTCGTTGACGAAACGGTCCCAGTCATCAGTACCGAGTGCAAAAAAATGTCCGTCGTCTTCGATGACGATGTCGTTGGGAATTTTATAAAGTCTCATATTACTCCGATCGTTTATCGAGCCGGAAGGAGAAATTCATCCGGGCGATGATTGCAGGATAATGGAGATGATTGCACGGATACTTTCGGATGACAAGCATTAGAACAGAAAATCCGCGGTCATCCGTTCAGCCCGTGTAATCCGTGTGCCGATTCGACCGGCCATCAGTGTAAGTCTCCCTTGACTTCCGACCCGGACTTTCCGACGAGTATATCGAGGTCCGCGCCTTGGTCGGCCTGCCGTACGTGATCGAGATAGAGACGTACATATCCTCTTACCGCTGCAGGCTT
>JBJKPC010000103.1:0-83560 GCA_046706745.1 Candidatus Kryptoniota bacterium
GCGAAATGCGAAGGAGGCCGGCGTAGAAATCGATTTCAGACAAGGCAACGTTTCCAGAATGCCTTTTCAGGTCGATGCATTCGATTTCATCGTTTGCGTCCTCGCTTTCAAGAACTTCAAAGAGCCGGTAAAAGCGCTTCAAGAGATGCATAGAGTTCTGAAAAGCGGCGGGATGGCTTTGATTATGGATTTGAACAGGAATGCATCATTGAAAGCGACAAAGAGAGTTGCGGAGAAAATGGGTCTGAAAGGAATGCGAGCATACATCGCCGGCGCTATTCAAAGGAGCGGATCTTACAGCAGAAGTGAATTCGAGTCGTTTATCTCCCGGACAAGGTTCAAAGATCATGCTATCAAGGACACCGATTTAGGCTTCTCGATATACCTGGCGAAATAACAATATTTTGCCTTACTCATTCGTCATAACAGGATGAGGAGCACCCGCTTCCAGAATGATTCAAACTCCGGAGGCAATAGTGACAAACCGGAGACGGGCGTCGAATTCCAACGACGCGGATCGACTATTGACATGAAGAACTGCAGAAAATAAGAACGAGGATCCCATGAGCGCAGAGAATCTTAATACAAGAGAGCAGCTGAAGGATTTATTCATTCTTCGTACAGACATAGACAAGAGATCGGAGTTCCTGAGGGTGAAATACGATCTTGAGAAGATCAAAGGGATCCGGGCCTGCACCATCGATTTGGAAGATTGCGACAAAGTACTTCGCATCGAATGTGAGAATATTCCCATGAGCTCTATCGTTGAGAAAGTGCGCAGCCTGGGATTCTTCTGCGAAGAGCTGGCGGACTAGTCAAGAATTATAAATTCTAAATTACCCTTCAAATGCACGCAGTGGAAAAAGAGGATATGAGAAGGGAGTGAAAAGCGACTATTGAACCGTGCGATCGTGAATCGGAGGATTTGCGGCGCGGCCTGTTTGTGAACGATTCCGCAGCGCAGAGGAACCGAAACGGCGAAGACAGTGTCTAATATAGTAACACAGCTTAGAAGGAGAACCTTTTGAACGTGATTCATACAGATGGCAACATTATTACCGTCTCCGGACTGGTAAAGAAATTCAACGACTTCACTGCAGTCGATAATCTCTCATTCGAGGTCAAGAAGGGGGAAATATTCGCGTTCCTCGGCCCGAACGGGGCCGGAAAATCGACGACGATCAAGATGCTGACGACACTTCTCCATCCCACGAGCGGCAAAATCGTATTGAACGGATTCGACCCGTCTCGCAACAAAGATGGGGTAAGGAAGTCGCTCGGTATAGTCTTCCAGGATCCGAGTCTCGACGATGACCTGACGGCGTTCGAGAACATGCAGTTCCACGCAGTCTGTTACAAGGTTCCCTCAAATATCAGGTCGGGCCGTATCGAAGAGCTACTGAAGTTTGTGGAGCTTTGGGACAGGAAGAACGATCTTGTGAAGACCTTCTCGGGGGGAATGAAGCGGCGTCTCGAGATAGCGAGAGGGCTCCTTCACCACCCCACAATTCTTTTCCTGGATGAACCGACCCTGGGTCTCGACCCGCAAACTCGCAACCACATGTGGAACTACGTGAAAGACATCAACAAGAAGGAAGGTATGACTGTCTTCTTTACAACCCATTACATGGAGGAAGCGGACAGAGTCGCGGAACGAATTGCCATCATCGACCGCGGGAAAATCATCGCCATGGGGACGGGAGAAGCACTGAAGCGACAGACTAACACCGACACGCTCGAAGATGCTTTTCTCAATCTCACCGGCCACGTAATCCGCGAGGAAGAAGCGAGCGGGCTCGACAGGATGAGAAGAATGGGACAGATGTGGAGAGGAAAGAGAAGGTAGATTGGAATATTGGAATGGTGGATTTATGGATAATTGGATTGACGGGATACAGACGCTCTGCGCTTTGCGCCCCTTCCGTCAGTATCCAAACACTTAAATATCGGGAGAGGTTGGTAAAGTAAAAGTGAACGTCATTTACATAATGTGGCTAAGGCAGCTAAAGAAATATTTCAGGTCGAAATCCAGAATCATCGGCTCGCTTGGGCAGCCGCTCCTGTTCCTGCTCGCTTTCGGGTTCGGGTTCGGTGCGATATTCAAAAGAGCCGGAGCAGGCAATTACATCCAGTTTCTTGCGCCGGGAATAATCCTCATGACAGTTCTTTTCACGGCGATCTTTTCAGGCATCGATCTCATCTGGGACAGGCAGTTCGGCTTTCTCAAAGAAACAATGGTAGCGCCGGTCTCCCGTGTTCAGATAATGCTTGGCAAAACGCTGGGTGGAGCTACCGTCGCCGCAATTCAGGGAGTCATCGTCTTCGTGCTTACTCTACTCGTCGGGTTCAGGCCACACGACCTTATCCTTCTCCCGCTCGGCGCGGTGGTGGTCTTCCTTGTCGCTTTGCTCTTCACGTCTCTCGGTATCGGCCTCGCGTCGACGATGGAAGACATGCAGGGGTTCCAGCTCATCATGAACTTCCTCGTGATGCCGATCTTCTTCCTTTCAGGTGCCCTCTTCCCTCTCGAAGGCTTGCCGAAAGTCATGGACGTGATCGCCGCACTGGATCCGCTCAGCTACGGTGTCGACGGGCTCAGATTTTCCTTTATCGGGGCTCAGTCGGTATTTGGTATGACGACCGATATGCTGGTTTTGGTGATACTTACGGCTGTGCTTCTCGGACTGGGGACGAGGTTGTTCGAAAAGATTCAGGCGTGAGGCGAGGGAGTAGTGGGATATTGGGATAGTGGAGTATTGAAATAATTAGTTATGGGAACGTCATAATAAGACACGGTGGAAGAAAGATTCCCTCAATAGACATATTTATCCATTGACGGATAGGAAAGCTCATGCAAAACCTGGATTTCCTGGATAAGATCATCTATGCTGCCTGGTTCGTTTTCGCGATGTATTGGTTCCTGTCCGCAATGAACGTGAAAAGAGATGTCGGAAGCGGTCGTCGCGGAAGGTCATTCAGCCTCGTCAGGATCGTCATCGCCGTAGCACTCACTTATATGTTCCCGACGATAATCACTAGGATCCTCGGACATACGTTGAGCTCTCCACACGATTTCGATTTGAGATATGCTGGTGCAGCCTTAGCACTTGCCGGGCTTTCGTTTGCGATCTGGGCGAGATACAATCTCGGCAGAAACTGGAGCGGCCATCCGGCGCTGAAAGAAGGTCATGAGCTGGTGATGACCGGCCCGTACGCGTTCGTACGTCATCCTATATACACCGGGATGCTTGCGGGAAGTTTAGGCTCGATGCTGGGTACTTTCCAGGCTTTCTGGTTGTACTTTTTCACCGTTATGGCCATTGCATTCCTCTACCGGATCCACGTCGAGGAGGAAATCATGATGCGGACTTTCCCGGACGTCTACCCCGCGTACAGAGAGCGGACGAACGCACTCATCCCTTTCATATGGTAGCCGCGAGCCCTATTATTCGATAGTCAATCTCTGGTGCCGTGATCAGGCAATCACCGGCGGACGCGGAACCGGCGTTTTCTTCTCGACGTTAAGTCTCAACGAACCGGGGAAACCGAACTCTTCTTAAGAATTTCAGGACCACGAGGAGCGATATTGGAACCGAAATGGCTGGAATGGGCAAAAAGTCTTCAGGCCGAAGCACAAAACGGGCTGACATTCACGAGGAGCGAGTTTGAACGTGAACGATACGAACACATACTCGAGATAGCCGCCGAGATGATGGCGGATAACTCGGACGCAGATCTGGCCTTTATCAAAGGACTATTCCGGGACGTCGAAGGGTACATGACACCGCGCGTCGATGTCCGCGGAGTCGTGTTCCGGGATGACAGTGTCCTTCTCGTAAAGGAGAAGGCCGACGGCGGATGGACGCTGCCGGGCGGCTGGGCCGATCCCAACGAGACCCCGTCGCAATCCGTGGAGCGCGAGGTATTTGAAGAATCCGGTTTCCGAGTAAAGGCGACTAAGGTTCTCGCTGTCTTCGATCGTGCGAAGCAGGGACACACCCCACCCTTCCCCTATCACATCTATAAGCTCTTCTTCCTTTGCGAGCTCAAAGGAGGTGATAAGAAGACAAGCATCGAAACCGACGCCGTGGACTTTTTCGGTGAGTCCGGGATTCCCCCTCTTTCAACGGCACGTACGACGGAAAATCAATTGAGAATTTTCTTCAGTCACCACCGTAATCCTCACCGGCCGACCGACTTCGACTGAAGTTTGGATTATATCGCAATGGCGCCGAGATGCAACGCCAATTTTCGATGAGCAAAAGAATCGGACGAATGTAAGCAATCATCATCCGTAGTCAAACCGAATTTGCACTACCATCGAAATGGAAGGATGAATTGTTCGAGTCTCTGCATCCCGGCGGTCTAAGAAAAGGTTGGGTTGTGAAATGACACGAGATTTTGCTAAAATAATTCGATCTCGAATGAATAGTTTCAAGCCGAGAAGCGCAGCGATAGTTACTTTCCTTTTCATAGTCGCCATAACTGCGTCTGCGCTTTACGATCTCCAACCTCCGGCACCATTGCCGGCGACAGCCGCGGACACCCTTTTTTCGGCCGATAGAGCAGCCGGGTACATTCGGAAAATCGCACGCGTGCCTCACCCATTAGGATCGGCGGCTAATCTGAAGGTTCGTGAATTCATAGTACAGCAGCTCGACGCGATGGGACTTCACCCCCGACTCGACACCGCCATAGTCACAGGATCATACCGGGGAATACACTACGCCGCTTCCGTAGTCAACATAGTTGCTCGCATTAAGGGTACTGCCAATTCTAAGGCCGTCCTGCTCATGGCTCATTATGATTCCGTCCCGACGGGCCCCGGCGCAAGCGACGACGGATCGGGGGTCGCATCGATTCTCGAAACCCTTCGCGCGCTCAAAGCTTCTCACCCTTTGAAGAACGACATCATTGCGGTGTTCACTGACGGTGAAGAGGAAGGCATGTTTGGAGGACAGGCTCTTTCCGAGAATGAACACCTTATGAGGCAAGTCGGGGTGGCTCTCAACTTCGAAGCACGCGGTACAAGCGGGCCGTCGTTGATGTTCGAGACAAGTCCTGACAGTGAATCCGGCAACGGAAACGGCTGGCTCATCGGACAGCTTGCTGGTTCGGGCACCCACCCGGTGGCAACGTCGATGTCGGAAGAGATTTATAAGCATCTTCCGAACAACACCGATTTTTCCTGGCTGAAGGCTAAAGGGGTACCCGGGCTCAATTTTGCGTTCATCGGCGACATGGAGCATTACCACAGCCAAATGGACGAGTACGCCAACATTAATGAGGCGAGCCTGCAGCATGACGGCTCCTACGCCCTTTCGCTTTCAAGGCAACTCGGCAATGAAAAATTGCCGGGACCCGAGACCGTTAATTATGTGTATTTCAATTTCTTCTGGCCCGGTTTCGTCCTCTATCCGTCATCGCTAACAACCGCCCTCACGATTCTTGCGGCAATTCTGTTTGCGCTCACGTTCTATGTCGGAATATTCAAGAAAGTAATCAAGCCGCTGAAATCACTTATTGCTCTGCTCGTTTCTCTCATACCACTTGCATTGCTCGGTGTTGGGACTTTCTTTCTTTGGAAAGCTTTGCAGAACACGTACTCCGAATCGACTTATTTTCTTTTCGGCGCTTTCTACAATGACGGTATCTTCATTTGCGCGCTTATCTGTGCAGCAGTGGCTCTCACAACGGCCTTCTACATTTATTTGAGAAAGTACTTCAGATCCTCCGAAATGGCGATGGGAGGTCTCTTCGTTTGGCTGATACTTGCGGTCGCCGCAACCTACTTGTTCCCCCAAGGTGCATACTTTTTTCAATGGCCTTTGATTTTCAGCCTTTTCGCACTGCTCATCTTCTTTATCGGTCCGAAGTCTGATTTCAGGTCGCCTTTCGTTATGTTGATACTCCTTTTGTGTGCCGTGCCGGGCATATACCTCACCGCCTCGACGACATATCTCATTTATCTGACCGGACTTCTCCCTGCGATGGCAGCATCGATCGTTGTCCTGACGGTCCTCGGAACATCGACTCTGCTCCCGCATTTAGCCATCATAGCGGCGCCGAAGAAGTGGCCCCTCCCGACGGCCGCCTTATTGGCAGCGGTAATTCTTGTATCCGTCGCCCTCCTGACGAGGCACCTTAATCAACGTCACCCCAAGACTGACAGCATCGACTACGCGATCGACTTGAACGACTCGTCGGCATATTGGATTTCGTTCGACGACTCTGCAGACGAGTACACGTCACAGTTTATGAAAGAGCGAGTGGACCTCGATTCTATGCATGATTTCTTCCCAAATTGGTGGACCATCCCTCGCATGGCCGCCAAAGCCGTTCCCGTAAACATATATCCCGCTTCCATCGTTATGACCGGCGACAGCGCATTCCGAGGTGCGCAATTCATGCGGTTACGCGTTACACCTTCTCCGGGCACCCGTAGCGTCACCCTTACCGCCAAAGCGGGAGAACAAGTACTGTCTTCGTCAGTGGACGGAGTTCCCGTGTCCGACTCCTCCGCGATATTCCCCTCCGGTAACTTGGATAGGTGGAGCCTCCGTTACTACGACGTTCCCGACAGTGGGAGCACAATATCGCTGGTCATCCCTGTCGGAAGGACACTGACTATCACCTCCGTTACAGTAGTCGATGGACTCCCACGGGCGGGAGGGCTGCCGATCTATCCGAGACCCGCATCCATCATGGAACGACCGTTTGTCACGACTGACGCGTCCATGGCGGTAAAAAGTTACACCTTCTAGTAGGGTACCGATTCCAAAACAATATCACCGCCTTACACCTTGTATGCTTGCGGGGCTGCACAATGAATCACTTCCGGTTTTAATACAGGTCGTTATGTAATACATTACCCCAAAGGTCAGGAGGGTTTATGAATCGTGCTGCAATCACAATTGCGTCGCTTTTCTTTCTCGCGGCGGGTTCTCTGTTGTCCCAAACTACAAAACCGGTTCGTGACAACGTCGGTTTTTGTTGGAACGCTCGGCAGATGGAAAGGCTTATCGAATATCTGAAGGCCACGGAGACGGCTCCGGCCGCTCCATCTCACATCGTGGCCGCTATTTCTCCCCATGACGATTATATGTATGCCGCAAGAGTCTACTATCAACTATACAGAGTGCTGAGGGCAAAAGTGGTCGTGATATTCGGGGTAACACACAGCGATGTCCGTAATGCAATCGGGGACCCGCAGGGAAAACTCATACTCGACAGTTTCGAAAGCTGGCCCGGGCTTGGTGTCGATGTCGCGGTGTCGCCCCTGCGTGAGTATGTCAAGTCCCATCTGGACACTTCATACTACATTGTAAGCAACAAAGCGCATGCGCTGGAACACTCTATAGAGGCGCTTCTTCCCTTCCTTCAATATTACAATCCGCAGGTGTCAATCGTTCCGATCATGGTAACGCAAATGAGTTTCTCAAGGATGGAAGAAATTTCCGGAAAGCTTTCGGCGATAATCACGGACTACATCGGAGAGAATAGACTCATCCCGGGAAGGGATATAGCCTTCCTGATTTCATCGGACGCCGATCACTACGGAGAGGATTTCGACAATTCGCCATACGGCGAGGACTCGAGCGCACACGCAGAAGCTACCGCGAACGACCGTAGGATCGCTCAAAGTGCCTTTGAGGGAGTTCTCACATCGGAAAAAGTCCGTGACTTGACTTTGCAGCTTAGAGATGTTCTGTGGTGCGGCAAGTACTCTATCCCATTCGGACTTCTTACATCAGAAAACGTTATTGCTAGGATCTCGGGCAAGAAACTGGAGGGGAGAGTCCTTCGCTACTCCGACTCGTATACGGAAAGCGTCCTCCCATTGAGGGGAACAGGGATGGGAACTACTGCTCCCGCTTCATATAAACACTGGTGTGGCTGGTTTTCAGCTGCTTTTTATTTGCATTAAAAAAGGGCCGGCATGCTGGATCATGGTCCCGTGTGGAACCGCGAAACGAGACTTATGATGAATGAATGGCTCTCGAGGCGAAACTGGCCGGGACTTGAAAGGACACCCCGGCCACTTCCGGACGAACTCTTCAGCCAAAGTCTATTTAGGAACGACGCCGAGCGGTAGGATCGTCCTCCCGTAGACCACGTTCAGCACTTCTGCTATACCGGTATATATCGCGGAGGCGCCACACAAGATCCCTTCATAGCCCGCAATATACCCGAGCGTACTGCTTCCTGTTGCCGTTGAAATTGCCAAGAGAAAGAATAGTATGGTCAGGGTTCCGAACACTACCTGAAGCGCCCTCGACAATTTGAGTGTGCCGAAGTACATGAGGAGAGTGAACAGGCCCCACATCACGAGGTACCATGCTACGGCGGGCCCACTGGCTGCACCGATCCAGCCGAACTTCGGCAGGACGATCAAACCGACAAACGTCAACCAGAATAGGCCGTACGAGGAAAACGCCACCAGGCCGAACGTGTTGCCCTTTTTCCATTCCATTGCTCCCGCGATTATCTGTGCAATGCCGCCGTAGAAAATGCCCATAGCCAGTACCATCGACCCAAGCTCGAAGAAGCCTGCGTTGTGAAAATTCAAGAGGACGGTCGTCATTCCGAATGCTATAAGGCCCAGTGGAGCAGGATTGCCGGTGCTGTCCGTTATCTCGTGCTTCTCGATCTCGCTCATTTCGTCTCCCTATGTTGTTAGTGAATGATGCTGTAAGTCTGCACAAGCACTTTACTTCAACTGCTTTCGAACAAACTGCATTTCACAATATTCACCCCGTAAATGTCAATGAACCGATGCCCAGGTTTCAACGATAATAGCACTTCATCGTATTCCCTTCAAGTTTGCTGCTTTTTTTTTGCCCTCTTTCGTGCCAATGATGAATCACCAGTTCATCCAAAGCCTGATAATCGGTACGATGATATGCGCCATCTTCATAGATCCGAATACGTTCGGATGCATGTCGCACCCCCAGTCGTCGTCGGTCATTGCTTCACGTGGTATGTCGATGAAGTAGACGTCATGGTACACCCCCCCGCGAGCTTGCTGTTCCCTTACGACATCACGAATATACCTCTCGCACGGTTCTTCAACCATCGGACCTATCGCGCAGAAGACCGTTACACCGGGATAAAGCGCCCTAACCCGGTCGATCAACTTTCCGTATGCATCCTTAAACTCAGACGAATCCGGATAGGGCTGTGTGGAGAAATCGTTCGTACCTAGGTTAATTACTACCGCCTGAGGAACCCAGGATTTGAAATCCCATATAAGAGTCGAATCGAAACAGCATGTCCGGTCGTAGTACGACGGCATGGGGTCCGGTGAGATTCTGTCCCGATCGCCGTAGTTTCTGACGACCCCTTTCCCGGAAAAAGAAATCAAGCTGTAATCGGCGTTCAGGTCCCTTGCCACCTGTCCTGCATATGACATTCCGGCGTCCTCGGTCTGAGGGCTAAAATGGCAGCCCGAGGAATCACTTAACACGCCATAACCGCAAGTGATAGAATTTCCTATGAACTCTATCCGCCGCCGCGGCCGCGGCTCAGGCCGAAGTAGTCTTGCTCCTTTATCAAGCACAAATCCCATGAAAACGCCATGACCTACAAGCGGTTCCGTCTTCTTCTGTATCGTGATCGTATGCGCGACGGAGTCGGGGAGCCCCGCAACTATCGGATGAACGTTACCGCCGCGAAAGGCGAAAATCTTCGGTGCGTGGTCATCTACGGTAACTGCGTACTCATCCGTCGAATCGGCGAGCATCACGGCGCAGCTTGTGCCGGTAAACCTTGCACGTATGTACACGCCTGCCCAGTCGAATACCGCCTTTCCTGGGCGACTGAAGTCAAAACGCCCGACATACTGTATCCCGGGGCTGTCCGCGCCAATTATCCCGGTTCTTTCAAATTCGGATCTCGTGACGACCGATGAGCAGGAATTGAGGAGGATTGCCAGAGCTGCAAATGTCAAGGCCGGCAAAGAGATGCGAACACTCTGTTCCATGAACAATCCTCCTTCGGCGTTTCAAGTTACACGGGTGTTATCGCGGAGATCTCGGGTGATTCCATGAATTATAACACGCTTGAAATAATAATCGTGCAGGACTCATACTGAGAAACTTGCCTTAAAAAGTTGAGCTACCGGGTAAAGGAGCGGTCCGGCAACAGCTTCAGCTCAGGGGAGCTGGGGCAGGAATAAGATGTGATAGTAAACGGTTGCTCTCAGGACCGCGGTGGCAATTACCTCAGCCGCGAAATAAGGCATCGCCCCGATCGAGCTTTTCGACACGTTCTTGAGCGGACTGGTGGTTGTGTTTGCGCTGATCCCGACAAGATCCTTCTTCAGGCCGGCGTTCTCCGCTGCTTCTATCCACGGCTTTGTTTCCGTTGTCGCTTTTGTAACTGCGACGTTGGACACCACGCCGCCGGGTGTAAACGCAACTCCCACTTCGATCGGCCCATGTGCGGTAACCATCTTCACAAATAGAACCGTCCCGACCAGGCTCCCGCCGGCATTCTTCCCGTAGAAAAACTTCAGCTTCGATACCTGAGGTGAAAAGTTCCCTTGAGCTTTTATCTTGGCACGGGCCCTTTGGCCCAGATAAATTTCCTTCACGAAATAATTTGTTGCGGTTGGAAGCGATTTGGAGATGACGTCTCCTTGTTTCGCGAGCACAACAGTTCTCGTGCTCTGTGCATGTACCGGAACGTCAGCGGCAAACGCCAAAGCCAACACCGCGATGAAAACCCTTTTTCTCATCATTAATCTCATATTAGCTCAACGATAGGGCAATAGCAAAGGTTTCATTGCTTTGGACTTTTTCCAATGCAATGAAAAAGGCCTCTTACGCGGCGTCGCATCCGATCTCCTCCACGTCTCCCGAGAATTCATGTCCAACCTTCTGGATAAAGGGGGCAGCCTGTACCGACATGTCAAAGCCCTCAGACAAAGCCCCTTCCGGTGACAATGTGATATCCTTCGCTCGTCAGATCTTCGCTCGTTACCGCAGTTCTTCCCGTATCTTTTCCAAGCGACATTTTCCACTGGTAGAGCCCAGTAAGCAAGTGACTCACTTTTCTAACGAGCAACCCGAATCTTCCGCTTTTCTCGTAGTCTTCCGCCTCTTCCCTGCGGTCCCAGACGGTAAGCGAAAGAGCCTCGTTCGGATCGCCCACATCTTCCGTCAGGTAAGCGTACCTGCACCCCGGGGTCTCGTACAATGCGGGCAGAATCTCATGCTCATAAATCCTCCTGAACTCCGGCATGCCGCCCGATTTCAGGCGCACCGATAGCATGCGGACATAAATCTCGCCCGTATTCTCGGCGGGCGAATCGCGGCGCGATGGCGCTAACGTCACATTGTATGCCCTCACAATCGGCGGCTCGCCGACAGGGACATATTCGAGTTTCTGATCCTCGCTGAGTTTTATCTTCCACTCCGAAGTTCCCGCGAGGTACGGTTCCACTGATTGGAGCAACCTATTGTACGTTCCTCCAGCCACGTATTCGTCGGCAGCTGCGGCGCTCTCCCATAATGTGAGCGAAATGCACTCGTCCAACCTCCCTGCACTTTGTATGAGTCCGGCATATAAACATCCGTCCACGCTGCTGAGAGCCGGAATTATCTCCCTCCCATAGATTCCGTTCAAGTCGGCTATTCTATCATCTTTGACTTTGAGCTGTACGAATCTCATGAACATTTGAATTCCTTATCCTTTCGGTGCGCTTTTTGCGGTAACGTAACATTGAACCTGAGTCATCCGGGCACGGCATTCATTTGCTACCGAGTTCCTTCTGCCAGTTGCTCACGAGCGTAATAGGAGACGGGATGACCTTGCCCTTCGGGACTTCCGCGAGTATCTCACTGCCGGAGGCGTCGATGGCAAGAAGCGATGTCTCAGAAGAATGCGCGCTGAAAACTAGGTGAGGCTCGCCCGGTGAGATAGACGACCCTGATTCATTTACGTCGACGCTCATTATCCGATTTGTGGGCGTGAAGAAATAGAGTTTCTTACCACCGTCCATCCACTGCGGATTGCCTCCCCCGTTGACGGAGACCTGCCACTTGCCGCTTCCCGAACCGAACGGAGCGACATAGACCTGGTACTTGCCGGACTCGTTGGACATATAAGCGACCCACTTCATGTCGGGCGAGAACACCGGCAGGGCCGCGCTGTATTTTGCAGTGAGGTACGGCACAGGCTTCTTGTCTCCCGTCAGGGGTTGGACCCAGATGCCCGTACGGTTGCCCCCGCCTGCAGAGTCTGCGACCATCAGCAGGGCATACTTTCCGTCCCGAGAGAAACCAGTCAAAACGGCCTGGTCTCCCACTTTGCAGATCAACGTTGCTTCTCCAGAGCCGTCAGCATTTTTCTCGAAACAGCCGAAGCCTGTGGTCGTCCTATCCGAGCTGAACGCGATTCTTTGCCCGTCGGGACTCCAGATTGGAAACACATCCGCTGCAGTCGAGAAGGTGAGTCTTGTCAACACTCCTCTTCCGATGTCGTACGTCCAGACGTCAATGTTCTTCGCGGATGGATCATAATAATCGAAAGCGATCTTGCGGCCGTTTGGAGAAAAGCTGGCCCAGTTCCAGATCTTGCTGTTCAAAACTGTCTTGACGATTTTCCCTTTGCGATCCAATAGGACAACCTTCTCATTATTGGGATTCTTCTCCTCATACACCAGCATTCCGCTGGGGGAAACCGAGAACGTCCCTGAGATCCTTACGTCGAAATACTGCACGTTTTCTGCGAGAGACTTGCTGTCTTCGGAGAGGTCTAGGTTGCCGGGATCGAATTTCTGCGCGAGGAGTATCGACTGGCGAACGTAGAAGAGGTAGCCGTCGGCATATTCAGCGTTTGAAGAGACGCGCAGGAGTTCCTTTCCCTGTCCGCCGTCGAGGCTCGTGACAAATATCGCGTCCATGGGACTCGAGCCGGACTCGCTGTGCTGGGTGGAATAGAGGAAATGCTTTCCGTCCGGAAGAAAGTACGGCCATCTCAGGCTCAGTACGCCGGATTTCTGCTTGACGACCACCTTTGGCTCTCCTCCCTGGCTGGAAATCTCGTCCAGCCCGCTGGTAGGCTCCGGCGAGAATACTATGTCGCCGTTCTTACCCCATGTTCCGCCGCGTCCGGACGGAGCATCGCACAAAGCCACCGCGATCTTGTCGCCAAGCGACATCTTCATGAGCTTGCCACCGGAAAAATATGCGACATATCTGCTGTCCGGCGACCAGAAAGGGTATGCGGCATTGTCGACGCTGGCGAGTGGGACCGCCTTCAAGGAGTTGATCGCTCTCAGCCAGAGTTTCGAGTTGCCAGATGAGTCGTCCGCTACGAAAACTATGAACTTGCCGTTCGGGGAGATCGAGACGTTGCTTCCCTCTGCGTTGTCCAGCGTCATTTCGCGGGGCGGAAGAATGGTCGCTTTTATTTCCGGCTGATTGTCTCCCGATCTTCCGAGCACAAAGAATGCAATGAAAGCCGCGACGGCTGCGAGCAGAACGGCAGATGTCGACACGAGCATCCTTGTGTTTCCAAAAATCCCTCGCGGGCTGCTATCAAGCGGCATGTCCGCGGCCTGATGAGCCCCGGTGGGACGTCGCGATTGTGAGCTATCCAGCGGGACATGCGCATTTGACATCCTGCCTATCCGCTGTCTGCCGCTGTCTCTCCTGAACCGCTTCAAGTCCTTGGAAAGTTCGTGGGCCGACTGGTATCGCTCCTCCTTCTCCTTGTCGAGGCATTCGAAGAGAATTCTGTCGAGTTCCGGATCGATGCCTTCTTTCTTCGCGCTGACCGGTTCGGGATCCACGTTGACTATCTCGTACATTATCGCGGTCTCATGGACGCCTTTGAACGGCGACTCGCCGGAGAGGAGCTCGTACAGAACCACGCCCAGCGAGAATATGTCACTCCTGCCGTCCACATCCTGGCCCTGGACCTGTTCCGGCGACATGTAGCCGACGGTGCCGAGCGTCATGCCTGCTTTAGTCAACCTCGACGCTTCCTCGGCCTTGTTCAGTTTCGCCAGGCCAAAATCCATAAGCTTCACGATGCCGTTCTTACTCATCATGATATTTTCCGGCTTGATGTCACGGTGGACTATTCCCTTGTCGTGCGCCTCGGCAAGTCCGTCCGCGGCCTGAGCTCCGATTTCCACGACCTGTTTCGTCGAAAAGCTCTGCTTCTTGTGACGCAGGGTCTCTCCGTCGACATACTCCATCACGATGAAGAGCTGGCCTTCATGCTCCTGGATGTCGAAGATCGTGCAGATATTCGGGTGGTTCAGGGCAGATGCGGCTTTCGCCTCCTGGATGAACCTCGCCTTCTCGACTTCGGTCGCGGTCAGATTTGACGGGAGGAACTTGAGCGCAACGAGACGGTCGAGTTTTGTGTCGCGGGCTTTGTAGACCTCGCCCATCCCGCCTTCGCCGAGTTTTTCAAGGATTTCGTAGTGTAGTATAGTTCCAGATATCATATGCAGCTCCGCGGATAAGTCAGATAACTTCGGCGGACAGGCCCGCCCCGCCCCAATACTTCCAGTATTTGATAATGTAAGATTGTATCACCGACCATAGTTTACACCCGTTTTCTGAATTGAATCGGGACGGATCTCGTCCCTTGCGTTCCGCGGTTTGTAGTGTTGAATGGTTCCGCTAATAGGGGGATCTCCGCCTGCAGGTAGGCAGGCGTCCGCGTATTTAACATTTCACAGAGTTCCACAGAGGGGCACAGAGCTACACAGAGTCCATCTCTTTTTCTCTGTGGAACTCCTCCTTTCCTCAGTGTAGCTCTGTGTAACATTCTTACCCCCCGCTCCGCAATCAAGCGCGGCGCTGAGGCGCGACTCGACCGAAGGACCCTGCAGGCGATGGCAGTCATTTTTGAGATATTCACACGCATCTTACCGATTCCCGGTCTTTCGTGATTCTCTTCAATCCGTCCTCTTTATGAAAGCGGCAACATTATCGTGAAGCTCTTTATGAGCTTCGGGGTTCATGTAAACCATATGTCCGGATTTATAAAACGCATACGAGATATTACTTTGCAGCGAGACCGGCATCGGCAAATGGTGCATTTCATATAGTCCCTCGAAGAAGGGCGTGGCCAGGTCGAAATAGCCCATGTTCAACATCACTTTCAACTTCGGGTTATACATCATCGCCGAAGCAAGATCGGGCATCACGTTGGCAAAGAATTTATCATGCTGATCGCCGAACGCCTGGAAGACCGCGTGGTGACGGTAATCCCACGTCGCCCAAGCGTTGGTTCCGACAACATAACTCATGGGAGTCTTGAACTGCAGCGTCTTCCTTACATAGTTGTTGAAGGTGGAAATGATAGCAGAGCTTATCACGGCACCCTGTGGATCGTACAACGGATACTCACCAAGCGGGTCCATCGACGGACCGGAGAAACGCGTGTCCAGTCGTCCAGTCACCCGATCGGATTTGGACAACAGCTGCTTCTCAAACTCATATCCTGTGATCCGCAGATTCGCCTTGATGATGTAAGAGACAGGCAAGCCGGTATACTGATGCAGTTTATCGGCAATGCTCATGAAAGCGGTTGAATCGAGCAGAGAGCCCTTGTTGAGCGCCAGCGCATATTCGTTCATGGCGAAGTGCTCGACTCTCTCGAGGAACGGCTGAAGTTGTTCCGGCTGATTCGGGAGTTTGTGATAATACCATGCGGTCGCTGCACAAGACGGCAAAGCAAGCTCATAGGGCAGTTCGTCGCCGGGATTTTCGGTAGCATAATCGGTCGAATTGGAAATGTCCAGTATCTGTGAAAGCAGGATAACGCCGTTCAAATCGATGTTATCCTGCGTCTCCAGGATGTTGGACAGAGCGGCGGAACGGAAAGTGCCGTAGCTCTCTCCGAAAAGATATTTCGGTGAATCCCATCGATCATATTCGGATAAAAACCTTGTAATGAATTGAGCAAATGCCTGAGCATCAGGATCGATACCGTAAAAGGCATTCGGCTTGCTCACCCCACCTTTATCTTTCGTCAGCACCCGGCTGAAACCGGTTCCCGGCGCATCGATGAATACAAGGTCGCTTGCATCCAATAAGGAGTAGTCGTTGTTAACAAGCTCGTAAGGAGCGGTTACTCTTTCGGTATCTTCCGTGAATGTGCTCTTCGGTCCCCACGCGGCCATGTGCAGCCACATCGAAGAGCTGCCGGGTCCTCCGTTGTAAAGAAACGTTACCGGCCTCTTACTTTCGTCGGTTACACCTGATTTGAAATACGCAACGTAGAACATACTGCAGGTCGGCTCATCGTTCTTATTTTTCAAAATAATGGTCCCGGTGACTGCTTTGTAATCGATTTTACTTCCCTCCACAGTAACCGTTCCGGTTGTCGTTACTTTTTCAGGTTTCGTGAAAAGCAGGCTGTCCCGCATTATCTTCGAAGTTGCAGCACGATGACGCCATTTACCCTGGGCGTGAACAGTCGCGACGCTGGATAATATCAATGTCATTAACAGCAGTGCCGTCGTTTTCGAGACGAATAATTGGATGCTTCTATCTATTTGTTCCCTCTTCATCTATTGTCTCCTGTCAATTTCTTCTTCATTTCCTTTGTCCAGTTTAGAATCAGGTTTATTCCCGAGGCTGTACCGGAGGTATCCGATTTCCCTATCATTATAAAGTGCTTGCCATCGGGATAAATATCGTAAGTCGCGATGGGTTCGTTGGGAAAGTAAATCCTGTCGGTTTTGAATTGTACGCGAGGTCTCCCGGCTGAGAAATCCGGCACAGTTTCAATCGGGACGTAGAACATATCGGTGTTACTGATTGATTCATAGTATATCCCTTTCTCGTCGGGGGACCAGACGGCGCCATATCCGCCACCCGCCGAGATCTGCCACTTCCCTCTCAGCGCGGGAAAAGAGGTGACATATACTTCGTTCTGTCCGGACACGTTCGTAGTGTATGCAAGCCATTTCCCGTCGGGCGAGATTACTGCGTCGTACGGACTCCCGCCCAGCTCAGTGAGGTGTCTGGGGTTATCTTTCCCACCCATTTGGAGGAGGCTAACGCCTTCATTTCCGTCGGTCGATACCACGGATACATAGGTGAGTTCTCTGTCGTCCGGGCTGAACGAAATAGGAGCCACCAGGCTTCGACCGGTGCCTGCGAGGATGATTCTGCCGGACGCGCTGCCGCTGGCAGGTTTCATACAGAAGTTCGACGATTCTCCGAGTCCGGAAGCGTAGACAAGCTGCCTACTGTCGTGGGTCCAGATTCCACATGCGGAGCGATTGTCGAAAGTAAATCTGCTGAATGCTCCCGTGGCTATATCGTAAAGCCAGATATCGAAGTTGCTTCCATTTACCTCGCCGACGGTTACTGCGATCTTTCGTCCATCGGGCGACACGTGAGGAAAAGAATACGGACCCGGTTGAATGGGCAACGGATCAATTTGCCCCTGCAGGTTCACCTTTACCAGTTTCAACTTGTCAGTTTCTATCCCTGGGAGGAACGCGAGTATACCGTCGTTAGATACCGAGAAGTAGCCCGCGCCGCTCGTGGGATCGCCTCCAACCATACTCAGGACAGCCACGGGTTGTGATTTGATCGTCGCCGTGTTGGGATCGAATTTTGCCGCGTAGATTTCTCCCCCGCGCCAGACCAGGAGGTATCCTCCCTTCACATACAGAGCCATATCGCCGCGTATGCCGAGCATATGGCGGCTCCCGTTAACAAGCGACAATGCAGCGAGCCTCGCGTTGTCATAGAAATCCGGCGCGCTCTTCTCCCCGACAGTGAACAGTACCCATTTCCCTCCGGGCAGGACCTGCGGCCAGCGGTAGGATCTTTCGCCCGATGCTGTGTCAGGTTCGGCAAGTGCTTTCGGCTTCCCGCCGTCCGCCCGGATGGCGTAGAGACCCGTCGAGAAGTTCGGCGAGTATACAATTTCCCCATTAACACTCCAGCTCCCGCCGCGAGGCACAGGAGCATCACAGAGTACCTGAGGCATTCCACCGGTGACAGGAACTGTCTTCATTTTCCCGTCCGCAAAGAATCCGATCGACTGACCGTCCGGCGAAAAGAACGGCCCGGTACCACCGGCAGTTCCCTGAATGGGCGAGGCAACGTAACTGTTCAGCGGCCGAGCATAGAGCTTGACGACGCCATTCGCCTGCGCAGAATAGACAAGCATCTTTCCGTCCGGAGAAATGACCGGGTTTCGCGAGTCGATTTGTTCGAGCAGATTCGAAGGAGGGACAGCAACGGTGACGCGCAGAGTAGATCCGTCGTTCTCCGGGGCACTCGGCACATAATGCCAAACCAACAGTGCGGCGGCCACGACAGCGATGCCTGCAACAAGCAAGGTGTACGACCGGCGCCACGAGCCGCTCCCGGACGCGACCGGCATTCCGCTCATAGACGGAGTCCTCGTCGCCGGGCTGGTTTTCAATTCAATCGCTCTGAGATCTGCCGGTATCTCGTCCGCGTGTTGGTACCGCATCGAAGGGTCTTTAGCCATCGTCTTCGACACGACCGACTCGAGCTGCATAGGCACTCCAGTACGAACGGCGGTCAGCGGCTCAGGTTCATCGCTTAGTATAGAATAGACGAGAGCCTGCTCGTAGTCCGTCTTGAACGGGAGCCGCCCGCTGATCATTTCGTACATGACAACCCCGAACGACCAGATATCGGTACGGTGATCCACGCTTTCGCCGCGGGCCTGCTCCGGCGACATGTACGCGGCGGTCCCGACGGTAGTGCCGAGCTTCGTTACCGTTTTTCCTCCACCTACCTTCGCAAGGCCGAAGTCCATGATCTTCACCTGGTCCCTCGCCGTTACCATGATGTTCGCGCTCTTTATGTCGCGATGAATGATTCCCTTTTCATGAGCAGACTGCAGCCCCTCGGCAATCTGGGTCGAGTAGCTTATTACTTTCTTGAGCGGAACCGGCACACCCCCGTTCGCGCTCAGAATTTCCTGAAGAGTGCTGCCCTCTACATATTCCATCGCTATGAACATTTGCCCGTCGGCTTCGCCGATTTCATAAATATGCGCGATGTTTGGATGATTGAGCGCAGCCGCGGACTTCGCTTCGCGGATAAACCTGTTCTTATCGTCTGCACTTACCGACGAAGAAGTAGGAAGGAATTTAAGCGCAACGATCCGGTCGAGCTTCGTGTCGCGGGCCTTGTAGACTTCGCCCATACCTCCTTCACCGAGTTTCTCGAGTATTTCGTAGTGAAGTATGGTACCACTTATCATAGCCAGCTCCGAATGTATTTGATTTGGCGTCTGTGGGTGACCCCGCCATGCCCGCCGAAACATGAGTCCAGGCGAGCCTCGTCAAGTTTCTCCGATATTTCATAATGAAATATGATTCCACTTATCATTCGCGGCTCCTTTCCATGCCACGGATTGCGACGGAGCGTCTCACCTTCTCGCTCATTTGTCCCCGAGCAATTCCTTGAATTCTGGATTGTCATGGAGACTATCGAGATCCGGATCCCGCCGAAGCCACTCGAAGTTCTCATAGCCGGCAGACATAGCCTTTCGGAGGGACTCGACTGATTCATCCGGTTCACCCAAACGGGCATAGAGACACGCGGCATTGTACCACATCATCGCATCATTAGGGCTCAATTCGAGCGCCATTTTGCCCTGTGCTACCGCTTCCTCCTTTCTTCCTGCGGTCGCCAGGTCCGCCGCATACAGAATCCGCGCGCGCGCATCATCGGGATGTTGCGAAAGATAACGCACGTATGTGTCCATCGTGGCCTGAAGGCTTTCTTTCAGTTTCTGTTCATCACCCAAACGTTCATAACAAGTTCTTATGTCCATATAAGCAGAATAAAAATCGGGATTTATCTCGATGACTTTTTGGAACAGCTCTATGGCCTCCCTGTCCCTGTCCGTGCTGTGAAAGATTCTGCCTAAAGTCCAGTAGGCCGCGTAATTGTTTGGGTCAAGCTCGATCGCTTTCTGGCCGGCGGTAAAAGCCTCTTCGAGCGATTTTCTGTTGTAATACGCCAGAGCGAGCGCGGCGTATGCTTCAGACAAAGTCGAATCGTACATGAGCGCTTTCAGCCCCGACTCGATCGCCTTGTCGAGGAGTATGCTGTTACGGTCGTAGAAAGCGTAGAGAATCGCATAAGCCTCGCCGAGGCCCGCGTAAGCTGCGGCATATCGCGTATCGAGTTCGGTTGCCTTCTGGAAGAGTTGTATGGCAAACTGGACGCTGTGCTTGGAAAGCCGATAGAGAAAATCGCGTCCTCTCAGATAGAGGTCGAAAGCATCTGCGTTCACCGTCGACCTTTTTTCTAGAACCACCTTTTCGTTCGGCGAAAGCTTCACGGTCAACGCCTCGACAATTTCCTTCGAGACCTGTTCCTGGATGTCGAAAACATCCGCGAGTTTCCCCTTGTATGTTTCGCCCCACAGCTGCGTACCTCTTTCCACGTCGATCAGCTGAGCTGATATTCTTAAGTCGTCCTTGAATCTCCTGACGCTTCCTTCCATGACATATCGTGCACGGAGCTCACGACCGATCGTTTTGATATCCTTCCTGCTGTCCTTGAACAGCATCGAGCTCGTCCGCGCAACAACACTCACCCCTTTTATACGCGAGAGATTTATGATCAGTTCCTCGGCAAGGCCTTCGGCAAAGTAATCAGTCTCTTTGTCGGGACTGATATTCTCGAACGGAAGAACGGCGATCCGTTTCTCCTCATCTTCCGCCGGTTTAGATTTGCTCTCCGTGACCACCTGCCTGAGATCGGTCAGGAATTCAGCCGCATCCCGATACCTGTCGATCGCCTCTTTGGTTAGTATTTTATTTATGATATGATCCATTCCCGGAGGTATGTCGGTTCTGACCTCGGAGATATTCCCGACTTCTTCGTTCATAATTGAATAAATAACTGCCTGCTCAAAATCGCCTCTGAACGGAAGTTTGCCGGTGAGCATCTCGTAAAAAATGACACCCATCGACCAGATATCTGCCCTATGATCTACCTTATCGCCCCTGGCTTGCTCAGGCGACATGTATGCTGCGGTCCCGACCGTTGTCCCCTGCCTCGTGACATTAGAACTCCATTTCACCTTGGCAAGACCAAAATCCATGATCTTGACCTGTCCGCTCTTCGTCAACATGATGTTGCTGCTTTTTATATCGCGGTGAATGATTCCTTTTTGGTGGGCCGCCTGAAGACCCGACGCGATTTGTTCGATAATCGAAACCGAATCCGCGAGGCTCATCCGGGCGCTCTTTATTCTTTCGCTCAATTCCGGACCGTCGATGAATTCCATGACGATGAACACCTCGTCCCCGTCCTGTTCGATGGCATAGATTGTTGCAATATTCGGATGATTAAGAGCTGCTGCAGCCTGCGCCTCGACTTCAAACCTGCTCCGCTCCTCTTTGTTGGCCGATACATGTGGCGGCAGGAATTTTATTGCGACATCTCTCTTCAGCTTGAAATCCTTCGCCTTGTATACGACGCCCATCCCGCCTTCGCCGAGTTTTTCCATTATCTCGTAGTGAAGTATAGTTCCGCTTATCATTTATCATTCCCCCGGTAAGTCGAGTGGCTTCCTCCTTCGCTCAAGCTTCGGAGGACAAGTCGGCGGGGAGGCTCGCCCCGCCCACCGATCGACTTCGCTTCTTCAGCTGCGTCGGTTGAAAAACGTAAGTGCAGGTGGGCTTCGCCGAGTTTCTCAAGAATTTCGTAGTGCAGAATTGTATCACTAATCATATAAAACTCCAATCTTGATGACGCGTTCCCCACGAAGCTCATTCGGACCCGTGGGAGGAAATAACATCCTATGCATCATTGTCCTATCCCTGCAACACGATCTTTCATTTTCCATACGAAGGCCGTTTCCATTGTATCACATAAACATTCGACTTCGACATGTCGAGAGAATACTTCACTCACGCAAACTCCGCTATTACGGTTTCGAAATCCGGGTCGCCGCGTAGAGAATCGAAATATGGATCGGTCTTCGCCCACTCGCGCACGACATTCCCGCCGATCTCCAGGGACTTCCTTAGATATGTCAGGGTTTCCTTCTTCTGCCCGAGCCCATTGAAAGTGCAAGCGCAGTTGTATAGGGCGAGACCGTCGTTCGGCGATGTCTCGACGACCCGTCTTATCGCCGACATGGCCTTGTCGTTCTCGCCGAACCGTGCATAAGGAATTGCCATTCGGCTCAGAGTCAAGACATCGTCAGGGTTGACCTCGAACTTACGCTGTCCGATTTCAATTATCTTCCTGGCAGCGTCGTCGGACTCTTTTTTATTTCCCATTCTCCTGTGCGTCATGTCGAGATGCATCCACGGTTCCTCGCTGTAGGGCTTCAGTTCGGCCGCGCGTTCATACTGCTTCACGGCCGTATCATAATCGCCGGTTATGTCAGCTATGATCCCCAGCCATCTCACTGCATCGTAGGAGTCGGCGCTCTTCTGGATGATCGCATTCAGAGTGCGCTTGGCTTCCGTGAACCTCTTCTGATACAGATATACCATGGCGATCCCGAACTGAGCCTCGAGCGAATCGGGGTCAAGACCGAGAGCTCTCTGATTCATTTGTATAGTCTTTCCCAGCCACTGCGGGTCGCCGTCATACCAGAGGTACATATTTGAAAAAGCCTCGGCAAGAGCGGCACATGCCGGCGCGAAATTCGGGTCGATGGACAGGGCATTCTCGAGCATCTGTATTGCCCTCTCGTTGCTTTTCTTGCCCCGGATGTTGAGTAGGTCTCTCCCTCGCATGAAGAAGTCGTACGCTCGCATATCGACTACGGGTCGCTGTGCGGCCGCCGGTTTGCCTCCTTCCGTAAACGACACCTTCAACGCATCCGCTATCTTGAGCGAAACCTCGTCCTGCAAATCGAAAATATCTTCAACGAGCCGGTCGAACCTTTCCGCCCAGACCTGAAACCCGCTCCGCACATCAATTAGCTGTGCGGTTATCCTTATCTTGTTTCCCGCTTTCCTGACGCTTCCTTCCAGGACGTAGTTCACCCTCAGTGCTTCGCCCACCTGACGGGTGTTCACTTCCTTGTTTCTGAAGGGGAGCACATCCTTTCTCGACACCACCTGCAGTCCGTTTATCTTGGAAAGGTCCGTGATAATGTCCTCAGTTATCCCGGCACAGAAATAATCGCTCTCGCTTTCGGAGCTCATGTTCTCGAAATAAAGAACTGCGATGGATTTGTCCGATGCAGGTGACGGAGGCTCCATGGAGACTTTCCTCAGCCGTTCCGCAAGCTCTTTGGCGGAAGCCAGCCTTTTGGCAGGCTCCTTCTGAAGCAGCTGTGACACGATAACCTGCAGGTCTTCAGGTACATCGTTCCTGTAAAGCTGCAGCGCCTTGGGTTCAACATTCAGTACCTCGTACATGATTGCGGCTTCGTGCTCGCCGCTGAACGGAAGTGCTCCTGCCAGCGCTTCGTATAACACGACTCCGAAAGACCATAGATCCGTTTGAGGCGAAATCTCTCCTCCCCTGAACTGTTCCGGTGACATGTAACTTACAGTCCCAACCGTATCGCCGCTCTTCGTCAAGCCGGACGTTCCCTTTATTTTCGCGAGGCCGAAATCCATAATCTTCACATGACCGTCGGCTGTTATCATGATATTGTCTGCCTTGATGTCGCGGTGGATTATCCCCTTTTCATGTGCAACCGCCAGCCCGTCCGCCACGGAACTCATGATGCCTGTAATCTCCTCAACGGGCATGTTTCCGGATTTCAGCATCGACTTCAGATCTTTTCCATTCACATACTCCATGGAAATGAAACGCTGTCCTTCGTGCTCTTCAATCGCATGGATAACACAGATGTTGGGATGGTTAAGCGTCGCCGCCAAGCGGGCTTCCTGAACAAACCTGGCCTCGTCCATCTCCGTTACCCTGCTATGTTTGGGCAGAAATTTAAGCGCAACCTTCCTTCCCAGTTTCGTGTCCTCTGCGAGATAGACGACTCCCATCCCACCTCTCCCAAGTTCTTCTAGAATGCGGTAGTGCAGAACAGTCTCACCGTTCATTGGCAGCATCCTTCATCAGGCGTGAGCTTGT
The DNA here is from genome assembly GCA_046706745.1 of Candidatus Kryptoniota bacterium. Classification (GTDB taxonomy): domain Bacteria; phylum Bacteroidota; class Ignavibacteria; order Kryptoniales; family JAKASW01; genus JAKASW01. The sequence goes on from JBJKPC010000103.1 coordinate 24,045, forward strand.
TTCGATTGCCGTCACTTCCACCGCGCTGAGATGGCAAGGGCGGGGGGCCTTTACGTTCCAAATCGCGTACCGACGATCGACGGCTTCTCGTAAGCAGCATGATCATTCCTCTCCGAACAAATGTTTTCGCCAGTAGCCGGTCAGGAAAATGTTCCGGGGGTCACGTTCGGCACGGAGTTCCATGAAGTCATCCCATTTCGGGTATTGCGACCGGAGGTACTTCGACCACTCTTTATAATCATATTCAGGCAGAAATTTTCCCCAGTGCAGCCGGAATGGAATTCCATGCTTGCGCAGCTGTTCCCAGAATTGGGCAAAATATCCGTCCTTCGCGCCGGGATTGCCGGCGTTGTTTATGTACCAGAAGAGATCGAGCCTAAAGGTTTTCTGTTTGTAGCTCGGGCTCATCCAGAATTCACTCTTGTTTCCGGTGTAAAGTTCGGTGGCGTAATACCCGGTCGCCTTGAAGCCTTCCTTCTGGAACAGCTGATTCACTAGCCGCATGACCTGCGACGTGTACTTCAGCGGGATCCAGAATTCGGTGAACTCCGTTCCCATCAGGACGTCGTCCGCAGCATTGTCCATCGGAAGACTCCGCAGGACGTAATCCATGAATATTTTTCCATCATCCCTCCCGGTCAGCGGTTCGAGAATATCCACCATAGCAGGATACAGCCATTCGAGTACACCCTTGAATGTCGAAAAGAATAATACCGGCAGGAAGAGAAGCACCCTCAGAATTCCGGTGAGACAGAACGGAAAGAACCACGCTTCCCTTGCCCGGCCGTTGCTTGTACGCCCCCATTTCCTGCCGAGGTTTTTATCAAACTGTGCAAAGTCACGTTTCAATTTCGACCATGTCTTGCTGAAACCTTTGTTGCCGAGAATCGTGAACAGCACGGCCCCAAATAGTTCCTCCACCTGTGTCGAGAACTTCTTCTTACCGAACTCGTGATACGGGAATGGCGAGAAAGCCGGAAGCATCTGGCCCCGGACGGCTCTCCAGACCACAATCCGGTTGACTCCTTTCTGAGGCCACCAGAGAATGCGTGAGTACGGGGTTTCCTTCAGGAAGGTCTCGAGACCTGGCGTCTTTCCATTCCCTTTACCGAAGAGATCGATCGGGCAAGCAGAGTCTACGAGGTATGTGTTCTCTTCCCCGTAAATGCTGAATTCCTTTGTAAGCTTCATCCGCACTTTGGTGACGATCCCGAGCAGACCGAGGGACAGTGCCACGGCGTCATACAAATCACCGTCACCCTTCTCAACCCATTCAACTTTCCCCGTTCCGTCGATAATGCGAAAAGCAAGCAGGTTTTCGTCAATAGAATACATGAGTGTGCCACCCGAGGAACCTGTCATGAGAAAACCGCTCACAGTCTGATGTGTAATCCCGCCCAGGTCGTTCAAGGTCCAACCTTTTGAGTGAGCCTGGTACAGCAGACTCGCCCCGAGAGACGACGTCCCGGTGGGAGCCTGCGGATCCGGGCCGAGATGTATCCCCGCTTCAACTTCGATTATACCTTCCTTCTCGTCGATCCATTCGATCTTCCTGAACCTGTCGAGCATGACGTTGATGTTCGGGCCTTGCGGAGGCGATTGTTCAGACACCGTATTGGGCACCATTGGCAAACCATTCCCGGGATCGGTGTAAATTGCCCACGCCACGGAATGCGCAGCACCGCGGACGCGGATCTGTTTACCCTCCTCGTAAGCCCTCTTCACGAGAGCAACTATCTGGTCCTCGGTTTCAGGATGGTAGAATCCGTCTGCGCCGATTTCGACCATGTTATAGATTTTCATTAACGCTCCGTCACGTGTGCCTGGTTAGGTATTCTCATGACTTTACCAGCATCTGTTTGAGTGCAATCGTGAATATGGTGCCGCCGAGCAGTATGATGGCAATTGAAGCGAATGCAAAGAGTTCCCAGAAAGGAAACACTCTTGACAGTCCCTCCATGAGGAGATTCGTTTCAAAAAGGAAGAAGACCATATTGAAGGTCACCGCGAAATTCAGCAGCGACGAGTAGCGGCGGACAGTCATCTCCGAGAAGCGGCGCAGGCCATACCACGCGACGTACAAATTGAAGAGCACAATCGGCACCTCGAACAAATGAATTGCGAGCTTGCACCACATTGCGTCCGGCCCCGTGCAAAGCGACCACGCGTAACCGAGAAGCGGCGGAATGTGCGCATACGCTATCCCGTAAAGCGCGGCAATAATCGTAACATAAGAATAGGCTTTGACCCACCATACCGAACGGGACCACCTCGACGGCCCGGCCGGACTTACCGGCACGGGGCGTTCGGGTCCCGATTCATGGGGAGTCTTGACCTTGTTTTCCCAGAAGAGCTCGAAGTCCCGCTCCGTCGGCTCGAACTGCCTCAGGGCGTTCCGTTCATGACGCAGTTTCGAGATGGTCCAATATGCGACTCTTCTGGCCCTGTTGATGCCGCCTAACGGGCGGTGAACCGGAAGGCAGCGCCATGGATTGAACGACAAATCGTCGCCGAAGTCCATCTTCTCTGCAGTCTCGAATTCCTGCGGAGGGATCACCAGAGTGGCCACCTTTCTGAACGGAGAGAGCGACTGGCTCCACCTTTTTCCAGCGTCTTCGATCGGCATCTGCGCGGGATCGGTTCGGAGCTGCACCATGAAATCGAAATGGATCGGTTCCCTCGAAAGGTAACGTTGCATTGCTTCCCGGAGATAGTTGTCGGTCGGCGGGTGCGGAATGGTGCTCAAGACATGCGACCACGGTTTCGCCGAATACTTCACGGCCGTATCTCCGAAACGGTATGGTGTCATGCTGTAATATTGAAGATCGAGCGGGCTGGTCGCGCGCCGAAAAGGAACTATGAAATTCCAGAATACCCGGAGATGCGGTTTAAATGGGTTGAACCAGTACCAGAGAATGTGGAGCGGCCCGGATTCATAAGCCGTCGTAAACTCGTACATCTCTCTCACTCCCTTCGTGAGGAACACGTCGTAGCTTATAAGCACAAAATCCTGCGTATCGTCATCTGTCCCGTCGTCGAGGAGTTTTTTCCCCTTGACTCCGACGAGCTTTATCCCCATCCCGCGCACATCCCTTTTTATATCCGGGCTCACGGTCGGATTCGCATTGGAGAAGCGAACGAAGGCGTCATACGTCCCCGGCTCCGCAAAGATTCCCACTCGCAATTCCTTCGGGAGATCAGGCTTAACCGTGAATTGGGCCGCAACGGTCCCGTGCTGCTTCGGATGCGCGTCACGTTTCGTTCCGCCCGGCGGGTATGTCTGAATCACCGTCTTCTTAAGGAGATCGGTCAGCTTATTAATGTATGATTCCTCTTGCGGCGGTGGATTTTCGCCGAACAAGTCTGAATCATTTGTGTAACCCGATGGGCCCATGTTTTCCTCCTATGAAATCCCTTCCGTTACAGGGTGTCCGGCCCGCTGCGCGTCCAGAGCGGCCATACGGTCAACTCCCGCCAGATCATATACAAGCCCTAATTCTTCGAAAATTTGGCGCGCTTTTTTCAGACACTCCTTTGCATCGAGGCCATCGAACAAACGCTTGGAGCTTCGTTTCTCGAGAAGCCTCCTTCCAATTTCGAGGTATGTCCTTGCGAGCTCCTGCCGCTTGTGCATTGTCGATGCCGCCTGAATGGATTTCTTCCATTGGCTGAACGCACCGGCCGCGTTACCTTCCAGCCAGTAAAGTATTCCGGTATACCGGTATCCCTCCGGCATGAACTCATGCAGCGTCTTGAACTGTCCCATGACGAGCTTGGAACTATTGTGAGCTTGTTTCCTTAACATCCTAATCCCGATTCCATCATGATTGTTTTCTTTCCCTGACCTCATTTGTTCCAGTCGGATCACCTCGAGCTGCAGGCGGGCGATGTAGTAGTTCATCGTGAACATCGGCGATATCTTCCCCAACGGCTCAAGATTCTGCTTGCCTCTGCGAAGTGCTTCTTCGGCTGGTCCGAGGTTACCGGCAAGGATATGTGCACGGGCGATTATCCCTTCCCCCCCGACCATCCACGTCTTCAAACCGATCTTCTTTTCAAGTTCAAGACTGATTTCCGCCGCCTTGAGCATATCCGCCGCTTCGCCTCTGTTGGCGTGATGGTAGACGAGAGCTGTATAGTGATCGAGGAGCGCGTACTCATAGTCATACTCCTCCGCCGTCTGCAGGAGAATATCCGCGAGCCGCGCCGAAGCCGCAAAATCTCCACGGCCGACGCTCATATAGTGAGCATAAGCGATATAATAGCATGCAGGGTAAAACTCACCGAGCTTCATCCCAGTCCGGAATAGGTCTTCGTCAAAATCAAGGTCGATCGCCCACCTGCCTACGTGATAGTTGAATTGATAGTAGGCATACCTGTACGCGAGGTACGTTCTTGGATCGTCCGGTACTGCAACAGCCTTTGCGCGATCCAGGAACCGGCCCGCAAGTGAAGCAGAAATTCCGCCGAAGATCATAAGAGAGCAACCAAGCGTGTACATCACGCACGCTTCGGAGGGAGAAAGACTGAACCCGCTCCTCCAGTGTATTGTCCACAGCAGGTCGAAGAACAGACGGAAAGTATCCGAGTTTCCCAGGGCGTTGGCTCTTTGGTATCTAATGGCGAACCTGAGTTTGTCATTCTCAGTGAGATTCTTCTTTTTCTTCCTGGAAGGATGATAGAGGTCCTTCACTATCCAGAGGAAATCCCACGCACCCCTCAGCATAATGACCAATCGACTCTTCGGATCCCTGTCGCCCAACAGTTCAAGAGCTCGGTCGAAGTGCGCTACGCCTTCGACGAGCATTCCTTTGTTGTAGAGCGCTGTGCCGATATTCTGTTCGAGTAGCGCAATTTTCTGTGGATCGGCGGAGGCACCGTATTTCTTCTGATACAAATCCAAAGCTTCCTTGAAGTATCCCAACGCCTCGTGTGAAGCCGCTGATTTCAGAGTCGCCTCCCCGGCTTTTATAAGGTAATTCTCGGTTTTCTCCTGCTCGTCCGCCTCGCCATAATGCATCGCCAGAGTCCCGTAGAACTCATGCAGCCGGTCCGGGAATTCTTTTTCTATAACCTGCGCCACCTTCAGATGATACTCCTTCCGTTTCTTGGAAGGGATGGACTCGTATGCGACTTCCTGGACAAGGGCATGCTTGAACTGGTATTCAACCTCGTCCGTTTTTCTGGTCTTCCGGATGAGCTGGATACCCTCCAGGTATTCCAGCCGTTCATCGACTTCGCTTACAGATTCCGGCACGCCGGCGAGAATTTTCTGGAAGAAGCTTCTGCCGATAACGGACGCAATTTTCAGCAGCGATTTTGTTCCTTCGTCGAGTTTATCTATTCGCGCCGCAAGGATTTGCTGAACCGAATCCGGGATGAGCAAATCGTCTGTGCGTCCAGTCGGACTGATTTTCCCATTTTTAAACTCAATCGCCCCCTCGTCAAGAAACGATCTGATAACCTCTTCGATGAAGAACGGGTTCCCGTCCGCCCTCTTGAGAATCGTTTCCGTGGTTTGCGCGGGGAGTTTACCCGCATCGACGAGATTATTTATCAAAACCCTGCAGTTCACCGATGTGAGCGGATCGAGGGTTATGTCGGTGACCAGGTCCGGGTACTTCGTGCGAATCGCTGCTAGGAGACGATCACTCGTCTCGGGGTAGTTTGGCCGCATGACGTTCAGAAACATGATGCGGTTGTTCTGGGCCAAGCGGTAGAGTGACTGGAGTAAATCCAGCGACGACTGGTCTGCCCAATGGAGGTCTTCCAGGATATAGACTATCGGCTTCCGCTGGGATTCTTTCAGCATTATCTCGCGTATATGCTTCTGAACTATTTTCATCATCGCCTCGCCGGCGATCCCTTCAATGAACCTGGCCTGTTTGTCGGTCAACTGCATCCCCATTACCGATGCCACAAAGGGGAGGATTTCGTCAGTCCCGTCAGGATTCAGTGCGCCTATTGCCCGGCCCAGTTTTTCCATAGCATTCGGTTCGGGATCGTCCTCCTCAATCCGCGCCCACCGCTTCAATATTTCTATGATAGGGTGGAAACTCAGATTCCGACCGTATGATACCGATTTACCTTCCAGCAGAAGGACCCGGTTCATCGCTTCGCGCTGTTTCAGTTCAGCGATTAAGCGCGATTTGCCAAGACCCGGTTCTCCCACGATGTTGACGATGGAACCCTCTCCGTTGATTGCCTTCAAGAGGTGTAGCTCAAGCAGGTTCATCTCGCGATCGCGGCCGACGAGAGGCGAGGAAATTCTGCGGTCAGAGATCGCTGTGGTGCGGCTGCTTTTTTGTTTTGGTCCGACGAGCTCGAAGCAGGGGATCCGCTGCCTGTTGTTTCTCAGGTCAACCGCAGGTCCCTGCTTGTAGTCGAAGTACTCCTTGGTTTGTTTGTGAGTTAAGGGTCCGACAACTATCTGTCCTTTCTCTAGCCTTCGGACGACCTTATCAGTGAGATCCATCGGATCGCCGACAATTGTATAGTCGCTCGTTCCTCCCGGTCCAAGGTCCCCGGCTATCACGAGACCGGTATCGACTGCGATAGCTGGATTGAAATGCCTGAGAGCATTTTCCTTTTTCCCCAGTTCCTGAAGGCCAGCGCGTATTTCAATTGCAGCACGGACTGCTTTCTCCGCAGGCCGCTCGATTGCCTCTGGAAGTCCGAACAAAATCCGTATCTCGTCGGCCGAAATCTTGCCGACGGTCCCGTCGTACTTGCGCGCAGTTTTTTCTGCGGTCGAGCCGATTCGCTCCATGAACAAGTATACTTCTTCCGATTCTGCTGCGGCAGCCCCATCGGAATAGCCGGGAAGGCGCAGAGATAATATCGTGGCAGGCTTGCGCTCAGTAGCTTTCTTCGGCTCCCTTCTCCTGTCAGAATTGAAAGAACGGACATCTGCTGTCGAATCGGAACCGGAGACTTCACGCAGCTCTTCTGCCAGCTGCAGAGCCGAGGCATACCGCTCGGTCGATTCCTTGCGCAGGCACTTCAAAACGATCTTCTCGAGTTTGGGTGAGATTTCTTCCCTGATATCCCGCGGTGGAAGGGGCGGTTCGTTCAACAGAGAGTAAACGACGGCAGCCTCATAGTCGTGGCTGAAGGGCAATCGACCAGTGAGCATTTCGTACAACAATACCCCAAGGGACCAAATATCCGATGGCGCATCAACGTCGTCACCGCGCGCCTGCTCGGGGGACATATAGACCAAGGTTCCCGCTGCGCCGCTGGATGTCGTGTCGGTGGCTCTTCCTTTCAATTTTGCAAGACCGAAATCCATAACTTTCACGCGGCCATTAGGGGTGATCATGATGTTGTCGGCCTTGATGTCTCTATGTACTATCCCCCTGGAATGTGCATCATGAAGGGCTTCCGCGATTTGTACACAATAGTCCAAAGCCTGTCGAATATGAAGCGCCCCTTCGGAGATTTTCTTTCTCAGCGTGATCCCGTCAACAAATTCCATGACAATGAACTGCTCATCACCGTCCTCTTCAACCGAATGGATGACGCAGATATTGGGATGGTTCAATCCTGCAGCCGCCTGTGCTTCAAGCAGCAACCTCGCCCTGTCCTCCGCGGATGCTTCTCTCTGTCTCGGAAGAAACTTGAGTGCAACGGTACGCCGGAGCTTAGTATCCTCCGCCTTGTAAACGATGCCCATCCCACCACGTCCCAGTTCCGAAATTACACTGTAGTGCAGGACGGTTTCTCCTACCATAGGCGGCCTCTATATTCAACACCATGCTTGGGCAGGATTTCCCCTGTATTACTTCTCGAATGAAGTCCAAATTTCATCGAATCACTTCGGTTCATGAAGTTCCACCCTCCTCTGCCTGCCATGTACGAGAACCAAGTCCGGGTGCCATCCGGACGATGGCGGAAAGTATGCGACTTCACTCAGAACGAGCGTGAGTTCACGACCGGCAAGTGGTGCATGGGAAGAAAGAAACTGTACGCAGTGAACACGCCTCGACGATCCTCGGCAAACAGACTCAGAGTCCCGACTTGTTCACCGTAAATCAGGCCTTTAATAATTGGTTATCCTCCTCCGATGGTTCTTGATTGATCTGGCCGGTTGCCAACGACGGTCTGCTAAATTCTAACGCCTGTCTTCCAACTTGTGATTCTTGTCAAAAGCATCCGTTCGCCGGCAGCTCCCGGGACAGGCTCACATTACAAAACCGGGCAGTGATGCCTACCGAGCTTTTTTGGAAAAGGCAGCAACGGCATCGATCTGCGAATCCCTGACATCAAATACAAGCGTAAGTTTGGTGATCACGAAAATGTTTTTGATACTCTTGTTGAGGTTCGCAAGTTTCACCTCGGAGCCATTCTTCGCATAATGGGTGTGAGCCCAAATCAGCACTCCGATGGCAGTACTGTTCAAGTAATTAGTTTTCCCCAGATCAATAACAAGCTTCTTATTCCCCTCGGCGGCTAACTTTTCAATTTCTGCACGAAGTTCGTCCGTCTCCTCGCCTCCGACCAGCTCACCCTTCGGTTCCATAACGGCCACTTCGCCGTCCGCCAGTTTTGATATTCTTAAAGCCATTCCAACCTCCTTTTAGTTTGAAGACCACTTTGACAACCACGAAGCAGCATTGATCGGGTCACAAAACGGATTTCATAACGGTCCGGACCGTTACGGTGAGAATTACGGAGCAGCTCCTCGTTTCACAACGAGTGTAGTGATATCATCGTACTGCGGTGCGCTTCCCGCATGGGTGCGAACTCCCCTTACGAGCTGTTCGATCAAATGTCCCGCCGTCAAAGCCCGATTTTGAGCAAGAGATTCCGAGAGTCGCGATTCCCCGAACTGTTCCTTGTCTGAATTCATCGCCTCCGATACGCCGTCGGAATAAACAATCAGCATGTCTCCCGGTTTGAAAGTAATCACGGCTTCCTGAAACGGAAACGAGTCCATTATCCCGATCATGGTACCTCCCTCCTTCAAGCGTTCGGATTGACCGTTTTCACTCACAAGGAAAGGCGGCTCATGTCCGGCGTTGCAGTATGTAAGCTTATTGGCGTGCGTATCGAGAATGCCGTAGAAGAGTGTCGCAAATTTTTCGGCGCTTGTGCTCTGAAAAAGATGGTGGTTGCACCTGGCAATACACTCCCTTACGGGATTATCGTTGTAAGTCTGGCTTCGAAGCGACGCCTGAAGATTTGCCATAAGCAACGCAGCCGGCAGCCCTTTGCCGGAGACATCCCCGAGGCAAATCGCAAGACGGTGGTCATCGACTGGGATGAAATCGAAATAATCTCCTCCTACGGCGCGAGCTGGGAAGGTAGCGCCTGCAATATCGTATCCCTGAAACTTCGGAGACTCTTTTGGAAGAAGATCGGCCTGGATCTGAGAAGCAAGCTTGAATTCCTCCTGCATCTTCATCAGCGATCGCTCTTCTTCGTAGAGTCTTGCGTTCTCGACAACCTGTGCCGATTGAGCGGCAATGATTGCAAGCAAGCGTTGATCGTCTAGAGAAAAACCGCAGTTCCCCTTCTTATTGTAGACAGACAAAACACCTTTCAGAGCCGAACGAGTAAGCATCGGTACGCAAAGCACCGAGTGAACGGAATTATCCCACGGAACACCCTTAAACCTTTCGTCGCTTGGCGGATCGTTCACCATCAATGGCTTTTTGTTGAGGATCATCCAGCCGAGCAGCGCCTGATTGAAATGGAACTGGTCCTGTTCCGATGAGCTGACCTGCGTTCTTATCAGCGTCTTCATAGGCTGATCGGGCTGTTCATCAACCATGGTGATGACTCCCTGCTCGGCACCGACGGCCCGAAGGGAACGGCTGATAATCTTCCTGATGACTTCTTCGGAATTATTGAGAGCCCCGATCGCCGCGGCGAGCTCGTTCAGGATGGACAATTCCTCAACCGCCCGCCTTAGCCGCCGGTTCTCGTCTTCGAGTTTCTGTAATCCAACGCTCCCTGAATCGGGTGTCGCCATCTTGCCCTTCTCTATACGCCACAAGTTAGTTGATTCTCAGCAAAGATCTCTGCCGCTCCGACCGAGGTCGAAGGCAAACATGGCTCGCTAGTTTGTAACACTACGGATTGAAATTATGTTCCTTGGAAGCATGCCGCGAGAGTTATTCTTCAGGTTCCCCCGGGCAATCAGTCCACGGGCGGAGTTCATGTGGTTAGACCGGAAATCCGGATTGCATGAGATGCCGTCATGAAAGTCGAATCAAAAGCCGAGTGTCGTCCCCAAGGTCCATGCAAACCCCCGGCATAGGCCCGCTACTCCCCACGTAAAGTCGACTCTGATCAGAGGGATCAGGTTTACTAACCCAAAACCCACCTCTCCCATAGGTGAGAAGCCTTCAGCTACAGCGCCGTGCGCAAATACCGTGACGTCGAACCACGTATCCCTGATCACCGGAATATCGGACCATCTGAAAATATTCCGAGGAAAATTATGCTCGAGGCCGGCCACGATCGTCCTGTCTGATAATATTCTCCTGACGTCCAGAGTCGACAACACCTGCTGCTCTCCGTAGCCGCCGTATGAGGCCTGGATCTCGAACATCCTCTGAACCGGCAGGGCGCCGTCGGAGAATCCACCGACAACCCAGAGGTTCAGATAGCCCGATGCAAATGTCATCTGGTGTCTCATAAGTTGAATATCGTACCTTGCAAACGAGAAGGAGCTGCTGATGAATCGTTGTGAAGAGATTTCGGCCTTCCCGCTGCAGCTCCAATAGCTAGACCCTTGATCGGTTTGCATCGACATTCCGAATCCCGAATAACTGCGTGTATCGATAGTCAAAGAGAGAGCCACACTCCTCATAATCCCTTCGTCTATCGGAGGATTAACGCTGTAGTTGTAATCCTGTGGAATCAGGCTGTAGTTCGTGTTCGTTACGACGCTCGTCTGCTTTTCGTCCGTATAACTCAGACCCGCATCTACCGATGGACTCAAACTCCATCTTAGAGAGCCTTGCCATCCTTCCGACAGGTAGTAGTCCCTGTAGTCATCCCTGTAGAGAAGAGCTCCGAGCGTTACGTCAAGACGGCTGTAGATATCCTCTTCCTCCCTGTTCGCAAGACGCCTGAAGACGCTGGCGCCTATGGTGACGTCGTCTTCCAATGGCAGTTCATATGTCGCACCGAAGTCGTACTTCCATCTTCGGTCTGAGAAGCCATAGCCGCCGATCGCCGTCAATTTTGTTCTCTTGAGAAGTGACGAGCTCTTGAGACCAACACCGACATAATTTCCTTCAACTCTGTTGAAGTGGTAGAAATCAGAAAAGGAAGTCACGGGCCACGAGGCAACCTGATCTGGCAGCTGTGTAAGAAAAACGAGCGCCTTCAGATAGAACGGCATATTTCTCGCAAGACTGTCAAGCGTCGCGTATGCTGAGGCTTCCTCATGCGTCAGAGGTAAAATCTGCTCCTTTTCCCACGCGATGGAATCTGAGCTCGCGGCCGGAATGGACGAAGACGCTGCGTCCCCACTGAAAAACCCGGTCGGGAACCGCGGATTGATTCGGTAGGCGTAGAAGACCGAAGTATTCTGCACCGGAACAGGCGGAACTGTTGGTATGCCGAGCCTGAATGTAAAAGTGATCGCGAGACGGACGGGTAGCCAGTATACTTCATCATATTCCGAGAATTCTTCGTCATAAACGATATGCCCGAGCGGGTCGAGTGCAGTCGGATCTGACAGCGTCAATCTTGTATGAACGAGGGCGTAATTCCCACCCGAGATATCTATGATACCCTTAAATAGCGGCGTGGCGCTCTGTTTGGGTTCGACAGTTATCCGAAAAATCCGGTCTGAACCTTGCCACATGGTGTCAAGGATCGTAAAAGCGTAGGATTCGAAAGCCTTCGGTGATGTCGGACCGGGAATCGTGTAACGACCGACCTTCAGTATGTCGTCCTCGAAATTTAGGACACGACCTGGAGTAAACACGTTCTGGTCCGAGGAGAAGTTTGCCGTCTGTCGCTTTGCCGTGACAATCTCCCTGTACAAATCGGGAGCTTTCCAATATCCTTTTGTCTGCGTTTCCAGGATGCCGGCGATCATAGCCGGGGAACCGGTCTTACCCGTATCAATTCTCAAAACTGTCTTTGTGTAGGCATCGAATTCGTAGGAGCCGAGCCCTGTCTGCCATTTCTCCTTTGCGGTGATCGCGCGTTTGACGATTTCGTCGGCAGGGTTAAAAGATGGAGGGTACACCACTACTTCGGGCGCTCTTATTTCGCTGCGGCGGAGCAGTACACGGAAAGAAGTATCTTGAGATTCGATGTCAAATTGAATTGTGTCCGAATCAAAGCCGATGTAACTAAACTGGAGTTTGTATTCTCCCGACGGCAACAGCAGACGGTAATATCCGTCTGAATTCGTGGCCGTACCGAGAACCGTTCCGATCACTCTTATAGTTGCGCCCGGAAGCGGTGCGTGAGTGTCCATGCCGCTGACCGATCCCGTAACGAGATATTTTGAGATCGTCTGAGCATTCACAGAAGCGACGACGCACAAACCAGATACAGCCGATAGCCACAGCAATCGAGCTAATCTCGCCGGCACATTTTTCCGCAATTATGCCTCCCTGATATTCTGCCAAATGGATATTAGGGCCTGCGTTCTTTTTTCCCGCTCGCAGACGCTTTCCGGTGAACCGTGTCGATTTCAGTCTTCGGATTTTCGGTAAAGGTGATGAAGTCCCCGCCATGGTTATTTAGTGCCAAATACCGAAGACACCGCATAGAGAGCATTTGTTCTCGTAGACCACTTTTGCTTCATTTGTTCGCCGATTCGACGCCGAGATGAAATTTCTCAATGCACCCGCCCGTCGTACTCAATCGAAATATAGACAGTCTGCTGTTAATGACGCCAGCAAAAAAGAAGAAAACGACTTCAGCCGTCTGTGTTAAACCTGTAGCCTATTCCCGATTCGGTGAGGATAAATTTAGGGTTAGCCGGATCGTCCTCAATCTTCTTGCGGAGCTGGCCGACAAACACGCGCGTGTATTGAGTCTCTTCGGCAAACGTCGGGCCCCAGACCTGTTCCAGTATGTAGTTATGAGTGAGAACTCTTCCGGCGTTCCTTACGAGAAGCGCCAGCAATGCATACTCGGTGGCAGTCAGCCTGACTATCTGTTTTCCCTTCCTGACGGTTCTGGCGGCAAGGTCAACCTGCAGATCGCGGAGAACGAAGACGGGAGTTTCCTGGACCGTCGGCTTATGTCTAAGGGCGTTCCGTACTCGCGCCAGCAGTTCACCTGTCCGAAACGGCTTCGTAAGATAGTCGTCCGCCCCAGCATCGAGGCACGCAACGATATCGCTTTCAGCGCTCCGGACGGAAAGCACAAGTACGGGGACCTCAGACCATTCCCTGATCTTCTTCAGCACGTCGACCCCCTCCATGTCCGGCAGACCAAGATCGAGTACGACAAGGTCCGGTCGTTCTGATGCCGCTTTAACAATCCCGTCATTGCCGGCGCCGGCCGTACGGACCGAATACCCGTTCGACTCAAGCGTCAGTTGAAGAAGACGGCGAATCTGTACCTCATCGTCGATAACGAGGACGACTGCAGCGTTGCTCACGCCGATTCTCCGTCAGCCGCCGCAGCTGTTTCGGACACCGGCAGTCTGACGACAAATTCGGCTCCGCCTTCGGTCCGATTGCGGGCTGTGATCGTACCATAGTGTGCCTCCACAAAACCTCTGGCGATCGTCAACCCAAGTCCGGTGCCGCCAGTCTTACTGTTCTTGGCGCGGTAGAATTTTTCGAATACCCTGTTTATGTCCTCACGTGGCAGGCCCGGACCGCCGTCCGATACAGAGATCACGCAAGTTTCACCCTCCTCCACGAATGACCTCACGGCTATATCGGTTCCGTCCGGTGTATGAAGGGCCGCATTGTGTATGAGGTTCGTAAGAGCCTGCTCGATAAGACCGAAGTCCAGCTTCATGAGGGGAACATCATCAGCCACGTCAACGGATACATCGTGTCCTTCAAGCTCCCTTTCAAGATTTTTAAGTGCGTGATTGATCACGTCACGAAGGTCGCACCAGTCGAGCTTCGGTTTTATCATTCCCGATTCCAGCCTCGTCATGTCGAGAAGATTTGCTACGAGCCGGTTAAGCCTTTCGGCCGCGATGTGAATTTCACTCACGTTTTCCTTCAACAATCCAGTATCGGAGGCGAAACTGCGACCGAGAAGGCTCTCCGAAACCCCGAGAATTGTTGCAATCGGGGTGCGGAATTCGTGCGAAATGGAATTGAAGAGAGTTTTGTAAAGGCGCTCCGATTCTGCAACAACAATAGATTTCCTGTTCACGTCATTCAATAGTTCGCGTTCAATGGCCGAAGTTATCTGCGATATGAAATTCTGGAGGAGCGATTCCTGGTCGGCAGACAGCTCAGAATCGTCCGTGAATCTAACGCCTATGACGCCCAGCGGATAGCGCGGGCCGGACATCGGGAAATAGGTCGCTTCCGCCGATGGCAGAGTATCTGTATTCTTTCCGGCTTTCATTTCGTTCCAGTAAGCCCATGCCGCCACGCTCGATTCCTTTGCGTTCGGGATGAAAGTGCTGGCCGGATGCGCCGAGGACGAAATTTCTCCCTCAGCATCACCAAGGATGATCGCCACGTCCGCCTCGAAATATTTCCTTATGTTTGACACCGCCGTCTTAATAACCTCCTCCTGTGAATGAGCCGACGAAAGGTCCTTCGTGAGCGCGAACAGCGCCGACGTCCTCTCTTCGCGCTGCCTGATGATTCTTTCCCTCTTTCTCACACGGGCAGAGAGAACGCCAGTTACCGTCGCAACCACGAAGAACATGGCAGCAAGAAGCGTATCTTCGAGATTGCTGATCGAGAAGGTGAAGCGGGGCGGTATGAAAAGGAAATCCCATGTCAGTGCACCCGCTGCAGCCGCCAATACTGTGGGACCGGGTCCAATCTTCAAAGGGAGGAGGGACACGACCAGAAGTAAAACGAAGGAAACGGTTCTGTATCCGATGAACCGCTGAAATGGAAAAAAGATCATTGCGGTAAGCAACACGATCATCACCGCCGTGAGGTATTGAGCGATGCTCGACTGGGGTCTCGGCACGACACTCGATACTTTCCTTTTCGACCTGCTCCCCTCCCGACCCACGATATAGATATCAAGGTCCCGGCTCTTCTGCATAAGGTCGTCGATGAGCCTCGCCGCACGCGAAAAGATAAACCGGTCCGGCTTACCCACGAGAATCTGACTCGCGTTTTGTTCGCGTGCGACTCTTACGAGCGCATTTGCGATATCTACACCTGATGTCGTGACTACTTCGGCTCCCAGCTCACGGGCAAGCTTTATGTTTTTCGCCAGCTGGTCTCTTTGCTGGCCAGACAATTTATCCGACCTATCGACATAGACAACGACCCACGAGGCATCCATCGTGTAGGAGATTCTTCTTGCCCAGCGGATCACGGATACAGAATGTGGGCTGGGACTGATCGCGGCAATGAGTCTCTGGCCAGACTTCCAAGTCTCCGAGATTCGTTGCCCACGCCGGTACTCACGAATCTGGCGATCCACCCGCTCGGCCGCCATACGGAGCGACATCTCTCTGAGTGCCGAAAGGTTGCCCGACTTGAAGAAGTTCTCCACCGCTTGTCTCGACCGCTCGGCTGTGTAGACTTTCCCATCCTTGAGCCTCTTCAGAAGTTCATCGGGAGGAATGTCGATTACCTTTATATCATCCGCCGCCTCAAATATCGAATCCGGAACGGTCTCCCTGACGATACTGCCGGTAATCTGTGCCACGGCATCGGCCCTGCTTTCAAGATGCTGAACGTTCAGTGTGGTGTAAACATCTATACCATTATCGAGTATCTCGAGCACGTCCTGATAGCGTCGTGCATGGCGACTTCCGGGGGCGTTCGAATGCGCCAGCTCGTCGACCAGCACAATCTTGGGCCTTCGTGCAAGGACCGCGTCGATATCCATCTCTTCCAATACCGCATTCCGATATTCAATTTTCTTTCGAGGAATTACTTCCAACCCTAGTACCAGCTCAGCGGTTTCCATCCGGTTGTGAGTCTCGATATAACCGACAACCACATCGATCCCTCTTGCCGCGGCGTCCCTGGCCTCGCTCAGCATCGAAAACGTCTTGCCCACGCCCGCACACATGCCGAAGAATATCTTCAGCTTGCCCTTCCCGCTCTTCTCCTCATCCTTCTTTAACTCCCGAAGAAGTTCGTCCGGGTCAGGCCTGTTATTCTCCATCTCCGACATATCACCTCAATATAGATTGTTTCTGCTATAATCACATGTCTACCGGAGCCTATCGAGCGCAATGTTGAGCTCAAGGACGTTGACCCTCGGGTCTCCCAGAATACCGAACTGAGGACCATGAATGTACGAACTGACGAGCTTCCTGAGCCCGGCAGTCTGCGTACTGTCGAACCCTCTGGCGCGAGCAACACGCCCGATCTGAAGCTCAGCCGCCGCGGGGCTTATATCAGGGTCGAGTCCGCTGCCCGATGCGTAAAGCATGTCCGGCGGGACCTTGGTGTTGACCGGAAGCCCGTTGAGCCTGGTAAAATTTCTTCTCCTCATATCAACTAATTTCTCAAGCGTGTCGCTCGTCGGGCCGTAATTACTCCCGCCCGACGGTAACGGATTGTAACCGGTCGCCGAAGGCCGAGGCCAGAAATACTTATCGCTAGTGAACGCCTGGCCGATAAGCTTCGAGCCCACAAGCTTGTCGTCCACAGTAATCATACTCCCGTTCGCCTGTCCCGGAAAGATTATCTGGGCAATTCCGGTCACAACCATTGGATATATTATCCCGGTAAAGACCGTCATGATGAGAAGCATTTTCACCGAATCCCAAAAAAGTCTTTTCATTTCATCACCGCTACACAATTTTCAATGCGTTGATCAGTATATCGATCAGCTTTATTCCGATAAACGGCGCTATTAGTCCGCCGACACCGTATATCAACATGTTTCTCCGCAAGATTGAAATCGCGCCGACCGGCCTGTACTTCACCCCTTTAAGCGCGAGCGGGACGAGGAGAATGATGATTATCGCGTTGAAAATCACCGCGCTTAGTATTGCGCTCTGCGGTGACCCCAGATGCATGATGTTCAAGGCGGCCAGCGGACCGAACGGTTTGCCGAAGGCATAAAGCGCCCCGGTCATCGCCGGTATTATGGCGAAATATTTGGAAACGTCGTTCGCTATGCTGAATGTCGTGAGCGCTCCCCGCGTCATGAGAAGTTTCTTACCGGTTTCGACAACTTCAATGAGCTTGGTGGGATTGCTGTCGAGGTCTACCATGTTCCCCGCTTCCCTTGCCGCCTGCGTTCCGCTGTTCATTGCAATTCCGACATCCGCCTGTGCCAGTGCCGGCGCATCGTTGGTTCCATCGCCGATCATGCCGACCAGGTGGCCGTTCGCCTGTTCAGCACGGATTCTTCCTAACTTGTCCTCGGGTTTCGCTTCCGCGATGAAATCGTCGACGCCTGCCTCCGCCGCAATGGCGGCGGCAGTGAGCGCGTTGTCGCCGGTTATCATCACGGTTTTGATTCCCATCTTTCGGAGCTGCGCGAACCGGTCTTTGATACCACCCTTTACGATATCTTTCAGCTGCACAATTCCAAGCACCTCTCCGTTCTCGACAACTACAAGAGGGGTTGAGCCTCCCCTCGCTATTTCTTCCAGATTCTTCTGGACCAGCTGAGGGAAGGGCTTACCCAGTTCGGTGACATACTTCCTGATAGCTTCACCCGAGCCCTTTCGTATCGAACGGGCTCCTAAACCGTCCTTGGCCGGAATTTCTACTCCGCTCATTTTTGTTTGCGCTGAGAATGGTATGAACGCCGCGCCCACGTCCCTTACTTCCTTCGCCCTCAGACCGTACTTCTCCTTTGCCAGGACGACGATGGACCTTCCCTCCGGAGTTTCGTCGGACAACGAAGCGAGCTGCGCGGCATCGGCCAGGTGCTCCACAGGGATTCCGGGTGCCGAGACGAAATCGCTGGCCATCCTGTTGCCGAGTGTTATCGTGCCCGTCTTGTCGAGCAAGAGAACGTCCACGTCACCGGCAGCCTCGGCCGCACGTCCGCTCGTAGCGATCACGTTCTTCCTTATCAGACGGTCCATCCCGCTGATACCGATGGCGCTCAGCAGACCTCCGATAGTCGTCGGAATGAGACAGACGAGCAGCGCCGCCAGTATCGGAAGCGTGGTATACTGACGCACGGAGATCCCCGACTGCTTCCCGCTGTAAATCATAAACGACGGGAAAGTCGCCACCGCGAGGAGAAACACTATCGTTAAAGCAGAAAGGAGTATCGTCAGCGCAATCTCGTTCGGCGTTTTCTGGCGCTTTGCCCCCTCGACGAGACCGATAATCTTGTCCATGAAGGTTCCGCCCGATTCGGCTGTCACGCGTACAATAATGCGGTCGCTCAAGACCCTCGTGCCGCCCGTTACAGCGCTTCTCTCCTCGCCGCTCTCGCGAATCACGGGGGCAGATTCACCGGTTATAGCCGATTCGTCGACGCTCGCGATCCCTTCAATGACCATTCCGTCAACCGGTATGATATCTCCAGCCTCACAAACGACGACGTCGTTTTTCTGTAATTCCAGAGCATTCACGAGCC
The DNA here is from genome assembly GCA_046706745.1 of Candidatus Kryptoniota bacterium. GTDB lineage: Bacteria > Bacteroidota > Ignavibacteria > Kryptoniales > JAKASW01 > JAKASW01. The sequence continues at coordinate 42,693 of JBJKPC010000103.1, forward strand.
TCTCTTTGCCGTCTTCGTACTTTCTGGCCGTCGTCTCGGACCTGGTTTTCCTCAGCGCTTCGGCCTGAGCCTTTCCCCTGCCTTCCGCAATTGCTTCTGCGAAGTTTGCGAAGAGAACGGTGACCCACAGCCAAAGCGTTATTTGGATGTTGAAGAGCGATTCATGCGCTGACACGATTTCCCGCAGGACCACATACGTTGAAATTACCGCGACAACTTCAACCACAAACATCACGGGGTTTCTGACCAGACTTTTCGGGTTGAGTTTTTTTACTGAGTCCACCAGCGCGTGGAAGATTATTTTTCTGTCGAATGTCGAGGTCAGTCTGTTATCCGATTTCTTGTCCATGTCTCAAGTTCCTTGAAGATACAGATAGTCCACAGTCCTTAGGTTCCCTAAAAGGTTTTCCCGGCGAGCATCAGGAAATGCTCGGCGATCGGGCCGAGGGCGAGGACGGGAAAGAATGTGAGCGCCGCAACGATTATTATCACACCAACCAGCAGCAATCCAAAGAGTGCGGAGTCGGTCGGAAACGTTCCTGCGGACGGCGGCACCGCTTTCTTCTTCGCAAGACTGCCGGCCACGGAAAGGTACGCGACTATCGGTACAAACCTTCCGATGAGCATGTCGATACCCATGGTAACATTGTAGAACACCGTGTTCGTATTGAGTCCTGCAAAGGCACTTCCGTTGTTGGCGGCACCTGAGGTGAACGCATACAGAATCTCGGAGAGGCCGTGAGGTCCCCGGTTGTTCAGGGACGACAACCCGACCTTCGTAACGGATGCGATCGCGGCAAATATCAATATTGCGGCGCCCGGAGCTAGTACGCCAATGACAGACATTTTCATCTCGTATGCCTCAATTTTCTTTCCAAGGTACTCCGGCGTCCTCCCGACCATCAGACCCGCAATGAAGACAGTCAGCAGCACGAACAGCAGCATGCTCGCGAGTCCGGAGCCGATGCCGCCGAAGATCACTTCTCCAAACATCATATCAAGCATTCCTACCATTCCCGAAATCGGGGTGAGGCTGTCATGCATCGAGTTAACGGATCCATTAGATGTGACCGTCGTGGTGACCTCCCACAAAATGCTGTTCGAAACACCGACTCTCGTTTCCATCCCCTCCATCGAAGGCGTTGAGACGTAAGGAGGATGGAAATTATATTCCGAGTAAAGCGAGACACTTAGCATTATGCAATAAACGGCAAACATTACTCCCCAGATTACCCACGCCTGTCTCGGTGAGCCGATCATCCTGCCGTACATGTAGACGCATGCTGAGGGTATCAGAATGATGGAAAGCATTTCCAGGAAATTTGCCAACGGAGTCGGATTCTCGAAAGGATGTGCGCTGTTTGCACCGAAGAATCCGCCGCCGTTCGTACCGAGCTGTTTGATCGCGACCTGCGAAGCTGCCGGCCCAAGGGCTATCACCTGCCGGTTGCCCTGCAGCGTCGTCGCATGAGCGTAGCCCGACAGAGTCTGCACAGTCCCCTGTCCCACCAGTATCAAGGCAAGTATGAAGGACAGCGGAAGAAGTACGTACAGCGTCATGCGAACGAGATCAGCCCAGAAGTTTCCGAGCCCCTTGGTTGTCTTGCGCGTAATCCCTCGTATCAACGCGAGGAGAACCGCCATGCCTGCCGCAGCGCTGACAAAATTGTGCACGGTGAGTCCGGCCATCTGCACAAAATAGCTAAGCGTTGTCTCGCCCGCATACGCCTGCCAATTTGTATTTGTCATGAAGCTGACCGCGGTATTGAACGCCAGATCCCACGAAACGTTCGGAAGATGCTGTGGGTTCAGCGGAAGATAGGACTGCGTCACCTGCAGCAGCCACAGAGTAACGAGTCCGACAACACTGAAGGCCAGGATCGCGAGGAGGTAGTTCTTCCAATCCATCTCGCGCTCCGGATCGATCCTGCAAATTTTGTAAAGCCATTTTTCGGGTGCGCCGAAAACCGGCGTGAGAACATTTCGTTCTCCGTTGAGTACCTTCGCCATGAAATCGCCAAGCGGCGGTGTAAGGAGAACCAGCGCCAGGAGGAACACGCCGATCTGTACGACGTCGTGAACCCCGAAGAATCCGATGGTCGCGATAAACATCAGAACTTCTCCGGCCTGATCAAAGTGTAAACCAGGTAGACCAGCAGTGCTATCGAAATAACGAGTTCAATTATCATATCAGCTTCCGATCCTTATTTTCAATTGCCGATAAATATGGTAGGAATCGGAAGATGCGGCAATTAAGGGGCCGTAAAGATATCGACGATTCGTGTAAATAAGTCATAAACCCAACCAGTTATTCTCGCCTTTTCAAACCGCAGTATGTTCCACCTTGACGTATACTGTAATCCCGAGGACATGAGATCCAAGACGCGCCGCCCTAAAGTTGCTATTGAACCCGGAAGTCTGGTCACACACAACGTGATGAACGGCGGCAACGAGGCTTTCCATCTCCGGTGCGATCGGGATTACCAGGAGAATGCAGGAGGGCAGTCTGAAACCGCTAAAGTCCGTCCTTCCATACGCCTGTCGAACTGACGCCGAAAGGCCTCATGAAACCACGAACGCCATGACAACATACAGCCCCTCCGTTATCCCGATCGGTGTGCATCCCCGCTCTTCGCACAATTTTGCTTCGAGCAAGATCACACCCTCTGGCCTGCGTACTTGACTTTCTAAGGCACTAACCTTAGTCTAGACCCTGAAAGCCTTCGTACCTATTGTATAGCCGTAGAGTCGGACAACGCGATGTGATATTGCGAGAAGTGTCGGAAAGGAAGGGTGCCGGGAACTCGGAGGCGAATGTATAAATCAGGAAACAGACATCGATATGAATGATGCGGAAGATCTTCAATTGATTGGGCCATCGGAGATGACCGACGACACCCCTTGTTCCCATGGGAACCGATCTCAATTTCAATTTATTCTTGGATAAGGAGAAAGACATGTCCGATGGATTCGATAAATACGGCAATCCAAAGCGCTGGGATGAGTTCGAATGGGAAAGATTCATGAAGGAGCGCGACGAGGAAGCGGCGAGAATCGCACGCTTCATGGAAGAGCATAAAGACGACCCCAATCTAGATTCACTCATAGCGCGGGAAATAGGATTGTTCACTGAAAATGACGCCGAGGACACCGACGGATCCAGCGGATCTTACTTCGATGACACAGACAATGAAGGTGAGGAATGGAAATCGGCGGCCGGAATCGAATCTCACGACGACGCGGAGAAATCAATCCCCGATTTCAGGCTGGACCCTCTTTACCGAAAGGCCTTCGACTTTGCGATGGACTCCGTATCCCTGCTCGATGGTCTCCCTGAAGCTATCAGAGCCGACTCGCTGATACAGGAAGCACTTTCAACGGCATTGATGCCCGCGGCTAAGGTCGCCAATGCGTGGGACGACGGCAGTGACGAGCCGGATATGCTCGGCTATCGGATTGCAGCTTACAAACGAGGGCTTGCGGCCGCCAACAAATCGCTCGATCTCATGGCCGGCATTCGTGAAAGAGAATTATTCGACGATCAAAGACTTCTTTCTCTGATCGAGCTGGGCACCGAAGTTCGCAACGACATCGCGGTGCGTATATTGGAAGTGAGAAAACGGTTCAACGAGGGTTGAGCCCCTTGACTCACTCTACCGTCACGCTTTTCGCGAGGTTCCTCGGCTGGTCGACATTGCATCCTCGCTTCACGGCCATGTAATACGAAAGAAGCTGAAGGGGAACCACCGAAAGGATAGGGCTTAGAATGTCCAGCGTCTTGGGGATAACTATTATATGTCTCGCGAGTTCCTTAAGCCTTTCATCGGCGTCGTTGGCGATTACAATCACATTCCCTTTTCTCGCACGGACTTCCTGGATATTGCTGAGGATTTTGTCGTAAGTCGAATCTCCCAAAGCGATAAACACTGCGGGCATATCATTATCGATCAACGCAATCGGCCCATGTTTCATCTCGGCCGCAGGATATCCCTCGGCGTGAATATAGGAAATCTCCTTCATCTTGAGAGCACCTTCGAGAGCGACAGGGAAGTTTACTCCGCGCCCCAGGTACAGAAAGTTTCTCGAGCCCTGGAATTCTTCGGCGATCCTTTTGATCGCGTCGGTTTGGGCGAGGATTTGTCTAATTTTGTCCGGAAGCCTGTGCATCTCCTCCACTATTGCCCTTCCCTGGTTCACGTCGAGCGAATTTCGTTTCCTAGCAACGAGCAGATTTATCAGATTCAGGACGGCCAACTGTGAAGTGAATGCCTTCGTGGAAGCTACGCCGATCTCGGGACCGGCGTGAATATAGACCCCCGCATCGGTTTCCCTCGCTATGGTGCTGCCGACAACGTTGACAATGCCGTAGACCGGTGTGCCCGTTTTCCTCGCCTCGCGGAGCGCGGCAAGCGTATCGAGAGTCTCACCGCTCTGGCTTATCGCCCAGACTACGTCGCCCTCCATCAAAACGGGATTGCGGTACCTGAACTCCGAGGCGTAATCCACCTCGACGGGAATCTTCGCGTACTGTTCCAGTATATATTTTCCCACAAGCGCGGCGTGCCATGACGTTCCGCATGCCAGGATGACGAATCTCTTGGCGTTGATTATCTTGTCCTCGACGTCAACCAGCCCGCCCATCTTCGAGATACCTTCGTCGTCCAAGAGTCTGCCGCGGAATGCATTCAAAATCGTCTCCGGCTGTTCGTTGATCTCTTTCAGCATGAAATGATCGAATCCGCCTTTTTCAATCTGCTCCAGATCAAAGGTCAGATGCTCCGCTTCGCGCTGAATGGCCTCATCGTCCAGGTTCTTCAGCGACACATTTTTCCGGGTGATAACGGCGATCTCGTTGTCATGAAGATAAACGACGTTCCTGGTGTGCCTGATAAGTGCGGACGCATCCGAAGCGATCAGGTTCTCCGATTCGCCGAGACCGATTAGAAGCGGACTTCCACGCCGGGCGGCGACAAGGAGATCGGGCTCTTTTGCCGACATGACGACGAGACCGAAAGTACCGTCGACCTCCTTTAGGGCAAGGCGAACCGCCACCTCAAGGTTCTTCGTTCTAGCGTAAAATTCCTCAATTAGATGGGCAAGCACCTCGGTGTCGGTCTGACTGACGAACTTGTGTCCCAGCGATTTCAGTTTTGTTTTAAGAGCGGCGTGGTTTTCTATTATTCCGTTGTGGATAATGGCGATGTTGCCTTCACAATCGGTATGGGGGTGGGCATTTACCGCATTAGGTTCCCCATGCGTCGCCCACCGTGTATGCCCGATGCCGATCCTGGCTTGCTGAAAACCCGACACCATCTCTTCAAGCTTCGATACCTTTCCGGGAGTCTTCAACACGTCGATACGGCTGTCCATCAAGACTGCCACGCCTGCAGAATCATACCCTCTGTATTCGAGTCTTTTCAATCCTTCCAGAAGAACTTCACAGGCGTCTTTGCCGCCTATGTATCCGACTATTCCACACATATTTAGATCTCCTACTCAATTGCGATGGCGGCGAGCATCCTCCCGCTCGACTTTCCTTCGCGTCTATAAGAATGATAATTCGTATCGCAGATTGTGCAATCCTCACTCACCTCGATGTTTCTTTCCGGCATCCCTTCACCGACAAGCTGCGATGTTATGATACGCTTCAAGTCCAGTTTCGATTTCCCCGGTCTTCCAGAGCCCGAAACGTACTCCCGGTCGAACTGTCTTGCTACCTCTTCTCCGATTTCATAACAACAGACTCCCGCAGCCGGCCCGATGAAGGTGATGATGTCCTCCGGCTTTGAATTTAACTCATTCACGAGCAATTTCACGGTTTTCCCGACGACATTCTTAGCCGTTCCTTTCCAGCCGGAGTGCACTGCCGCAGCAACTTTCAGTTTCCTGTCAAAAATCAATACCGGCACGCAATCCGCGACCGAAACCGCAAGCAACAGTTTCCTCCTGCGAGTCACCAGTCCGTCTGTCAGTGGAAAGTTGGCCGGTAATTCTACGACGCGAATATTGTCGCCGTGGACTTGCTCGCACCTGGCAACCGATGATTCGTCAAAACCGAGGAGCGCGAAGAATTCTTTTCTGTTTCCCGCCTCAGCACCGCTGCGGTCACCGTTCCTTCTCATGCTGTTGAATGCCGGTTTGTTTTCTAAGCGCAGACTCATCCCGTTGATTGCTCCATATTCGAGAAGGAGCTTCGACTGAACTATGACGTCTTTCAAATCTTGTTTAGCGCTTTCTGCAAATCTCGCATAATATCATCCATCTTTTCAAGGCCAATAGAAAGTCTCATCCCGCCTGGGTCAATTCCCTTCCTTACCTGTTCGGAAGCAGGTATGGCCGCATGCGTCATACTTCCGGGATGCTCGACGAGAGTCCTGATGTTTCCCAGGCTCACCGCAAGCGTGATCGTATACGCCTCCTTTGCAAGAAGGTTTGTAAGTTTTTCGGCGTTGCACCGACTCTCCTCAGGAGTCTTTCCTTTCACTACAAAGTAAATCATGGATCCGGGTGCGAAGTTCCCGTCGAAGTCTCTCATTTGTCTGAGAGCAAGCGGACGTTGCTTCGCTTCCTCGAGTCCGGGATAATTGACCCTCGCAATCTTCGGATGACCCGAGAGAAATCTGGCTATTTCCGACGCGGTTTTCTGTTGCTGGCGAACGCGCGTAGTAAGTGTAGGCAGCCCGTAAACAAGTGCATCCCACGCGTTCTTGGTACCCAATACCGCGCCGAAGTCTTTGCGATAGAGCAGGAGTCTGTCTCGGCTCCAGAGAGGACCTATAACCGCGCCGCCGACGTCGACGCCGAAGCCCCCGATATTTTTCGTAAGAGAATGTACCACGAAGTGGGCGCCGAGCTCGATTGGGCGCTGGCAGAACGGTGTGGCAAAGGTGTTATCAACGACTATATTGATCCTGTTGCGCTTCCTTCTCTTGCTATTCTCTTCTTCAACGATCTTAGAGATCGCTCCGATGTCGATGAGATCGAGCGTCGGGTTTACCGGAGTCTCGAAGTACACTGCCCTGGTCTTTTCGGTAATGGCTTTCCTGAGATTTTCAGGATTTACAAGATCGAGGAATTTCACATCGATCTGATAGCGCGGATACCACAGGGTAAGGAGCTCGTAAGTACAGCCGTACATCATCTTGTGGGCAATTACCTGGTCGCCCGGTGCCGATAGAATTCCAAGAGCAGCTGAGACCGCACCCATGCCGCTGCTGAACGTCACGCAGGCGCCGCCCGACTCAGCCATTGCGAGGTTGTCTTCGAGCAAATCTTTGTTGGGTTCGCCGAGCCTGTCATAGATATAGATCGGAGTCTGCTTAGAGACCTCTTTCCCTTCGACAGTATGTGCAAACTCTATGAAGCCCTGCGCGCCGCGCTGCGCGGACTCGAGACGGAATGTCGCACTTGCAGTCATGGGAGGGACAAGGTGATGTGAGTAATCCCATTTTTCCGTGTACCCCTTCCCGTAAATAAGGTTTGTCTCGGTGCTGTAATCCTCGGGACCAGACACTCCTGATGAAACCGCCCTCGAATCAACTTTCGGTTTTGCCTTGGTCTTCTTCATGGATTTATCCTTTCTTTTATGTCGGAACTTCCTTTTGGGAAGTTACCATGTGGCCTTTTCGGATTGATTTTCAAACCTTTCAGCCTTATATTTTGTTTCCCGCATCACTAGCTCAATTGGTAGAGCAACTGACTCTTAATCAGTGGGTTCGGGGTTCGAGTCCCCGGTGATGCACTTGACTTCTCTCTCCCTTGTAAGGATTTAATCCGCTTCAGCACATTATGAATACCGCCCGGCCGGCAAAGTGGGTCCGGGGTCCCGAGCTGTAGAAGCATCCGCCTCCGGTGATGAGTCCCCGACGATGCATGACATTCAACAATCCAGTTTCGACTTGGCGAAGCCGTCTTATTACGGATTCTTTCGATTTCCACGCAATTGTCGTTCATCATCTCTACGCAATCGCCCCAGTTACTCACTGCCTCAACCTCCATGATACCTTGGCTCGAGTCGTTTCATTCGAACCTTCGTTCATATTATAACGGATTCCTTCCAGGATTTCACCACCCCAGCAGTGTCAATTCAGTCCGTGAAAATGTTCGCTAGAAAGTGGAGATGGGACGTGTTGAAGCATCGAAGATATGGCACTTGATAAATACAGGACCAAAGGAAAGAAGCTTCCCGGTTGAGGATCTTGAGACTGAGAACCTTCATCTAGGACAATTAGTGACCCACCAGTCGATTGACCGTTGGGGTGCAAGAAAAGAAAGAAAATGTCCCGGCCGAAAACAAGCGGGGGGAATCCAAGAGGTGTCGATTTAGAATCCATTCCCGGTATATCATTGCCGGCGACACTTTGGAAGCGAGCCGTCGTAAGTTTGCACTGCGGTGAATCTCTAGCAAAAGCCGATTACTCGGCACTACCCTGAACCGGGGCCGGTGTAGCGAGGCCTTCAAACCAAGGAATTACCGGCCACCGTCTGCCGGCTAAAGAGGTCTCGGTCTCGCTAACGCTTCCGTTTCTTGTTGAATGCATCGATAGCAAATATGACCATCTCGGCTAGAAGAGGGTGTAAATAAATGGAGCGAGCGCCGTCCCCTGCGTGATGACTATGAAGACTGCAAGAAGAAGAAGGACTAGAAGTATCGGACCGAGCCACCATTTCTTCCGGACTCTCATGAAGGCCCACAGTTCTCCGAAGATCGAAAACTTCCCTGTGTATTTCCTTACCGCCTTCGAGGTCTTCGATCTTTTCTTTTTGGAATTGTTCACAGATCTCTCCTTGCTGATCTCTTCAATCAAGTTCGAATTTTTCCTCGACCCGCGCTTCGCGATAATCTCCAAGGCTCGCTTTGTCGACGAGGAAGCTTCCTATCACAAGACAATCCATCTCCGTTCGCATGAAGCACTTCCAGGCATCTTCCGGTGTGCAAACAATCGGTTCACCGCGGACGTTGAATGAGGTATTAATGACAACCGGACATCCTGTCTGCCGATCGAATTCCGAAATGAGATCATAGAATAACGGATTCTGTTCCCTGGAGACCGTCTGCAGCCTTGCAGATCCGTCCACATGGGTGACCGCCGGAATCATTCGCTTGTCGCCGCGAACGTTTGCGACAAACAACATGTACGGGGCGGGGCGGTCGAAATCGAAATATTCCGTCATTCGTTCCTCGAGTATCGCTGGAGCGAACGGGCGAAAGCTCTCTCGAAACTTTATCTTCAAGTTTACGACCGATTGATTCTGTGGGTTGCGCGCATCTGCAAGAATGCTGCGGTTACCGAGAGCCCGCGGGCCGAACTCCATTCGTCCCTGAAACCAACCGACGACTTTCTGATCCGCAATTCGTCGCGAAGTCTCCTCCAGAAGCTCCGGCCGGTCAAGCTGTTTAAAAGGAACCCTCTTCCTTTCGAGAAGCCTGCCGATCTCTTGGTCCTCAAACGCAGGCCCGAGAAACACATCTGTCATCTCATACGTCCGCGGGTTGCCGAGTATGGAATTGTAGACATAGAACGCCGCTCCCACAGCTCCCCCGGCGTCGCCGGCGGCGGGTTGAACAAAGACTTCGCGGAAAGAAGTCTCGGCGAGGATTTTGCTGTTGGAAACACAGTTGAGCGCCACTCCTCCCGCCATGCAGAGATTCGTTGCACCCGTTTCCCGCTGCACGTGCCGGGCCATACTGACAATGATGGTATCGGTGGCTTTCTGCAGCGAGGCTGCAACATCCTTGTGAAATTGCGTGAGCTTGGACTCCGGCTCCCTCACCGGTTCTCCGAACAGCCTGCTGAATTTGCGTCCCGTCATCCTCAGCCCATATTCATACGCAAAATATTTCATATTGAGGCTGAAACTCCCGTCGTTGCCGACTCGGACGAGGTTTTTCATGATCGTGTCGTAAAACCGCGGCTCTCCGTACGGAGCAAGCCCCATTACTTTGTACTCAGCACTGTTAACCCTGAATCCCAGATAGTATGTAAAAGCCGAATAGAAGAGGCCGAGTGAATGCGGAAAGTTTACGCTTCTGAGCAAAGTGATATCTGTGCCGTGGCCTACTCCATATGTGGTCGTTTCCCATTCCCCGACGCCGTCGGTTGTCAGGATGGCCGCTTCGTCGAACGGCGACACGAGAAATGCGCTTGCTGCGTGAGAGACGTGGTGCTCGGCGAAAAGGATCTCTCCATCGTAGTCCAGTTCCTCTCTTATCGTTTGTGGGACCCAGAGTTTCTTCTTTATCCACAAAGGCATCGCCTTGAGAAAAGATCGCAAGCCCATAGGCCACGTGGCAATGTACGTCTGCAGGATGCGATCGAATTTCACGAACGGTTTGTCGTAGAACACTACATAGTCAAGATCTTCTCTCTCCGTTCCCGCGGCATTCAGACAGTAATCTATTGCGTGAACGGGAAAGTCCTGATCGTGCTTCTTGCGTGTGAATCGTTCCTCCTGTGCCGCGGCAACAAGTTTCCCGTCGACCACAATAGCGGCGGCGGCGTCATGATAGAAGCATGATATTCCGAGAATCTTCATTTCTGCCGGCTAGAATTGATGCCGTGCCTGTTCGACCGTGTCAGGGAGTCTTTCTCTGTCTTTCCAGGAAGTGTTAGAACGCCAGGCACGGTGCCCCAGAAGATCTTTTCGCATCCCCCTGACGATCAAGGACATAAAACCGATCAACACTGCATATACCACCGTCAACAGTATGGCGGCATTGACGGCCCCGAGAAAGCGGGCAAATGCCATCCACCATTGGTACAGCGTATGTGCTACCTTCCTTATAAGACTCACAGGTGCCTCCATTCATGGGGTCAATATATCCAAAGTGCGGAATCAAATTCAATATAGACGAGTACTGTTGACATTGCATCGATGTCTGTAAACCTTCATTTCGATTAAGCCCTTACCCGAGATATGATTTCGTCCGACAACCCCTATGTTGTCAACTGCCGAATTCAATTTCCCGCTGCAGATCTTTCCGCCGTCTTCTCTTTTTCACCCTTTGCGTTTCAATCTCATATCCAAGAGGCTCAAGCAATACCTCGACGGATTTCATAGTAATCTCCGTATACTTTTCTACGTCGTACCCGTCCTCAGGCCGGTAAAAGATGAAAGGCTTAGCCTTCACAGGATCTTTTTTGCCCGTATGATCTATGATGATATATTCCGCGGTCTCGCCGGGTTTCAGCGCGACGCCCGCCTCAGCCATCGCGCGCGATACGACCGCCTGCATACTGTTGTTCTCGTACTCATCGGCTTCTTTGGATATAGTGTGTCTCACGACAAGTTCGAGCGGCGGCACCCTGCCGCTCCCCAGAATCTCCAGGTGATACCGGACCCTTTCCATGATTTCCGGTATAAGACCTTTCAACTCATCTATCCCCGACGCTTTCGACATTATCTCCAAAATCTCTCCCTGGACTTTGCGCGTGAAAAGGGGTATGTCCCCACGCCTTACTTCGAGTCCGCGTACTTTCACTTCGCCGTTCGTGTAAGTGCCGACGTACCTGTTCGCGGTCGGTATCTCGCGGTCCATCCTCGATGCCGGAAACAATATCCATTTATATATCCCTTCCAGGGACATCGTCACTCCGATTTCTTCTTTCATCACATCGCACAACGAACTATAGTCTCTTTCCGTCGCCCCTTCCTTCTTGAGCCACAGGCAGTCGACGATTCCGTGTACCACCGAGTACCCGCGGTCCTCTGCAATCTTTTTCGCCCGAAGAAGAGCCCGGCGTGAAAAGGCGTTGACGGACTCGTGGGCTTCGATCCTGCCGAATCGTGCATTCTTGTAGCCGAGATACCCGAAACACGTCACGAGAAGCCATTTCAAAGCTGTCTGCCGCTTGTGGAACTCGTGTTTCGTCGCCGCGTCGGTCGCGGACTTCTCCCTTCTCTTGTACTCCGCCCGTTTCCTCAGGACGGCGCCGAGCGTCTCGGCAACGATTCCCCTTCTCCGTTCGCATATCGTGTAATGAAGCTCCGGCACTGCGTCGTTGTCGCAGCATTCACAGTTGATCGTCTCCGGCGAGATGTTGTGCATCGCCATGAGAGAGGGGTACATCGACGCGAAGTCGAGCTCGGCAATCTGCTCGTGATATCCCATCGTCGGAAGGAAGATCAGTCCGCCCCTGTCGGCAAGCAGAAGCTCCGACGCGGTCTTGAATTTTTCCCACTCCTGCTTCTTCGCGGGTATCAGTATGTCGTGCCGGTAGGCCCACGCGAGCTGCATCGACGACAGCCCGGTCCCGATGCTCGTTCTCGCCTGCTGCTGCACAGGTATGCACGTAATTCTCGATAGGTCGAGCAGCCCGGAGATATCCGACTGGTCCATGATGAAGGAGTTCTCCGTATCGATGTGCCATCTTCCTGCAAGCTCGAAAGCGCCGGCGCGGTGTACTATCTGGCCGTAGCTCCAGTAGCTTATCTCGGCAGTACGCGTGTAGTCGGCGGATGCATCGCGGTTGAACTTCAGCGGAATCCGAGTCCTCCTGGAAAGGTCCGCGAGAAGCGGGAAAAGTGTGTAATCGCCGTATCTCGATATAATAACGTCGGGATCGCAGCGAATGACGTGCGCGTTGATCCTCGACAGGAGTTCCTCCGTCGTTCCGGCCTCTATGGTGTACTCGCGGCCGTCGTATCCGACCTCGAACTTAACAAGATGCTGGTATCTCGGCTCTACACGAGAATCCGACGGGCCTATCGTCATGACTGTAAGTGGCGGGATATCGTAGTCGACCGCGTCAAAGCTGTCCTCGAGTTCCGCGGAAACGAGCCTGTTGTCGTCGGCAAAGGAGTATTCCCCGAACGCCAGCGGGAATAGTTCCTTCTCGTAAAGGAACATCTGCACGGGCGTCAGGTCGGAGTCGAAGAAGACGTAATATGGAAATTCAAATTCGAACCGGCGGACAATTTCTCTGAAGTGGAGTGTATCCGGAACGGATATTTCAAGAACGGGTATTCGCCTGCCGGAATAGATTTCGGTCTTTTCTACCCAGCCGTCCGTGATTGAGCAGTGGAACTTGTGCGCCAGCACTTCCACCCGGTTGCGGTCTGCATTTTTCACGTTCATATAGAATCTCGGCACGAACGGTACGTGGCCGCGGGTCTTGACGCCGTCGCGGTCGATTATCCAGAGGGTTATCCCTTTGCTCGAAGGATAGAGATCAAACAACCATCCTCGCTTTTGCATTCGCACTTCTTTATGTAATTTTCTTTCCTCGGCTTAAGCCGTTACACAGAGCGACACAGAGTTTTATCTTCCTCTGTATTTCGCCTCGGGTTCTACTAACCGTCGCTCCAGCTCTTCCACTCGTTTCTGTAGCGACGCAGAGCGCTTTCTCTCTTCGAGGAGCATGGAGATTACTATATTCTCGAACGGTACCGGGTTGACCGCGTACGCACATGCGGCAAGATGTATCTTCGGGGCCCGGAAGAGATCGTCGAGCAGCTCCTGGTCCTCCTTCCTCAAGGCCTCGCGGAATTTTCTCCATCTAGACTCATGTTCCTGTATGACCATCGTAAAGGTAGGTACGGTACGTCCCATAAATCACCTCGCGATCATCCTCCTCTGTCTGCTCCAAATTATACCATCATAAGGACCGCTGCTTACTTCATACACATCGTCTGCCATAGTTTTCATCCTCAAGGAAAAGTACTGCCTCTGTTTCTGTGCAGGCATCAGCTTTTCGGAAGCCATCAGGATAGAGACGCCGTTCTTTTTCATGCTCCCGAACTTCGCGTCTATTCTTGCGAGACTCTTCTCGGCTTCTCTTACCGATATCTGCTCGTCGTAAAACGTATGGAGCAGGCCGAGCACTATGAGCACCCTTGTGCCCGCTTCGTTTAAGAACGGTTCGACTCCGCGCGTCAGTAATCCGTCCATCTGGAATGCGGTAAACACTCTCGACAGGAAAACCCTGTTCAGCACGCCGAGCGGATCCATGCCGTCTATCTGTGCCAGGCGCGCGAGGCGGTATGCGTCGAACCTGTTCGCACCGTCGACGACCGCAAGATTCGGCAAACGATGCAGCGCTTCTTTCATGACGATAAGAGAAGTGTAATAAACCATCGAAGAGCCGTAGAGGAGCACCGTCTTTCCCGGCACGACTCTTCCAATGTCGTGGGACAATTCCCTCGTCAGACTCCGGTTGTCAACATGTTTCTGCTCGTCCGACATTCAACACCGTCCGAAACGCTGATCAAAAACAGCACACGGAAAAACACGGACCGAACCGATTCCTACCGATAAAAATAGATAGAATAAAAAATCCGTGCGAATCCGTAAGTCCAGTGTCATCCGCGTGCAATTTCTTCGCACGAAACCGACGCAATGCATCGGAATCATTTCTGCCTCTTCCCTTTCTGGCGGGAATCTTTGCCGTAATTCTTGATTACGCTTATGACTTTCCCTATCACCTCGAAGCTGTCGACTGCCGGGTCGACGATTATCGGATCATGCAGCGGATTGTCCGGTTTCAGGACGATCTTCCTTCCCTGACGGCCGTATCTCTTCACCGTAACGCCGTCCTCGACGCGCGCAACGACGATATCGTCGTCTTTCACATTTTCTATCCTACGGAAGAATACGACCGAGCCGTCGGCGATCCCTGCGTTTATCATGCTGTCACCGACGACATAGATCCCCGTGTCGCCCGTTCTCAGCCCGAGCGTCGAGCGAACATCGAGGTACTCCTTCGGCTCTTCGTCGACAATCCTGGGCATGCCGCCTCTCGCGGCGGCGTAGATGGGTATGCGGCTTTCTTTCCTCGTCACGCGCAGGACGCGCGACCGGCCCGACTCTCTCTTTATCATGCTCTTTCTTTCGAGCATTTTGAGAAGCTTCTGAACGGCTCCTAATGTCACTCCGATCGCGGCCCCGATCTCGCGAAAGCTCGGTGGGTATCCGTTTTCACGCGTGAATTCCTCAATAAAATCGAGTGCTTCTTTCTGGCGTTCGGTTACTTCATGCATGTTTCCACTCCACTTCCCCACCCGCAGGTTTCTACGGATGGTATACAAATGTATACCCGTAGATTTTAAAAGTCAAGTGGCGCAAGTTTCGGACAGTGTCCCAAAATCGAGTTTCACCGCAGATGCCCCACGGGGCATTCGGTATACCATATCCATTTATAACACTAACGAATGGCAGACGTGAAGGCGCAAAGAGAAAGCTGCTTCGCCACGGAAAGATGTCGAGATGAGATACCTCCCCCTTTGCAGCGTTTCACCGTAAGTCACAAGAAATCTTCACTGCGCCTTATATGGGCAAGATCCGGGGGATATTTGAAGTTGTTATGCGCGTGTTGGCTTCAATATCGAAACAGGGGAGGGATTATCGAGATGCAAATCACTAATTAAAATGACTTACCACCTCGCGGGCGCTTGCAAATCACCCCACAGCCTCTTAGGCCCACGAGGCAGTTCAACGACCGGACATTATGTCCGGCCACCCCGCAAACAGAATCCCAACTTCGGAAAGTCAGGCAAGTGCCCGACTCGCAGCAAACGCCTCTACTATCGATGGTTTAAACAGACTATCAACCTTCAGCTTGTCAAGCGGCCCCCGGCACCCGCAGCCTACCAAGCATAACATGCATGTCGTGCAAATTATGCGAAAGTCAGGGATATGCCGAGCATAAATATGAAGGCAACCACCAACATCAATACAATGCCCTTAGTCATGACAGAAAATCCTTTTCTATATCCATTGCCGCCGGGAAATCTTGATTCCAGAGATGCTCCACTTGCGGATTCACTCTTCAATTATTTGCTATGCAAAATTACCTAATTTGATGCGATACCTGCTGGTTCAGGCTTCCGTCAACAAGTGGTGCAATGACCATGCCAATTACTTGTTCCGAAAGGAGTGGAATTGGCCTCTTTCGCGACTTTTGATGCGGCAAATTGCCAAGGTCGCGTGAGTTGGTGGCGAATCTCCACCCCCTTTCCCCCTTTCTGCTTTTGCGGACTTAAATCTGACGATAGATCGGTCGCCGAATTCACCGAAGAGTGTCTTGCCCAATAAGGCGGCCGAGCCCGGCAGAATCGCCGGGCCCATGCCCGTTCAAAATGCTCCGCCTTCCAGCAAGAAGTCTATTTTACTGCACTATTCTCTTCTCGGCTGTTTGCCACCTCTTCAGGAGTCCTTTCAGCTCTCTGTGCATGGCCGTATATACGTTCAGCTCCCCTTGAGTCGGGGCATCATCGGAACCCTGCACTGCTGTGGTGAGACTTGAAAGATCGCCGGCCACCGAGGCAAAACTCGGGTCGCCTTTGCTCTGCAAATCATCGAGAAGCCTGACAGCAGCCGCCGATAATTTGCCCCTTCTCTCGGTCAGAATCTTCTCAATGGCATCGTGAGCCTCCACAGCCCTGCCCAGATCCTTGTCAATCAGTCGTACGACGACAAGCTGTTTTCTGAGCGCATCCATGGTGACATGCACACGCGGATCTTCTTTGACTATGAATGTACGAGTATATGAATTTCCGCCAACGTTGAGAGTTGCCGTATATCTTCCCGGAACCACGAGAGGCCCGCGGGGATCCAAAGGCGTTCCCGCATCCACATCGTTTGTTCCGCCCTTCGGCCAAACGGCGGCAATCGAGTACTCATACCGCAGCGCCTTCGGCCTCGGATATCTGAGATTCCAAACAAACCTGTGCGCACCCGCGCCGGCAGACAGCGTTTGCGCGGCTTTTATCCATGCGGCCTGGAAGTACCGGTGCGACGGAAGCTTCTCCGGCTTCACGTCGCTTGTAAATTGGTTGATAGTGTCCCCCTTCGAATCGCGGATCGTGAGCGTCACAGGTCCGTCGGCGTTGTCCTTAAGCCAGTAATCGAATATTGCTCCCGTCGGTGGATTCTGTCCAAGTGCCGTAGAGGGAGGCCATGGGGTATCTTTGTTCTCATCTGCACGAAGACGTATTGCGACCGACGGATGGAAGAAGTGAACGGCTTCGGACGGAAGGCTGGCGGTTATCTCGCGCAGCGGCTCTACATCATCGAGGATCCAGATACCTCTACCCTGGGTTCCCGCCACGAGGTCATTGCCGTGCACGAGGATATCGTTCACGCATACGGTAGGGAAATTGAGAGTTAGCGGGTCCCAGTTTGCTCCGTTATTGAACGAAACGTAGACGCTGCGATTGGTCGCGGCATAGAGAAGACCTTTCTTCACCGGATCGCACCTGACGGAGTTTGTAAACTCGTCGGACGGTAATCCGTCGGTGATCGTCTGCCAGGTCCTTCCAAAATCGGTGGTCTTGAGGATAAGCGGCTTAATGTAGCCCAGCCGCTGTGTGTTGACTGCGGCGTAGGCCGCACCGTCAGAAAAGTACGACGGGTCGATGGCATCGACTCTCGCCCAAAGAGGCACGGCCTTCGGCGTGACGTTCTTCCAGTGCGCACCGCCGTCAGTGGTAAGCTGAATGAGGCCGTCGTCAGTACCGACCCAAATAATTTTCGCCGATCTCGGCGACGGCGCAATTGTGAATATTACGCCGTAGCCAGCCTTCTTCGCGGCACTCCTGCTAGGATCGAAGTAATCCTTCGACCCGGGTATTTCTCCCGTGAGATCGGGGCTTACTCTTTGCCAGTGATCGCCGTTGTCGGTCGACCGCCACAGATATTGGTTCGCCACATACAACGCGTGGTCTCCGACGTGCGAAAAAACAAGCGGGGTAATCCACGTGTAGCGGTATTTTACCGTCGACTCTCGAGCACCATATGTAATCACAGGCCACGGAGAAATCTCGGTCACCTGTCTTGTGGTGTTGTTGAAGCGGGAGAAATGTCCCCCGAGTCCGCTTCCGAAGACCAGGTTCGGGTCGCCCGGCTTCGGCACGTCGTAGTCACGTTCGTCCCCTCCCACAGGATGCCAGTCGCGAAGGCTGATCACTCCGTCAGGTCCGCGGCTGGAAATTCCCACCGTCCCGTTATCCTGCTGACCGCCGTAAATTTTAAATGGGAACTGATCGTCTACGGCGATGTGATAAAACTGTCCCGTCGGCTGGTTGTACCAGCTAGACCAGGTTTTTCCCCCATCAACCGTGACGCAGCATCCCTGGTCGACCGCGGCGACCATGTACTTCGTGTTGTTGGGATTGATCCAGAGAAAATGATAGTCGTCGCCGCCCGGCGAGCCTTTAAACATGATGAACTTCTTTCCGCCATCCACGGATTTGTGAATGGATCGATCCATGACGTACACGGTACTCGGGTTTGTGGGATCCACCGTAACCCTACTGAAGTACGAGTTCGCGAGACCCGGGTCTTTGTTGATGTAATTCCAAGTTGCCCCGCCGTCGTTGGACCGATAGAGCCCGTTTGCCCCCCCGGAAGTTATTATTGTAGCGTACACGATCTGTCCCTTGCTCCCGTGAGCGACTCCGAGTCCGATTCTGCCATAAAGACCGGCAGGTAATCCATGGCTTGTCAGTCTTACCCAATGCTCGCCGCCGTCGGTGCTCTTGAAAATGCCCGAGCCAGCACCGGTCTCCGGCATGAAATAGTCGAGCCACGGATGCGCCTGCATTTGCCACATCGCGGCGTACACCACCGATGGGTCATCGGGATCGGACGCGAGGTCAACTGCCCCTGTGCTGTCGTTCACGAACAGTGTTTTCTTCCAGGTCTTGCCCCCGTCGGTGGTAAGAAAGACGCCGCGCTCATTGTTGGGGGCAAAGACATTCCCGAGCCCGGCTACGAGAACGTGGTTCGGATCTTTCGGATCGATGATAATGCGTCCTATATGTTGGGTGTTCTTCAGACCGACGTTATTCCAGGTTTTTCCACCGTCGGTCGATTTATATACGCCATCGCCTGCGAGCATATCGTAACGGAACGCTACCTGTCCCGTCCCCACATAAATAATATTCGGATTGGACAGGGATATGTCCAGGGCGCCGACCGAGGACGCCCCCTGGTGCTGCATGAGCGGCTGCCAGGTTCTTCCTGCATCGATGGTCTTCCAAACGCCGCCGCCGGCCGCACCGAAGTAGAAAGTGTTCGGTTCACTTGGAATGCCCTCGGCCATGGTCGCCCAACCGGCTCTGTACGGGCCGACCATGCGCCACTTAAGGCTGGAGTAGGTCTTCTGAAGTGGGGTCATTTGCGCCTCCGCCGCGACGGTAAACATCGTGACGATAAGCGGGAGTATCGAAAGGATGACCCATTTGAGGAAAGGAGGTGAATGTCTCTTCATCGTAAGGTCCTTCGCTTGTAAAAGGAGTGGTATTTGGTACGCAGTCAAAAAGCGGCTGTCGAAGCCGCTCCGATAAAACTCATTCTGGTCAAAACTCATTGCGATTCATGTCAGCGAATTCGGGGATGAACTCGCCGCGAATCTTCAAATCAATCTAATCAACCGTCAGGCAATTTTAAAGCACAAAACCCGGCCACGGCGCCTCAGGCCGGAAAAACGCATCAGGAGCCTCACAACGGCAGATAGGGCGGCCTTTCTAAATACAGGATTTTGATCAACATCTGAAGTATTACGCCCCTTCAGGGATCCCGGAGGGAGCCGAGGTCGTTTGCCTGACCACAAGTTCGGGGAGAAACGTCGTATGATTTATCTGCATGACGGGGTCGGACATCCTCGCCGCGAGTCGTTCGACTGCAACCAGCCCCATCTTATACATAGGCTGCCGCATCGTCGTCAAGCCAATATGATTTGCCAGCTCGATATCGTCGAACCCGATTACAGAAACGTCTTCAGGAATTCGATTGCCGTGTTCGTTCAGTGCGGAGATCGCTCCCATCGCCTGAATGTCCGAAGATACAAAAAAGGCCCGCGGCATGTCCGGTCCCATTCTTATGAACTCGAGCATCGCCTCGTATCCCGCATCTCGGTTGAAGCCGTCTGCTTTGGTGTTCGCACCAACTTTCACAAGGTCGGCGGAAAACCGGATGCCGTTGCTCTCAAGGGCACGCCTGTATCCGCTGAGCCGCTCCATGGCAGGCACGCTTCTTTGGAGGGCATTAATCATCCCTATCTTCCGGTGCCCGAGAGTAATCAAGTGAGAGGTTGCATCGTAAGCGCCGTCCGCATTCGCGACGGAAAGAGAATCGAACTTCGGATAAGAACTGTCCACCAGCACTATCGGTATCCCTGTCTCGCGGAGACGAGGGACAATTCTATCGGGAAGTCTCATTGAAAAAAACAGTATCCCGTCCACCCGGCCCCTGTGCAGGGCCCGCGTCAGGCTGGATTCAGCCTGGCCTACGTCGTTCACCCCGAACAATGTCAGATCGTAGCCGAGACGTGATATTCCCTCTTGAACTCCGCGAAGGATTTCGACGGAAAAGTAATTCGTGAAGAAGGGTATGATTGCAGATATAGTTTCTGACTGGCTCCTGGCGAGACGCTGCGCATAAGTATGCGGCTGGTAGTGCATGCGTCTGACTACTTCCTTGACCCGTTCGCGTGTTTGCGGAGTCACGTTCGGATGATTGTTAAGCACCCTCGATACGGTCCCGATCCCGACACCGGCGCTTTTTGCGATATCGTAGATGGTTACTTTCGCGCTCATACAATCCTGGGCAATTGAGCCGTCATATCTGATTCGACACGATGAGGCTGGCCGCGTTTCCACCGAACCCGGCCGCATTGATCATGATCTTTCGAATCGGCCGGCGACGGTTCTCGAAAGTTACCGCGTACGGGAAATCTACATAGTCGCCCCCGGCGAGAATCAGAAGTGCGTATTCCAGACTGAGCGCTCCCGATGCCCCGAAGGTATGACCAATGAGCCACTTATTCGAAACCAGCACAGGAAGATCGGCGCCGAACACGGCCCTGATGGCCCTCAACTCGCTCTTGTCTCCCTTCACCGTTCCAGGTGCATGGAGAATTATCATGTCAACCGGACTGTCCTGGGCAGAATTCTCAATTGCCATAGCCATCGCCTTTTGGAGAGCGGCCCCCTCTTCGGTTATTGACGTTGGAGTGGCTGGAGACTCGATGCCGTATCCGAATGATTCGATGACGCCGAGAACGGGACCTCGTTTCGATTCCCCGTTGGATCGTTCGAGTCTCTCGAGAGCGAATGCAGCACCCCCTTCACCTAGGGCCATCGTATCACGAAGCGGCGTTTCGGCCGAACATGGCCTGGACGGGTACTCGGCCGTTGCATCGTTTGTGTAAATACGGAGAGCCTTCATTTGAGCGACAGTGAATTCTGTCAGCGGAGCCTCGACTCCACCCACGATAAACCTGTCCGCGAGTCCACCGAATATCCACGCGATTCCGTTGAACACGGCATGCAGTGCGGTGCTGCAAGTGACCGAATGACTGATGGCAGGGCCGTCTGCATCAATATCCTGCGCCACGCTGCTCGACACATTCCCGAGTGTTGTTGTGGGGGAAGTAAGAGGAGGAAGTCTCTGCGAAGGGTCTTTCAAAAAAGCCCCGTGAAGCTGTTCCAGCACCGTCGTCGCCCCGCGAGAAGAACCGATATTCACACCAGTTTTCATGGATCCACCGGACTTTCCCCATCCTGCCCGCTCGACGGCCTCTCTAGCACAATGCATGGCCATCACAACCGTTCTGTCGAGATGACGGTGGAACGGTTCCTCAAGCTGGATCGACTTCACTATGTCTTCGGAAGGTTTGGACAATTTGGCCACAGCGGTTTTTTCGCCGTTATAGGCGATCGGCCGCAAAAGCGACTCTCTTCGCAAGTAAGATTGCCAAACCTCATCGGGACTGAATCCCAGCGGCGAAATAGAGCCCATTCCAGTAATAGCGATGCGCCGAGATTGTTCTCGCATAACTAACCGAAAGATAATGAAATAAATGAACAAAAATAAGATTCACTGTCCATAGGGGATGGTCTGTTCTTTCATTCGATCGCAGAGATCAACCTTCTGCCGCCCGGACTTCCATTCCAAAGTCAGTCGTTTTTCAACGGATAACTTCGCAGCCGGTCACAGCGATGTGCCCGCCGGATGCGCGCGTGCGTTAAATTCGGCGGAAATGTTCAGGAACGTCGGGAAAATTAAATGGAGTTCACTTGCGAACCGGCAATTGATCGAGCATCGACTCCATGACCGAGTACACCTTCCCCAGTTCGTCGTTTGTAATGCAATACGGCGGCATCAAATACATCACGTTCCCGAGAGGCCTTATGATGATGCGCCGGCTGATACAGTAATCGTTCATCCAGTCGCGGAGGTCGTTGAGATACCCTGTCGCTTCATCGTTCACAACATCAAAAGCAACCACAGTACCGGTACGGCGTGGGTTTCTCACACGCGGATGGCCCGCTATCTCCGCGAGAAAAGACCCATGCTGTTCCTCGATTCGCAAAATGTTCTCCCAAGTCTCCTTTTTCTCGAACAGATCGAGGCTTGCCAGGGCCGCGGCACATGCAACCGGGTTTCCTGTATAAGAATGACCGTGGAAAAAGCTTTTCCGTTTATCGTTCGAGAGAAAACCGGCGTAGATTTCGCCGGTGCATGATGTTGCCCCGAGTGCCATCGTGCCGCCGGTAATCCCTTTGGACATGCAAATGATGTCCGGCTTGTTTTTCAGATAATCCGATGCGAAGAATTTTCCTGTTCTGCCGAACCCGGTCAGCACTTCATCCGCAATCGTCGGTATCTCCTTTTCTCTGCAAAGACCGAGCATCCGGTCAAGCGGTGCGCCGTCGTACATTATCATCCCACCTGCACCCTGGAGAAGCGGCTCGAAGACGAAAGCGGCGATATCGTCGCGATCGGAGACCGAGTCGAGTTGCCTGAACGCCTCTTCCTCTTTCCCGATTATCGGGGCATCGATGACCACTACGTCGAAAAGGAGATCCCAGAACGGTTCGGTGAAAAGGTCTCTGACGCTTACCGACATGGAACCGAAGGTATCGCCGTGGTACGAGTTGCTTAGCACGATTATAGTATGCTTCTTCATACCCCGGTTGTGCCAATATTGAACGGCCATTTTCAAGCCGACTTCGACAGCAGTTGAACCGTTATCGGAATAGAAAATCCTCTCCTGATTTGACGGCAGTACTTCCAGAAGCCGCTCCGCGAGAAGTACGGCCGGTTCGTGGGTAAAACCCGCGAAGATGACGTGTTCGAGCCTCGTCAGCTGCTCGGCGACCTTTTTAGCAATGTAAGGATGGGCATGACCATGGACGTTTACCCACCACGACGAGATCGCGTCGATATACTCGTTGCCGGCCTCATCATAGAGGCGCGCTCCCTCGCCGCGGAGGATGGATACGGGCGGACCGGAGGTCTGCATCTGCGTATAAGGATGCCAGATTACCCTGCCGTCGCGTTCGGAGAGACTCATCAGCGGAATTCTTTTCGAAAGAGCTGGGCATATTTCTTCACTACTTCCTTGTCGAGTTTCTTCTCCTCGTCGATGAGGCCCAGTGCCTTGATGCCGGAATAGCGCAGTATGAAATCGATCGATGACTGAACGGGTTTCCCGTTGAAGAACACGCCCACCACGGGCAACCCTTTTCTCCTCATCGCGTCGATCGTGAGAAGTGTGTGGTTAATGCTCCCGAGATAGTGTTTCGAGACTATCACTGCTTCGGCATCAAGATTCTTTATGAGATCCATCACCACAAACGAGTCATTGACGGGTGACATAACACCGCCCGCTCCTTCGATAATTAGGTCCCGTCCGTTAGAGGAAGGCATGGAAGAGCGGATAACATCCATGTCGATGGCCACCCCGTCCGCGGCTGCGGCCGCATGCGGTGAGAGCGGCTGTGTAAGACGGTAAGCTTCGGGATGGAGTACGGATTTCGAATTTGAGATCAGTCTCCTTACGAGATCTGTGTCCGTGTCGTCAAGGTTTCCCGCCTGGATGGGTTTCCAGTAATCAGCTTCCAGGGCTTCTGTCAGAATTGCCGACACGACGGTTTTCCCGATGTTCGTGTCGATCCCGGTTACAAATATTCTTTTCATTTTGATATCGCCCCTACTTTGGTGATTAGTCCTTCTATCTCATCTTGAGTGTTGAATGCGTGAAGGCATACCCTGAGGCGCTCCGAACCCGCCGGCACAGTCGGATGCATAATCGGTCTGACGTCGAATCCGGAGTCCTGAATCCTACGCGCCGCCTTTTTTACCTGCTCGTTGCCAGGCATGATAATGCATTGTATTGCGCTCTCGCTTGGGATCATATTCCTCTGAATATCTGTTCCGATGCAGCTCTTGAAAAAGGAAATGTTTCGCCTGAGCCGTGTCGTGGCGCTGTCACTCCCGGCAAGAAGCTCGTAAGCACACCTGACTGCCGCAAGACTGTGAAACGGAAGTGCGGTCGTGTAAATAAATGAGCGCGCAAAATTGATGAGGTACGAACGAAGCGCATTGGAACCGAGAACGATCGCACCGTGCGAACCGAGTGCTTTCCCGAATGTGTGCAGCCGGGCGAACACTTCGTTCTCCAATCCCAGCTCGACCACCTTGCCTTCGCCTCTCCGGCCGAACACACCCGTCGCATGGGCCTCATCGACAATTATCCGAGCACCATAGTGTGCGCAAAGATCAGCCATCTCCGTCAAAGGGGCAAAATCCCCGTCCATGGAATAGACCGACTCCACCGCCACAAAGATGCTTCCGGCCCGAGCTTCGTCCCGCGTGACTTGTGATTCAAGCCTTCGCTTCAAGTCACCGGGATCATTATGCTTGAACGAAAACGCCCTGGCATAGCCCAGCCGTATACCATCCCTGATGGAAGCGTGGACAAGCTGATCGTACAGGATGATGTCGTTCCGCTGTGGAATCGACGCGAACAAACCGAGGTTGGCATCGTATCCGGAGTTGAATATGAGTCCGCCCTCGGCCCGATGGAATTGCGCGATATCCCTTTCCAGTTCCTCGTAATATTTTGTGTTCCCCGTAATAAGACGCGAGCCCGTTGAACCGATCCTCTGGTCGGAATGGCGGGATTCCTCTTCTCTGATCTTCTGTTTTAGTATACCCGATCGTGCAAATCCAAGATAGTCGTTCGAGCAGAAATCGACCAGTCCGGTTTCTGTTGTCAAGTTTCGGAGCGATTGGTCGGAGCTTCTCTCTTCAAGTGCAGCTCTCAGTTTGTCTTCGATATCGATCATCATAGCCATATCTGACCGTTGCGGGGATCAGCAGCGTCGCCGTTGTAAGCGCGCAGACAGTGCGGAGAGAATTGATGACCACAAATCGGAAAAGTCAAAAAAGGCTCCATGATAGTCTCTGATGCCCGAGCCATCTGTACACAATGAAAGTGAAATCCTCAGGCTAATCGGCTGGGATTTCCTCCTTAAAAGCTTTCCTGGGCTTCAGTCCTAAAGATGCGAACAGTTCCCTGTCCTCATCGACCGGTGGATTCGGGGTGGTCAGCAGCTTGTCTCCCGCGAAGATAGAATTCGCTCCCGCGAGGAAGCAAAAAGCCTGTGCCTCTTTAGATAGCTGGAGTCTTCCGGCAGACAGCCGCACCATAGACTTGGGCATCACAATCCTCGCGATAGCGATCATCCTCGCGAAATCCCACGCCCCGACCGGAGGACGATCCTGCAGAGGTGTCCCTGCAACGGGCACGAGTGCGTTGATCGGCACGGACTCCGGATGCGGATCGAGATTCGCGAGCGTCATAAGCATGTCGATCCGATCGTCGACCGACTCGCCCATTCCGATAATACCTCCGCTGCAGACGGTGATCTCCGCCGCGCGCGTGTTCTTTATGGTGTCGATACGATCCTGGTACGTCCGGGTCGTAATGATACTCTTGTAGTAGCCGGACGAAGTATCGACGTTGTGGTTGTAAGCATACAGGCCGGCATCCTTCAGTTTCTTCGCCTGCTCTTCGGTGACCATGCCGAGCGTCGCGCAGACTTCGAGTCCGATGTCGTTCACGCCCTTCACCATTTCGAGCACGCGGTCGAAGTCTTTATTCTCGCGGACTTCGCGCCAGGCGGCCCCCATACAAAAGCGGGTAGCGCCTGCATCCTTGGCGTTGCGGGCCCTTTCCAGGACTTCGTCCACCTTCATGAGCGCCTCTACACCGACGCCTGTATCATATTCGACAGACTGAGGACAGTACGCACAATCCTCCGGACAGCCGCCGGTCTTGATAGAAAGGAGAGAACATACCTGCACTTCGGAAGGATCGTGGAACTGCCTATGGACGGTTGCAGCTCTATACACAAGTTCCAGGAGCGGAAGGTTATAGATTCCGGCTATCTCGTCATGTGTCCAATCGTGGCGTATTGTGGTAGTTATATCTTCGGATGGTTTCACTCGTAGACTCTCTGTCTTTGTGGAAGAAGAAGAATTCTTTCGAATATAACGAGCACAGGATGATTGTGAAAGGGGGCAAGTGCCTTAATGTGTGAATCAAACCATTATGTGCAAGCCTCGCTTGGAGTTTTCGATAGGTCCGGCTAAATTCGGTGAAAGATTAGGGCACGGCTGGAAGGTGGGACATCGGAATATCATGTGCAGCTGTCATACGTTACTGGTACAGGATCCGGAATGCCATGGGTCGCGAGCCGGCTGTGATCGTCGACAGAAGAATGTCGGGGGAGGATGACGTGAAGAGGGTCCTTTTTTCCGTTGGCCTGATGTGCTCGCTCGCTCATGCCCAATCAATCCCACTGAATGATTCGCTTCATTATTACTCTATGCCAAATCAGGATCATTACGACTTGCTAGCACAACCCGGAGACACGGTTCGGTTTGACCTGCTGAAGCGCTTCACGATGGGGCAAACGCTTTTCTACCACTACGAGATCGGCGTGGAGTTCCGCTACCTTCCCGACACGTTGAACGCCCTTTCAACTTTCCATGGTTCAAGAGAAATCAGCATCGACAGTATTCTTGTGGGCACGGCAGATTCGACGCGGATCTTCTACCTGACCATTCATACCGTAGGTACCGAAGTAATTCGGACTTCTGCGCGAGCAATAAGTTCCCGAGCGATCGACTCGAGCTATTCGACCACGATCAACGAAGAAGAGGGAAGCCGATATCGGGCCGGCAATCATAAGTTAAAAGGATGGATTTTTCCCGACTCCCTGCCCGGGTACAGCAGGCGGTGTCCTTATGACGGCGCAAAAATCTACTACCCGTATCTTTCTTACTTCCGCTACTACGACTGTCCGTCGCTAGACACCTTCGATGTGCGGAACGACACGTTAGCTCTGAGGACGCTGTATACGGATTGTTACGATTTTGCTGACAAGACTGATTACTACGTTACGCTTGACTCGGGCCTCATAGGTTGTTCGGTATACATATTTAACTGGCTTGATCACGACTGGTGGGCGGATCTACGGTTGGTCAAGATCACAGGTATGAGTGGGTCTCAGGAGGTTCAGCCTGCTTCATTTGCCCTAAGCCAGAACTATCCTAACCCATTCAATCCCAGCACGATAATTCGCTATCAATTGCCGAACAGGAGTTTCGTGACGTTGAAGGTTTTCGATGTGCTCGGCAGGGAGGTTGCGGCCCTTGTCCATCAATACGAGAGTGCGGGCCCTCATTCCGTCCGGTTCAATGGCGCGGGTTTCCCGAGTGGAGTTTACTTCTATAGACTCCAGGCTGAAACGTACTATGTAACGAAGAAATGTTTGTTACTAAGATAAATGGTAGCAGCCCAATTGGCAGTGGGAATTAACGACCCTGGAGTTTGGGGCAGTCCCGACTTCACTCAACTTCGTGGGACCGGTCATTCAGCAGGCTCGATCATGATCGGTTATGTAACCTGATGCCATTTGCGGGGCTGTGTCGTCAATCCGGCTCGTTTCGTGAGCGGCGTGAATGCGCACAAAACAAAAGAAGAGTGCGCTACGACCGGTCATGCCAAGCGTTCGAGCGGCAGAACATCTAACCAGATTGAGGGTATCGTCATGAAACAGATGAAGCAGGAATGTCCTCTAATTAACGTATGGCTTACCTGGATAGGCGTGCCCGCCTTAGCCATCGCCATGGGGATGTTGACTTACTGGTGGGCAGGCGGATTCGTGCTGGTCGCAGGAGTATTTGCACAATTCTACTACGTAAGGATGTTTCCGCGAATCTCGCGTCTGCTTGGTTACGGTTCAGTGGAAAATGTGAAGGCGAGTGCCCCTGCCGAGTCCAGAGTGACCGCCAAAGTCATCTTGTACACAGCAAACGTCTGTCCGTTTTGTCCTATCGTTAAGAAACGCCTTGCTGAGCTGCAACGCGAATTAAAATTTGAGCTCGAGGAAAAAGACATTACATTTCGACAGGACATTGTCAGGGAGAAAGGGTTGCGATCTGTTCCCGTCGTAGAGACCGACGGACGTTACTGGGTTGGAAATGCCACGACGGCCCAACTCGTGGAGTTCCTGACACACAGCAAGTGAGTGCCGCCTTACGATGCATACCGAGCCTTTTCCTGCGGCTCCTCGCGTCTCTCACCGCCAAAGGATAATTGCCCCTGTCAATACAATCGCAATAATATGTTCCTCCTGATCCAACGAGAACTCAGAAGTAACTAATATCATGGCAGTCGACAATCATTCGCCTTCACTTCGCACCCGGTGTCGCAATCTGGGGTTCGCGCTGACGGTCGTGATAGTCACAACCGCCACCGAGTTCCTCTTCAGAAGGTTTGTCATGTTCTGGTTGCCGACAATCGGAAACCTGAGGGCCAACGACCTGATTGCGCTGCTGGCGGCGTACAGTCTTCTCCTTTTCCTTTTCGGTTTGGCTACACAAACGGTTTGGAAGGAACAGCTGAAAGAGGTCGGAAATTCGCTGCGAGATCTGGTAAAGACATGGGATTACGTGCCCTGGCTCTTGCTGTTGGCGGCGAGCTCAATTTTACTTTCCGTCGACCATCTATTGTGGGGCGGCGCGAAACTCATGCCGTGGTTCGCAAGTGAATTCCATAATCCCCTGAGACTATTTGTGAAAGAAGCGGCGGTCATAAAGGTGACGCTGCTAATCTCAGTCAACGGCGTCTTCGTTCCCGTTGCCGAGGAGTTCCTGTGGCGCGGCATCGTGCAGGTCCACCTATTGCGTCTCATGTCTCCATCGTGGGCGATCGGTGTCACTGCCGTTCTCTTTTCATTCAAGCATGTGGTCGTCGATGATTCTTTCGGCCGTTTGTTATTCATTAGCGCGTTCGGAATAATCTGTGGGATAGTGGCTTACCGCAAGAGCTGGAGAGCTTCGGCTGCCGTCCATATCTTTGCCAACACAGTAGGCACCATAGTCTCGCTCATCGGCGGATCGATATAGAAAGCCCCGAAGCAGAGACTTCCTGTCACTTCGTTACTGTGAAGGTTGCAGTATCCGCTATCGCCGAAGCGAAGACCCCTATCCCGTCACCTTTGAATATCAAAATCGGTTCGTGGAAGTTGCCGTCGGCTTCCTGCACGGAAGGCGCAGTCAAGACGTAGTCTTTAAAATTCGAGTCGCCCGCATACGCGACAATGGTGTATCTCCCGTAGAACCAGGTCTCACTGCTTCTGACATGCAGAGCGAACGTTCCCGAATAATGGGAGTCGAGGCCCTGCTCCACCACCCCCTGAAACTTGAAGTCGTTCAGGCGTTTGGCCACATCCGCCGAATCGAGATTCTGGCGAAATAGATTGTTATATATGAAATTTCCTGTGCTTGCAGAATCAGGCACGATGGAAAAAGCATAGAAGCTGGTCCCGGGAGACGGCAGGAATCCAAGCGTGATGAACGGACTGTCGTACGGAAAGGTTCCGATATTTGGGTTCGTAAGTTTGAATCCTCTCTCCGGTGTGGTGGTGGTAGATGTCGTGCTTAGCTCCGACCCGTCGACGCTCGCCTGGACACTGAGCGTGTATGTTTTACCGTAGCCAACGCTTATCTGACGACTGAAATACGATTGAGTAGAGGGGTCGAATAAAAGCGGAATCCCGTTTATCGAAACCTGAACGTCGTTGGCGGTCGGCGTTAAGTAAAGAGAGGACGTGTCAACCTTCGCACCGATCGGATAATTTCTCATCAACCTTATGTGACTGACGGTTTCACCGCAATACAAATAGCCCTCGACCACTATCTTAGGGACAAAGGGGGCATTATTCAGATTCACCCCGGATTTGCCGCACCCGGCCAACATCGATATGAGATAAATGACGAGCGCGGTCCGGACGATATTCATCCTGCTCCCAAGGCGATATTCTCCCGGAAGATGCCTGAGTAATGTTCGCTCGACTTTCAAAACTTAATCGTCACTCCTATGCTCGGCAGAAACGGCAGCATGTAGATCGGCTTCACGTTCTGCACAATTTCGCCGTTAGAACTTTTGCTGGAATACTCGATGAACCAAACATTCTTTCTGTTGCCTAGGTTGAATATCTGAAGATAAGGTGCCAGCGACCACGTGCCGTAGTTTTTCTTCCATGTGATGCTAAGGTCCAATCTGATGTAATCCGGCAGTCTGTAATTGTCGATCGGACCCGGATAGAGCTGGTAGTTTGGGAGGTTCTGCGCTCCCGCGCCGTAGTTGTCCCATGCAGGGAGGGCGTTGACGAAGTAAACCGACGCCGGAACGGTTATCGGCTGCCCGGTGGTGAAAATGAAGTTCAGTCCCAGGAGCCAGCTGGATGCCGACTTGCGAACAGGCGCGTTCCATTTGCCGCTGAAAATATCGCCGACGTTTCCATTTAACACGAAATTTATGACCGACGTCCTGTCCTGCCGGGGGATAAACATGTTTCCCTGGTTGACGGCCGGAAAGACATACTCCGTCCTGGACAGCGCGTATCCGATCCATCCAGTCACCGCCCCGGCATCTTTCCTGAGAAGCAGCTCCAGGCCGAATGACTTCCCGTTCCCCTCCAGAAAAGCATTCTGATCGGAAGCATACACCGGATTGCCGTTTGAGAGATAGTAACTCGGTACAGCTTGCGCATTCAGGTTCTGATTATATATATCGATGTTCTTGTAGCTTTTGTAATAGACGTTCGTTTCAAGCTCAAACAGGTTTGAAATCTGTTTGTCGTAGCCCAGGATGAAATGCGTCGCCTCGGAATTGTCGATGTACTTCCCTGCCGGGAGCCATATGCTTGCGGTAAAAAGTCTATCCACTGTTTCCATATACTGATGATAAATCCCGGTCGCGAATTTCAGGCTGCTTGTCCGAGATAGTCTGTACTTGATGGACAAGCGGGGATCCAAATGTGTGAACGTCCTGCTCGAGGTGAACCGCTCGAATCTGAGGCCACCCTCGATATCCCACAACGGATCAGGTGCCCAGCTGAAGATCGCGTAAGCATCGATTTTATGCGTCGGGATTTCGAGATTGATGGCACCGTCGCTCGTTGTAAGGTTGTATGTTACCCCGACCCGGTGATAAGCTGCGCCCAGCCTGATCGTGGTTTCGTTAGACACGTAATAGCGCAGCGACTCTTTCACGCTATAGTTGGAGATCGTATTCCGCTCGTTCACCGGGACAAGATTCTCCAGGCCGAAATTGGAGACAAACCCGCTATAAGAGACCAGCAAATCCGAGAGCAATTTGCTTCCGAAGACATGGTCCCACTTCCCCGAAGCCACGCCGTTTCCCCAATTGTAAGTCACCAGCGGGCTATTGGGCGTACTCTTGTCGAACTGATAGTTCAGGTTGTCTTCGCTCCCAAAGTAACTGAGTGTGATGTTGTCCCGGTCGCCGAGTTGGAATTTTCCCGTCAGGTTGCCGTCGTCGAAGTAATAATTCGGAAGATCCTTGATGAACTTCGCGTAAGTCTGATCGATATAAGTACGTCTGAAAGAACCCGCTATCGAGCCGAATGACCAGGTCGGCATCTGGACTGTGGCACTTGCCGCTATGAGACTTATGTTCGCATTGCCTTCGAATTTCTTTCTGTCCCCGTCGAGCTCGGTGACGGCAATGACTGAAGACAGCCTGTCGCCGTACTGCGCTCCGAATCCCCCTTTTGAGACCATCACGCGTTTGATTGCGTCTGTATTGAAAGTCGAGAAGATCCCAAAGGCATGTTCCGGATTGTAGATGGGTGCGCCGTCGATAAGGTATAGGTTCTGGTCGGGCGTTCCCCCCCGTACGTAAAGCGCGGATGAAAAATCTGAAATCGGCGTAATGCCTGGAAGGCTTTCGAGCGCGCGAAGCAAGTCAGGCTCTATGAATTTGGGTATCGCATTCACCTGACTTTGGGTGAGTTCAAGCGTGGAAACCGGCCGCTTGAAAGCCCTCTCGGCCATGGAAAGCGAATCCGCCGTCACAATAACTTCCCCCATCTTGTATGAGGTCGGCGTCAGATACACCTTGATGAGCCTGTTGTTCCCGGGTCGGACTGTCATTCCAATGACGCGCTTCTCATACCCAAGATAGTTCACGACGAGAGTGTCCCGGCCGACGGGCACGTCAGATATTACGAAATAACCGTTGCTGTTCGTCGAGACGCCGAGTCCGGTGTCCTTGAAATAGACTGTCGCACCGATTAGGCTCCCGTCGGTCGATTTGTCGTATACGAATCCGCTGACCGTAGATGTCCTCTTCTGTTGCGCAAAGGAAGAGGAAATCAGTACCAAGCACACCATTAGTGGAGCTGCGAGTACGACTTTCAGGGACATTCCGCTCTGTGTTGTTTCATTCAAATGAAAAGTCTGTCGGATAAAAAGGGATACCGCTCAGGCGTGGGAAATCCTGGTGGGCGTTCATGTTCGGGTCCGCCTCAACATTTTCCCGGACTTAACTAAGTCTCCCGTAACTTCAGAATCATAGTCACCCAATGTCTCAAGTTCAATGCAAACAGTGAAGCGACGCGGACCTGTTTACTTTCCGAGAATTTCCCGGCTCAATCCGTACTCTTCTTCACTTCTCCCGTGTGCCAGCATGGCCTTTACTTTAAGTTGTGCATTTTCCAGAAGGACGTATACAACCGGAACAAGGACGAGAGTGAGGAACATGGAGCTGATAAGCCCGCCGATTATGGCCCATGCGAGACCCGATTTATATTCGGAGGCCGCGTCATTTGCCAGCGCCAACGGAAGCATGCCGA
The DNA here is from genome assembly GCA_046706745.1 of Candidatus Kryptoniota bacterium. Lineage (GTDB taxonomy): Bacteria > Bacteroidota > Ignavibacteria > Kryptoniales > JAKASW01 > JAKASW01. Next base: position 75,657 of record JBJKPC010000103.1, read on the forward strand.
AGACCATTGCTGTGGTTGTCATGAGGATAGGTCTTATCCGGCTTTCGCCCGCCTCTATGAGCGCATCAAAGGTAGACAACCCGTCTTCCCGCTTTTTCTGGTTTGCCCTGTCGACCAAAAGAATGGCGTTCTTTCCCACGAGCCCGATCAGTATGATGATCCCGAGTATTGTGAATATGTTCAGTGAATTCAGCGTAAGCGCAAGCGCAAGGAAGGCGCCGACCATGGCCACCGGTATTGAGAAGAGAACTATAAACGGTTCTCCATACGAATCGTACAGGGCGATCAGGACAAGATAGACGAAAATTATTGCGGCCGCGAGCGCTATCCCGAGACTGCTGAACGCCTGGGCCTGATTCTTCAAATCGCCCCAGTACGTAATCTTGACGCCCGGAGGAAGGGTCTTGCCGGCCATCGCGTTTCTTATGTCCTGCCCGACGGTTCCCACCGGTCTGCCGATCACCTCGGAATAGACCGTAACGGCATCGATGCGGTCGAACCGCTGAAGGACTGACGGTGCAGTCGACTGGTAAACTGTCGCAAATTGTTGAAGCTGAATCTGTTGTCCCTTGTTGTTTACAAAGACCAGGTGTTTCAGATCGGAAATATTCGACTTGTCGGGCCGGTCCAGCGATACGAGAATATCGTAGTCGTCGCCCCCCTGCCTGAACTTCGCGTCGTCGTTTCCCTGCATGGCTACCTGGAGCGCAGCACCGACATTGGCCATTGACAGTCCGAGTTGAGCCATCTTCTGTCGATTTATGTCGACACGCATTTCGGGGCTGCCGGCGTCTGTGGACAGGCGCACGTCAGCCGTTCCTGGAATCTCTTTCACGACATTTTCGAGAAGCTGCGCGGATCTCAGAACGTCCGGTCGACTCGGTCCGCTGACTATGAGCTGTATGGGCGTTTGATTCGCGGTACCGAATATACCTATAGGATCGACACGCACCCTGACACCCGGTATCTTAAGCGCGAATTCCTTGATCTTCTCGCCTATCTGGTCGGTTGAGAGTCTTCGTTTTCCCTTGGATACCAGCTGTACGTCGAGTTCCGAGCTGTGATTGGATGATTGGCCAATAATTCCTTCATTTGAGACACCGACCTCCACAAAATCCTTTTTGACCTCCGGCAGGCTGTTCACGTACCGCTCGACTTTTTCAGTTACTATGTTCGTATGCCTGACGGTGTAGTTGGGGGGCATATCGAGAGTCACAGCGAACTCTCCCATGTCGGTCTGAGGAACGAACGCCGCTCCGATGAAACCCAGCGGAGCAAGCATAATGGAAGCCACGAACAAGAAGGTGGCAATCGCTATGACCTTCCATCGGTTTTGCAGACTCCATTTAAGAAGTCCTATGTACTTTACGACGAGCTTGCGGAAATATTTCTCGAACTCGACAGCGAATTTGCCTATGAAGGTCCCGTCAGTCATCCTTTCTACTTTGCCGATCCTCGATGCCAGCAGCGGGGTAACTGTGAAGGAGACAAAAAGACTCATCAGTGTAGAGATGACTACAACGCCCGCAAATTCACGGATGATATTTCCCACGAGTCCGCCGGTCAAAGCGAGCGGGAGGTATATGACCACATCCACCATAGTGATCGACAGCGCCGCAAAGCCGATCTCGTTTCGCCCGTGCAAAGCCGCCGTTCTAGGCTTCTCTCCCATCTCCAGGTGATGGTGGATGTTTTCGATGACGACGATGGAATCGTCCACAAGTATTCCTATAACAAGAGAGAATCCGAGAAGAGTCATGAGGTTCAGAGTGTAGCCAAGTACATACATGACTATCAACGTCGAAAGAAGCGATGCGGGGATTGCAAGCATCACGATGAAAGAGTTCCGGATGCTATGAAGAAAGAGGAGCATCACTACGGCGACCAGGATGACTGCGAGAAGAAGATCGAATTGCACCCCGTTCACCGCCTGCATCGTAAACGTCGAGCCGTCCTGCGCGATCACGAACTTGACGTTTTCAGCCCTGTATTCCTTTTCGATCTTCTTCAGCTCCGCACGGACGTCCTTGCTTACGTTTACGGTGTTTGCGTCGGTCTGCTTCTGAACGAGGATTCCTATCGATGTCACTCCGTTTATGCGTGTGATGGTCTCGTACGGCTTGTGCCCGTCTATCACGTCCGCAACATCCGAGAGCGTCACTTCCCCGCCGTCCTTTGACCTTTTGAGTATCAGGTTCCGGATTGCATCTACGGTCTTGAACTTTCCGGCCAACCTCACCACCAGCTGATGGCTGCCGTTCTCCAGTTTCCCCGTCGGGAAGTCTACATTTGATGTCTTCACCGCGTTGAGGACCTGGAGCACAGATATCCCGTAAGCTTTGAGCTTGGCCTCGTTCAGGTTGACCCTGATTTCCCTTTGGAGGCCGCCGACGAGGCTGACAAGACCGACGCCCGGAATTTCCGACAATTGCGGCTGAATGTTGTCGACTACAAATTGATAGAATTTCGTCGCCGGCATATTGCTCGTGACGCCGAGCCTCAGGACAGGGATCGCCTGCAAATCGAGCTTGGTGAGCGACGGTGTCTTCACCCCGACAGGCAGGGTACCGACCATCTGGTCTATCTTCCCCTGCGCATCCTGCAGTTCAATGTTGACATCGGCGGACTGGTCGAACTGGACCAGCACAAAGGAGACCCCTTCATTGGAAGTCGAGGTCATGCTGTAGACCTTGTCGAGTGAAGAGAGTGCGTTCTCAATGGGCTTCGTCACTGAATTCTCGACTTCGCTAGGGGATGCACCGGGATACACTGTGGTAACGGAAAGCACCGGCGGCGTAATCTTGGGAAGCAGTTCATAGTTGAGGTTCAAGAGACTGTATATTCCGAGGAGTGTAAGGGCGCCGAAAATAACTACGACAAGCGTAGGCCGTTTAATCGCCAGCTCTGTAATAGACATGGTCAATGGTCCTTTTCTGCAGCTATCCTGCGACTTCCACTTTGTACCCGTTTTCCAGGTTGTCCTGTCCGGTGGTAACCACCCTCTCTCCGAGATGAAGTCCACCCAGCACCTGCAGGTAATTATTGTAGCCCGACCCCACAACGATCTTCCTAAGCATGGCCGTTCCGTTCTTGACAACGAAGACCTGCGGACTCTCTACGCTTCCGACGAGTGACTGCCTCGGGATAACCAGCGACTCGGAAGGAGCACGCGCGGTAAGAAATACCGTCGCAAACATTCCGGCCTTCAGCGGGTGCTCCAAGCTGTTCGGGAACTCTACCTCCACCGGATAGGTGTGATCGGCATCTGCCTTAGAGCTTATAGTTTTAATTCGTCCTTCAAAATCCGTTCCCGGATAAACGTCGGTGGTGATCTTTACATTGTCGCCTGGCCTGAAGTCCATGATGTCGCGTTCGTTTACGTGGACGGTGATCTTGAGCATGGAAATATCCACAACTTCCGCAACCGACATCCCGGGGGTTACATAATCGCCTAAGTTCACTTTGCGCGATGTTACGTAACCCGAGATCGGCGTCGATATGCTCGTGTTGTCGTACTGGCGTCGGGCCACGACGTACTTATCCTTTGCAGACTCGTATGCCAGCTGTGCCGATTCAAGCTGTGAATCGGTGACCGAACCTTCCTTGTATAGCCGCTTGTACCTTTCGTAGTCCTTCGTGGCCTTCTCAAGGCTGACTTCGGCAAGTTTCAACGCTGCAGCCTGGAGCGTATCGTCAACCTGGAGGAGGACCGAGCCGGCGCGCTTATATTCTCCCACTCTAACCAGCACCTTCGTCACCTTCCCCGACGCCTGAGCGACAATATGGACATCGTTATTAGCATCGATGGTCCCCACAAGATCTAGATCGTGTGTCATAGCTCTCTCCTCAACCGGCGCTACGGTCACCGCGAAGGAGCTCGCGTGCAGATTCTGAGTCTCCGCCTTTATCTGTGCCCTGTTGTGAAGCAGAACACCGACGATGATCGCAAATGTCGCGACGACAACCGAATAAACCTTAAGCTTCTTCATTTGATTCCTCTATCTTTGAGCTTCACATTCCGATCGACCGTTATATCCGGCAGGTCCATTACTGCGCGGAGTTCACGGGTGCTTTGTGAAAGATGTATTTTGATCTGCCTTCTTCTGTCAGAATACCCTCGAAAATAATTTTGGAGATAGTCTCAATCGCCTGCCCGGCCGTACACGGAAGTTCCGAAAGCGCTTCCGGATTCACGATCGATTCCACGGCATTCGTGTAAACAAGTATTACGATGTCCTTATCGATGTCATTCCTGAAAATGCCCGTTTCAAATCCAGCTTCGAACAGCCTCCTGATTCTCTCAAAACTCTTTCCCCTCCTGAAATCGATAATTTCCTTCCATATGTCGGGTGCAATCCTGCGCACGTCCTGCAGCTTGTTCGTCTTGGACGATCGCTCACCGAGGAAGTCGAGTGTGTTCCTGAACTTTCCAACGAAATCGAGATCCTCGCGCTTCCAAATCTCTTCTATATGATCCATGAATTCGCTTTGCCTTCGGATCATCAGCTCTTTCAGAAGTTCCTTCTTGTTGGGAAAGAACTTGTAGAGCGTTTTCTTGCTGATCCCCAAACCAGAGGCTATCTCCTCCATTGTCACCTTCGAGTAGCCATGCTGCATGAACATATCTTCGGCTGCGGACAGAATATTGGTTTTGGTATCAGTATCCGACATCATGAATCCTTTCTTCCTTCTGGAAACGCATTTCGTATTGTTCGTTTCCCAAAATGCCAAAGCAAAGCGTAATCAGCTATAGGCCCGCCGTTGGGGGGAATCAGGAAACGAACTACGTTTACATCGTTTCCAAGCTAAAGCATTTTGATGTTCATGTCAAGAGATCAAAAAGAGACGAGCAACAAATCAGAAAGGAGAATAGCGGGCGGCACCGAGATGCCCGCATCCGATTGCATCCTATGCCCTCATGGCTCTGATGATCCGGCGAGCCCGCCTGTCGGCATAATGATCGCGTACGACGAGGAGAGCATGGATGACAGCGGGTATCCAGAAGAGGAAGCAAAGGAAGAAATTCACGAGGGCCTGTATCGGCTTTCCGCTGAGGAGAACGGCGACAGGCGGAAGGAAAAAAGCCACGATGTAGAGCATGTTTTATCTCCTCGATGTGATTTCACTTCTGTTTGTATCCGACTACGGCAGACCGAGTGTTTTTGTTGCATTCGCCGGCCCGTCTAGCGGATTCCCCCGTTCAGACCTTTCCAGCGATTTCCTCTTTCGCTCCCACCTCGGCAGGGTCGAATTCCTCCGTCGGCACAACGCGCTTTGATATTATTCATAGCGAAGTGCTTCCACAGGATTGCCACGGGCAACTCTTATCGCCTGGTAACTGACCGTCAGTAATGCAATAGCCAGGACCACAAGGCCTGCGACCAGGAAGATCCAGATACCCAGATTTATCCTGTATGCAAACCCCCGGAGCCACTTGCTCAGCGAATAGTAAGCGATCGGCCATGCAAACAGGTTAGAGATGAGAACCAATACCATAAATTCCTTGGACAATAGCGAGACAATTTTGGCAACCGAGGCACCGAGTGACTTTCGTATTCCCACTTCTTTTGTTCGCTGCTCCGCCAACAATGAAGAGAGCCCGAACAATCCGAGACATGCGATGAATACCGTGACAAACGCAAATACCGCAAAGAGACCGGCAGTGTTCCGGTCGGCAGAGTACAATTTGTTCAGATCCCTGCTTAGGAATGAATATTGAATTGGACGACCGCTGACGACTTCATTCCAGTCGCTTTTGATTGCGGCAAGAGCCTCACGCTCAGAGCCCGGTTCCAGGCGGATAATCGCATCCGCATGCTCCCCCGGTTGCAGTCTTATGACAATGGCCGGAATGGGATCGCGTAGCGACATGATATGAAAATCTCTCGCGATCCCGATTACTCTTCCCATTCTCCGATTTATATTCGAATTCTTTCCGATATCGGTTCCAATGGGATCTTTGATTCCAAGATCCTTCGCGCAGGTCTGGTTTATGATTATGCTTGCGCTGTCACCAATCGACCTAAAGTTCCTTCCCTTCGCTAACTTAATCCCCAACGTCTTGAGGTAGTCGAAGTCTGCGTCTATGATGCGCACACCGATATTCTTGCCGTTCTCCCTGACGTAATAGTTGAAACTTCCGTTTTGACCGGGGATATCGCCGGATGTTACGGATTCGATGTAAGGACTCTCCAACAGCTTGTTCTTGAATGCCGAATAGTTCGGCCGAAGCGCGAACGCGTTGTCTCGTACCACGACGACATTGTTTGCGTCGTAGCCGAGCGGACTGCTGTCGATATAACTGATCTGATCGAACAGGACGATTGTTGCGACAACCACAACAGTCGCGATCATGAACTGAAACACGACCAGCGTTCTCCTCATGCCGGATCCGACAGGCAATCTGTTCACTGACCGCCTCAGCATTTCAGTCGGTTGAAGCCTTGAAATATATAAAGCGGGATAAAGTCCGGCAACGATTCCGGTAAGTCCGGCAAGACATAACAGCCCAACGGGAAGGATATAATCGCCGCCATAGGCGGGAGGAGTGATATGCGTGCCGGGAAACAGGTTCATTAAAAGTCGTGAAAAGACTTCGACGAGCACCATCGATGCAATCAGCGAAATGAATGCGAAGAAGGTAGACTCGAACAGTATTTGCAGAAGCAGCTCTCTTTTCCCCGCACCTATTGACTTCCGAACGCCCATCTCAGAGATCTTCCGGATGTAACGCGACGCGGAAAGATTTGTGTAATTTACACAGGCAACCAGGAGGATTAGCAGTGCAACTGCCGAAAAGATCCCGACATACGTTATATCCCCCTGCGGCTCGATGTCATCGGTGGCATGCGAATACAAATGGATGGACTTTAACGGTTGAAGTTGCAGTGTCAGCCAACTTGACACCGGTTTCTTTCCGAATGGAAGCGATACGTATTTATCGACAAATGCAGGAAACTGTCTCCTGAGATTCTCCGGAGATGATCCCTTCCGCAAGAGAATATACGTGTAAGAAGAGTACATGAACCATTGGGCATCAGAACGAGGAATAAATGATGCGAGGAAATCGAAATGGAACGAGGAATTCGGCGGCACATCCTGAATTACTGCAGTGACAGTCAGGGCTCTCTTTTCGAACCCACTGCTCATTGTAATAGTTTTTCCCACCGGGTCCGCCGACCCGAAGTACTTCTCTGCTGTCGACCTGGTAATGACGACCGAATTGGGAGACGTCAATGCACTCCGCGAATTACCCTCGATGAATTTGAACGTAAAGATATTAAAGAACGCCGAGTCTGCAAGGAGAAATCGGTCTTCATAGAATTTCTTGATAGCATATGAGACGAGCGGCGCAGGATATTCTTTTTCAATTCTCACGACCGACCGGATTTGAGGAAACTCCTCCTTCAAATCCGGAGCGAGCGGCTCAGGCGTAACGGCAAGCTGACCGCCCGCCGTGTTTCCCGCTTCATGAAACATTACCCTGTAAATCCTGTCGGCATTCGTGTTGAAATTGTCGAAGCTCAGTTGGAATTGAACGAAGTGCATGATTACGATAAATACGGCCATACCCACAGCCAGGCCGGCGATGTTTATTACCGAATAGAGTTTGAATCTCCTCAGATTTCTCAGCGCAGCCTTCAGGTAACTCTTCAGCATCTCTCATTCCTTTCTATGATGGGATATGGAGCGCACAGCATAGAAACCGAAGGTCTTGTGTCGGGTTCCATGTTCCGTCTTCTGTCGACATTTGCATCGGCCCGCGCGCGGATCGCTTAGTGTCTACACACCGAAGTGTTTCGACACGCAGGCGTGCAGGCAGACACACAGGTGCGGCATTTCACTACCGTCATTCATGCCTCAAAGACTTCATCCCGCGAAGGCGGGATCTTCGGTCCCTATTC
>JBJKPC010000104.1:0-15604 GCA_046706745.1 Candidatus Kryptoniota bacterium
GAGAAACACTATAGGCTGGTGTCGAATGAGGAGCTTTCAAAAGAGGAAGTAGGGCAGTACGGGAAGAGGCCAGAATGAACTTTCATTATCAAATCACTTCGACAGAGCAGGACTAAGAGTCGTCTAATCTTGTCAAACTCTTTGCTCAAACGACTGAATTCCGAACAGTGAAGTAACGGAGATGGCAGCTCGAGGCAATCCGGCACGCAGTCAGAAACATCCGATAAGGGAACAAAGAATCCGGAATGAAATCAACGAGTTGATAGACTTTCTGTATCAAACTGAAACAAGGAATAAAGAAGCTAGATACAAGAACCTTGTCGAATACCGCGATGAAGTGATTCGAGGGTTCGTAATCTACGTGCAGCTTGCTCTCGAAGATGTGTTGAGGGAGCTAGTCTTGGAACTCATACGTCAAACCTCAATTTATCCGAAGGTGCGTAGCAGCAAGGAAATGCTCAAATGGGTAGACGGGAAGAATTTACTTGAATGGTGTCTGATGCTAGAGATTATAAACAAGAAACAGTTCAATCAGCTGCAGATACTGAACACCGTTCGAAATAGATGCGCACACAATTGGTTAATTTCTCTCCCTAAGTACAAGAAGAGCACCAACAAGAATGGAAAAGTGAAGAAGTGGAAAAAGGAACCCCTCGTCCGGTTCCATGGTAAGAACTTGCTGAATCCGGGTGTTTTGAAAGATGTCTTCATACCTATATACGCTCCTATGTACCGGCGTCTATTCTTGAAACTCTTGCGAGCCAGAGAATACCGAGACCAGAGTTCAAAGCAACGATAGAGCGTACTAACAATGGATATCCACTCTTTTCAAAAGAAGAGTGTGCAAAATCTGCTATGCTATATATTGCAACCTCGCCTTGACATAGCGAATGGTAGTTTCATCCTCGTCCTACCAGCACCCTGCTCTTCGCAAGTCAAACTCACGCAAGTAATCTCGTGACAATTTGGCCATCTGCGGCTCGGGAAAATCACAATATTGCTCTTTCCTAACGTCCCGAATATATTCGGACAGCTTCATGACCATTGGAGGGGGCTTGCAGTTACAAACGGAGATTCTGCAAATGAAGAGAAATCATAGGACCATAGTTGGACAGCGGTTGTTGATTCTATCCATCCTCGTCGCCTTCATGAGTATTATCCAGGGCTGCATGAACATCGCGACCACTACAGAAGTGCTTCCTTATCCTAAGGAAGAAGTCCTTTACGCTGCCGTGCAAGTGGCGGACAGTTTGCATATGCAGAAAAGGGTTGGTCCGCTCGATGCGCTCGTCTACGCACGATCCGGATTCTTCTTTACATGGAAGGGCGTCAGAGATGCCGACCTCTATTTGAAAGAGCAGGGGACATCGACTATCAATGACAACACGATGATAGGAGCGGTGAAGTTGGCGGACACGGTCTCCGGAACGCGATGCACGTCAGTATTCGCAACACCGGAAGGCGATCCAATCGCGGACAGCAGGTTGTTCCTGGCTCTTACAAAGCAACAAATATTGATGGACCGGAATATTCGACCTCCCCATGTCAATCCGCAAAAGAGTGTGCCCCTTTACATAATCTTTAATACAATCTCACCTATTCAAAGTACGGAATACGCCACGAAGGGTAATCCGTTAATCTCGAACAATATGTTGCCGACGTTGTACGCTCAGAACGGGTTTGGAGATTTGGTGATGGTCGGTTGCATTGTGGGGGCTTTCCTGACGAAGAATCGTGCCAACAGGAACGGCCTTCTCGGTGTCGGTATTTCAATCGGGGTCTTATGGCGTCTGTGGACGTTGCGGAATCTCGTCGACCTTGGTGATTATAACAGACTTGCCCGGACAAGCTACAATCTGGGAAATATCCGGCAATAATAGGTCCTTTCTATCTCTGCCGGATACCAGCCGGAGTTTACCCCGTGGCCTACACGGGAGTGGCATGACCGAACGATTCCTCGGGGATTGTGGGTAGAGATTTTGAGTCGGCACTCACGCATAGGATCAACCCGCGTCAATGCCTACCGATTTATCCTGACGCGAAAACATTTAGCATTCTTTTGCTTTTGTCAAGAGAAAGGGGGATTTGACTTTTCCTCCGCCCCTTCCTAATTTTCTCGCGAGGCATGCGTCAATGGCTGTTGCGGCAAACACTCAGATACACCCGGAGCTGATAGCTCCGTGCGGCATTAACTGCGCCATTTGCAAGCGATATCTTGCCTTCATTAACAGAATCCCTGTCTCGAAAGGCGTTGTTTACTGCAAGGGGTGCAGGCCGCAAAACAAGCGATGTACGCTTTTGAAACCCGAGTGCAGGAAGACCTTGAGACTGGGCGAAGACGAAGTCGACTATTGCTGCGACTGCGACTCTTATCCGTGCGAGAGGCTGTCTTGTCTGGACAAGAAATACCGTACGAAGTATGGCGTCAGTCTGTTAGACAATCTTGAACAAATCAGGATAATGGGTCTCGCGGATTTTCTGGCAGACCAGACAAAGAAGCATGCCTGTCCGCAATGCGGCTCTCTTATTTCTCTGCAGGAAAAGAGATGCTGTAAGTGCGGCGGACGGGCCGAGCGGGTGAGATAAGAAGCGCGAAGCACATCGAAGCCGCGTATGCAGGCATCTCTTGCCCGATGTTACCCGGCCCCCGACATCAAACACAAGGGCGTCGCCCACGATTGTAACAAGCAAAGCACCCGAGCCGTAGTCATCTGCGTCAGGCATTCAGGCTGTACTCCCATGATTCAAGTAGGTAAAGAAACTATGTCAAAGATATCGGCAATAGCTGTCTTCTTGATATCCGTGTGCTTCACCGAAGCCTTCTCGCAAACCGGGACCATTACAGGTATCATAGCCGACGCAAAAACCGGTGAACCGCTGCCCGGTGTCAATGTGCTTGTCAACGAGCTGAAAACTACCGGCTCTTCTACGGATTTAAAAGGTCGCTTCATAATCGTCCTACCGGTCGGGAGCTATTCCCTGAAGGCGAGCCTTGTAGGCTATCAGCCGGTCGTCAGGACAGATGTCGTAGCGAAGGCTGGTAGCGAAACTCAGGTCGTGATCAAACTTTCCGAATCTCCCGTCCAATTAGGTCGGGTGATGATCACGCCGGACTATTTCGAGAAGGCGACAGTTGAGAACAACCTCAGCACCGTTGTATTAGGATCCGAAGAAGTCAGAAGGTCCCCGGGATCGGCTCAGGACTTTCAGAGAATATTACAGGCCATGGCGGGGGTATCCTTCACGACCGATCAGACAAACGAGCTCCTTGTCCGCGGCGGTGCGCCGGACGAGAACCTTACCGTCATGGACCATATGGAAATCCATTCGACGAACCATTACCCGAACCAGTACAATTCCGGCGGGCCGATCAACATGATCAATGTCGACCTGATACAGGACGTGCAATTCTCTACCGGCGGATTTATTTCGAAGTACGGAGACAAGTCTTCGTCGGTAATGACCGTGACGACCCGTGAGGGAACACGCGAGAGCCGGCTCCGCGGAAATGCGAACCTATCGATGGCAGGCTACGGGACCGTCCTCGAGGGAAGTATCAACGACGGCGCCGGATCGTGGCTCATATCTGCACGCAACAGCTACGTAGATCTCGTGGCGGGTTCCTTCGGACTGACGGCGGTACCGAAGTACTACGATGTCCAGTCGAGAGTCGTGTACGATCTTTCTGCAGTCCACAGACTTTCCTTCTCGGGTATTTACGGCCACGACCTCATTAACATTGAAGGCGAACCCGGTGCGACAAACATGATGCTCGTCGGAAAGAACGATACCGTGGATGTATACAACGTGGACGTCCGGCAACACCAGTATGCGGCAGGATTGACGCTGGAGAGCAAATGGTCCGGCCGTTTCATATCCTTCGTAACACTTTCCGACAACAGCTATAACAGCGGAACCTACGTGACGAGCAATTTCACTCGAAGAAGCTACGGCGCAAGCGGGCAGGTGACAAACACCGACATCCTGAACAGGAGAGACATATACAAAGAGGGCTCGGACAACGGCGAAGCGGCGCTGAACTCTGAGTTTGTCTGGAATGCGAACGAAATGAACGAAGCTAGCTTCGGCGGAGCGATCAAGTTCATCCACTTCAAGTCAATTCAGACGGCCGATGCGGACACGGCAAGATATGATCTCAACGCTGACGGGATCTTTGATGCGACGGTAACACTCCCCCCGGCAAATCTCGACTACAATTTCCGGTTCCCGGAGCAGTACAAGGCATTCGCTTATGTGAATGACAGGGTCAGGCTGCTTAATGATCGCCTTATGGTGAATGTCGGTCTGCGGTACGATTTCATGTCGTACAGCGGCAATGCCGACATCAGCCCGCGATTTGCAGCTTCTTATTCGGTATTCCCCGGGAAAGTGGACGTGAATCTGGCATGCGGAAAGTACTTTCAGACTCCGTCGCTTCCCTACTTCGGAGACAGGTACCAATCCGAAGTGAACAGATATCTGGAGAGCAGCGAAGCGGACCACTATCTGCTGGGAGTCGAATATCTTCCGGGGCCCGGGCTGAAAGTCGAGGTGGAGGGATACTACAAAAGATATTCTCGTCTGCCGGTTTCCGAAAGTTTCGTCCATTTCTTCGACAGGACTTACAGATCCGAAAAGATACTCAACATCGGAAGGCAGGATGTGTACGGGGTCGACTTCTTTATACAACAGAAACTCGTGAACGATATTTACGGCACACTGGCATTTTCGAGAATGTTCAGCAAGTATTATGACCCTCGGATCGGAATGGAAGGCAAGACCTTCACGTCAGGATACGATTTCCCCTACGTGGCCACCATTATAACCGGAAAGAGATTCAGGAATTTGCGTACGCAGATAAACAGGATGCCCTTTTATATCAGGTATCCCAGCTACATCCTGCCGTTTTCCGACGATATGGAGATCAGCATCCGGTACAGGTACGCCACCGGGAAGCCCTATACCCCGGAAGTTTTCGTGACAACCGAGCAGCACAGAGAAGGTGCAACGAAATGGAGCAGCGGTTGGTGGGTGGCAACTGACGAGATCAACTCGGCCAGGTATCCAGACTACCAGCGGCTTGACATCGCTTTATCGAGCCGGTTCAATTTCACAAGCTGGGACATCGTCATGTATTTGTCCGTGCAGAACTTGCTCAACAGAAAAAACGTAGCTTACTACCAGTACAATTCGGACGGGACCGTGGAGACTGTGTATCAGTTCGCAATACTTCCTGTCGTCGGGATGGAGGTGGAGTTTTGAGAAGGCGCAAAGTCACCCCGGGGTCGCGGGCTTGCCCCCGTTTCTTGGTAAAGGGAGGAGGAGCAGGAGTGCGTTCCGTACGTATGAATTGTGTCGAGGGGCTGCAGTGAGCGTCAGATCTGCTCTAGGTAATCTTCCCTGCATGATGAAGACGTTTGCCTCAAATCCCAGGATGATTTTTGTGCATCCTTCACTGACATTGTTCATGTGTTCTTATATGAACAAGTTCAAGGTCCGCACGATCGGTGGAAACATGATACTCCATTCCCACCTCCCGCCGTTGAACAGCAGGGCGTATTCACGCTTTGTCGATGAGCATCTGATCGCCAGGACAAACGGTCCTTCGCACGCCCAGATTGCAGTGACGAACCGATGTCCTCAGGACTGTAGTTACTGCTATAATAAGGATAGGACGGGGCTCCCAATGGATACCCGGACCATTATCCGCCTATCCGGCAGATTGAAGGAGATGGGAGTAGTGTGGCTCGGACTGACGGGAGGAGAGCCTCTTCTCAACAGGGATTTGGCCCGCATAGTCGACAGTGTGTCGGGCGATTGCGCGGTGAAGCTCTTTACGACCGGATGCACACTTACCCCCCGGATGGCCGCCGACCTGAAGAACGCAGGTCTCTTCTCGGTGTCCGTCAGCCTGGATCACTGGGACGAGAGCGCGCACGATGCGGCCAGGAACTATAAGGGCGCTTTCGCGAGTGCGCTCAAGGCCATCGATATTTTCAAGAGTGTCGGCGGGGTAGACGTCGGCGTGTCTGCTGTCCTGACCCGTAAGATGATCCGTAACGACGAAACCGACAGATTCATCGAGTTTCTGGAAGGCCTCGGGATAAATGAAGCATGGCTGAGTGAAGTGAAACCGACATCGGAAGCCTATTGGGATGATACGCATGTTATCACGGAAGAAGACAGATTGAAGCTGGTGCAGCTTCAGGATCTGTATAATGCAAGGGGGAATATGACAATAAACTATTTAGGCCACTTCGAAGGGAAAGAATGTTTCGGCTGTAATGCGGGGCATAAAATGGTTTACGTCGACGCTTTCGGTGAAGTGAGCCCATGTGTCTTTACGCCGATGACATTTGGCAACGTTCATGAGACAGACATAGCCCGGCTATTTTCCGGCATGAAGAACTTTTTCCCATCCGATTCGAAGTGCTTCATAAACAAGAACTATTCACTTTTTCAAAAGTGCTCGGGAGGCCGGAAAGTCCTTGGATCTGAAGACTCCGTGAGTCTAATGAACAATGTTGAGTTCGGCGAGAGGTCGGAATTCTTCAAACTGTATTATCGGAATAAAGGCCGTAAAGGCAAAAGCCCGCAGAGGGAAGCTGCGGGATATGCGGAGAACAGGGCGTGAAGTGCTACCGGCCATTGAGTTTATTCCTTGCCGCTGTTTTTGCGATCGTCGGTATAGTTTTCCTCGTCATTCCGGACGGAGTATTGCAGTTCTTCAATTCGATTTCGCCTGCGTTCGCGCTCCCGCAGGCGCCGACGGCAGGGCACGGTTTCTATCTGGTTCTTGCCGCAGCGTATATGTACGTCGTGTCTGTTATCGCTTTCATGATGTACCGTTCGCCACGCAACAGGGCGTTCCCGTTACTCCTGGTCCACGCGAAGCTGGCGTCGTCGGTACTCTCGATTTCCTTCTTCTTCTTTCAGTCGCGATATCTTATCTGCCTTACTAACTTTCTGGTCGACGGGACGATAGGCTCGGTTGTCCTCGGTATTTATCTCACGATAGAAAGGAGGGGACAGTGGGAATCGCTCTGACCATTGCCGGGTTGTACGTCCCGAGGTTCATACGGAAGAGGAAAATAGTCCGGCTGTTCTCTGCAACGGCTGACGCATTCGGAGCCGCGATGCCGCCCGTCGAAAAACTGTCCGCGGAAGAATGTCTTAAGGTGTATGCTCTCTTTACGAGAGAAAAAGCCGAGGAAGCGATAAGAAATGGAAACGACACCGCTGTTAAGGAGAGGTTGTACCGCAGCACTTTTCGGCTGGGAACCGCTTTGAGAGAGGAGTTCGGCATACGGAACATGAAACAGACGATGCGTCTCGCCCGCATGGTCTATCAAATGGTCGGGATAGATTTCAAGGGCGGGCAAGGCGGCGATGTAGTGATCTCTCAGTGTTTCTTCAGCCGGTGGTACTCGCCGGCTATCTGCGGAATAGTTCAATCTCTCGATGCCGGCCTTCTTTCCGGGATATCCGGAGGGGGAAGGCTGAGTTTCTCGGAGCGGCTTACGGCGGGAAGCGAATGTTGTCGTGCGGTCCTTTCGTCGGGAGTGAAGCGTAAGTGAAAAAGGCAGTTGTGATAGGAAGCGGGGCGGGCGGGGCGACGGCAGCGAAAGAGCTTCAGGGGAAATTCGCCGTGACGGTGCTGGAAGCGGGAAAGCAGTTCAGACCTTTCATGACCGATCTTTCGTTCGTCGAGAGGTTCAAGAAAGCAGGACTGCTTTTTGACGAGAGAATGACGCGCTTTCTCTTCCCGGCCATGAAGACCAGGAAAGCGAACGGTGACCTGGTGGTCATTAACGGAGTTGGTACGGGCGGCACGACCACGATATGTACCGGGAATGCTCTGCGATGCGATGAAGGACTAAAGGCTATAGGTATAGATCTGGACAGGGAGTTCGATGAGCTGATGGGTGAGATACCGATTTCCAACGACCACTGGAGGTACTGGCGCGAGCACACTCGTGACGCGTTCCGTGTCTGCGAGGAGATGGATCTGCAGCCTCTGCCGTCGCCCAAGATGGCGTATGGAGACCGCTGCGTCGGCTGCGGAATGTGCATGTTCGGCTGCAGGCACGGCGCGAAGTGGGACAGCAGGGAGTTCCTCGACGCGGCGGTGAAAAAGGGAGCGACGGTAATATCGGACGCCCGGGTAAAGAGAGTGGTGATATCGGGCGGCGAATCGCTCGGCGTGGTAGTTTCCGGTTCTGCAAGCCCGGCTTTTCTTCCGGCGGATCTTGTCGTGGTCGCGGCGGGCGGCCTCGGCACGCCGGTTATTTTGAGTGAATCCGGCATTGAATGCAAGCAGAGGCTTTTCATCGACCCAGTGCTCTGCGTCGCGGCAAGATGGGAAGGATCGGAACAGAACAGGGAAATCCCGATGCCGTTTATCGTGCAGAGAGATCATTTCATTATCTCGCCGTACTTCGACTTCCTCAGTTTCTTCTTCAACCGAAAGTGGAAGTATGGGGCAGACGGCATATACAGCCTTATGATAAAACTGGCGGATGCGAACTCTGGCTCGGTGTCGGGGGCGAGGATAACGAAGAAGCTCGGCGAAGAAGACAGGAAGAGGCTGGATGATGGGGTGTCGTTGTGCAAAGAGATATTTCGCAGATTAGGAAGGAGGGGAGAGGACCTGTTCCTGGGAACGTTGAACGGAGGGCACCCCGGCGGGATGATGCCGCTCACCGTAGAGGAAGCGGACAACTTTCACAGCTCCTCGTTGCCTGAGAACGTTTATGTCGCCGACGCATCTCTTTTTCCGGAATCGCTCGGGAACCCTCCTATACTGACAATAATGGCGATGGCGAAGAGAGTGAGCAGGAAGTGCCTGGCGCTGGCTTAGGCAGGTAAGCGGGTCGGGGGCGCGGGTGTTCACGGACCTGGGGCTCCGGTCGCGAGAATCGGGAACCAGCGGCTGCCAAAACCGGCGAACAACGATCGAGTGAACCCCTGATCGCATTTGTTGTCATTTCAGCAATACAGATTTATCGTATCCTCTGCTACATGATCCGCGAATAGCGGATGATCGACTTACCTCAAGGGAAAATTCCTCGGATTACATAAAGAAACTGCTCCGGAGTTCCGAAATAAATAGTGCGGGCAGGAACGAGCCCGGCCCAAAAGGCCCGCTCGGCAATTCTTTGCGATTCATTCAGATATTGTTTCCCTCTGCGAATGAGTCTATAGTCGTTCTCAAACATGTTCTTCGGCTTGTGCAGGACGCGTTCAAGATAAGAGCCTTGTCAAGCGAGGAACCCGGGCGCCTACGGGCGACCGAAAAGAAGTAATTTATAAATAGAGATCACAATTAAGGACCAATGTCGCGCATAGAAGGTGCCGGCGCAGTCGTCGGCAGGGGATTAGGGGGTAAGTTCAGGAACAAGGCATTCCAATCCAGCGCAGCATACTGGCTGATAACCGTGTGCTGGGTTCTCTTTGCGGACCTTATCATACGCGGTCTCGTCTCCGATCCGCGGGAAATTGTCTACTTCGGACTTTTAAGAGCTGTGATCTTTGCAAGCGTGACCGCGGTTCTCTTTTACGGATTTCTCTCCAGGCAATCGTCGGAGTTCCGCAAGAAAGCCGAGGAAAATTCGGTTGCCAATGAAGCCCTCAGGAGAAACGAACTCCATTTGAAGAGCGCCCAGGCCCTTGCGCATGTAGGGAGCTGGGAATGGGACCGGATAGGCAGGAAGATGATCTGGTCCGATGAGATGTTCAGGATTTTCGGGATCAGCCGCGACGAGTTCACGGGCGATCCGGAGATCATAGCCAGACGAATTCATCCGGACGATCTCCCGCGCTTCCGTAAAGTGATGTCAGCTGCGCTGGATAGAGGGGAACCTCTTCACCACCCTATCGAGTTTAGAATTGCGCGTCCGGATGACCAAGTGCGTACTCTTGTCTCTCTTAATCCGCCTGAGCGTGAAAGTTATACGGACGCAAATCATGTCATGGGAGTGGTTCAGGACATTACGGAAATGAGAAGACAGGAGGAAGCTCTTCGAGAAAGCGAACTCCGGCTGAACGAGGCTGAGCGTATTGCGCAGGTCGGAAGTGCGACGTGGGACCTGAGGACGGGCACCGTTACCTGGTCCCGTGAAATGTACAGGATTGCGGGGAGGGACCCCAACATCCCGCCGCCGAAGTTTTCGGATAGGGCGGAGCTGTACACGAAAGACAGCTGGAACAGATTCAGCAAGGCTTTGAAAGGAGCGATCGAGGTTGGAGAACCTTATGACCTCGAGCTGGAAGTGGTGCGTCCGGACGGTTTGATCCGCTCGGTGCGGATACGCGGAGCGGCGGAACGGGATGCGCGGGGCAATGCAGTCAGAGTCATCGGAACAATGCAGGACATTACAGACACGAAAAGAACCGAGGAGAAGCTTCGCCTGCAGGCAGCTGCAATGCACTCCGCCGGGAATGCAATCGCGATTACGGACAGTGCCGGAATAATTACATACGTCAATCCTGCGTTCACGAGGCTGACCGGATATTCCCTGCAGGAAGCGGAAGGAAAGACGATGCGCTTCCTTAATTCCGGAATGCAGGACAAGTACTTCTACAGGAACCTTTGGGACACGATAACCTCCGGGCTCGTTTGGCGCGGTAATCTCATGAACAGACGCAAGGACGGCTCATTTTACTATGAGGAACAAACGATAACGCCGGTTAGATCTGAAGGGGAAGGGGTCAGTCACTTTATAGCGATCAAACACGACATAACTGAGCACATTCAATCTGAGAAAACACTTGAGGCTTCGATGACACAGCTTCAGGATCTATCTGCCAGACTGGAAAGGGTGAGAGAAGAGGAACGAAAGGCACTGTCGCACGAAGTACACGATGAACTCGGGCAGGTGTTGACCGCGATAAAGATGAGGCTTCTGGATCTTGAAAGAGGTGAGCCGGAAACGGCTGCTGAGCGAGCCTCGAGAATCAGGGGCACTGTTCTGCTGGTAGATGTAGCCATGGCGACCGTAAGGGACATCGCCGGCCGTCTCCGTCCGGGCGTGCTCGATTATCTTGGGCTTGTTCCCGCCATCGAATGGCAGATCGAGCAGTTTCAGAGAAACTCGGGGATCCGGTGCGTTTTCAGTCCTCCTGGCGATAAGTTCGAGATCGGCGAGGAATATTCGACGGTTCTATTCAGGATCCTGCAGGAAGCGCTGACGAACGTCGCCCGCCATGCCAGAGCCAGCAGGGTGGAGATCAGTCTGTCCGAACTGGAGAGCGGGTTCGTGTTGATTGTAGCCGATGACGGGATAGGCATCCGACAGGAAGACATTCAGAATCCACGCTCGTTCGGACTGATGGGTATCCGCGAGCGTCTGCGGCCCTTCGAAGGCGGATGCTCGATCGGCAGGCGGGAAACAGGGGGAACGATATTAATCGTAAACCTACCCGCGAAAAAGGAATCAGTGGAGGTCTCCGATGTTCCGGGTATTGATAGTTGACGATCATCCTCTGGTAAGAAGCGGTCTCGTTGCGGAGTTGTCCAAAGCATCGGAAGTGGCCGTCGTGGGAGAGGCTGCGGACGGGAATGAGGCTGTTGCAAAGGCTCGCGCAGCAAAGCCCGACCTTGTACTGCTTGATATCGCCTTGCCAGGCAAGAACGGATTGGAAGTCTTGAAAGATTTGCAGGCTGAAATGCCGGAAGTCAAGGTTCTTGTTCTCAGTGCATTTCCCGAGAGGCAGTATGCCATACGGTGTCTGAAGAGCGGGGCGAAAGGATACATAACAAAGGACGCCGCTTCGGCAGAGCTGATAACAGCAATACGCAAAGTGATGAACGGGGGTAAGTTCATAACCGGGTCTCTCGCTGAATTGCTCGCCGGCGAAATGGACGGTAATCCGCAACGCCTTCCCCATGAGCAACTTTCGGATCGCGAGTTTCAGATACTCTGTCTCCTCGGACAGGGCAATACTGTCACGGAAATAGCCGGTATCCTGTCTCTGAGCATCTCCAGCGTCAACACATACCGGGCGCGAATTCTGTCAAAGATGCACCTTCGCACGACTGCCCAGTTGATCAGGTATGTGCTCGACAATAACCTCGCAACCGTGAAGAAATAAACCTCTCGTTCCGTTTCATCCCGCTTCCTTACCGGAAGCACATCTCCTGAATTCTTCTTTCCTTCCCGTCATATTTTTTTCGACGCCGCTAATAGAGTCGGTACTATATTGCCCGCTCTAGGGTCCGCCGATAGCATAAAGTGTGATGAAAAGCCGGACCAGATGCAGCGTATTGACACCCGACGGTGAGATGCAGCGTGCTTTGTACTGCAGATCCGTTACCGAGTTTCATAGGATGTATTCATGAGCCAGACTGAACCGCGGCCGGCACCCGACGGTCACTCGTCATTCGAAGGCTTGGGGAGCAGCCTGATTACGCGTTCCTGCGGCGAAGCCGACACTGATTCGGAAGTTATAACTCCATCAGCAGATTGGAGCTTAGAAGTCGCTCGGTATATCGGGATGCTGGAAGAGATGATACACACCAGTGAGGAAGGGTTCCTTTCAATTGGGTCGAAGCTTATGGAGATTCACGCCGGAACGCGGCAGATTTCGATGAAGTTATCGACAACCCTGAATGAATATTCCGCGGAGAAGGGGATGAACTCATTGATTGAATTGCGCAACATATCGAACAGGGCGGCCGAACAGTTGGACTCTTTCAGGGAATACTCTCTCGAGACTATAGACTCGCTGCAGAAGCTTGAATCCCCTCTCGAATCTTTGCCGGACTCCATCCACGAATTTGACCGGCTTATATCGCGTCTGAAGAAGATGGGAATAGTTGCGCACATAGAAGCGGCACGGGTTGGAGATGGCGGGCTGGATTTTGTCCGCCTGGCTGAAAACGTATCGCTGCTCGGCGAGCAGATTGCAGCGAAGGCAAAGGAAGTTCGCGCGTACGTAGGGGAAGTGGACGGGATCATTTCTCAAAACAAAACCGAGATGGAAGAGATGATCTCAAAACACACGTACGTGGCGAGGAACGTCGGCAGCGATATGGAAGCAAACCTGCGCGTTTTGGAGGAAAAACAAGAGATGTACCGCCAGGCGACGTCGGCCATTTCGATCAGATCGGGCCAAGCCATTGACCAGATAAACGCGGTGGTCCAATCGGTGCAATATCACGATATCACCCGGCAGCAAGTAGAGCATATCATAGAGGCGCTCCGAAGCATCGGAACAAGCGAATCGCTTGTGGAGGTCATTCCGATCTGCGAGGTCCAGGTAGCTCAGCTGCGCAGAGTGGGAGCGGAGTTTGGCGCTGCGGTTCTGGCAATCGTTTCGGCGCTCGAGAATCTTTCTGGGGCGCTTGGGATGATGCTCTCCGAATCCGAACATCTGGCCAGTTTCACGAAAGAGTCAGGGAGCACCTTTTTCCAGCACGTCGAGCGCGGGTTTGAAACGGTCAGTGCAACGATGATCGAGGATCGCAGCGCCGTCAAGGAATTTGCTTCCTCACTTCGAAATATCAACGAGAACATACACAAGATGAAGTCATTCATGGATGAAATGGCCGATGTAGGGCTGGAAATTGAGCTCTTGGCGCTGAACTCGCGTGTGAAGGCCGCAAAGATCGGGGACGGCGGGGAGACACTTGGAGTCATTGCGGAATCCATACAGAATCTCTCGACGGACACGCTCGAACAGGTCTCTGAAGTGATCGGCCGGATGTCGCATATGGTAAGCGTTGCAGGTGCGATTGCGGCCGACGACGTGATCAACAATGTAGTGAACCGGGCCGAAGCCGGTACAGATGATATCGTGGGGAAACTCACCGAGGTGGTTGCGCTCTTTCACTCGAACAACACCTCAAGCACCGAAGCCTTTCTGGAGACGGAAAGGGCGAGTGCCGTGATAGTAAACCAGCTGAAGAATTTGTCCGAAGAACTCAAAGGGAACGGCGAGCTTGCCTCTTTTCTGATCTCAACTGCCGACATGTTGGAGCAGCTCAAGGAAAAGCTTAGAGAGTGCGTACCACAGGCTGCACGCGCCGACATCGATGCGCGTCTCGCCGAAATCCGCGACAGCTATACGATGGAAAGCGAACGTGCCACGCATACCGCGGTTCTGAAAGGCGCGCAACACGGAAGCAGCGAGTCCTCCGGCGGAGGAGAGATTGAATTATTCTAACATGGTGGACCTCATACCATACGTCTGACACAGGAGAACAACAAAAATGCCAAAGATGATAATGACAGTCGATGATTCTAAAAGTGTTCGGCAGATGGTGTCGTTTACTTTGAACAGCGCGGGTTATCAAACTGTAGAAGCAGTCGACGGAAGTGACGCCCTTTCAAAACTTGGGGATTCCGTTACTATCGACATGCTCGTCACGGATTTGAATATGCCGAACATGGACGGGATCGAACTGGTGAAAAACGTCCGCGGGCAGCAGCGGCACAAATTCATTCCCATTCTTCTGTTAACGACAGAATCGCAGGAAGCAAAAAAACAGCAGGGAAAGGCCGCCGGTGCGTCCGGATGGATAGTCAAACCGTTCAATGCCACTCAACTTGTAGACGTAGTAAGGAAGCTGCTGAAATGATGGACAGAAATCAACTTGCGTTTTTGGAAGAGGTGAAGGACCTCCTTGCCCAACTCGAAGAAAGCTTTTTGGAGATTGAAGGCGATCCCGAAAACATAGAGCTGGTCGGCAAGATTTTCCGCGCCATGCACACCATCAAAGGATCCAGCTCGATGTTCGGGTTCGATGAGATGGCTTCATTCACGCACGAGTTCGAAACGGTCTTCGACAGCGTTCGTGAAGGGACGGTGAAGATCAGCTCCGGCTTGATAACCCTCGGCCTTGCGAGCAGAGACTACATCGCTTCGCTCCTTGCGCTCATCGAAAGCGGTGATAAGCCGGACGACGTTCTGACATCCAAAGGAAAAGAGATACTTCAAAAGCTCGAGGTACTTGTCCCTCCGCCCGCCACACAGGAATCGGTAATTGCAGAAAATGAAAATATATCGGAGGTAGTATCTCCCGAGGAAGGTAAACCGGTGCTTTACCGGATTCACTTCAGACCTCCGCAAAACATTTACATGCGGGGACTCGATCCAATCAATCTACTCGAGGAACTGGCTGCATTGGGCGAGGAAGAGCATGTGGTCCATGTAGAGGAACCAACGGCTCAGGAGAATGAAGGGGAGAAAATCTGTCGTTCGATTTTTGAAATCCTTTTGCTCACCGGCCAGCCTGTTGAAGCCATTCGGGATGTGTTCATATTCGTCGAAGAGGACAGCGAATTGAACATAGAGAAAATATACGATGCCGAACCGTGGGGGAAAGAGAAATGGCAGCCGCTGATCGAAAAGATACGCGCTTCGGCGGATGTTTCCGTGTCGGTTCTGCAGTCACTTGTCGAAGAAATACGCTCCGGCCGGGAAAAGGCAAATAGCGATTCATCTCCTGCCTCCCTGCCTCCTCGACATCAGGCGCAGAAGACGAGTCAGAACATCAAGGTCCCCTCCGAGCGGCTCGACAAGCTCGTGAACCTTGTGGGCGAGCTGGTAACTGTGCAGGCGAGGCTGAGCCAGGCTGCAACCGACCTCTCCGACGCTTCGC
>JBJKPC010000105.1:0-34784 GCA_046706745.1 Candidatus Kryptoniota bacterium
TGCAGGTCCGCGTTCTTGAAATCGTCGTCACAGGTCAAGACGAATCTGCCGCGTATTCCCCCGGACGTGACGAACCGAGTGAGCAGGGATGCGGGGAACTGGACAGTCCGCCCGTCCGAAAGATGCACCAGTACAAGTTTCGCTGTGCCGCGATAGTAATCCAGGTATTCTTCCGAAGAAATGTTCAGGGAAAACTCAAACCGCTTCAAGACAGAGTCGCTCCTGCAAATGTGTAAAAAGTAAGTTAGTATTTATTGCCATTTCAAGCATGTGCTGTCGTCTGCGGGTAGTGGTGCATTTGGGCTCGACCTCAACCGCGAATCGGTGATATTTATATAGAATCCGAATTCCGATGATCAAGAATCCCGGAGGGATGACATTATGTCACCCTTTCAGGGTTCATATAACCAGGTCCCATAATATTTCTATAGTATTTCCATCCATTTGGGATTAAGATCAGCCACTACCGCATTGCTTTCCGTAATTTAGTTCCCAATGTTCATGTTCTAAAGATTCAAAGTGCACCAGTACTCGTCTGCGAGGACAGCCTCACAACTGCTGGTGCTAAGCGCCCAACAGTTTGACTTAAATGCCAATTTAGGCTAAAATTATGAAAGTTAGTCGTGCCAGATGCGATTTCCGTAGCCGCTATATTGCCGTTCTTGGTGCTTTCCATTATAGGATGCACTGAATATACATTTTTCATCGGGGGTCGGGAATATGCGAAAGAAAACGGCGATAATTGCGTTTGACTGCGTACTCTACCTCCTCTGCCTTCTCGGAATTTGGCAAATAGCTGGGAAGGCCGATCTCCCGTTTAACGTCGGGAAAGGGCCGAACGACGAGATCGTGGTGGTGGGAATACCCGGTCCCGAGAGCTTCGGGGCTGTCAGACGAGGCGACATCGTGCTCTCTCTCGGGGATGAACGGCCGCGTACACTCGAAGGGGTGGAGTTCATTCTCGACGGGGAACAGGTCGGCGCTACACTACCGGTGAAGGTCATGAGATCCGGCGTCGAACTGAAAGGCCGGGTACCTGTGGTAAGCTACTATTCTCCGTTGTATGTCGTGGTGGCATTTTCAGTCGGCACACTGTTTTTCCTTTCGGGCTTGATTGTATTCCTGCGGAGAGAGAACGACATAGCTGCGCTGGTTTACCACTTTGGCGCTGTTGCTGTTGCTTCGATCATAATGATGACATGGGGGACCTACGCAGAACCGTTGCGCTCTGTCGGCCAGGCCGTCCGATGTTGTTTCTCTGCCGCGTACGCATTTGTTCCCGTCCTCTTCCTTCATTTCGGCCTGGTCTTTCCCAGAAAGCGCACAGGGCCTGAACGAAATGCGGTTGTTCCCCTTTATTCTTTGTCGGTCGTTTTGTCGATTCTTATGGGGGTAACGCTAATCAGGGCAACATCGCTCGCCTCAATCCATTGGTTTCACTGGTTCTTGACTTTCTTTGATATTGCTCGTTGGCTTTTCGTTGTCTGCGTGCTCACGGCGGTAGCTGTCTTTGTTCACTCTTATCGGACGGCGCGTGAGGAATCGGAGAGAAGAAAACTAAGATGGGTAATCCTTGGGCTCGCGTTAAGCTCGCTCGGCTTCGTAAGTCTGTGGGAAGTACCCGAACTCCTTACCTCCAGAGGACTGATAAGGGAGGAGTTCGTTGTCCTTCTTTCCGGCACGACCCCCATTACATTTTCGGTTGCCATTCTTAGGTACCATGTGCTTGATATTGATTATATAGTCAATCGCAGCACGGTCTACGTGATCGTACTGGTGATCCTCTTGTCACTGTACGCGTTAATAGTGGGGAGCATCGCGTGGATTGTCAGCGAGTTCACACTGGTGAACTCTGTGTTCGTATCGGCCGCCGCTGCAATTGTCGTGGCGCTTCTCTTCGAACCTATAAGGAAAAGAGTCCAGATTTTGGTAGACAGGACCTTCTTCCGTCTTAAGTATGACATGCGCGAAGTCGAAGCGGATTTCGTCCGTCAATTGAAAGGCTGTCTTACAACACAGGAAGTCGCAGAGCTTCTGGTAGCTTCCACCTTCAGGGCAATCCCCGTCGAAAGGGCCGGCTTCTTTGTCCTGGATGAGGAGTCGCGGAGGCTTCGGCTCATTGCTCACAGGAATTTCGATCTGCTGGCCACGAGGTCTGTAAGATTCGAGATCGAGAAACTGAAGACCACGCTATCGATTCCCGTCGCTGTTGCGGATAGGGTGGAGCCGGGCACCAAGTGTGAGCCGGCCGATAAACCTGTTTTTGAAAGATGGGGAATGGCTCTCGTATTTACGCTGAAGTCGGAGCAGGGCGTCTTTCTGGGGTTCTTCGTGTTGGGCGCCAAAAAGTCGGGTACAAGGTTCGTGAATGAGGATATCCATCTCTTGAATTTGCTCTCCGAACAAGCAGGGTACGCATACGAACGCATACTCCTTCAAAGCAGGCTGATTCTCGAGCATGCGGAACGTGAGCGTCTCGAAGAGTTGAACCGAATGAAAACGTATTTCGTATCGAGTGTCTCTCACGATCTGAAGACCCCGCTTACGAACATCAGAATGTTTACCGAGATTCTTAAGACCAGCCGCAGACTTTCAACGATGAGGGCAATGAAATACCTCGATATAGTGGAAGGCGAATCGAACCGGCTGACAAGACTAATCGATAATGTTCTCACAGTTGCCCGGAGCGAAAAGGGCACAATCGAATATAAAATGGTCCCCGTTTCCCTGAATCAAATAGTAAGAGAAACGATGGCTATGGCGGAGTATGAGATCCGGAAAGCGAATTGCCGAACTCGAATCAGTCTCCGTCTCAAACGCGATTTAATAACCGCAGACCGTGACAGTATTCTGGAGGCTCTGTGCAATCTCATCTCGAACGCAATCCAGTACTCTCCCGGCCGAAAAACAATAAGCGTTTGTACCCTGGCCCGAAACGGGTACTCATGCGTTGGTGTGAAAGACAAAGGAATCGGGATCCGCCAGGAGGACCTGCCTCATTTGTTCGAGCCGTTCTTCCGCGGCAAGGAACCGTCTCACCTACGGCCCGGAGGGACCGGGATTGGACTTTCCGTGGTAAAGAACATAATGGACGCTCACGGTGGAAAGATTGAAGTGCGGAGCGTCGAGAATAAAGGCACTGAAATCACACTTTTGTTCCCAACGAAGGAGAAGTCATGAAAAGGATACTCATCATCGAAGACGATGCTGCCATACTTGAAGGATTGACTGCAAGTTTGAAGCAGGAACACTACGAAGTTGAAACTTCCGCCGACGGTGAGGATGGTTACAAAAAGGCAAAAAAGAAGAACATAGATTTGATTTTGCTCGATCTTCTTCTTCCCTCCATGAACGGCGAAGAATTGTGCAAGAAATTGAGAGAGGAGGGCGTTGATACGCCCATTCTCATCCTTACAAGCAAAAGAGAAGAAACGAGCAAAGTCCTGGGCCTCGAGTTGGGGGCCGACGATTATGTTACAAAACCCTTCAGTGTGCTCGAGCTGAATGCGCGGATCAAAGCGATACTGAGACGAAAAGTTCATCCTTGCGAGACGGTCGGCGAATTCTCGTTCGGGAATGTCAAGATAGACTTCTTGAAACACGAAGCGACGAAAAAAGGGAAGCATGTCAAACTGACCGAGCGGGAATTTAAATTACTGAAGTACATGATCGAACATAAAGGAGAGGTAATTACGCGCGATATGCTTCTCGACAAAGTCTGGGGTTACGAGAGCTATCCGACCACACGCACCGTAGATAACTACATGCTTTCTCTCCGCCACAAGATCGAAGACCTTCCATCGAAACCGAAGTTCATATTGACGGTCCACACTTCGGGGTACAAATTCACGTGCTGAATTATCATCGACTATCAAGGATCGTTGACTGTTTGAGGAGGCGGTAGCTCTCCCATCAGATTAGAATTCCTGACTATCCCTGCTCCTTTTTCCCGCACTTTTTTCTATATTTGCACATAGGTCAGGGATATCTAAAAAACAAAAAACGATTTGGTTGGCCCGGACGCGGCGAAATAATGTGGCTGCCTCCGCAATCTTCGGGAGGATTTGTTTGCGATGAAGGGAACTTTTTGCTCGAATTGGCAGTGGATGATAATATCTGCGTTGCTCACCATACCTTCGGGGGCCATTGCGCAATTCGGCGCCCCTGTGAGCTATCTCAGCCCGGGAATCAAAATCGGATACCGATTCGGCGACAACGGAGGTTTCGTTGTCGGCGCGGAGGTCAGCGTCACCAGATGGTGGACAGGGGCATTCGTTGGGGGAGTAGCATCTGTTGACTACTGCAATAAGATATTCTCGACGCACCTCGCCGTGGAGGCAGGGACATGGATAGTCGGGTTTACTATCGGCCCTGCCTTAGGGATCAGAAACGATTCGCTTTCCCTTGGTTACTACGCATGTGCTTACACCGGCGCGTTTCTAATGCCTTATTACGGCCGATTGCACCTCCCGGCAACTGGGGACATGAATGAGGCCGGCCTCTTCCTGAAGCTGCCGATCCAGGTCAGCGGAAGTTCGCGCGCCTTCGGCGTGGTCGTCTACAGGGAATGAGTTTGCACAATCTGCTTCTATGTTCGATGTGATCCGGGAATAGTCCGGCACACCGGAGATGCCGCTTCCATTGTTCCCTGCCGGTGTTGTCATTTTTGCGGAGCAACATGCTGCACGGTAGATACCTTCACTTGAATGTGACAATTCCGTGACTATTTAATGCGCAGGGATCGTCAACTTGCAGCCGAAAACTTGCCAGAGATCCGGGGCGATGAAACATAATAATGACAGTGTGGGATGCAGATAATGCATCGAAGGAGCGTCAAAAGGACTGATCCGGTTCGGTGCATGTCGTTGGTTATGGTCATGATGGGCGCCTTTTTCTCCGTCGCAGGTGCGAACGACCTGGAAAGCAACGAATCGCCAGCGAGCCTTCGTGTAGTCACGATAAATGTTTGGTCCGGTCTCGATTACCGGGGTACTCTTAGGTTCGGTGAGTACGAATCGGAGTCGAGGCGGGAGCAGAGATTTGTGGCTCTCATCGGGCAGTTGCGAGAATTGGAGCCTGATGTTGTGTTCGTTCAGGAAGCAAATCCGGTGGGAACGTATTCGCGCAGACTTGCGGACTCGCTCGGTTTCGACGAGGTTCATCAGGTATCCAATGCGGGCATCAAGGTGCTTGGCTTCGGTATCCCGTTGAATTTCGAGGAGGGAATAGCCATACTTTCCCGCAAAGGACTCCGTCTCAGGGTATATGACGTGTGGAAGCTCTCCGGCAGCTTCGGCCTATACGGCGATTTCATGTCGTTTAATTTCGACGAGGCCGAGTTCGCACTGGTCTCGCAAATTAACGTCGCTGGAAAATCGATCTTTCTGATAAATCTGCATCTTAGTGCGTCTCCCACCGGTGACTCCGCCTTCATCAGGAGAGCATTGGGCAGCCTCTCATGGGCGAGGGAAGATCGTCATAAACTGAAGAGGGCTTTTGAAAGCATCTCGCCTGGCGCTAAACAAAGAATGGAAGAAATCGGAACGCTAATTGATCACGTGTCGGGGCTTCCCGCGGAAGTGCCCATAATACTCGGCGGGGACTTCAACTCAATTACCGGTTCGCGAGCGATGGAGTTGTTCGAAAGGTCGGGCTTATTCCATGATGTTAGTTTGTCCTCTCCGATCAGTCCATTACCGACTTGGGATATGCAGGAGAACGAGAACATAAGGTTTTCCACACGGTTCGCCGATGCAAGAGGAGACAGCCTCGACCTGCAGGGAAAGATCTCGGCCCTTTACGACACTTTTCCCCGGAGAATCGATTACTTGTTCTGCAGCGATCACTTCGGAAAAGGAAGCGTCACAAATTACCGGCGCGTCATCGATTCGACCCGAAGTGGCGTCCTTCCTTCGGATCACTTCGGTGTAGCGGCGGACATCTCTCTTGCCGACTTTTCAGACAGCGATTCCGACCCTTATGCGCGGGAAGAGGAGAGGGCGCACGTCGAACCTCTGCCGATTCTTTCTTACGACACGGACACAGGGTTTGGATACGGAGCAAAACTATTCCTTTTTGATTTACTTCATTCGCGAGAATCGTTGGACCTTGTCCTTTTCAACAGCACTAAAGGGGAACGCTGGTACAGGCTCGTCCTTTCTTATCCCGACTTCGAATGGCGCGAGGGAAAGGAATATCCTTTCGCAATCGATTTCACTTTTGACTATGACAAATGGCTAAGAAATAACTACTTCGGGATAGGTAACAATTCTTCCTTTGCGCAACGAAAAGAATATACAAGGGAGCCCATGCAATTCAGCCTCGCCGTGAGCCGCGGCTTCACGCATCAACTTGTGGGTCAGCTTACTCTTACGTATGAAAGCATACGAAATTCGAATTTTGAAACCGGAAACAGTTTGGCCGTCATCCCATCTTCGATCAACTCCGGCACATCACGGTATGCATCTGCAGATCTGAGTGCCAGGTACGATACGCGAAACAGTTTTATCAATCCGTCGGGCGGAATTGTTTTGCAGGGCGAAGCGGAGTACTCTCCCGACTGGAGTCCGGGCAATACCTCCTTCACTCGATTCGCCGCATGGTTCCAATATTACACGGTCCTCTTCTACCCTACCACGGTCTTTGCATTTCGGCTGGGTGTGCAGCAGATCGAAGGGAGTAACCTGCCGGTGCAGGTCTATTCTTCGATAGGAGGGACAAACACTCTTCGCGGGTATCCTCAGGACAGATATTTGGACAAGGCGGACGCGCTCGCGAATACAGAGCTAAGGTTCCCGATCTTCTGGAGAATCGGCGGAGTTGTGGGCCTGGATGCGGGGAAGGTGTGGCCTTCCCTGACGGCGATGGATATCAGGAGATGGGCCACCAATCCCGTCGCAGGACTTCGTCTCTATATGGACAACTTCGTCGTGAGGGCGGACCTGGGGTTCGGCCATGATGGTACAGGTTTCTATTTCAACTTCGGACATATGTTCTGATTTTGTGACCTGCAAAGAAAGAACAGTTCACAGACCTCGCACCTCGCACCGATTCGGTATCTTGCGCGAGTGCGACCGCCGCGCAATTCCCTCACTCATTTTTCAGAGATTCCGTTCGGACCGGGTTCGGGAAATCAAACCGATCACTTTGTCGTATATGCTTCCTCACTCTCGCTTTCAGAGAGGGCTTTTCGCCGCTTGAGGTTTCCGTGCCCCGTTGCCAGAAACCACACGAAGAAGATTATGGGGATTGAAAGGTAGAGGGTCACTCTGAGAGTGCCGAGCCCAAGGCCGCCTGCGTAGAGCGGCTTGTCCAACCAATCGGCAAACGAAGCACCGAACGGCCTTGTGAGAATATAAGCGGTCCAGTAAGCGATCACCGCATTCCGTGCCAGATGCGGGTTCTTCGGGCCAAGCGTAACTCTTGTAATTTGATGAATTACGGCGACCACGGCGATCAGCAGCCCGAACAGTATACCCGAAGAGAAATAACCGAGTCCTAGTGTCGTAGCGGTCAAATCACCTGCGGCAGTTCCCAGCGCAAAAGTCGTGAAGACGACCGCCCAGTAAAACATCTCGCGCCGGGTTGTGTAGATGCTGTGAATAGAGAGAGTCTTTTCGCTTGCATACCAGACGATGAAGACAGCGGCAAGCATCAGTGCGAACAGAGTGGTCGAGTCAATATAGGGAACGCCCATAGCGACGTGAACCACATCGGCGGCCATAGTTCCGAATATTGCCACCATGAGGGCCGTGAACCAGTAAACCAACGGTGTGTATCTCCGGAACCAAAGCTTGACGAGCAGTGCAAGCACAAAGGCGACTGCTCCCAGCATGACTGCTAGATAAGGATTCATGTGGAATACAAGGAAGTCGGATGTGCTCTCGCCCATCGCCGTCGTGAAAAATTTGAGGATCCAGAAGTAGATAGTAATTTCGGGGACTCTTGAGATGAGCTGCTGTGTCTTCGTACTATTCATGTCATCGTTCTCTTATTTGTCTGAAATGATTCCCTTCGGGAAGGCTTTTCTTGTGAATGAAAAAACCCATTACCCGTATTTCTACCGTCGCATAAGGCCTTTTGACAATCCGCTTCACACCAATATGGCGTTGTTGCATGAATTTCAGATGAAAACGGTGTCTATTCCCTGGCAAGCTCATAGACTTAAGGGAGTCCGCCGCAAATGGAGTTGGGTAATGGAGCCTCAGAAGCGAAATTCTTGGAAGCCGTTGGGAAGACCCTGCTTTGACTGCGCGGATGTGAACGCCGACACGAAATTCGATACTTCTATAACCGGCGGACTAGGACTGATTCTGGAATTTCGCGGAATGCATCTCAAATCGGAGATTATGCCGGTTTCTGTGCGCTGCTTACCGGCGGGCCGAAGATGCTTGCGTTGCTTACAAGATAGTCCTATGTTTCTTTTAGAGCCGGAGGATGGATGGCAACTAAGTGCCAGTCTGAATGAAGAGCCAGAGAATAATATGCGCCGGAGAAATCCTCTGGGATTCTCTCCCTGCCGGCCTGTTTCTGGGAGGTGCGCCTTTCAATGTAGCCCACGATCTCCATTCGCTGGGGAAGAATGTTGAAATAATAAGCAGAGTAGGGAAGGACGCACTAGGCAATGAGGTGCTGAGGCGCCTCAGGATCAAAGGAATCCCGACGGACAAGATACAGATCGACGACCTGTTGCCGACAGGGATTGTCGAGGTTGGTGTCGACCGCACCGGCGGACCGGAATACCGCATCAAAGAGCCTGCCGCCTGGGACGCGATACGGATGGGAGAAGATTTGCTCGGGGCAGTGCGGGACGCCGCGATGGTTGTCTACGGGACCCTTGCCTGCAGGAAAGAAGTGTCGCGCGGAACAATGCTCCGCCTCATCTCGGCCGCTTCTTCGCGAGCCTTCGACCTCAACCTGCGGCCGGGAACGGATGACAAAGAACTCGTCCGTGAGCTGCTGGAAGCCGCGGACATAGTGAAGATGAATTCAGCTGAGCTTGATGCTATGCGAAATTGGTTCGGTCTACCGGAAGGAGCCCGGGAAGCCGCGGACAAGATTGCGAAAGAGTTTTCCTGCAAGTTGATTGCAATATCTCTCGGGCCGCATGGCGGAAGTATCTGGCACGAAGGGCGATGGGTCCATCATCCGGGGTTCCGTGTGCATGTTCAAACGACCGTGGGAGCCGGTGATGCGTTTCTTGCGGGGATAATCACGGCGCTGCTCGACGGGAGGCCCGACGAAGGGATTATTGAAGAAGCCAATCTCCTTGGAGCCTATGTGGCGACGCGGAACGAAGGAGCACCTGAAATCGAATTAGAAAGGCTCGAATCGATAAGGGAAAACCTTAATCCGCTGTGAGTTTTGCTTGAATACTGCAAGGCCGGACTTTACATTAATCACGATAGGCAGTCAAAAGGAGGCTCGGTATGCTTATTCTGTATGTCTTTGTCGGGATTATACTGCTTGTTCTGCTTTGGGTGATCGCAAAGTATAACGGTCTTATCAGACTTCGCAACCAGGTTTTGAACGGCTGGAAGCAGATCGACGTTCAGCTCAAGCGACGGCACGACCTGATCCCGAATCTTGTGCAGGCGGTTAAGGGGGAAATGGAATTCGAGCAGGACACCCTTCAGAAGGTGATCGAAGCGAGAAATGCAGCCGCATCGGCAAAAGGCGTTGCCGACTCGGCCGGGAAAGAGGATGTGCTTTCGGGGGCGCTGAACAAGCTCTTCGCGCTCGTGGAGAACTACCCCAATCTCAAGGCCAATGAAAACGTCAAACAGCTTCAGGAAGAATTGACGAGCACGGAGAATAAGATATCGTTTGCCAGACAGTTCTATAACGACATCGCGACGAAATTCAACATTGCCCAGCAGGTCTTCCCGGGGAACATTGTAGCTACCATGTTTAATTTCAAGATCGCGGAGCTATTCGAAATCAAAGTCGAAGCTGAACGGGAAGTTCCGAAAGTCGACCTTTCGTTACGAAAGTGACTGAAACGATTGCGGAACCGGCAGGTATTTGCAGGTCCCGTCATCTTCTAAGGTGCTTCATCGGGAGACATTGTCGTGCAAGACTTCAGAAACATCTACGAGCAGCAGGCCCGCAACAAGCGGGCTACAGTTTTTCTGGTGGCTTTGTTCGTACTGTTCATAGGATTCATCGGTTTGGGATTCGATGTGTTCTATCTCGGTACGGTAAGCGAGGGAATGTTCGTTCCGATAGGGACTCTGATCGCATTGGCGTTCGGAGCAATTACTGCGAGTTGGAGCCTTAAGAGCGGAGCGAAGGCTGTTTTGAGATCGACTCGCGCGGTCCCCGCCGACCCGAACAACCCTGCTCAAAAGCAGCTTATCAACGTCGTCGAAGAGATGAGCATCGCCTCGGGCCTTCCGAAACCGGAGGTTTACATCGTGCCGGACCCTGACCCGAATGCATTCGCGACCGGGAAGGATCCGGCGCACAGCTCGATTGCAGTAACGCAGGGGCTTCTCGATTCCCTGAACCGCGAGGAACTGCAGGGAGTTGTGGCGCATGAAATGAGTCATATAAGGAATTATGATGTCCGCCTCATGACGGTAATAGCGGCTCTGGTAGGAGCGGTGCTCCTTCTATCGGACTGGGCGAGACGCGGAATGTTCTGGGGCGGCGGCCGTCGCCGCTCACGGAGTTCCTCAAGCGGAGGCGGTGGGGCCTTCGCGCTGATACTGGTCGCCCTGTGGCTCATCGGCGTCATACTTGCGCCGCTGATTGGTCAGCTCATGGCCATGGCTGTGTCCAGGAAGCGCGAATATTATGCCGACGCGTCGGGCGCCGAATTGACCCGAAACCCTCTGGCACTCGCCAGCGCACTTGAGAAACTGGAAAACGCCTCGGCCCCTACCAAGTCGATCAAACGGGGTGCCGCCCATCTCTGTATCGTGGACCCGCTCGGACGAAAGTTGAATGCCAGGGAAGGAACAGGAGCTGACTTGTTCGCCACGCATCCTCCCATCAAGAAACGGATCATGTCGTTGAGGGGGATGGCGTACGTCATGAAGCCTGCGGTCTGACTTAGTTCACCGCCCGAAGGGTGCTACGCTCGAAGCTGCGAAGAACCAGAGGCATAGAGTAAGTAAATCGCTGTGAATTCTCTGTGTCTCAGTGCCTCTGTCCGAAGGAGCCTTCGGGTGTTTGAACTAGATTCATCGGGCTTCTGAATTAAGCCACGAGAGGCAAAGGAGCAATATCTTCCCTGGAACGGGAAGACGCAAGAAAGGCGAGGGCAACATGTTCCATTCTTTGCCTACCCTTCATAGCGCAAGCGTGTTTTGGCAGCTGTTGGTAGTGGTGCATTTTGAATCCGTCGTTCACGAACAGTGGGAACTGAATTGCGGAAAGCAGTGCGGTTGTGGCTTGTTTTAATCCCGTAGGGATGAAATTACTATAAAACTATTATGTAACCTGGATATATGAACCCTGAAAGGGGGATATAATATCATCCCTGCGGGATTCTTGATCATTGGAAATCAAATCCTATAGTAATATCACCGCTTCGCGGTTGAAGCACAGGCAAAATGCACCA
Source organism: Candidatus Kryptoniota bacterium (assembly GCA_046706745.1). Taxonomy (GTDB): domain Bacteria; phylum Bacteroidota; class Ignavibacteria; order Kryptoniales; family JAKASW01; genus JAKASW01. Next base: position 11,567 of record JBJKPC010000105.1, read on the forward strand.
CCACTTGAAGTCGCCTCATCTTGCTAGTCCCCGGCCATTCATATATATTCTGGCAACGATGTCCCAGGATAATGAGAGTACATCGCGGGTTGAAACCGGTTTTGCAGCACTGGGCAGCACAAGAGACTATTCTTCCACAGGAGTATTCCCGCAGCCGGGAGAATTCCCACCGTGTCCGCGATAGGGTGATATAACATGCTTCCCGAGTATTTCGCCGTGATAGGTTCCGTTACAGCTTCAGCGGGCGGTATCTATTATGCTTACCTTACTTTCAGAGGCCGGGTTAAACCCAACAAGGTCACCTGGTTCTTCTGGAGTGCGTTTCCAATGATCGCGTTTGCAGCACAGCTTGTGCAGGGAGTCGGCCTCGTTGCGTGGGCAACATTCGTGGCCGGAGTGCCGCCGGTCCTGGTACTGGCCGGGTCGTTATTCAACAAAGACGCGTACTGGAAAACAAGAAAGATCGACTACTGGTTCGCTGTCGCTGGTGTTCTAAGCGTAGTCGCGTGGCAGGTAACGGACATTCCGGGCATTGCATTTACATTTTCGCTTCTCGCGGATTTCCTGGTCGCGCTCCCGACCGTAATAAAGTCATATCGGTTCCCTGAAACGGAGAATTGGAAAGCATACGGTGTGTCGGCGTTCGGTTTCTTGCTTGCAGTTGCGGCAGTCCATGAATGGAGGTATGAGAATTATGCGTTCGTGGTCTATCTCTTTCTTCTAAATCTGGTTCTTGCGGTGTTTGCCGCTCGACGGCCGGCGGCGGAGGTTGAGTAGCCGGACGGCCTTTCGCCGCGATTTCTCATTCTGCTGCGGTCCAAGTAAATTCTTGGAAAGTGTCCGGGCACAAAGGTTTTTGATTGAAATGAGCAAGCATGCGTCAAATGACAGACAAATGTCGCGCAAGATTCGCCCGGATGTCGTGGACACCGCCTCCTCTGCAGCGTACATTGGGACAACCAGTGCAAGGAGACGCGTCATGAAACAGCCTGAACTTGGAAGGAAGATCCTTGAATTGCGCAAGGCGAAAGGGCTGACGCAGGAAGAACTCGTCGAAAAGTGCAACATCAGCGTCCGGACTCTGCAGCGGATCGAAATCGGGGAAGTGACCCCCCGCAGCTACACCATCAGAACAATCCTGGAGGCTCTGGAGTATAACCTGAGCGCGATTTCCGTGAGTGACGACGACCCGGACAGATCGGTAATCGGCATCGTGCGGAAGTATTTCCTGCTCGAAACGGATGCTGCGACGTCGGCAGAATTCATAGATTCACAACTTACCGTCGCATGGATAGCTGGCGTGCTTTATTTCCTGCTGGGGTTTTTCGAAGGCGCTGCCGAAGCGCTCCGGGCACACACGTTCTCCTACAACCCGTGGCTCTACATCGGATTGAAGCTTTCGGTGCTTGTAACGTTCGTGCTTTTCCAGCGGGGGGTCGTGATTCTGGGAAGACTCTTCGACAACTACCTGCTCAGGATAATGTCGTTCGTTCTGATAGTCGGCGAACTGATTACAGTGGGTTACGACATAGCGTCGGTGTTCTATCCTTCGTCGGAGCGCGCGCTGGTCCTGGGCGCAGAGTCGTTCACTTACGGCGGCATCCTGATTGTCTACGGTCTCTCTTTGAGGCGCCTGCGGACTGCTGTCGGCAACCTTGCCAAATATGCCGGGCTGTTCGAGATCATTGCGGGCTGTTTCTTCCTAACGGTTGTTCTGGCTTTGGGCGGGTTCTTCGTTCTCATGCCTGCAAACCTTCTGGAGATAATCATACTGTACAAAGCCCTCGATATTGTGAGGGAGAATCCGCCGGAGAGCAGCCGGGCCGAATTGCACGCAGAACCGTTGTAGCACCGGCGCGTGCTCAGAGGGAAGCCTGCCCGATCTGCGTAATCCGCGTGCAAGAACGGGGGATCAGCACACTGATGACACGGAAAAGCACGGACCTTCACGGATTGGGTTATCATAACAAATATCCGCGAGAAGTAGAAGGTGGAAAGTCTTATTCTTTGCGTCCGTGGGACTCTTTTTCACGGAATATATTGGCTTTGCGTCTTGGCGTCTCCCGTTCATTAGTATGAAAGAAGGATATACGGGATGCCGCTTCGCGGCTTTGTGCGTAGCACCCTTCGGGCGGTGAAAGAGCTACCCCAGCTTGCTAATGCCGGACTGACCGCATATAGTCTGGCAATGGTGTCCCAGGGTAAGAGGGTCATCGCGGGTTAATGCATCGCAACACTGGGTAGCACAAGACATGATTGTTCCGCAGCGGTATTGCCACAGCCGGACCATTTCCTGCCCTATACGAGAGGACCGTCTGAACCTGACTGCAGATGCCTCGCATGGGTCGCCCGTCTGTATATTCCCCGAAGCGAGAGGAGTTGAACATGAAAAAATATCCTTCGGAGTTTTGCGTGGTACTTTCCGTATTGAGTAATGCAATTGTATCTAATGCACGATGGATTCAGACGACCGCCAGGATGAAGTTGTCTCAGATGATCCTGGTTGCAGTCGCGACTTAATCGTTGACCCCTCAAACTGCAATCTGTCAGTGGGAACATCTGGGAACATCCATCAACCGGGCCAATGCCATTTTGCTGAACGGGGACAACCTGATTGGAGGAGGGCCGGACGGCGTCTGCGTTTCCACTGATGATGGAAAAAGCTGGACGCTGAGGAACGATGGACTGACGAACCTGGATGTAGTCTCGCTCGCGGGGGACGGATGGGGATTGTTTGCCGGGACCCAGGATGGTGTCTTCTATTCATCGGACAATGGTGAGAACTGGATCGCAATCGGGATGTCGGGCTTTCAGATTAATTGTCTTGCGGTGAGTCCGACGGTTGTCTTGGCGGGGACAGACGCAGGTCTCTATCGTCTCGCCACTGGCCCATGGTCCCGTGTGGCTAATGGGTTTGTGCACGCAATCGTCTCAAAGGGCTCATCATTCTTAGCCGGAACTTATGACTATGGCGTTCTTTTATCGGAAGATGACGGGGTTAATTGGCAACAAGTCAATACGGGCTTCCCATTGTTCCTTGGATCGGTGAACGCTCCTGTCGGCGCGTTGGTTGTTTCTGGAGATAGTATTATTGCCGGGACATCGGGAAAGGGGGCCTTCACGTCCACAAATAACGGAGCCAATTGGAATCCGTGCAATACGGGATTATCGGACACGAGCATTACGTGCCTTGCGGCACAAGGTTCGGTCGTATTCGCCGGGACATTCAGCAATGGCATGTTTCTGTCGACCGATGGTGGAACAGTTTGGGTGTCGGTCAACACCGGGATTACCGGGAACAGTGTTGCAGCTCTTGCTGCTAATAAAGGTAACGTATTTGCCGGAACAGATGGTGGCGTTTTTGTCTCTTCCGACACGGGTGCCGCCTGGGCATCTGTCGGGAAGGATGTGCCGGGCTTCGGGCCAGTAGTCTCGATCGACGAAGGCCAGTTGGGGCTCTTTGTCACAGACGGATCGAAGATCTTCGTTTCTGCAGACGGTGGAACCAGTTGGTCTTCCACCGGTCTGGGGATTCCGTATGGAATCATAACTTCAGTTGAGACAGCCAACGGAAGGATATTTGCCGCCACCAATATGTTCGGAATCTTCGTTTCGGCGGACGCCGGCAAATCATGGGAAGCTCCAACTGCGGGACTCCCGGAGGAAAGTGGAGCCTTTCCGGCAATAGATGCTCTTCTGGCGACTCGAACAAGCATCGTGCTCGGATCTAGCGGAAACGGTGCATTCCGATCGACCGACAACGGGGAATCCTGGCTCAACGCTGACAGCGGGATGATCAGCCACGAGAGTCGCTGGATCTACTCGCTAGCTTGCGACGGAGCAACCACGTATGCTGGAACGCTCGATGGGGTCTATGTTTCGAGCGACGACGGAGCGAGTTGGTCCCCTACTGAAGTCAAAGAGGTAATCAACTCTCTGGCAGCAGACAATGGTTTAGCTGTCGCAGCCAGCGCCGATGACAGTGTCTTCTTCTCGACTGATGGTGGGAAACATTGGACCCGCTTTCAAGGCGGTGCCTCACAAGGCGCGATCCCTGCAGTTGCGCTGGCCGGACCCCACGTCTTCGCCGGATTTTCCGGATATGGAAGCGGAATATGTCAGTGGAATAATCTTGACATGAATTGGAGAAGCGTGGGACTGTCAGGTGTAGCGGTGAGCGACCTGAAAACTTCAGGAGACTATTTGCTTGCAGGTACAGCAACCGGGATTTGGTGCGGCCCTCTCTCCGTGATCGCATCCGTTCACAAGGCCCGTTCCCCGGCGGAACCTCAATTTCATCTTTACCAGAATTATCCAAACCCTTTCAACCCGACCACGGTTATCTCGTACAATGTGCCGTACAGATCCAAAGTGGTCTTGAAGCTCTTTGATGTTCTCGGCAGGCAAGTGAAGATTCTCGTAAACGAATCAGCGAATGCAGGTGAGCATTCAGTGAGATTTGACGGAAATGATTTGCCCAGCGGAGTTTACTTCTACCGGCTCGAAGCCGGCGCATATCATGACACCAGGAAGCTTTTGTTGCTCAAGTGACACATGCAACCTCGACTGACAGCAGGTTAAGTCCACTGAATATCAATATCATGCGGAGTGGATGGTATTAAGCCATAAGGCCGCACGGCCGCCAAAACAGCAGAAGAGATGCCTGCCTGCTTGCAGACAGGTTCGACTATTATCTATCATGGTTCCTGCTTGATCGCCTCCGTCCGCAGTATGAACGTTTCGGCGAAGGCAGGGTAAGCTCCCGTTGACCGCCGACAGATGATACTTGTTCGAAACCCTGAAGGGAGGAAAAATTGAATCGATTGATCAAAACGAAAGTTCGTTTATCCAATCTCTGCCTCCTTGTCTGTTGCACAGTGCTGATTGCCGGTGCCGTTTATGCGCAGGACAAAATGGCGAGGACTCCGGCCGGACAGACGGTCATTCTCGCTAAAGACGGGACCTGGTGTTTTGTCCACGGCCAGGAACTGAAGGATGGAAAGGCGATAACCTTCGACGGGCATGTCTATATTCTGTCGAAGGATGGAAAGTGGTCTTCGACGAGTGCGAAGGAAGCCCAGCCCAAGCCGGCTCGAAATTCATATCGGGAGCCCGAGATAACTTACAGCTCGTCCGCCGGTAAACTCACGATTTCCTATTCGGACGGAACGATCAGCGGCAACGCATCGGTGTACGTTCCGCCGGGCATAGACGCCGCGAAGGCGAAACCGTTGATGCTGCTCCTCGATCCGGGCGGCGACGCGGCAGCCAACGTCGGGCGCTGGCAGCGTGCAGCTGCACGCTTTGGATGGATCATCGCTTCCACCCGGGCAATCGCGAACGGGGTCCATTCCTCAGTGATTCGCCGGCACCTGTTTGCAATGATTGAAGCGATTCCGTCAAGGTGGCATGTCGATAGGAACGAGGTGATGCTCGAAGGGTTTTCCGGAGGCGGCTGCGCGGCCTACCGGCAGGTGCTTATGCATCCCAATATATACCGGGGAGCCGTCGTCGAATGCGGGCATATGGGACCGTTCATGGATCTGCAAAATCGAATCCAGCCGGGTTCTTACTTCTATCTCGCAACCCGAACACATGATTTCAATGAACAGCCGATGCGCCAGCTGACCGTAGCACTTCAGAAGAGCGGTGAAACTGTGAAATTCATCGAGTTATCAGGAGGCCACGAGCCGATCGGCGGCTCGGATGCCGAGGATGCGCTGGAGTGGATCAACGCCACGGTCAGATAGAACGAGGCAGTTCCTGAGTTCAGCTCCTGCAGGCATTCTCCCGCGACAAACTGGGATCAGCACACCGATAACACGGATATGACAGATATTCTCAGGCCATGACTCCGGTAATCCGGGGCGGTCAAGCAGAGCCATGGCAGTTCCCACGCGTGCTGTGGATATGATTAGACCGCTGCAATACCCTCTGAACTGATATGCGGATTCGTGTGCCTTTGTCTGCATTCCCTCCTCGCCGCATTCCGACGCGCCACCGGGAAGCCACTCTCCGCTACTCCAATCTTCAATCATTTCTCGACCTCCACGTCCATTCCCTCCTTCACATGGGGCAGATTACCACCTCTCGCCGGTTTTTTCTCCGAGCGTGAGCCGTAATGCGCTGAGAATCAATCACTTATGAGGTGGGCATCCCGGCATCGTAATTGCAGAAATTCTAAACGTCCAGTTCGAAACGCATTTGGTACTCTGAAAAAGAAGGAAATATAATGGCTGAAGAGAATACACCCGGGAAGAAAGGCGCAACTGAGAGATCCTCGGCCGAAGCCAATGACCCAGTGCAGGTCGCGACAATAGATGGGAACGAAGCTGCCGCCTATGTCGCTCACAAGCTTAACGAAGTAATCGCTATTTATCCGATCACGCCGTCATCGCCGATGGGAGAATGGTCGGACGAATGGTCTGCCCAGAACAGGCCGAACCTTTGGGGGACGATTCCTCAGGTAGCCGAGATGCAGAGCGAAGGGGGTGCGTCGGGTGCGGTTCACGGCTCCTTGCAGGCCGGTGCTTTGACTACGACGTTCACGGCGTCACAGGGACTGCTCCTGATGATACCGAACATGTTCAAGATCGCGGGCGAACTCACCTCTACGGTTTTTCATATTGCTGCAAGGTCGATCGCAGCACAGGCACTATCGATTTTCGGTGATCACAGCGATGTTATGGCAACAAGATCCACCGGCTTCGCTATGCTGGCTTCAAACTCAGTTCAGGAAGTGAATGATTTCGCGCTTATTGCACAGGCGGCCACTCTCGAATCGCGCGTCCCGTTTCTCCATTTCTTCGACGGGTTCAGGACCTCGCATGAAGTTCTGAAGATCAAACAACTCACGGACAACGAGATGAAGGCGATTATAAGCGAAGATCTCATCATCCAGCATCGTCAGCGTGCGATGTCGCCGGACCATCCCGTCCTCCGTGGCTCTTCACAAAACCCGGATGTGTACTTCCAGGGACGTGAGACTGTCAACAAATACTATCAGGCTTGTCCGGGAATCGTGCAGTCGGTAATGGACAAGTTTGCGAAGGTAACCGGCCGAGAGTACAAGTTGTTCCAGTATGTCGGGGCGCCGGATGCGGAACGCGTCATCATGATCATGGGATCGGGAGCGGAAGCGGCCCACGAAACGGTTGAGTACCTTGTATCGAAGGGGGAGAAGGTCGGAGTCGTCAAAGTAAGGTTATTCAGACCTTTCTCATTGGAAGCTTTCATCGGATCACTTCCGAAGACAGTGAAGAGTATCGCAGTCCTCGACCGGACCAAGGAACCTGGTGCAACGGGCGAGCCGCTTTATCAGGATGTCGTTGCGGCACTCGCGGAGGTAAGATCGTCGGGTTCTTTCCCGCTTGCGGCCGAACCCCGCGTCATAGGTGGGAGGTACGGTCTGTCTTCGAAAGAATTCAATCCGGGAATGGTTAAGGCGATATTCGACGAGTTGAAGAAGGACAGGCCAAAGAATCATTTTACCGTCGGTATTGTCGATGATGTTACAAATACCAGCTTGGATGTTGATCCCTCATTCGATATCGAGCCGGATGACGTCGTCAGGGGAGTCTTTTACGGACTTGGTGCGGACGGAACTGTGGGTGCAAACAAGAACTCCATTAAGATTATCGGAGGCGAGACTGATTTCTACGCACAGGGGTACTTCGTTTACGATTCCAAGAAATCGGGTTCACAGACGGTATCGCACCTTAGGTTCGGTCCGAAACCGATTCATTCGACATATCTTATAAACCGTGCAAGTTTTGTTGCTTGCCACCAATGGTTCTTCGTCGAGAAGTTCGACGTGCTCGAGAAGGCGGCCCCCGGCGGAGTATTCCTCCTGAACAGTATCTACGGGCCCGATAAGGTTTGGGATAAACTCCCGAGACAAATTCAGAAACAGATCATAGACAAGAAGCTCAAATTCTATGTCATCGACGCGTACAAGGTCGCGCGCCAGACTAACATGGGAAGCAGGATAAACACGATTATGCAGACCTGCTTCTTCGCGATTTCCGGCGTCCTTCCTCGCGAACAGGCTATCGAACAAATCAAGAAATCGATCAAGAAGACCTATGGTAGGAAAGGGGACCAGGTCGTGCAGCAGAACTTCCAGGCTGTCGATCAGACTCTTGCAAACCTCTCCGAAGTCAAGGTCCCCGACAAGGTTACCAGTACATTGGAAATGCCGCCGGTGGTTTCGGACCGTGCACCCGAGTATGTGAAGAAGGTTACCGCGAAGATCATCGAAGGCAAAGGCGATACACTTCCGGTCAGTGCGATGCCCGCCGATGGGACTTTCCCGACGGCAACGTCGCAATGGGAAAAAAGGAATATTGCTCTCGAGATCCCGGTTTGGGAAGAAGAGATTTGCATTCAGTGCAACAAATGCATCATCATCTGTCCGCATGCCGCTATCCGGGTCAAAGTATACGATCCGAAAGAGCTTGAGGGAGCGCCTCAGACATTCAAAGCTATGGACTTCAAGAGCCCCGAGCACAAGGGGATGAAATATTCCTTACAGGTTGCCCCGGAAGACTGCACAGGATGCGGTTTATGCGTAGAATTCTGCCCGGCTAAGAGCAAGAAGGAAGCCAAGGTCAAAGCGATAAACATGAAACCCCAGCCTCTACTGAGGGAAGCTGAGAGAGTCAACTACGAGTTCTTCCTCAACATTCCGGAAGTAGATCGCAGGACCATCAGATTCGATAACGTGAAAGATTCGCAATTCCTGCAACCCCTCTTCGAGTATTCCGGTGCGTGTTCCGGATGCGGCGAGACGCCATACGTGAAGCTGGTGACGCAGTTGTTCGGCGATCGCGCACTCATGGCCAATGCGACGGGATGTTCGTCGATCTACGGAGGAAACCTTCCGACCACGCCTTACGCGGTCAACAGCGATGGGCGCGGCCCCACCTGGTCCAACTCGCTATTCGAAGATAATGCCGAATTCGGATTCGGTATGAGATTGGCGGTCGACAAACAGACTGAAATAGCCAGGGAACTTGTCCAGAGGCTCTCGGGACAGATAGGCGATCAACTTGCGAAGGAACTTCTCGAAGCCGATCAAACGGGCGAGGCTGGAATCTTCGAGCAACGTGAGAGGATCAAGCAGCTGAAGACAAAGCTCGAAGGCATGAATTCACCGGAAGCAAAGAGCCTGCTGAACGTCGCGGATAACCTCGTAAAAAGGAGCGTTTGGATCGTCGGCGGAGACGGCTGGGCGTACGATATAGGATACGGAGGCCTGGATCACGTGCTTGCTTCCGGAAGGAACGTCAACATCCTCGTACTGGATACCGAAGTCTATTCCAATACCGGCGGTCAGATGTCCAAGGCTACTTCGCGCGCTGCAGTTGCGAAATTTGCGGCGGCTGGAAAACCGATGCGCAAGAAGGACCTCTCTCTCATGGCGCTCATGTACGGCAACGTGTACGTTGCCCGTGTCGCGATGGGGGCAAACGACGCGCAGACAGTGCGTGCGTTCCTGGAGGCCGAAGCTTACGACGGTCCGTCGATTATCATAGCATACGCTCACTGCATCGAGCACGGAATCGACATGCAGTTTGGCGCACAGCATCAGAAAGTAGCAGTTGATACCGGCTACTGGCCTCTGTTCAGATTCGACCCGCGCCAGGCTCAGGGCGGAAAGAACCCGTTCAAGCTTGATTCAAAAGCCCCGAAAGGCTCGGTCGGCGATTTCACCTCTCTCGAAACAAGGTTCAACATGCTGAAAAAGACACATCCCGACAGGGTGGAGTTTCTTATGAAGCTCGCCCAGGACGATGTCTATCAGAGATGGAAGATGTATGAGCAGCTTTCCAAGGAATATGAGCCGGTGAAAGCAGGCGGGAACGGTGAGGGAAAGACGTCGCCTACCCCTGCTATGAATTGACCTGGTTTTGAATATCGAACGAAAACGAAAGCGAAATGATGGACCTGAAAACGAAATATCTGGGATTAGATCTGAAGAACCCGATCGTCCCTTCAGCAAGTCCCCTCTCGAGGAATCTCGACAGCATGAAGAGGTTGGAGGATGCAGGCGCATCCGCGATCGTCATGTATTCACTTTTCGAGGAAGAGATTGCGCACGAGAGTGAGGAATTGGATCACTACCTTCACTACGGTACTGAAAGCTACGCGGAAGCTCTGAGTTATTTCCCGAGAGCCGAAGAATACAACCTCGAACCGGATGCATACGTGGAGCTGCTTCGCAAGGCTAAAGAATCGCTGAGTATACCGGTGATCCCGAGCCTCAACGGCGTGACGACCGGGGGCTGGACAAAATACGCCCGGCGTTTCGAGGATGCCGGCGCCGACGCGATAGAGCTAAATGTTTACTATATCCCGACCGATCCCCGACTGGAATCAAGGGAAGTGGAAGAACGGTATATCGAGGTCCTGACAAGCGTCAGGGATTCCGTCAGCGTTCCTCTCGCGTTGAAGCTGAGCCCTTACTTCAGCGCTTTTCCCAATTTTGTGCATCGTGTGGTCGGAGCGGGTGCGAACGGCCTGGTACTGTTCAACCGATTCTATCAGCCCGACTTAAACATCGATACGCTCGAAGTGGTGCCTGACGTGACGATGAGCGACTCATCCGCGATAAGGCTCCCACTCAGATGGATTGCGATATTCTACGGGAAGCTCAAAGCAAGCCTGGCGGCAACCAGCGGTGTGCATACCGCGGAAGACGTGCTGAAACTTGTGATGGCAGGGGCTGACGTTACAATGATGTGCTCAGCGCTTCTTAAACACGGGCCGAAGCAAATCGCTAAGGTCCTTACCGACCTGACGAAGTGGATGGAAGAACACGAATATGAATCAATCGAGCAGATGAAAGGAAGTATGAGCCAAAAGTCAGTGGCAGACCCGGCCGCTTTTGAACGGGCTAATTATGTCAAAGCCCTAAACAGGTTCAAGTTAACTGTGTAACTTCTCTTCAGCTTCGGAAAAGGGCACCGCAGGGTGCCCTTTTTCGTCTTGTAGGAGACTATGCCTGATGTCAGGTTCAGGATTAGATGACTAGGAGAGTCAATCTCATTGGTGATCCTTCAATTGTAAGTCAACCGGCACACCCGCTCTGATCACTCCGAAATGGCGGGCGGCGTAAGCGACAACGCACCTAAGAAACCGGTTTCAGCGCCAGTTCAATTATGTTTTCGTCTTTTGCCATGTCTTCCAGGACTTTCCCATCTGGGGCATCATCGAGCAAAAGCGTGCAACATGCGGCCTGCGAAGCATCAAATATTATGTTTGTCATCTCTTCGATGTTTATTCCATTGCTCTTGAGTTTCGTCAATATTCCCGCGAGCACACCGACACGATTGTAGTGTCTGACCACAAGGGACTGTTTTGCGGACGATCGAGCCCGTATGTTCACTGCGTTTAGCGGTACGCCGGTGCTCTGAAAAGCCTTCACGATATTGACCACTTCGTCCGCGATTGCCTCAGATGCCTGCTCGGTCGATGCGCCGATATGAGGAGTCACTGTGGCGAGCGAGGCGAGCTCTTTGTCTGCGAACTCAGATTCTCCTCCCGGAGGCTCGTTCTCGAAGACATCGATCCCGACGCGAAGTTTCTTTTCGGCTATCGCCTCCTTCAACGCCGATGTGTCTATCACTTCGCCTCTGGAAGTGTTAATTAGTATCGCACCGCTCTTCATAGCATTTAGAAAAGTCCGGTCGATAAGGTGATGGGTTTCCTCCCTGTATGCCACGTGAATGCTTACTGCGTCACTGCTCTGAGCCAGCGAAGCAAGATTCGGAGCATAACTTACGCCGTACAGCTCAGCAGTCTCTATTGTAAGGCTTCTTGACCAGGCGAGGACATTCATTTCCAGGCTTCGCGCTCGCCGGGTAACGGCCTTGCCGATGCTTCCGAACCCGACTATTCCCAGAGTCCTCCCCTTTAGGCCGCAAGCTTTGCCATATTCTTTCTTCTTCCAGGCTCCCCTTCGAAGATCCATCGTGGCGTTTGCGATCTGCCTGTCTGCAGCGATCAAAAGCCCGATCGCAAGTTCGGCAACCGCTTCAGTATTCTTGCCGGGGCAGTTCGAAACATAGATTCCACGACTGTTCGCCGCGCCCACGTCTATCGTGTTTACTCCGGCGCCGGCGCGTATTATGAGTGAGAGTTCTTTTGCGGCGGAGACCGTCTTAGCCGTTACCTTTGTCGACCGGACAACGAGTATATCCGATTCGTTTATCGACTCCGGCAAACTTTCCGCCGTAAGGTCCGGCTGGAAACTCACTTCCATTCCTAGGGCTTCGAGGGCCGATATGGCTTTGTTCGATAGTTTGTCTGCGATGAGCACTTTCATGAGGTTTTCCTTTCGAAGTTCGGTCGATTCAGGAATTTGAGGCGTCTCCTTCTGGGATGTGCCATGTGCCTTTGTACGGTTTCGTTACAGCCGACATTCGACAGGAATTTAGCGGCCCTCGGATTGAATAACAATGAAACGGACGTGCGTCCATCCATCGTCCGCGGTCGAGGTCTGGTAATGAAACGCTAAGGAGAATTCCCTTGAGATTGCTATGAGATTTTGCAAATTTATCTAAAATATGGGAATCACCTAATGAAAGAGGAGAAGCTGTCGTGCTGTGGCGGAACATCGCGCCGAGCCGCGATTTACGTTCGTTCGTTCGGACAGGTGGCGCAGAGTGTTTGAAACTATTCTAAACTGGTTCAGCGATCTTGGAATACCGATCTGGATAGTGGTTCTTACAGTTATCGTGGTCGTCGCTCCTTTCGTACTGCCGCCCGTTAAAGACTGGAAAAGTGCCACTGTCCGCGAGAAATTCTCCGTCTCGATCTACGCAATTGCCGTCGGCATAGTGTTACTCTGGTTCGTAATGTTTTTTAAGCTCAAGTAGTCTGAGACGGCTTTTGAGAGTCTTCATCTCCTGCGAATAAGGGAGGCACCATCCTTTTGATTGGATGTTTACACGGCCGCGCCTTGAGGCCTGGGCACCATACCGTTTACTCTTTTCCCTTGCAGGAATCTCATAACGTTTTCCGCGGCTCTGCTGGCACCTTCGAGCATTATTCCGTCCACGAGTGCCGAATTATGCGGCGAGCCGAGTAGGTTGGGAAGACTGAAGAAAGGGTAGCTGACGGCGAACTTACCGAACTTGAAGGGTTCGATCCACCATGCATCTATACATGCGAAGAAATCCGGATGGGAGAGGAGATGCTCGTAAAGGTCTTTCTCTCTCAGGATCGGCCCGCGGGCCACGTTCACCAGCACGGCATCGTTTTTCATCTTCTCCAACTCAGCCTTTCCGATGAGTCCGGCCGTCTCAGGCGTGAGGGGAATCGAAACGAGGAGGAAATCCGACTCGGTCAGGACGCGGTCAAGGTCCCGGAGGGTACCGCAAAAATCCACCTTCTCGGTGGTCTTCCCTGTAGTGTTGAGCGAAAGCACCTTCACGCTGAACGGGCGCATGAGCCGGGCGGTTTCTTTTCCGATCGCTCCGAAACCGATCACACCGAGCGTCGAACCGGTCACCCGCTTGGTATAACCTTTGCGCTGTTCGAAGTGGCCGCTCGCCAAGAGATTATGGTACCGCCGCAATTTCTTCGCCGCGTCCAGCATCATTGCGAGAGCGTGCTCTGCCATGGGGAGGGCATAAGCGCCCTGATTCGCGGCTACCTTGCAGCCGTCCGTGAACATCTCGAATCTCAGGTGATCGTAACCGGCAGAAATCAGCTGGACAAATCTTACGTTTCGCAGAAGGGTATGGTCGTCCTTCTCGAGTTCTTTTGCGGGATTCCACGATACAAGGACTTCAGCGTTCGACAACATTGAAATCCTTTCCTGATGATCCCTGCCGTCGATAAGGAACGATGGCTTGTGTGGGAAGAAAGTCTTTTCGAACATCTCCCTTTGCTCGCGGTCGACATCGTACGTTACGAGAATGTTGCCCAATTCAGTTACTCCTTTCTGCTATTTCAACTTGCCCCTCAAGCTACCTGTCAATTCGTTCGGAGCGCCGAACGGCCGGCGCGTTACCCCTCCGCTGACGAAGGCCACCAGCCGGACTCGAGTTCGGTCAATTCAAAGCCGACCTTATTTCTGACAAAGAATCGGTAAAGAACTCGTTGAGGAATCGTTCGTCATACAATTTGTCGAACTTGACTTTTTCCTCCTGCGGAATGTCTTCGATCTTTCTCCCCTTGATAAGTGTGTCCAAAGTCCATGCTTTCGCTTTGCGGCTCGGTCCCGACCATTTGCCAAGCTGGTTGAAATCACGATCAAAGAAGATAAAAGTGGGGATCACTTTCTTGCCGTTCGTCAGGTAGTGTTTCATCAGGTCCTCATTTCGGTCTCTGAAGTAGAACTTTATTCGCGTGAGCGGGAGCGATTCTGCCAGCTTGATCAAAAGGGGGACATTCTGAACGCAGTCCGGACACCAGTCTTCGGCGATGCAAATAATAGTGAAGGGACCTTTGGCCCTGAAGAAAGCGATCTCGTCCTCCGGGACGGTGAGTCTGGCGTATATGTCCTTCATCCTTCCGATGTTCTTTGTACAAGCGGCAATATACGATTGCCAGTTCAAGCCTCTGTTAATCCAGTCTCTGATGTTAAAGCTCGAATCACCGGTTTCCCCGGCGCTCTTATCCACAAAATGATCAATCATGCGCATCAACTCCAAACGTTAGCTTGTTTTTCAAATCATTTTCATAAGCACACGTAAACGGTACTTGGATCCGTTCGATAAAAAAAGGATCGCTGCGCCGGTATCCGATTCACCGGCCGCCAGCAAGACCGACGGGGATGAAAGCAAGACGACTATGCTCCGGTTTAGGACTTCATAATAATCCTCGGAAAGCTCTACCCGTCTCGGGGCTACCGACTAGAATTAAAAACACAGATTGGGTGGTTTTTGTTCACGGTGATGCCGCGGGATAAAGAATTAGCAGCGGCTAGGCAATTCGTACAGCAGAAGAAACGAGGAAGCTGTGGGGTGATTGCTTTGGACGATTTACCCGTAATTCAGGGATTCGATCCGCCGGAAGCGAATTTCGAGTTTACTCATACCTTAGACTCTCGACCGGATCGACCGCGGCCGCCCTCCTGGCGGGGAAGACGCCTGCGAACAGTCCGATGCTTGTAAGGACTGCCACCGTGAAGAGCATAATTCCGATGGAGAGGATGGGCCTGCCGAGAAATTGCATAGCGCCGCTGCTTGTGTCCAACAGGCCTGTCGCGGCAACTATTCCCCAGGAAAGCAGAAGCCCGAGCAAACCGCCAAGAAGAGAGATGAAGAGCGCTTCAAACACGAACTGGGAGAGTATATACGTTCTGCGGGCGCCCACGGCCATCTTAATCCCGATCTCCCGTGTACGCTCTTTCACCACAACGTACATTACGTTCGCGACTCCGACACCGGCGATCATAAGGGTGAAGAACCCGACGACCCCGAGAAAGATATTGACGCCGAGAGTTATTTTCTTAATCATCTCATCTATCATCATCGTGTCGAAGACTCCGAGTGCGCGTTCGTCGGTAGGATCGAACCTGTATTTTTTCCCCAGTACCTGGCGAATATCGCTGATCATCCGGGCCTGCGCTGCCGGGCTGGTACCTTTGACAAGTATAGTGTTTATGTACCTGTATCCGTAGATCATCCTGAAGGTCGAATATGGAATGACTGCGCGTCTCGAATCAGGACCGTTGTTCATGGAAGTCTGCAGTTTCTTTTCCATGACTCCCACCACCGTGAACGGCACATTGTCAACCATTACGGTTTTTCCTACCGGATTCCCGGATTTGAACAAATCTCCTGCGATTTCATATCCTAGGAAAAGACTTCGCTTCTGGTACCTCACATCATTGGCATCGAGAAACCGTCCACCGGCTTCCGGATACATTGCGCGCATTTCCTCGAAGTCCGGGCCCGCGCCTTCGCATTCGGTGGTTAGGCGAGTCTTGCCGTAAAAGAGTTCTGCGTTCTTTCGGTATTGCGGGCTCGACATGACTATGTTCGGCACCGTAGCCCTGAGCAGGGCCACATCCCTCTCTTCGAGATTAATTCCTCGGCCTTTAGGCAGTCCCTGATAGACTTTGCCAGTCTCCCCCCCATATATAATGAGCACTCTGTTCCAGGCATTGACCATCCCGTTTCTCATGGCAGTGCCGAATCCCGCGCCGAACGCAAGGAGGAGAACCACAGACATCGTTCCCCATGTAATGGCTATGAGTGTAAGAACGCTGCGCATCCTGTGGTTATTCATGTCGCGGAAGAACTCTTTGATCAATTCGATCGCCATGATTCTCAAGCCCCTTTATGTATTATTGCGTCTATTCGGCAGACGCCGGCCGTGCGGCACATGCCGTTACGGCCGGAAGGTTCTGCAGTCATGTATGTCTTCATGTCTCCTTCTCTTCAATCTCTCAGACAATCGACGACATCTAAACCTGCCGCTTTTCGAGCGGGCATCATTCCGGCTGAAAGGCCGATTACTGCCAGGATAGCCATTGTCGAAATTACTACCGGAAGTGAAATCTCCGGAGTTCCAACATATTCCTTTACGGGTATCAGCTGCAGCAACGCAACGATCCCGGTACCGATCAGAAAGCCTACGGCTGCACCGATTCCAACGATCATAAAGGTCTCGGCAAAGAATTGAAGGAGAATCGTTGATCTCTTTGCTCCAACGGCTCTCTTCACGCCGATCTCATTTGTCCGTTCGCGGACAACGATGAACATTATATTCGCCACTCCGAGCCCCGCAACGCCGAGCGTGAAGCTTCCGATAATTCCGAGGAAAATCGTGAAGCCGATAGTTATGTATTGAAGAATCCGCTCGAAGTCGGCTGTGTTCCATATGAACAACGCGTCTTTATCTGCAGGATCGAACCTGTACTTCTCGCCCAGCGCTTCGCGCACTTCCTGTTCCACCGCGACAGTCCTCGACGGATCGCTGGCTTTGTAGACAATGTCGGTAATATATGGAGATCCGAATATCGCCGTGTAAGTCGGTGCAGGGATGAAAATTCGATCCTGGTCGCGCGTGTAGTAAGAAGAGTTCTGATTCTTCGGCTCCATCACGCCTACGACGATGAAGGGGGTCTCACCGATGAAGACCGTCTTCCCAAGAGCCTCTTTGTCACCGAACAGGAATGACTTTACCTGGTTGCCGAGAACAACAACCCGTTTTCTGCCGACGACATCGAGTGAGTCCAGGAATCTTCCTCCTTCGGCGGGGTAGATGTGCCTGAGTTCTTCGTAGACTGGATAGATTCCGGTAATTCCGGGATTAGTAATATTATTGCCGTATCTCACCGGCGTTCCCATACTAATGTATTCGGGACATATTGCTTCGATTTCCCGAACCTTTGCAGTGAGGATCGCGGAAGCATCTTCAGTTAACCTTATTCCTCTTCCAATTCCGAAGCCTTGGTACGGTTTTGTCGTCCGGTTTGGGAAGAGCACTGAGATGTTTTCGCCCATGCCGTGCATGTTTACCATCGACTGTTTCTTGAACCCGAGACCGAAGGATATCAACACGATGATAGTGACCGTTCCCCAGATGATCCCGAACATCGTGAGAAATGCGCGCATCTTCTGCTGCCGAAGATCCGCAAAGAATTCCGAGAAGAAACTTATAAACGCTTTCATGTCGGGCTTCTAGTTGATTTTGACGACGGGTTTCTCGAGGACCTTGTCGCCCTCCTTCAGCCCGCTGACTACTTCGATGTTTATTGCATCCGAAAGCCCTGTCTTGATGAGATGCTCTTCGGATTTTCCCTCGCCAAGAGCCAGTTTCACAAATGATGAGTCATTCCTGAAAGTCACCACGCGTTCCGGCACATAGAGGATGTCAGTCTTCTTGCGAATGATCACATCGGCATTTGCCGAATACCCTGCACGAAGTGTAACATTCTTCGCGTATGAGATCGCGATTTCGATAGGGAATACGGAAGCGTTCTCCTTCTTTTCAGCCTGCAGCCATATTTTCGAGAGCTTTCCCTGGATAGTATCGCCTGGCAGCGCACCTATGTGAAGCTCCGCCTGCATTCCATCGCGCAACTTGCCCACGTCTATTTCATCAACCGTACCCTTGAAAACAAGATCGCTCATGTTGGCCATTTGCATCAAAACGGTTCCCTCCTGATAAGAGGTAAGAGGAGTAACGGGATCGCCGACCTCTACAGCGCGCGTAAGAACATAACCATCTATAGGTGCGTAGATTATCGACTCTATCTTCGTACTGTCTATCGTAACGGCCCCACTTTGCATCAACTCCAGTTTTTCTCTGGCAATCTTCACCCTGAGCTCAGATTCCCGGTAAGCTTTCTGTGTGTTCTCGAAGTTTTGATCGGATATCAACGAGCGCTGGTGCAGCGATATTTGACGGTTTCTTTCCTTTCTAACGTTGTCAAAATCGACCTGTGCCAGTTCAACCTGGCGTTTCGCATCGGCGAGCTCGACGGGAGTCGGATCGGGTTTAACCTCGATCAACGGAGCCCCTGCGTGAACGTATGAACCTACATCGACGAAGAGTTTCTTGACGACGCCGCTGACACGTGACTTTATGGAGATCTCATTCTCGGGCTCGATAGTACCGACGGCCAGCGCTTTCTCCATAATAGTGCCTTTGACGACTTTTACACTTGGTGGTCCTCCTTTTGTACTGCCGGCCTTGGATTTTCCCACCAGGAATGCTACTGCTCCGAAAAGGATCACGACCGATCCGGTTATGATCCACCTTCTTTTTCTCTTGTTTTTGCTTTTTGCAGACATGATTGTTGGCCCTCTTTCAGTTTAGCGCATACGGTAAGAGCCTACGGAACATTATTGAATTAGTTTCGGAATGTTTTCGTGGACAGAGGGATTCGGTAAGATACTATATCGCCGGCGAAACTGCCGCTACACAGTCGAGGCAGCGCCGGGATTTATTTCAGCAACAGAATCTTCCGGGTGACACTTATCCCGTCAACGTCCATGACCGACGTTATCTTGTTTCCACGTTTCTCCGTTGTCGGTGGACATGTAGATGCCGAAGGAGCCGACGGCAGCGTACACATCGCCGCTCGAATCGAATGCAGTGTTGTTTATGTACCCGCCGCCGTACGGTCGTGCGCACGGATGCCAGGAGATTGATTGGGCGAGCGTAATCACCGGAAGAAAGAGGACGGTGATCAGAAGGCTGCTTATATGGATCTTGATGCGATTGCTCCGTGCCCCACAGGTCGATCTCTTTCCCATGATCGACCTTCCTTCCAATAGTGCGCCATGAGGGACTCGAACCCCCAACCGACAGATCCGAAGTCTGTTGCTCTATCCAATTGAGCTAATGGCGCCTTGGTGTCAATTTATCGAGGCAAGGGAGGAATTCCAAATCGAAAAACTTACGTGATTCATCTAACAAAAATTTGCAATTAACTGTGTAATGTATTATAATTTCGCCAGATGAAGGATTTCGAGTTTAAGAAACTTTACTACTCCATCTCGGAAGTCAGCCGGATAACGGGACTTGAGCAACATGTCCTGAGATACTGGGAATCGCAATTCAATGAACTCAATCCGGCTAAGAATCGCGCCGGGAACCGCATCTACACGAACAAGGATATCAGCCTAATATTCGAGATAAAGCGTCTTGTTCGTGAACAAGGTTTTACAATTGAAGGGGCCAAGAAGGTCCTCGGAGCCAAATCGGGTGACGGATCGTCGCAAGCGGTCGAGACGGAAGAGGCGGAAGAGGTTTCGGGTGACTTGAAACAGACTCTTCTTGAAGCACGAGCCTTCCTGAACGACCTTATCGACAAGCTAACCGGAAAAGGCTGACAAAGAAATTCGTTGTACCCTCAGCGCACTCTCATTGATTGGTTTCATCGGAAGACGGATCTTAATGCGAGGGAGTTGCCTCGCAACCCTGTAGCGTCCGAAGGATCCCGTGTAACTGGACACTACCTTGGGGTGGTAGGGGTCGGAAAGGGGATTGAAGGTGAATTCCATCCGAAGAGAATTCTTCTGTCGAAAGTTATTCCTTGGAGAGCTGCGCAAGCAGCGTTGGATGTGAAAGAACCTTTCATTGCTTGGATTAAACGAAAGAGCTATTTTAAAAACACCGGAACGTGGCGCAGCCTGGTAGCGCACTACCTTGGGGTGGTAGGGGTCGCGGGTTCGAATCCCGCCGTTCCGACTACGATGATTCATGATCTTCCGCCGGTTCTTGAAAAAGGTCGGCGGATTGTCTTATGTGGGCAAACCATCATTTGGTGAAAGATATCATGCCGAAGGATTCGTGGACTGTTCGAGGTGTTGTTGCGGAGTGCGATCCTTTCGGCGAAGAGAAGACGGCATCATTTCATCATGCTGTCGTATTAATGCCGCGTTTCTGCAGCGGGCTCCGGCAGACGCTGTCTGCGGATCTTTGGGAAGCGCGTGACTAAGGGGCTCGAGAAAATCAAACAATTGTACGAGACGGGGCGGTCCAGCCGAACTCCCGCCGATTTTTATCTGGCCGATCCTATCGGCTTCCCGAAAAGATTCAAACGGGAAAAGGATATTGAGACCGCCGCGTTTATCGCGGCGATGTTTGCGATCGGCCCGCGATATACCATCCTTCGTTCTCTCGAAAAGATTTTTTCGAAGCTTGGACCTTCTCCTTACGATGCGATGCTGAATTTCGACCACGCCATGATGACGGGGCACATGGAGGGCCACATACAATTCGCCTACAAGAACATAACAGGGCGCGACGCAGTCCAGATATTATTCGCGATCGGCCGGGTCATCAGGTCGCACGGGAGTGTGGAACGCGCATTGAAGGCCCTTGCGCTTGAACGCGAGTTCACTTCGTACGCCGTACTGGCGGGGCTCCTTGAAGAGATGAAATCTGTAAAGTTGCCGTCAGCGATCGGCGGTTCGATGACGCCGCGCGCCGCATCGCTTCTCGCCAGCCCGCGTCAGGGAAGCGCTTGCAAAAGAATGAATATGTTTCTAAGATGGATGACGAGAAAAGATGAGATCGATTTTGGATTCTACGATTGGCTCGGGACTGACAAACTTATCATCCCCCTCGACGTCAATGTGTCAAGGGCTGCGAGGTATTTGGACCTGACGAAGAGAAAAACGGACAACTGGAAGACCGCGGCTGAGATTACTGAGAAGCTCAAGTCCCTCGATCCCTCCGACCCTGTGAAATACGACGTCCCGCTGTTTCTGTACGGCATGGAGCTAAGGAAAGGTGGTCATGCGCTTTAGAGTATCCATATTTGTTCTTCTCTTCTGCTCCGTTCCCGTCGTGGCGCAGCCTAAACTTGTTCCACTTCATACGCCGTCCGGAACATCTTATGTCGGCGGATTCCTGGATCTGAACCATGTTTATGTTTCGATGGATGATCTTGCGAAAGCGCTTGGTCTGAAAACGTTTGTGCTGAAGTCCACCGACAAGCTGAGCGTGTATTCCGGTTATGGCAGTCTCCTTCTGACGCCGTCAAACGGTTTCGTCGTCGTTTCCTCGCGGGGGGAATCAACCGTATTGCAGATGCCACTTCCGGCTCTGCAGGCGAACGGGAGGCTTTACGTTCCTGCGGAATACGCGGCGGATTTTCTCTCGAGGATCGTACAGGGCACGCTGGAATATGACGAAGAGAAAGCCGAGTTCTCTTTCTCTCCAGCCCAGTCGGGATTCCCGCGGATAACCGGGATCAAGGTGGAGCCGAAGGCAAACGGAGCGGTCATAGAGATCGGAATGCAGACGTTGCCGAAGGCATATGAGTCTTCAATAACCGAGGGCGGACTCGGCGGGGATCCGGACATGCTGTACGTCACCCTCATGCCTGCCGAGGGGGATGTGCAGGCGCTTGACTCGCTTCCCTCGACATCGGTTTATTCGAACGTGATAGCTATCCAGAATCCGAATTCGGTGCAGCTTAGCTTCAAGTTGAAACAGAGATATGTTTCCAAACAGGTATTCGTGGACAGCACGGCGAATTCCGTCATCATCGCCCTCTATTCTCGCGCGGATGTTCAGAAGATTTATTCGGAGGAGCTGCAGCGTAAGCTCGAAAACGAAAAGAAGAATTGGAAGCTCAACGTCATCGTAATTGATCCCGGGCACGGGGGGAAAGATCCCGGAACCATCGGTGTGCACGGCACGGAAGAGAAGAACGTGGCGCTGGCCATCGGACTCGACCTCAGGAGAGATCTTCACAAAGTACTTCCGAAGGTGAAGGTTGTCATGACACGCGACAAGGACGTCTTCGTACCCCTCGATAAACGGGGAGAGATCGCAAACGCTGCCGGGGGAAAGCTCTTTATCAGCATTCACTGCAACGCGATGCCTACAAAGCCCAACCCCATGCATGGGGTCGAGACTTTCTTTCTCCGTCCCGGGAAGACGGCGGAGGCTATCCGGATAGCGGCCGAGGAAAATGCCGCGATAAAATACGAAAACGACTACGAGAAAAAATACAAGACTTATGATGCCGACAATCTGATCCTCACTACCATGGCGCACAGCGCATATGTGAAGTATTCGGAACGACTGGCCGAGCTGATAGAGAATAATGTCTCCAGAGTCGCTCACGAGAGAGATAACGGTGTTGCCCAAGCAGGTTTCTATGTGTTGATCGGCGCATCCATGCCCGCTGTACTGGTGGAGACCGGGTATCTGTCCAACGTTCGTGAAGAGAGATTTCTCAGGAGCAAGAGCGGACAGCACCTGGTCGCCAAGGGGATTGCCGATGCTATAGTGAAATACAAGGCTGAATATGAAAAGAACTTCACGCAAAACTAAGCGCGGAAACAAGATCGAAGACATCGCCAGGGAGATCGAGTCTTTCCTGAAACGCAATCCACTCGCGTCATTCAAAAAAAGACAGCTCGCAAAGGTCCTTGGGTACACTTCCGAACATGAATATGCCAGATTCAAGCAGGCCCTGCGTCTGCTTGAACAGACCGGCGACGTGCGGCAAACCGGCAGACGGAAATTCGGTCCCGCGCAGAAAGTCGAGACCGCCGTCGGACGGCTGAGCTTTGACAAGGATGGCAACATATTGCTTGATCCAGAGGGCACGGCGGCCGGCGAAGACGTCAAATTGCGAATCGTCGTCTCTCCCGGCGGGCTCGGCGACGCTTCACCCGGCGACAAAGTGGCCGCCAAAATTGTCGGCGGCTCAGGGAAAGTCCTCGTCGCAAAAGTAACTGAGGTCCTCCAACGCGAAGAGAAGACTATTGTCGGCACTGTCGAGAGG
>JBJKPC010000106.1:0-27944 GCA_046706745.1 Candidatus Kryptoniota bacterium
CGGTCCTTTTAATGTCACCCCTTCGGGGTTGGGGCTTGATTGAACCAGGATGTTCTACTGGAACTCTCCCTTTGGGGCTTGGAGATCCGCTCATGTATAATCGCGAAGCGATGACTTTCTTCCGGCCCTTTCTTAAATTGTAACACAGACAAACAGAGAACGAAGGAGAACTTTGGCGAAGAGCGCAACGACCGGCAAAGTCGGGAGGGATGTCCGCAAGAGAGAAAATGTTTCGCTGATACTTGAAGGCGTTCGTACTCATAATCTCAAGAACATAAATGTCAGCATACCGAAAGGAAAGATCACAGTCGTCACGGGTCCCTCAGGAAGCGGGAAATCAAGTCTCGCCTTCGATACCATTTATGCCGAAGGCCAGCGCAGGTATATCGAAAGCTTGTCCGCTTATGTCCGGCAATTTCTCGAGAGAATGGAGAAACCCGATCTCGATTCCGTTAGCGGAATAACCCCCACGGTTGCGATTGAGCAGAGACGCCTCAGCAGGAACCCTCGTTCAACCGTGTCTACCATGACAGAGATCTACGACTACCTGCGGCTTCTTTTCGGCCGCGCCGGAACGGTCATCTGCAAGAGGTGCAATTCCCCCGTCTTCAGGTACTCACCGGAATCTATTCTAAAAGAAATCGATAAGTCATTTCCAAAGAAAAGGATATTCATTTTTTTTAATGTCAAAACCGCCAATACTGAGCGGACTGTGGCCGATCTAAGGAGAAGGGGATTCTATCGCTTTGCTGACCGTGAGAGCCCGTCGGTCCTTATAGACTCAAATACTTCTCCTGTTCCATCTTCCGATGAATTGCTGGTGCTCGCCGACAGGATTGTCGTGGGCGCGGAAGGCTACGAGGACAGGGTGGTGGAAGCCTGCGAGCAGGGTTTCCTGAACGGTTCGGGAAACATCTACGTATGTGATGTCGACGACGGAACCTTCAGGCGTTTCTCCAGCAACTTCGAGTGCTCCAACTGCGGCACTGTCTATCTTGAGCCCGAGCCGCGCCTTTTTTCGTTCAACAATCCATACGGGGCATGTCCGGAGTGCCAGGGGTTCGGGACGGTGGTGGGATACGACTGGCAGAAGACTGTCGCAAACCCTTATCAGAGCATCCTTCGCGGGGGCATAAGCCTTGTGTCGGCGCCGGCATTCGACATATACCGCCGCTCATTGCTGAAAGCAGCCTCTGCCGGTAATATCCGGCTCGATGTTCCGGTCAAAGACCTCACATCGAAAGAGTGGCATTTTCTGATATCGGGGGACAAAAGCTTTCTCGGGCTTCATGGATTTGTGAAACACCTTGAAAAGAAGTCGCATTCGTTTTCGGTGAGATATTTTCTCGACAAGTATCGCGGCTACGTCACCTGCCCGAGCTGCAGAGGCGCACGGCTGCGGCAGGAGGCGCTTGCCGTCGAGATAGACGGTCAGAACATAGGAGGGGTTGTATCCATGACCGTATCGCGCGCTCTGAAGTTCTTCGACCTGCTCAGGCTCGAAGGGGAGAAGGCGGTGATAGCCGAACAGGTTCTGGCGGAGATCAGGAAGCGGATCGGCTATCTCGGCCAGATCGGTCTCGGATACCTCACTCTTGACCGGCTCTCGTCGACCCTTTCCGGAGGGGAGGCGCAGCGTGTCAATCTCGCAACGAGTCTCGCTTCGACTCTTGTCGCAACTACTTACGTCCTTGATGAACCGAGTATCGGGCTGCATCCTACGGACATGGACAGGCTGGTGTCAATTCTAAAAAATCTGCGAGCCTACGATAACACGGTGATCGTCGTCGAGCACGATGCCGAAATGATGAAGAACGCAGACTACGTGCTCGATCTCGGTCCCGGCTCGGGTGCGCTTGGAGGCCAGTTGATGTTTGCCGGCTCTTACGAGGGGCTGGTCAAATCGCCGGCCTCAATTACTGGGAAATATCTGCGGGGCGAACGGGCCATTTCGCTTCCTAAAAGAAGGAAACCGCCGGATAAGTTCATTCACCTCAACGGTGTTTCGATGCACAATATCCGGGGCGCCGATGTCGATATTCCCCTTTATTCCTTCGTGTGCATTACAGGGGTAAGCGGCTCCGGAAAAAGTACGCTCGTCTACGATGTCCTTTACGACGCATTGAAAGAAAATGATTCGGACTCGACTTCCCTCGAATCCAGGGAGAACTTCAGCCTCTCGACCAACCGTGCGAATGGAATTAAGTTCGACTATCTTCCCGAGTCGGTTGAAATGATCGACCAGAGCGCTGTGGGGAGAATTTCCCGGTCGAATGTCGCGACATACAGCGGGGTGTTCGATCCGGTAAGAAGTATTTTTGCTTCGACGCCGTTATCCAGGGAGAGGGGTCTCACGCCGAGTTACTTCTCGTTCAACGTCGAATGGGGAGGGAGATGCGAAGCCTGCAGTGGAGAGGGAATTCAGGTGGTGGAGATGCAATTTCTCGCAGACGTGACTCTGGACTGTGAGGTCTGCGGAGGAAAAAGATACAGCTCTGAGGCGCTGGAAATCAAATACCACGGGGTGAATATAGCGGAGGTGCTGGACATGACCGTCGCGGAGGCGCTGAAGTTCTTTTCTGACCGCAAGGAGGTGGTCAGACCGCTAAGCCTGCTCGACCGCGTCGGCCTCAGCTACCTCAGGCTCGGTCAACGGCTGTCCACTCTTTCGGGCGGGGAGGCGCAGCGATTGAAGATTTCGACCTATCTTTCCGGGAGCAGTGAATCGGAAGTGCTTTTCATTCTGGACGAACCAACTACCGGGCTCCACTTCGAAGAGATAGCCAAGCTGCTCGACGTTTTGTTCGAGCTTCGTGACAGGGGGAACAGTATCATAGTCGTCGAGCATAATCTGGATGTAATAAAATGCGCGGACTACATTATCGACCTTGGACCAGAAGCCGGGGAAGAAGGTGGAAGAGTCGTCGCAACCGGCACACCGGAAGAGATCGTGAAAGTGAAAGACTCACGCACCGGCGAAGCCCTTAAAAGAGTACTTACGCAGAATTCATAGAATCACACCGCTAAAAGTCCGGCGTGCAAAATCAAATTGTAAGTCGCGGAAACTTAGCGAATACGCGAAGAACCTTTCATTTTACCACCGCGGCCTGGGGTGGCACACTGGACCATCCATAAACGCATCATGGTACGCTACCGACCCCGCGAATTGCGGGCCGACCAATACGGTTGGATCACCTTGCATTCATACTGTACCATGAAGGTAGGGAAAACTCTTATACCTCCGGGGAGGCAAGAAGAGTTTTCGGAAGTTTACGTGTGGCCGGGCGTGAGGTCAGTATTGCGTTGCGATGTTGAAGGCTATGAAGAACGAATCGAAGTTTGCCATGGGCTCGTTTTGCATGCTTTCCACTCCGTGAGGCAGCGACAGGATATAATATCTTATGCTCACGCCGATCAGGCTGTTTGGGTCATTTCCGAAGTAAGCGCCCACGCCTATGTACCCACCTCCTCCGAAATACCCACGGCCCTTCGAGAAGCTGTAGGATAGGGGCTGATTATAAGGGGCGGCAAATACTGCGTTAGGTCCGATGGCTCCCTGGATGTACGGCCTGAAGGAATTGGTAATCTGATCCTTGAACAGCCTGTACTGCAATCCGATCGTAAGGGGTACGACCCAGAGTTGATTGATTTTTCCAGGTACAAACTTTTGGCCCGTAAAGGGGTCGTAATACGCGACTTCATTCGGGGCTTTCGCCTCCGAAATGGCAAACGACGCGGTCCAGAAAAGTGTGTTGCTTATGGCGCTCCTGTAAAAGACTCCCCCGCCGAATCCGCTGTTCCCGATCATCAAATCCAAACCCAGGGCGTGAGGCCTGACGGTTGTGTCCGGCCCTGTTGCTTTGAGCGGCATGGCCATCGGCATATAACTGTCCAAAGTGTCCGGCGAAGTGTTGATGAAATTCGGATCCGCGGCAAGTGCCGGCCCTGAGGCAAGCAGCACCAACAAAGCGATTGTCTTGTACATATTGTTGTTTCCTGTGAGAATATAATCGGCGCCGAGTTCTCATTCACCTCACTGAAAATCCGACGCCTGTTACTTATACCGCATTAACGGCTGACAGGTACCGGTTAGTTCCTGGAAATAGCCATCGCAGGGAGGGGAAGCCGGTCAGTGCGCGCAAAATGCGTTGAATTTCAAGTATTCCGTCTCCGGCATCCCCGGCAGGACGGGATGATCCGGGGAAGCACCAGCACGATGCAGGAGTTGCAGGGTTCTTCCGGACCTGAGAGCGGCGGTTGAGACCACGTCTTCGAAGGTCTGTCTGAAAATGTGATGCGAGCATGACGCCGTAAGAAGTATACCCCGCGGCCTGAGAATTTTGAAGACGGCTTCATGCAGCCGGCGATAACCTGCTTTGGCCGTCGATACGCTCTTTCTGTTCTTAGTGAAACTCGGCGGATCGCAGACAATGACGTCGAACTTCCGTCCGTCTGCTATCATCTTTTCCAAATAGGAATGAACGTCCGAAGTCACGGCACTGAAATTCTTCAGTCCGTTGATCTCTGCATTTGCCCGAGAAGAGTTCGCGGCGGAATCCGAAGAATCCACCGCAAGAGTGAGATCTGCTCCAGAGTGTGCCAGGTTGAGTCCGAAGCCGCCTTCGTTGGAGAACAGGTCGAGTACCTCGGCTCCTTTTCCGAATCGACGGGAAAAGATCCTGTTGAGCCGTTGGTCGAAATAAAACCCGGTCTTTTGCCCGCGATATGGATTGATCCGGAACGTTACTCCGTCCTCGTCGTAATCCACTGTCTGCTCCTCGCCATACACTATGGATTTCGAAAGAGGAAGGCCCTCAAGCTCTCTTGTACCGCTTTCGCTCCTCTCGTAGACGGCAGCAGGCGAGAACACTTCTTTGAGAGCCTCGTAAATCATCTCCTTCCTTTTCTCCATGGCGGCAGAGTAAATGCTGACGCTGAAAAGTTCTCCGAACCTGTCGACGATGAGTCCGGGGAGGAAATCGCTCTCGCCGTAAGCGAGTCTGTAGAATGAGATGTCGAAGAGGCGTTCCCGGAGCTGAAGTGCAGCGTGAAGGCGGTCTACGAAAAATTCCTTATTCGGCTCGATAAACTGTTTCGAGAAAATCCGTACCGCAATCAGCGTCCCGGGGTTGAAGAAACCGAAGCCGACCGGTTGGTTCTTGGAACTCCTGACTTCAACAACGTCTCCCCGGCCGGGCTGACCTTCGATCTTGCCGATTTCATTGCTGAACACCCAGAGATGTCCGGCTAAAACGCGGTTCTCCTCGTTGCGTTTAAGATGTATCAGGGGAATTGTCATTGCAGTTTGGCTACCGCTGCGGCGATTCTCTCGGCCGCCTCGGCAAGTTCCCTCTCTGAATATGCATATGAAATTCTCATGTGTTCATCCGATCCGAATGCAATTCCGGGGACTAAAGCCACCTGTGCCTCTGAAAGCAGAAACTGAGCAACGTCCATGGAGCCCTTCAGCGTTTTCGCGTTGAACGATTTTCCGATCAGGCCTTTGATGGATGGGAAGAGATAGAAAGCACCTCCCGGTTTGCTGATGGAAATCCCGTTTATCCGACCGAGTCTCTCGAGCATGACATTTCGCCGCTTCTCGAACTCCGCGCGCATCTTCGCCACGTCTTCCTGCGGCCCGCGAAGAGCTTCCAGGGCAGCGGCCTGCGAAATGGAAGATGCATTGGAAGTCTCCTGGCTCTGCAGCTTCGCCGCCCTCTTAATAATGTCCTGGTTCGCCGCGATGAAGCCGATCCTCCAGCCGGTCATAGAGTATGCTTTTGATACACCGCTCGAGGTAATGACCATGTCCCTCGCTTCCGGAACCGAACCGACAGAGAAATGCTTGTTGTCGTCGTAGATGATCTTTTCGTATATCTCATCCGAAATTATGAAGAAGTTCTTTCTGACTGCTAGTGCCGCTATTCCTCTGAGGGCCTGCTCGCTGATGACCGCCCCGGTGGGATTGGACGGCGTATTGATTATAATGGCTTTGGTTCTATTTGTGACAAGCGGCTCGATATCATTCGCGTCGAAAGTGAATCCTTTTTCCGCCCTTGTCCTGAGGATTACAGGAACCGCGTCGGCAAGCTTCACCATCTCCGGAAAGCTGACCCAATACGGGGAAGGGATTATCACTTCATCTCCCGGGTTGCAGATTGCCTGAAGCGCGTTGAAAAGGGAGTGTTTGCCGCCGTTAGATACAAGGATATTGGATGCTTTCAGGTGCTCCATCCCGTTATCCTTCCTGAACTTCTCTGCGACGGCCTCCCTGAGTTCGGGGGTCCCTTCATTTTGTGTGTACTTTGTGAAGTTGTCCTGAATAGCCTTCATCGCGGCCCGTTTGATATTCTCGGGCGTAGGAAAATCGGGCTCTCCTGCGCTGAGGCTTATTATATTCTTACCCTCGGAGCGAAGTTTCTTTGCGAGGGAGCTTATGGCGATCGTCTGTGATTCCTGGATTCTATCTGCTTTTTGTGAAAGAGAATTCATTAAAAATGCTTCCTTTTGAATTTGTGCTTTAGGTTCTGAACTTGGCGATGAGTTGTTTCTTCACATGGTCGGGCACGAACTCGCTCACATCACCGCCGAATCTTGCTATCTCGCGAACGATCGTGCTGTTTAGGTAGGTATAGTTTTCGTGGGGCATGAGAAAAATCGTATCCACATCCGCACAAAGCTTACGGTTCGTCAGCGCCATTTGGAACTCGTATTCGAAATCGGAGACGGCACGGAGGCCGCGGACAATCGCTTCTGCATTCTTCTTCCTGGCGAAATCCACGAGGAGACCTGTAAACTCCTCCACTTCAATATTCTTCGTATCCGACAGCGACTCGCGGATCATTTCAACGCGTTCGGGACCTGTGAACAGGGGAGACTTGAGCGTATTCACCGCCACGCATACAATTACTTTATCGAACAGTTCTGCCGCACGTTTGGCCACATCGACGTGCCCGTTTGTAACGGGGTCGAAAGTACCGGGGTAAATAGCAGTTTTCATTTCTTCTCCGGTTTTAAAAAAGACAGGATCGTCGCGCCGAACACTTTCTGCCTGACAAGCAACGAGCGCGGCGGTTCATAATTTTCCGAATGTTCAACGCAGATTATTCCCGATTCGGTCACGATCCGTTTCGCGAGGATATTTCCGATTATCTCGTGAGTCCCGGTATTCAATGAGTAAGGTGGATCCACATATGCTATGTCGAAGGTTTCTTGAGCGGTTTCAATGTAGCGTTCCGCCTTCATCATACGAATTTCGCAGCGATCTTTCATCCCCAGGGCTTCGGCGTTCCGGCTGATAACGCCGGCAATTCTCTTGTCAGCCTCCACGAATACCACGCGCCTTGCGCCGCGGCTCAGCGTCTCGAAGCCCACGCTCCCGGTCCCCGCATACAGGTCCAGGGCGGAGATATCATCAAGGCCCATCATATTCGAGAGGATGTTGAACATGGTCTCCCTCAGCCGGTCGGTCGCCGGCCTCAGTTTAGGCGATTCGATTGAGAGAAGCTTCCTGCTTCTCAGAGTTCCGCCGGTTATTCGCATCTTTTATTTCAGCGCAGCGCCGATGACGTGCGAGAAACGATGCGGCTGTTCGGCAAGCGCGGGATCCACCGAAGCGGCGCTCGATAGCCGGAGCCCCGGCAGGACATCGAGCAGTTCGTATCTGTCGTCTACGTTCTTTTTCAAAAGATCGATCAGGAAATCATCCGCCTTGTCGCCGGTGACGAAAATCCTGTCCGCGTCGGCCTTGGCTTTCAGTTCGAGATATTGCGCAAGCTTGGTTATGAAATAAAAGGGTTCCCCGGAATGGAGGACGTATTTGTACATCGACCGTTCTCCGTTATCGCAGTAGCTGGCCTCCACCTGCCCGTCCTTCACGTTGACGAGGAGGTAGGTCCCCGTCTTGCCGACGAGTCTGTTAACGGCCAGTTCGCTGCACGCGTGGTCCAGATCCATGAATTGGAGATCCAACCCGCATCTTGTGCAGGCATTCCTTAATTTGAAAAGTTCATCCTTCTTCATCGCGGCGTAGAAGACTTCCTTGTAGGGATCGACAGGGGTTTTGGTGATTTCGTATGCCGGTATAAACGTTTCGCCGGAAAAGTTGTTGTGAAAATCTATTTCCGCCGCAAGGAACCTCGAAATTTCGTCCGGCTTCATGACTGAATCTATCTCGATGGTGTCGCGGGCCATGAGACTTGAATCGATTGCAACGGAGGCCACTTTACTCATAATGGATTCTTCATCGATAAGACTCGAGAGAGTCCGGGCAAGTTCATCGACCTCGCCGGTCTCGATGCGCCTCTCGGCAACCCTCGAGAGGAAATAGCTTCCCTCCCGGTGCTCCACCTCCGCCGCGCGAAGATAAGTCTTGCCCACTTCGATTCCGAGAACAATTTTGTATTGTTTCATCTATTCGGTTTTCAAGTAGGGTTTCATTTTTCCGAGCTTCGCAGGTCCTATGCCCTTGACGTTGATCAGCTCTTCCGCCGAACGGAAGCTGCCGTGCGCTTCGCGATACTCAATGATTCTCCGGGCGGTTACTTGTCCGACTCCCGGAAGTGCAACCAACTCCTCCACCGTAGCCGTATTGATGTTTACCGGCGACGGCAGGTTTTCCTTGCCGGCATCGTGGCGCGATGTGTCTTCCTCAGCCGCGATGATCGAATCTATCTTCGACGAAGCCTGCCTGAAGAACGAATCGGAGTCCGAGAAATCATATCTTGCCGCGGACTCATCGAGATGGAGCATCTTGACGCCTCCGCCGATCACAAGCCCGGCGCAGAGGAAGAGGATGACCGAGGCTTCGCTCCTGGTCAGTCCAAGTTTTTCCTGAACTCTCCGGATTATCCTGGCGACCATGACCTGATTTCCATCCCGTGAAATATTGGGAAACTCTCGTCAATATTCAACCGGAGAAGAAGCTCTAATTGAAGACTCCGGATTCTTACTTTGAAGTGCTGCCGTCGCGTGAAGGCGGCTTCATATTTGCGGATCCGTCGAGTTGCTTGAGGAGATCCTTGTCCTTGTTGCTGAGTTTTGTGGGCGTGTATATGTTTATCGCCACGAGTTGATCGCCTTTGCCATAGCCGTTTAGATGCGGAAGGCCTTTTTCCCGCATCCGAAGGATCTTTCCGGACTGTATCCCCGGTTCGATCTTGAGCTTGGCGCGTCCGGTCAGGGTGGGAACCTCAATCTCGCTGCCGAGTGCTGCTTCGGGGAAACTCAGGTCGAGCTGGTAAATAATGTCGTCCCCGTCACGTTTGAAATGCGGATGGCGGACCTCCTCAATCATCGCGATGAGATCTCCGCCGGGGCCTCCGCGCCTTCCCGCGTTTCCCTCGCCCCGAAGCGTAAGGTAGTTGCCTTCGCCCACCCCGGCGGGTATCTTGATCTTGATGGTGGATTCACCGTTAATACGGCCGGAGCCACCGCAGGCGGGGCAGGGGTCCTTGATGATTTTTCCCGCTCCTCCGCATGTGCTGCAGGGAACAATGTTGACAAACTGTCCGAACATGGTCCTCGTTGCCCGCCGGATCTCGCCGGCCCCGCCGCATGTCGGGCATGTCGTGGATCCCGATCCGGATCTTGCGCCGCTTCCGCCGCAGGTGTGGCATTTTTCCTGCCGTTTCAGTTTGACCTTCTTTTCGACCCCTGTTCCGATCTCCTCCAAAGTCAGCTTCACTGATATCTTAAGATCGGACCCTCGCTCGCCGACGGACGTACCGGATCTGGATCGTGTTCGGGTTCCGCCGCCGAAAAAGTCATCAAATATCGAACCGCCGAGCCCCCCGCCGAAGATGTCGTTGAAGACACTGAATATGTCGTTCGGGTTGGAGTGTGACCAGTCGTGGAAATCGGCCCCCTGCCTCACCCCTTCGTGACCGAACCGGTCGTATCGCGATCTCTTATCCTGGTCGCTGAGTACTTCGTATGCCTCGGTGGCCTCCTTGAACTTTTCCTCGGCATCCTTGTTCCCCGGGTTGCGATCGGGATGGTACTTCATTGCGAGCTTTCTATATGACTTCTTTACGTCGTCCACAGAAGCTGTCCTCGGAATGCCGAGTATTTCGTAATAATCTCTCTTAGGCATTTATATCCTTATGATCGTTCACTTTGATTCCTCGGACCCGGTTTCGCCATTAGCGGGGGATTCCTCTGAGTTATCGGCGGCCACAATGACCTTCGCATGTTTGATCACCTTGCCGTGCATCGTATATCCGCGTTCCACCTCTTCCACTATCGTGTGCGGTGAGACTCCCGGCTTCGGAATCTGCATCAACACGTCATGGTACGCAACGTCAAATTCCTTGCCGACCGACTCGATGGGTTCCACCCCTTTTTCTTCGAAAACCTTCCTGAGTTTCTGATAAATCATCTCCACTCCCTTATAAAAGGAGTCGAAATCGCTGCTCTTCTTCCCGGTCGAGAGCGCCCTCTCGAAATCATCGAGTATCGGAATCAGATCTCTGATCATCTTCTCGTTGGAATACTTGATGAATTCCGCTTTGTCGGTTTCATTCCGCTTCCTGAAATTTTCGAATTCTGCCGCGAGCCTGTACAACTGGTCTTTATAAGAGTTGGTCAATCTATCCGATTCTTCCAGTTGCTTCTGCAGTTTTTCGAAATCACTTTCTATCTGACCGACCTGGTCGCCGCTCTCTTCCGCCGGCTCACCGGCGGTATCTCCATTGTCCACGGACAATCTTTCGTCTCTCTCTTTCTCGTCATCCATCTTGTGCAATTCTTCCTCTTTCCCGTTTGTACGGTCTGTGTTCTCTTCGGACATGTCTATTTCTACGCTGTTAGTTTATTGGAGATGACTTTAGCGACAAAATCGACGAGGGGTATAAGTCTCGAATATTGCATCCGTCTCGGTCCGACGACACCCACCGTTCCGCTTACTCCCCCGACGTCATAGCGGGCGGTTATCAGACTGTAGTCTTTCAATTTCTCGTTCTTCATTTCTGCGCCGACTCTTACGGTTATCGGCTCCGATGTGTCGCTGTTCTCCAGGACATGTAAGATCACGTTTTCGTTGCCTAATATCTCGAGTATTCCCTTGAGATTCTCAGGAAGCTCAAATTCCGGATGGGACAGCAGATCCTGCGGCATCCCTATGTGAACGCGCTCGGTTTCGGGCATCGACGCGAATATCTTCTCGCTCATGCTGGTGAATCTTCCAATAACCTCCTCGTCGGAGTAATCGCCGACCCTATCGAGAATAGTCTCGCGAATCTCCGAAAGTCTCAGTCCCGACAGCCGCTCATTGAGCAGGGAGTTGATCTTCATGAGTTTCTGAGGCGCCACTTCGCCTTCCACCTCTAGGACTATCGTTTTGATAAGCCCAGTCTCGAGCGAAATCACGACGAGCAGCTTCGAGGCGTTAAGCGACATCAACTCGATCTTCCGAAGGGTTGCATCACCAAGGTAGGGAGCAGAAACAAGGCTAAGCTGCCTGGAGACTTTACCGAGAAGTTTTGATGCTTCGCTCAGGAGTTCTCCCGAATCCATCTGAGCGTTCAAGCCTGCGTTTATCTGCTCTATTTCTTCCGCTCCGAGTTCGTCGAGCGAAATGAGGGAGTCAAGATAAAATCTGTATCCTTTGTCCGTCGGGACTCTGCCGGCAGAAGTGTGCGGGTGGTTCAGAAAGCCGAACTCTTCGAGTTGAGCCATGACGTTCCTGATCGTCGCAGGGCTCAGCCCCGCGCCGTGCTTCGAAGATATGAACTTAGAAGCAACGGGGTTGGCCGTAAGAATGAAATAATGTACGACCTCCCTCAGTACTTCTTTTTCGCGTTGAGTCAGTTCTCTGTTCATTCGGTTCGGATACTCCAAATCGCATTAAATTTAACTTTTTCGGGTTGTCTAATCAAGGATATAGCCGGAAGCTCATGTTCAATTTGCCGCGGAGGGGAGGGGTTTCCTCGATCTCGAAGGTCTCCGTCTCTGCGCAGGGTGCGTCGAGAGAGGATCGACAATCCTGAGTAGTCACCGAATTGAAGAAATTTCAGCCGTGAGATGTTCGGGAGCGATACCTCGCGAGCTTTTCCAAGTGGCGACGCTCGCGCCAAGCATAGACTCGGCCGGAACCTCGGGATTGGGTGCGGTGACGGCGAGCACGAATTCTCCAGCCCGGTATTGCAAAAACAAGTTCGCGCTTGTACAATACATGCGTTGACCGAAGGCTATCGTGCCGCGCGCTGTAGGCGCGGCCGCGCACAAGAAGTTATGGAGGGATCGTCAGGATTGAAGTATTTGATCGTATCCGAGGGGAACAGCATCGATTCATATGTAAGCCCGAACTTCACCAGAGCGTCGTACTTTATACTGTTCGACGACGTGGATAAGTCGGCCGAAGCAGTGGCCAATAAAGAAGGGACCGACCTTGTCCAGGTTATCAACGAAGCGGCGAAGTCCGGAGTTCGGACACTCATATGCGAGGACATCGGCTCGGGCGCTTTTATGGCGGCGGAGCAGAACCATGTCCAGGTAGGAGTTGCCCCGCACATTACAGGGAGCAAGGCGGTCGAACTAGCCTCAAAGCATCAGCTGGCGATAGCAAAGTCTCCCACTATCCGCCGGGAAACCCGATAAAGCGGGACTGACCCTGCTTTCAGTTGAACGGCCGGCCTCGCGCGGGACGGTCATCTGAAGAG
The DNA here is from genome assembly GCA_046706745.1 of Candidatus Kryptoniota bacterium. Classification (GTDB taxonomy): domain Bacteria; phylum Bacteroidota; class Ignavibacteria; order Kryptoniales; family JAKASW01; genus JAKASW01. The sequence continues at coordinate 12,660 of JBJKPC010000106.1, forward strand.
GGAAGCGGCGCATTTGTCTCGGGGGATTGCCTTGGGTGTCTTGAAAGTGCGGTACGGCAGAATTATACTCGTCAAGGATGGCTTCGCAAAATCCGTCATCGGTTAATCTCAAGATCGGGCTCATCGTCTTCGCGATCGTAATCGCGGCGGGGACGCTGGTCTACACCCAAAAAGTGGTCAAGGACCTTATTGTCAGGGAAAAGCGCACAGCACACCTCTACGCCGAGTCGCTGCAATATCTTGCCAGCGACCAGTCTACTTCGCAGGACTACAGCTTTATATTCGACGACGTCCTCGGGTCCGTGGATTTCCCGATGATTCTGACCAACAACCACAACGAACCCCAAATGCCTTATTCGCGAAGCATCAGAAACGTGAAGCTCGACACGAACTGGAGCCTTCAGCGCCAGCGCGAGTATCTCACGAATCTCGTCAAGAAGATGGACGAGCAAAACAAACCGATAAAGGTCTCCCTCGGCAATGTCGTCCTGAACTATGTCCATTACGGCGAGTCAAGCATGATCACCCAGCTTAGGTTCGTTCCTTACGTCGAATTCGGAATTGCAGGGCTGTTTATCCTGATCGGGTACATTGCATTCAGCTACATCAAGCGAAGCGAGCAGTCGAACATCTGGGTGGGCATGGCGAGGGAGACCGCGCACCAGCTCGGCACGCCGCTGTCGAGTCTGATGGGATGGATGGAACTCCTCAAATCGGACGTCGACGACAGTCACAAAGCTGAGATCATTTCTGATATCGAACATGATCTGGGGCGTCTGAACAAAGTAACCATGAGATTCTCGAAAATCGGTTCGCTCCCCGAGCTTCGCAGTTTACGCGTCAGCAGTGTCGTCGAAAACGTATTCTCATATTTTAGCAAGAGAATTCCCCAGACGGGGAAGAAGGTAGAGCTGTCTGTCGTGGGAGACACCTCTCTATGTGCCCGGCTTAACGCCGAGCTTTTCGAATGGGTCCTGGAAAATCTGATAAAGAACGCTCTCGATGCCATGGAGGATAAAGAAGGAAAGATTGCTGTTAACATTTCCCGGGAGGATAAGTACGTCTTGATCGACGTCAGCGACACTGGCAAGGGCATCGACATGAAGTTCCGGCGCGATATTTTCAGGCCGGGGTACTCTTCAAAAAAGAGAGGGTGGGGTCTCGGTCTCAGCCTTTCGAGGCGAATCATCGAAACGTATCACGAAGGCCAGATTTATCTTCGCGACAGCAAGTCGGGGAGAGGATCCACTTTCAGGATCAAACTGAGGCTGGTCGACTGCGGTTAATCGCCAGGCCCTTTTTCCCGCCTATTCAGACCTGAACGATCTCCGATTCTCAAAGGCGCGCGCCGTCGCGATCTTGATTCAATTTTCCCATTCTAAGATTTCCGATTGTTTATGTTGTCACAGCCCTGTGGTTGAGGGATTTTATCGCACTATATTTTTGTTGAGTATTTTGAAGCAGAACCTCTATCGACGAGTGAAGCTTCAGGCGTGAGCAGCTTGAGAATTTGATTTAGAGTGCAAATTCCTGTTATATTTTTGGGCAGTTACAGTGAATTCCGAAAAATCATCTTGGAATGAGGTTCCAAAGTACCGAATAATACTAAGTTTTCCATAGGAGCGCATCCATTCGCGTTGTGCTCTCCCAAATGACTCAGGAGAAAAGATGGCTGAATCGAAGAAGTACGATCTTGTGGTTCTCGGCGGCGGACCTGGAGGTTACGTCGCTGCAATCAGAGCCGCTCAACTGGGAATGAAGGTCGGCTGCGTCGAACGCGACAGGCTCGGCGGCATTTGTCTCAACTGGGGATGCATTCCGTCTAAGGCGCTTCTGAAGAGCGCCGAGGTGATGTGGAATTTCAAGGACTCCAAGGAATACGGGATTACCTTCGACAACGTCAAGGTGGATTTTAAAAAGGTAATCAAGAGAAGCCGAGACGCAGCTAACAGGTTATCCAATGGGGTTGAGTATCTCTTCAAGAAGAACAAGATAGAGAAAATCAGCGGCTATGGAAAATTCGTATCCCCGAACAAGATTTCTGTTCTCGATGCCTACGGGAAAGAGGTCTCGCAGGTAGAAGGAAAGAACATTATCATCTCGACAGGCGCACGCCCCCGCGAACTTCCGGGAATTAAGATAGACCGAAAGAAGGTGGTCACCAGCACCGAGGCGATGATCCTCGAATCGATCCCGAAGGAGATGATAATCATAGGTGCGGGGGCCATCGGTGCGGAGTTCGCATATTTTTACAACGCTTTTGGCACGAAGATTACGTTGATCGAAATGATGCCGACAGTTCTTCCCGTCGAAGACGCCGAAGTGACTGCGCAGTTGGAGAGAGAATTCAAGAAACAGGGCATTGAAGTCCTTACAGAGACCAAGGTTGAATCTGCTGCGGCATCTGGAGACGGTGTCTCGGTCAAGATATCGAACAAGAAGGGCTCCAAGGAGCTTAAAGCGGACATTGCTCTGGTCGCAATAGGAATACAGGGGAATTCGGACGGGATCGGACTGGAGAAGATCGGAGTCAAGGTTGAGAAGTCGTGGATAAAAGTCGACAAGACGAACTACAGGACGGACGTGCAGGGAGTTTACGCTATCGGCGACGTCATCGGGCCGCCGTGGCTTGCGCATGTTGCTTCGGCCGAAGGGATCAGGTGCGTAGAGAGGATCGCCGGCGAAGAGACAGAAGTGCTCGATTATAACGGGATTCCCGGATGTACCTATTGCCAGCCGCAGGTCGCAAGTATCGGCCTGACAGAGGCGAAGGCGAAAGAGCAGGGCTATGAAACTAAGATCGGGCGGTTTCCGTTCACGGCAAATGGAAAGGCAATCGCGACGAACGAGGCGGTGGGCTTCGTAAAATTGATATTCGACGCGAAATACGGCGAGTTGCTCGGTGCCCACATCATCGGACATGCCGCCACAGAGATGATCGCGGAGCTTGGCGTCGCGAAAAAACTGGAGACGACACCGTACGAGATAATGCGCACGGTCCACGCGCACCCGACGCTTAGCGAGGCGGTCATGGAGGCCGCTGAGGATGCGCTCGGACACGCGATAGACATATGAGTCAAATTGAATAAAGCGTTACTCATCGATATAGGAAACACTCGATACTCACAGGCGTGGGACCTCCAGAAGGCTCTTCAGAGAGAGCGTATTGAAGGCACCATCCCCGACACGATTCTTCTTACTGAACACGATCACACCTACACGATAGGCAAGTCCGGAGGAGAGGATCACCTTCTGGCGTCGGATGATGAGCTGCGGAACAAGAATATCTCGGTGTTCAAGATCGACCGCGGGGGAGACATTACTTATCATGGACCCGGTCAGATCGTGTGCTATCCCATAATAGATCTCAGCAGCCTCTACCGGGACGTACATCGGTACCTTCGTGATCTGGAAGAAGTGGTTATTCGTGCCCTTCGCCATTATAACATCGATGGCTATCGGGAACCCGATTATACCGGCGTATGGGTAGGGGGTGAAAAGATTTGCGCGATAGGTGTTAAAGTCAGTCGCTGGGTGACGATGCACGGCTTTGCCCTTAATGTCAATACGGATCTTTCCTATTTTGGAAGGATAATTCCGTGCGGAATTTTCCATAAAGGCGTAACGTCGCTTTCGCAGCTCCTCGACAGGCCTGTCGATACGGAGGATGTGAAGCGCGTGGTAGCCGCGGAGCTTGCCGGAGTATTTCAAACAGAAATCGAAGGGGTGAGCTTCGAACAATTCACTGAACGATATCGCCTGAGGCCGATGGCTGCGGAAGCAAAGTCCGCAACCGAGACAAACGAGATGGAGAAGGAACATGCCTCCACATAGATCGCAAGGTTCCCGAGTCGAATCGGGTAAAGATATAAAGGTGGTCGGAGACTCCGGTCACAACGGTCACTCAAACGGGAAGCACCCCGTTGCCGCGAGCAGCCTGCCGGAAGCCCTGACTCAAGAGAAGCTTATAGAGTCGTACAAGCTCATGCTTCTAGCCAGAAGACTTGATGAGAAAGAGCTTGCCCTGTTGAAACAAGGGAAGGCCTTCTTTCACATCGGCGGTTCAGGCCACGAGGCGATACAGGTCGCCTGTGCAATGAATCTCAAGCCGGGACACGACTGGGCATATCCGTACTACAGGGGGCTTGGATTTGCAGTCGGCCTCGGCTTTACTCCCGAAGAAATAATGCTGGCAGAGTTGCACCGTGCCGAAGATGTTATGACAGGCGGAAGGCAGATGCCCGGTCATTATGGCAAGCCTGCCCTGAACGTACCGACACAGTCCAGTCCGACGGGGACGCAATTTCTGCAGGCCGTGGGAACCGCCCTTGGATGTGTCCGCGAAGGCAAAGATCAGGTTGTTTATGTCTCTTCCGGAGAAGGTGCTACAAGCGAGGGAGAATTTTCGGAAGCGCTCAACTGGGCGTCCAGGGAAAAACTCCCGGTGGTTTTCTGCATAGAGGATAATCACTATGCCATCAGCGTCCCCGAGTGGCAGCAGACCGCCGGCGGCTCGGTCTACGAGATCGTCCAGGGCTACGCCAATCTCGCAAGGTTCAAGGTAGATGGGACCGATTTCGTCGAAAGCTTCACAGTTGCTAAGGATGCGGTCGAACGCGCCAGGCGGGGTGAAGGACCGAGCATTATCGTTGCAGATGTCGTAAGACTTTTATCCCATTCGTCCTCCGACGACGACAGGAAGTACAGGCCGAAGGATGAACTTGAAAAGGACCACGAGCGTGATCCTTTGGGTGTGATGGAAGGGATTTTGGTTGAAAGAAAAATCCTATCCGGCGAAGAGATCGAATCGATAAGGAAGGAAGTGAAGAAGAGGGTCGACGACGCGGCCGATTGGGCTGAATCGCGACCACTTCCTGAAATTGCAAGCGTGACCGAACACGTCTTTTCAGACCCGGCGGCGTATTCCGGTTTCGAATATGAAAGAAGCGTTCCATCGGGCAAGCCTGTGGTAATGGTCGATGCGATAAACCATGCACTCCACGAGGAACTGGCCAGGGACCCGAAGATTCTTGTGTGGGGCGAAGACGTCGAAGACAGGAAAGGCGGCGTGTTCACAGCGACAAAAGGACTGTCTACACAGTTCGGTCGTGAGCGGGTGTTCAATTCCCAGCTCGCAGAAGCGAGCATAATCGGAGCGGCGTTCGGCGCGGCGGTAAGAGGATTCAAGCCCGTGGTCGAAATTCAATTCGGCGATTACATTTTCCCCGCCATGATGCAGATTCGCAATGAAGTAGCGATGATGAGGTATCGCTCGAACGACAGTTGGTCGTCGCCGATAGTTATCCGCGTTCCGGTCGGCGGATACATTCACGGCGGCCACTATCACAGCCAGAGCATCGAGAGCATTTTCGCACATTGTCCGGGACTGCTAATTGCTTACCCGTCGACTGCTGCCGATGCCAAAGGACTCCTTAAGACAGCTGTGCGCATGCAGGACCCTGTCATGTTCCTCGAACATAAAGGCCTGTATCGTCAGAGCTATGCAATGAGTCCGGAACCCGACGCCGATTATCTTCTTCCATTCGGCAAGGCTAAGATCCGGCGCGAGGGGACGGACATTTCGGTCGTGACTTACGGCGCCATGGTTTACTACGCGCTCAACGCGGCCAAGAAGCTTGCAGACCGCGGCATAGACGTAGAAGTACTCGACATTCGCACAATAGTCCCGCTCGATAAGGAAGCGATCCTTCAGACCGTGCGCAAGACAAATAAAGTCCTCGTGCTCAGTGAGGATACAAGAACGAGCGGATTCGCCGCGGAGTTGTCGAGTATCATCGCCGAAGAGTCTTTCGAATACCTTGACGCTCCGGTTCGCAGAGTTACGGCCAACGATTCACCTATTCCGTATAGCCCGCCTCTCGAACAGGCAGTGCTTCCGAGTGAAGCGAAGGTGCTTAAGGTGCTTGAAGAACTGGCGGCTTACTAGGCGGGAGGACAAAGCATGCAGATAGAGGTTTTGATGCCGAAGATGGGCGAGAGCATCACGGAAGGGAAAATCGTCAAGTGGCACAAGAAGCCGGGTGAGAAAATAGAGCGCGACGAGATACTTTTAGAGATAAGCACCGACAAAGTCGATACGGAAATCCCATCTTCAGCGGCCGGAGTCTTATCCAAAATACTGGTGCAGGAGCAGGACACGGTCGAAGTCGGTTCCGTGATTGCCTATATCGATACCGATGGAGCAGGGAAATCTGCCTTGGGAGGTGAACAGAATACCTCTGCCGCAGCGACGCCAGAGCAGGTGTCTGAACCCGTGATGGTGGCGGAAGGGGAATCCGGTCGGGAGGGCAAGACCCGCTCTCGGAAAACGGCGACATCGGGGGATGAGAACAGGTTTTATTCACCACTTGTCAGGAGCATGGCGAAGGCGGAAGGAATATCCTTCGATGAACTTACTTCGCTTGTCGGCAGTGGGAGCCAGGGCCGGGTTACAAAAGAAGACGTGGTCAAATACATAGAAGACCGGGCGCGTAGCGGGAGAGCATCGACACCTCCTCGTAGACAGACGATGCCGGCGGAATCCCAGCAGACACGCACCTCCGGTCGCGATCAGCTCATTCCGATGGACAACATGCGGCAGAGAATCATGGATCATATGGTGGAAAGCCGCGATACCGCAGTCCACGTCGCAGCGATAACTGAAGTCGACATGTCTAGCATCGCCCGCTATATCGAGAAGCACGGTCCAGGTTTTCTCAAAGAAGAAGGCTTTAAGCTGACTTTCATGCCGTTCATCGCGGATGCCTGCGTTCGGGCTTTGAAGGACTTCCCGACAGTAAACAGCAGCATCGGCGGAACAGACATTGTGCGTCACAACTACGTCAACATAGGAATCGCAGTTGCAATTGAGACTACCGGTTTGCTTGTGCCGGTTGTGAAGGGCGCGGATGAAAAGAACATCAGGGGGCTGGCGCGGTCGATATACGACCTGGCCCGGCGCGCCCGGACAAAGAGGCTCACCGGAGAAGACACGTTGGGCTCGACTTTTTCGATTACGAATTACGGAGTCTTCGGCAACCTCATGGGCACTCCCATCATAAACCAGCCGAACGTAGCAATACTCGGTGTCGGGGCAGTTAAGAAACGCCCGGTCGTGATAAACGATGCAATAGCGATCAGGCAGATGGGATTTCTGACGCTTTCGTTCGATCACAGACTTGTCGACGGCGCACTCGGGGGGCAATTTCTGGAGAGAATCGTTTATTATCTTGAAAATTTTGACGACCAAAAGGCGCTTTAGGAATGGTTGATATAAGTGACAAGGTAATTGAGAAGGAGAAACCGCAGCCTCGCAGACCCGAATGGATCCGGGCGAAACTGCCTTATGGCGAAAATTACGCGAGACTGCTGGGATTGATGAGGGGAAAAGAACTGCATACGGTCTGTGAGGAAGCGCGCTGTCCCAACCTGGGTGAATGCTGGGGACGCGGAACGGCAACGTTCATGATCCTCGGAGACGTTTGCACGAGGAGCTGCGGCTTCTGCGCAGTCAAAACCGGAAGACCTGCCATACTCGACACTGACGAGCCGAGACGCGTTGCCGACGCCGTGTCTTCGATGAAATTGAAGCACGTCGTAATCACCTCAGTGAACCGGGATGAGCTGCACGACGGCGGGGCATCGATATTTGCCGAGACCATCAGGCAGATAAGAATCCGCGATCCGAAATGCCGGATCGAGGTCCTGATACCGGATTTTAAGGGCGAAGAATTTGCTCTTGATATAATTGTCGATGCGGCTCCGGATGTTCTAAATCATAACCTCGAGACCGTACCGCGTCTTTACAGCGTGGTCCGGCCCCAGGCGAAGTATGAACGGTCTCTTGACGTATTGAGATATTTCAAACAGCGCGGTCTGGTGACAAAGACCGGCGTCATGGTCGGAATAGGTGAGAAGCCGGACGAAGTCCTGGATGTGATGAAGGATATGCGGAAGTCCGGCGTCGACATATTGACCGTGGGTCAGTACCTTCAACCTACAAAGGAACATCTCCCGATCGATCGCTATGTTACGCCGGACGAGTTCAGGATGTACAGAGAGCGAGGACTCGAGATGGGATTCAAGTTCGTCGAGTCGGGCCCGCTGGTCCGCAGTTCGTACCACGCCGACGAACAAATAGTAAAGTAAATTCAACGACGCAAAAACAGGCGTCGCAACAAGGAGAAATAGATAGATGAGTGACTACGCGGTGCAATCCAATACTGAAGAATATCTCAGCCTTGGAAGAAACAAACTGGTAGACATGTACCACACAATGGTACTGATAAGACGTTTTGAGGAAGCGGCGGCAAAGGCATACAGCATGCAGAAGATCGGCGGCTTTCTTCATTTGTTCATAGGACAGGAAGCCGTCGCGGTCGGAGCCGCGGCCGCCATCCGCAAGGAGGATTACCTCATCACGGCATACCGCGACCATGGACATGCGATCGCGCGCGGAACGGACCCGAAGATTCTCATGGCCGAGTTGTTCGGAAAATACACCGGCTCCAGCAAAGGGAAGGGCGGATCGATGCACTTCTTCGACGTCGAAAGAAACATGCTGGGGGGCCACGCTATCGTCGGTGCTCAGGTGCCGCTCGGTACCGGCATTGCCTTCAAGGCGAAGTACCGGAAGGAGGACAGGATTTGCCTGACCTTCCTCGGCGACGCAGCGATGAACCAGGGAGCGTTTCACGAAGCGCTCAACCTTGCCGCACTGTGGAAGCTGCCGGTAGTCTACATTGTCGAGAACAACATGTACGGCATGGGGACAGCGGTCGAGCGCGCCTCGGCAGTAACCGAGCTCCACAAGCGTGGATGCTCGTACGGTATCGAAGGCATGGTGGCTGACGGCATGAACGTATTTGCGGTCTACGACGCGATCAAGGAGGCCGCGAAAAAAGCACGCGAACTCAGCCTGCCCACGCTCGTGGAAGCGAGAACATATCGCTATCGCGGTCATTCAATGTCGGACCCCGATTCAATTTACAGGACCAAACAGGAAGTGGATGAAGAAAAGCGACGTGATCCGATCGAGCAGATGAAGAAATTTCTCCTTGAAGAGAAGGTGGCGACTCAGAAGGAAGTCGATAAGGTCGACCAGGATGTCAAAGAACTGGTCGCGGAGTGTATCGAGTTTGCTGAAAAGAGTCCGGAACCTCCGCTCCAATCAATGTATGAAGACATTTACGTTCAACAGGAGTCTCGATAGATGCCAGAAATAACTTTCAGAGAAGCACTCAACCAGGCCCTGTCGGAGGAAATGGAGAGAGACGATTCCATATTCATCGTCGGCGAAGAAGTCGCTAAATATCAGGGCGCTTACAAAGTGACCCAGGGGCTGCTCCAGAAATTCGGGGAGCGGCGCGTGATTGACGCTCCGATCTCGGAATCCGGTTTCACGGGCCTTGGCGTCGGTGCCGCCATGGTCGGGCTTCGTCCCATCGTCGAAGTGATGACTTTCAACTTCTCGCTCGTTGCAATGGATCAAATTATCAATAACGCCGCCAAGATGCGCCATATGTCCGGCGGTCAGCTCAAAGTACCGATGGTTATCCGCGGTCCAAACGGACCGGCTCACCAGCTGGCGGCGACGCACTCGCAGGCTCTCGAAAGCATTTACGCGCATGTCCCCGGACTGAAAGTTGTGGTGCCGGGTACGCCCAAGGATGCAAAGGGACTTCTCAAGTCTGCAATACGCGACGACAATCCCGTGATTTTCATGGAAAGCGAAGTGATGTACGGGTTGAAAGGGGAAGTGCCTGAAGGTGAATATTTGATCCCGCTGGGAAAGACGGATGTCAAACGCGAAGGCGTCGACGTGACGATAATCGCTTACGGTAAAATGGTGAATCTTGCGTTGCAGGCGGCCAATACTCTGGCATCGGAAGGGGTTGAAGCGGAAGTCGTCGATCCGATGACCGTTCGACCGCTGGACGACGGCCCTATGATTGAAAGCGTGATGAAGACCAACAGATGCGTGGTTGTCTCGGAAGCGTGGCCCTTTGCAAGTGTTGCAAGTGAAATCGGCTACCGGATATCCTCGAAGGCCTTCGATTATCTGGATGCTCCCGTTGCGCTCGTAACGGCTGAGGATGTCCCGATGCCTTACAACAGGAACCTCGAGCACAACGCTCTTCCCACCTTGGAAAAAATAGTGAGTGCCGTTAACGGCGTGTTGTATCGTAAAGATTCCGGCGCAGCCCGGGACAAAAAGTGAGGTTTGACTGATGGCAATCAAGATCCAGATGCCCAAACTCAGTGATACTATGGATACGGGCAGAATCATAAAATGGCTGAAAAAAGAAGGTGAAGCCGTTTCACCGGGCGATGTTCTAGCGGAGGTCGAGACAGACAAGGCCAACATGGACATGGAAGCCTATGATGAAGGGACGCTGATCAAGATAGTTGCAAAAGAAGGAGACCGCGTACCGATCGGCGGCCTTATCGGAATTCTCGGGAATCCAGGAGAAAATGTTTCGGCGATTATCCACGAAGCGGAGGCCGGCGCAGCGAAGGAATCCGTGGAGCAGCCCGCAGGAGAATCCGAAATTTCTCAGGAACAGGCTTCACCGGCTGTCACAAAGCCACAATCGCAGCCTGTCCCGCCCGCACCTCAGGCTTCGAAGGACAACGGAAGACTTAGAGCTTCGCCGCTGGCCAGAAGACTTGCCCGGGACCGCGGAATCGATATCCAAACCGTCACCGGTACGGGAACTGCCGGCCGGATAATAAAGCGCGATGTGGAAGCGTTTGTTCCTTCGTCCGGGAGACACGTTGTGTCGTCCGGTCAATACAAGGATGAACCTCTTTCCATGATGAGGGAATCAATTGCGAAGCGCCTGAGCAAGAGCAATGTCGAGGCGCCGCATTTCTTTTTGACCGTTGAAGTTGCGATGGAAAGTGCCATAGCATTCAGGGAATCTCTCAATTCTTTCGATGAACAGAACAAAATCAGTTTTAACGATATCATAGTGAAGGCCTGCGCGGTGGCGCTTCAGAGACATCCGGAAGTCAATGCCACTTTCATGAACGACAGAATAAGGATGTTCGGCGACGTTCATATCGGCGTTGCTGTGGCGATAGACGAGGGATTGATTACACCCGTCGTGCGCGACGTCGACAAGAAAGGGCTTCGCGACGTTTCGCTGGAATCGAAGGATCTGGCAACCCGTGCGCGTTCAAGAAAACTCAGGCCCGAAGAATACAGCGGGAGCACATTTACCGTGAGTAACCTCGGGATGTTCGGCGTCGACGAGTTTACCGCCATCATCAATCCTCCCGAGGCCGCTATCCTCGCCGTCGGCAGCATCGTTGACAAGCCGGTCGTAGAGGACGGTCAGATAAAAGTAGGTAAACGGATGAGGATGACATTGTCTTCGGATCACAGGGTGGTTGACGGCGCTTTGTCGGCAAGGTTTATGCAGACCCTCAAAAAGATTCTAGAGAGTCCCGCAAGCCTGGCGCTCTGATGACAAAATCCCCGAAAGGGGGCCGTGCTTCCAGCGGAATAATTTTCCTCGTGTCCGGACGCAGCTTCAAACCCGTATCTGAGAAGGAAAACACAATTTCTACAGAGAGTCCAATTGGACTGCATTCGCCGAGAAACACTAACGCACCAGTCACTTTAGCGAGGAATGTATACTTATGCTGACCTATCTTCAGGGAATAATACTTGGAATTCTTCAGGGAATATCGGAGTTGTTTCCCATATCGAGTCTGGGACATAGCGTGATAATTCCTCAGCTGGTTGGGTGGCATCTCGACCAGAAGAGTCCTTTTTTTCTTATGTTTCTTGTTGCCACTCACACTGCAACGGCGCTGGTGCTGCTGCTGTTTTTCTGGAAAGATTGGGTGAGAATCGTCGCCGGTTTCTTTCGCTCGGTCAAACAGCGAAAGGTGAGCCCCGACGATGTCGACGCCAGGCTCGCATGGATTCTGATCATCGGGACCATACCTGCCGGGCTTGTGGGCATCACTTTCAAACACTTCATACGCGTCCAGCTGCTCTCCGGACACTTTGCGGCCATTTTTCTAACGCTCAACGGGGTTCTACTGATCGGAGCGGAGATGTTGAGACGGCGTGCTCCGCTGAGTGACGCGGCAGAAAGCGATCAGCGAATATCGAAGATGTCATGGTGGCAGGGGTTCAAAGTCGGGTTGATGCAGGTATTGGCGCTCATGCCGGGCTTTTCGAGAACCGGCTCGACGATAGCTGGGTCACTTCTGGTCGGACTGTCGCACGAAGATGCGGTGAGATATTCCTTCCTTTTATCCACACCTATCATCGCAGCTGCAGCGGCGCTGGAACTTCCGCAGCTTGTCGCGTCGGGTAATTTCTCCGCGATGGGGGTTTCGATAGTGGGTGGGTTGTGCGCCGCTCTTTTTTCATTTTTGTCGGTCAAGTTTCTGACGGCATATTTCAAAACGGAAAGCAGAAAGTTGACCCCTTTCGCCGTGTACTGCATCATATTCGGCGTAGGATCCCTGTTGATTTTCCTTCATTGAGTGGCTCCTTAGCAGTTAGTCGACGGGGGACGGAAAGAGGGGAGAGTACTTCGCAGCATTCCGGTTCCAAACCCATGCGTGAAAGCTTTACCCTTGCGAGTCCTTGGACTTCTAAGGCGCGTCCGTTACATTAGTTCGTTCAGTTAGCGCTAACATTGATTCGGATTTCGGGGATCAGCACAGCCATTGCCGTCGCGCGTACCCGGTATAGCTCGAGGCGATCCTCAGGCTCAAAGCCGATTTTCTGGATTGCACTCCTGTCCTGTTGACGAGTCCGGGACGGGATGTTAGCGTAATATGAATGTCGATGCTGAAAATATGGGCCAGGTGGGAATTAACGTGCTGGAACAGTCCGCTATGGCATCGCCGAAGGGCATCGTATGAATTGCCCGTCGCATTCGGATGTGACAGCTGATGGTAGCGGCTCGGTGCGGGGATGATAAATGGATACTCCGCGCTGCGGCTTAGCCCGACTTGAACAAAATTCACCCCAAATACGGAGCGATTCGAGATGCAGAGGACTACCGAGACGATCGACAAAGTAAGGCGCAAATTCAAAGCGCAATTTGATTCTCCAAAGAGCAGCATAATCGTAAGATCACCCGGTCGTATCAATCTCATCGGCGAACACACCGACTACAACGAAGGTTTTGTACTTCCTTCCGCGATCGACCGGGCAATTTATATGCAGATTGCACCGAGAAACGATACGCAGGTGAATATATGTTCAATTGATTTTGACGCCGTCTATTCGTTTACGCTAGATCCCCGGTTCAGTAAGGGTCCCCGATGGGCGAACTATTTGATTGGGGTTGTGGATCAGCTCGCCAGGCGGGGATACAAAATACAAGGATTCGACTGTGCTTATTCCGGTGATATTCCGATCGGTGCCGGGATGTCTTCTTCGGCGGCTGTTGAAGCGGGACTCGCCTTCGGACTGAACGAGTTGAACGGTTGGGAAATCAGCCGGCAGGAACTGGCGAAGGTGGCACAGCGCGCCGAGAACGAATTTGTCGGAGTCAGCTGCGGTATCATGGATCAGTTCGCGAATTTGTTGAGCGAACGCGGATCTGCTCTCCATCTCGATTGCCGCAGTCTCGAATTTGAATATATACCGTTTGAAGGTAATAACCTCTCATTCGTCCTTTGTGATACCGGTGTCAAGCACGAACTGGCTTCGTCGAAGTACAATATGAGACGGCGGGAGTGTGAAGCCGGCGTGGAAGCTATTAGAAAACACTTTCCGTCCGTGCGCAGCCTCCGGGATGTGACGACGGAAATGCTTCAAGCACACGCCGGAGAACTCGACCCTGTGGTATACGGACGCTGCAAGTATGTCCTCGAGGAAAACGACCGGGTTGACAAAACCTGCGGATACCTGCGCCGAGGAGATTTCGAGAGGTTCGGCGAACTTCTATATAAGTCTCATAACGGGCTGCGGGACCTGTACCAAGTCAGCTGCGCAGAACTCGACACGCTGGTTGAGGCCGCATCGGGAAGCAGTGGAGTGCTCGGGGCAAGAATGATGGGCGGTGGATTCGGTGGATGCACATTGAACCTGATCACCAAGGAAGGGGTTGGCGAGTTTTCCCAACGGGTTAGCAGGGCCTACTCCGCCAAAACGGGGAATATGCCCAAGCTTTATGAGTGCAGCCTCACTGGAGGAACTGAACTACTTAGTAGGGAAGAATCGGGAGATTGAAAGGCCGAGTTAGTTCGGAAAGTTTGCCTTGGGATATGGTCTGTGAGGCGGCTTTCGTTAGACGCAACGTGTTTTTCGACGGCTTTCAGGCCGAGTAACGATCTGCACGGGGGGATTGCAGAATCACGTATACACCGTGATATCTCCTTTTACAAGCGCACCAAACCTATGATCACCTCATTCGTGAAACACGGTAAGAGCCGTTTTGTCGTGAAGAAGTCCGCCCGTGTGATCCGTTCCTCCGATTTTGGGTTATCCGACAAAAGATCACTCGAAGCAAGCGTACCTGTTTACGCTTGCTGAAAATGGAATAACGTATCGCTTTGTGGAGGCTTATGGGGAAAATCTAGGTACAGTCATAATGTGAGGATGAAAATGGTGGAAGACACAGGAGGCATTCCAGCAGATGCAATTCTGAAAGGACAGAGAGAAACGGAAGTCGGGATGTTCGCAGTCTTGGTGTTCGGAGCGATGGTCGAAGGGTTGATTATGCCCCGTTCGACGGTTATCTTATGCCAGTGCTCGTGATCGTTTTGATGTGCGGGAGGCTGATTAAGACGCACTTCACGGGATATAGCAGCAGCCTTCAGCGAGATTGTTTGACAAAGTTGTGGGGCCCTTAGCTCAGGTGGTTAGAGCAGCTGACTCATAATCAGCGGGTCGGGGGTTCAAGTCCCTCAGGGCCCACCAGAAAATCCCGCAAATCAATTTGGTTTGCGGGATTTTTTGCACCTTCACATCTCGAGACGCTGGTCGCAAAAATCCCATGGCCATTATATGGCCATACGTTTCAGTATTTTAGTCCCTTCACCGCGGAGAGAAGTGGATCGGGCTGAAGGTGGGCATAGGTACGGGCTGTCGTCTCGATCGACCGATGCCCGAGGATCTTCTGAGTGAAAGAAAGACTCAAGGCACTCATCGCCACGTGTGAGGCGTTTGTTGTTGATGGGCTTGGAGACCAGGCAGGATCAGATGCGGTCCTAAAATGACAGGTTCAGGCCGACGCCGATGCCATCAGGAATCGTCATCGGTCTGAAAGCAAGCTGCACCGATTTACCCGATGGACTTGATTTCAA
>JBJKPC010000107.1:0-2696 GCA_046706745.1 Candidatus Kryptoniota bacterium
TAGAAGGAATGAATACCGGGCCGCTTCTTCCCGGTTATATCCAAGAAACAATCCTGAGGAAATGGTTATTCCGGATCGCGAAGTCCCGGGAACCAGGGCCAGGGCCTGAGCAAATCCGATAAGTAGCACATCTTTCATCGTCAGGTTATCCGTCTTCCTGTTCTGCTTCGCCATTTTCTCAGCATACCACATAACCGCGCCAATTACAACCATCGCTGTCGCCAGCACCCCCGGTGTGCGGAATTTGGTTTCCACCCATTTATCGAACAGGACGCCGAGCACGCCGGCAGGTACTGTGCCGACTGCAACGAGAAGAGAAAACCTGGTCTTCACGTCCGTGTTGAAATTCCATTTCAATAATCCCCGCAAGAAACCGTTGACCAGTTCGATCGTGTCCTTGAAAAAATACGACACGACTGCCAGAAGAGTGCCGAGGTGCAGCGCCACATCGAAAGTGAGGCTGTTCAACAACGGCGAATTCCAATCAAAAAGCTGCGGAATGATCACGAGATGAGCGGTGCTGCTGATAGGGAGAAATTCAGTCAGACCCTGTACGATTCCAAGTATTATGCCCTCAATAGCGGATCCCAAGCGTCCTCCTCAGTTGCTGACTTCTTCAGAAGTAGTAGACTATTCCAAATGTAATTCCGATGCCTCCGAATGACATGTCGACGGATCGAGGCTGGTCCGTGTTGTAGTCGATGTAGGTTAGTTCGTTCGAGCCTGATTTCAGGGTGCCTGTAAATTCCGCTCTCGCTTCCGCTGCGACCCTCGCGTAGAGCTTCTTTCCGAGACGGGTGTCCAGTATCGCATCAGCTTTGAAGCCCAACCCTTGTGAACTATAATCGGCGGTCTTGTCTGAATATGGAGAGCTGGCATTCAATCCTTCAAAATGATACCCAACCCCTCCTCCAAATTGAATGAAGTATCCTTCACCGTAAATGACTCTCCTAAGCATGATCGTCGGAAGATAATATGAAAAGTCTATCTGCTGAGCACCCAATGAGTTGCCGGCCGACACGGTTTTGGTTATGTAGCCGTACTCCAGGCCGACTGCCCAGTCGTGATTGATGAAGTATTCGCCGCCGAATAGGAACTGGATTGCGCTCTGGTACGAGCTAACAGGAAGTGCGCCCGGAGCTGCGAAGTTGAGATACTTGTTGAGGGAAGGCGCGTTGAAGTAATCGAGGCCGAGCCCGGCTGTAACCGAAAAAGGCTGCGCGTTTGCGTTCTTGATGGAAGGAAAGGATAAAACGGCAACGGCAAGCCAGAATATCGGCAGTCTGGATAAAGAGGTCTTGCTGCTGTGCATCACACTCGCCGCTCCGATCATCTCACTCGTGTTTCTCAAACCAGAGACTCTGCTCACAGCGATACCGGCTCGCCGACCGAAAGGGAAGTGAGTATCCTGAATGTGGAGGCAGTCGTGTTGTAGAGGTCGTCGAATGCAATGAGAGGCTTCCCATCCGCATCCAGTGAGCGGATGAAAGAAGAGACTTCATCCGATATTCCTTTGTCCAGCCTACCGTTGCCAATCTTCTTTTCACTCCCTTTGGCATAAAGATAAAGGTACTGGAAGTTGTCCAGAACGGCAGATTGTCTGCCGGAAGAGACTTCCACCCGTTCCTTGGGGAGCGCCGAGTCTCCGTTTGCCAGGTAGGTAATGATTCCAAGGGATCCGTTCTTCATTCGAAGAGTGATGTTAACGTTGTCGTTGTTCGTTAATGCCGAGCTGTTCGACGAAATCGACTCGGCAAACACTCTGTCGACATGAGACCCCGTTATGTATTGGATGAAATCGACGAAGTGGCACACTTCTCCAATAATTCTTCCGCCACCCTCCACCGGATCCTGAGTCCAGTGACTTTTCGGCAGGAATCCGGCATTGACGCGGTAGTTGACTACAATCGGTTCACCCGTTTGTTTGATAAATTCTTTCATCTTTCTCGTAAGTGGCGCGAACCTTCGGTTAAATCCGACCATGAGCTGCGGCCTCTCAGCCCCATTGCTCGCTCTGTAATAATCCGCTATTGCATCCAGTTCATCAGAACTGATTGCCAGAGGTTTCTCGACAAAGACGTTCTTCCCGGATTTCAGCGCCTGCAATGCAAGGGATGCATGAAGGTTATGACGAGTTGCAATGAACACTGTTCCGACCCTGTCGTCGGCGATCAGTTCGGCCGAATCCGTAGTTGCGGACCTGAATCCGAACTGGCTCTGTACGGTCTTAGCCGTCGAGCCCGTTGCGGTACACACAGCCTCCAAAGCGACTCCCGGCAGCCCGTTCAATTTCGGAATCAAATTACCCTGCGCGAAACTCCCGGCCCCGATAAACCCTATTGCTAGCGGACTCCTCTTGAAGGCATCCGACTTCACTTCCTGAGATCCGTCGTCTCTTGCTTTGGGAACTGCAGGTTTTGCCCATGAGTTTTCGGTTTCCTTTTCGTATTCGAGGATGATCCCGATGTACTTCTCGGTTTTCTTTCCGCTAATCAACCCATAGGCTCTCGAGGCTTGGTCGATGGAGAAGCGATGCGTCGTCAGACTCTTCACATCTATCTTTTTTTCTCCGAGAAGCCTGACAAACTCTTTCATGTTGCGGTTCTCAGTCCAGCGCACGTATCCTATCGGATAGTCATTACCTTTCTCTTCGTAACCCGAATCGTACCTTCCGGGTCCGTAAGAGCGGGACAATT
>JBJKPC010000108.1:0-26648 GCA_046706745.1 Candidatus Kryptoniota bacterium
TGCTGAAGGACTCGCTCCATCGCCGAGCGTGCAGCGGCAGTGTTGTTCTGCTGCAAGCTTCCCTTTGCAGAAGCGAAGTAGCCTGAGTATTTGTCTGCCGTTGCCTGGTCTTTGATCCAGCCGAGCGAGCGGGATTGGGTGGCGTAGGCGGTGAGGGTGTCGAGATAGTTTTGGGGGTCAAATGGTGATGGCAGGTCAGTGGGGCCAATTGTCCTTCCATGAAGCGCATTCTCGAACTGATTCTTCAGCAAAAGCTTGAAATTTCCCGGCTTGTCCAGCCAAGATGTATCCCAACCGATTCCATTATAACCGTGTGAGTCGAAATCGAAAATCGCGCAAATGCCATTTGCTTTCGCGACAAAGCCTGACATCTTTTTCCCTATTCTAATCTGTCCCGATGTATGGTCGGTCGAAGTGAACCAGCCGTATCCTTGCCCAGACTTGCCGGCAAAGCCCCAATAAGGTGGTGACGACACGCCAAAAACATTTTGGGCTTCACTCCATACGCGGAAATCTTCGACGCGCTGCTTGCTTGTTGGTTTGTTGAATAAGTCATATTGAAACCATAATGTGTCCCGATCGTTTCTAACTCTGCAATTGACAGACAGCTCGATTTTATTCGCAGGAGGGAATAGGATGTTCGTATCGGGAGTATTAGGCCATTGCCCAAATTCTTGTCCATTCCAGCTCCACGATGCGGAGCTGTCTTCGGAGACTTCCCCTTTAATTTCCCAGAGACCATCTCCTTCTACGTCTATAAAGGAGAAGCTGCCGCCCGCCCAATAATTCCTGATCGCCGAACTCCCGTCTTCGTTTACAGAGTTGATCCGCTTCCCGGCTTTACCGTCCCAGCTGAAAATCCAGAGCTCGGATTCCTGAAAACCGGCCCGAAAAATCAGGTCCACTTTTCTCTCATTATTCAAATCGCGAGTAGTAAAGAGATTGAGACCCGGGAGACAATTGAGAGTATCAGATTGCCAAAGGATATTACCGTCTTTATAAACACCGACCACGTTTTCATTCCCGTCGACGGGCCCTCCTATAAAGATAAAACAACCTTCGAGAGTTCCGTAGGGGTCATCGAGTGGATTCAGGAAGAATCCATCATAGCCGAGAAGTGAGTCTACTTCGTAGACAAACGGAGCTGAGTATCTGGTTCCAAATAGCGACCGTAACCCGACGTCTATCACTTTTCCAGCAGCATCCTGTTTTTCGTACCTGGTTTGGCTTTGAGCATGGACTATCTGGATCCCATACAAAACAATTATCAATAACAAGACTGAACTCGTTTTCATGTTGTCTTCTCCAAATCAAGGTTGTGGCGCAAATGTCGCGACTTGGCTGATGACCTTGTTCGCATATGAATTGCCTCCACCATTATATAGCCCGACAGCTCGTTTGTATTTTGCTTCAAGTCCGCCTTGCCACGTAGGATCGTCAAAACGGTTGTTTAACACACTTCGTAGATTGAACTTGCTGATCAAATGCATGAGACCGTATCGAAACCCAACCTTGTAATCGTTTATGGCCTCCGGCAAATAACCTCCATTATTCTGGGGATATTCCGCACCCCTATGGTACATAAGCTGAAGCAACCCGTAAGAAGCGCATATCCGCGTTTGTGCCACCATGTGTTCCATTCCGCCTTTGAACTTAGTCTTTTCCCAATCGAGGAATTGAGTACGCGTAGCCTGCTCGACAACCGGTTGTTCGGTCCCGGACAATTCTTCCGGGTTCTTTTCAAACAACTTCTTTGCGAATTGCCTAAAAAGGTCCTTCCACTCATACTTTGGCGCATACTGTTGAGAAATCGTCAGGCTATAGAAGCTAGCATGCATCTGGTAGTAATCCCAGATTGTCGTGTATCCGGGATAGGTCATCTCAGCCCCCACTGAATTTAGTACATTTGAATGGTCCATAGGGATATCCGGACGGCCCTTGTCAGCCGCATCCAGAATCCTGTAATGGCTAAATTTTGCGGATTCATAATATGGCCTCCCAGCTCGATCTTTTGTTTGAAGCTCGGCTACATCCGTGTATGGCTCATAACGATAACATGGATTGAACAATCCCATACTCTCCACCGACACCATCGCTTTAAGAAACTGCGGCATCACGCCGTATTTGCCTCCACAGCGAATAATCAGACTGTCAAGATTGAACTGAGTCCCGCGGACGTCATTAGCCTTTTGATGGTTGTCCCCCAGTCTCGCCGGTTTCTTCACCTCTATAATAATACGCCCCTTCCTCGCACCTGACGTCGCACTCAACCCTACCTTATACGTCTTACCTTGTTCCTAATACCTTCCCAAAAGCCTTATCGAGCCCGGCATGCTTTTCCTCAAATCGTTCCCTTGCTCATCTCTGTACTCCCAATAGACCCCGAGCTTATCGCCTTCTTGGGTAGTCGGATCTGCAAACACGACATCAGTCTTCCCATTCACAGGCGTCGGCGATTCTTTGATGATGAGCTTGTCGGCATGGTCCGGATCGTCGACTACGTAGTAGTACTTCGTCTCTCCGAGCAAAATCGTGCGCTCTTCCTCCTTCATTATCTTCACCCACCCGATGCCGTACATGCCTTCTATGAAGGAGACCGACTTGCCGTTTCGGTGGGCAGAAGTGGTCTTGATTGATCTTGACCTTGACCTTCCGCTCAGATCTCGTCCGTACCTGGCATCGGAAACATTCTCTTTGCCTTTCACCATTCCTATCGGTGCAGTCGACGTGGCACCTCCCACTGCCTGTTCCACCTTGATCCCTACAGTTACAACGCTCGAATCTATGCTGTCTGCAGCGACGAACTTGAACCCTTGTTTAATCGGCTTGAAATAATCACCCGTAGAATCCGGAGCCACGATGTCTCCATATTTCTCTCCACCGAATATCTGGACTTCGAAATCCTGATCCTGTGGAAAGTCCCCTGTTGTTCCGTCCGTATATCGCTCCTTCACAAGTATGGCGGCGGTATCTCCCGGAGATATCTCCGGCGGAATGACAGTAACCACTACCGGCGGAGGAGACACCGCCACAGAGTCCCTGCTGGTCATGCCGCCGCTCTCTGCCTGAAGAACTACCCAGCCTCCGGCGTCGGGTATCTCGCTGTCCACAACTAAATACGGCGAGTCTTCCCAACTGTTGATCTTCTTGGCCGTCGTCGTTACGGTACTACCGAGTTTCTCTTCATTCCCCGTTGTCCAGTTCGTGACGTACAGAGATGCATATTCATTACCGGAGAGGATCGTCAAAGTTATCGGCTCTGATGGGAACCACCTTGAGCCGCTGCAATCGTATACTTCGTCAAGCCAGGCAGCGGCATAGTCGCCGCGATGAAGCGTGGGAATGGAAGAGGGATACAAAGACAGATTGAACCCTGAAGAAAACGGGGTGGAGAACGGGATGTCCCGACCGGTTACCAGGGGACACCATTCTTGTGCAGGGTCGGCAATTCCTTTGCTTCCGTTGCCAAACATCCACTTGCCGCCCTTCAAATCGCCTCCGATGTAGTACACGGCACGGAGGTTACCCGAAGCCTCACTGGATATCGCCGGACTGAATGTATATGTGCCCGCGATAGAGCCTTCTAACTCGCCTGAAACGGCTCCTCCCGCGGCGTAGATAACGGTATCCAGTAAAGCGGGGCAGGGCCCCTTGATCTCAAGACGGACGGGCGCCGGTTCCGGCTCGCCGTCATCTTTCCACCAGCATAATCCAAAATGAACCAACCCATCACCGTCCACTACGATGTCGGCAATTGTCCTGTTGACTGTCACGTCGAAGAAAAGTTCGCTCCAACTCGCCTCGCCTGCGGCACTGCATCTCGACCCCCATCCGGAAACGGTAAAGCTGAAGGTTGAGGACAAAGGACTCGATTGCTGTCCAGGGAAGGTCGCTACTTCCACGGTGTCCACAATCCCTGTGCATGAGTGATGTTCGATGATAGCGAATCTTAGCACCGACCCGGCATTGAGTTCCGGGGAGGTCCATGGCACCTTGAAACTGTGAAGTGCGTCGGTTGAGATCGTGGCCGATACGGGCGAAGTGAGCACGAGATCGATGTTGGTGTTAGGATCTGTGAGATTATCATAACCGTGCTGTATTGTCACTGTTATAGTAGACCTGCATAAAAGGAGAATACCCGTTGGGAAAATCATTTGTGCGTCATACGCCTTCATCGGCGAAATAGTCACGTTTTCCCTGATGTGTACCTGTGAATGAACTACGCTCCCCATAAGCTGTATTACCACCATACCCACAACAGCAATCTTCATAGCACACCCGTCCTCCGTATTCCTCTGTTCCGTTTAAGAAATCCGAAATTAATCTCGCTAAGGAGAGTGCTTTGGAAACCCGCAAATGTCGGTTCGTAAGAAACTATCGCAGGAATTATAATGTCGGACCGACTTGAAGTCAACAAAGTCCGGGAAAAAAGCATTGACTCTGGCGGACACCGGCAACGAGCCATCTTTGTTCGACGACTCGACTGCGGCATCCCAGCGCTTTGCTGCTGGTGCCGGTTTACAGTAAATCACGTGGCGGCTGTTGCCATCCGCTATCCGGCATAAGGAATTGAGGCTTTTTCCTTGCTACTCAGACCGGACACGAATTTCGTATCCATGACCACTTTGAAGTGATCTGGGCGGGTCACTATATGCGGCTGAAACATCACGAAAAGTTGAAGGAAGCTTTTGGTCGATACGAAACCGACGAAAGGTGGCCGGGGAGCTTCTGGATGAAAAGGACAAAATGGCCGGGAGACTTTTTTTTGTGTCTCAGTCGCAAATCACCAAAGGTGGGACTCGGGATCGATGCGCGGGAGATGGAAAGGTAATCAAAGAAAAGCGGAGCGACCCAGGAAAGACGCTCCGCCGAATCGCCTCATGCTTCGGTTCGATTACTCCACAGTAATAAACCTGTCTCTACCGGTCATACATATCCCACACCGTGCAGGTCCCATCCCCTCATAAGTGTTGCCGCAGGTCGTGCAAACCTGGTACATCGAAGGCATCTCGTCCACCTTGCCCGACTGGAGCGACTGGAGCGCAGCTTCGTACAATGCCTTGTGTTTCAGTTCGGTCTTATAGGCATAGTTGAACGAAATCAGCGCTATTGTCACGTTTGCTGCTGTACCGTCCTTGAGGAAATCGGGATACATCGTTGTGGACTCGTACGTTTCTCCGGCGATCGCGTCTTTCAAGTTCTCTTCCGTGGTCTTCACTTCGTATTTCGGTTTTACATCCGGCGCACTCTCTCCAAGTTGCATAAGCGCGGCCTCATGATTGCCGGCGTGAATGCCTTCGGCTTTTGAAGCAGCTTCGAAGAGAAGGGCGATCTTGTCGAACCCGTCTTTTCGTGCCTGTTCGGCATACGCCGCGTACTTCGCGCCGGCTGTGGTTTCGCCCGTGAACGCGGCCTTGAGATCATCCACAACCTTCTGCTTGTCGGCAGTTGTCGCGGAGCGTGCGGGCAGGACTGCTAGCACCGTAACCGTGACCAACACTGTTAATAAATTTCTTTTCATGGTATCCTCTCCGGTGTTTTGTTTGACTTGGGGAATTGCCGCGCCTTCTTTGGGCGGTCGGCATTACAGCTGAAACGTGACCCCGGCAGCGTGCTTAAACACAAGCTCGCCGCCGTAATATCCCGCCCTGGCTACCGCAAGCACTGCAGCAAGAAAAAGGACTGCCGACACATATTTCAGTGTCCCCGAATATTTCTTCATCAACACGAGGCCGGATCTGAAAGCCGCGGCGATTATTCCCAGCCACATTGCAAGCTCCGCCGCCGACTCGTGAGTCTCCACGGCGTTCTTCAAGGTGCCTGCCTCCTCTAATCCACCCGCCGCAAACGAGCCGGACAGGACGGCCGCGACTGCGCCGAGTGCACCGGTGAGAAGAAGTAAAAATGCTGCGTCGCCAAAAAACTTTTTCTTTGACGCGAGTCCGGCTACTTCCGCGAGAAACCCGAGAATCAGAAGTGCTATCGGGAAATGCACCAACATGGGGTGAACGTGTGAAAAATCGAACATATCTGCCTCCTTCCTGGATAAAACAACCAACGAGTCGGAGCCCGGGTGAGCGGGCTCCACCAAACTTTATTATCACAGGCAATTCAGGTACTGGGGTGCAACGAAACGAAATAGTGCTTCTGGGGCGGGGTGCAAAATCGTCGGCTAATTGGTCCAGCTGACGATTACCGAATCTAAACGAGGTGCAGCGGATTGTCAATCCATAATGATCGAGACATGTCGTCGGAAGGTGATCCTCCGAAGAGCTATCGCTCTCTATTGGATTCGGTTTTTTCTTTAGTGCGCTGTCAGTTGTCAACTTTTCCCCGTAAATCCGCGATATATTGACCGAAGTCAAGGCGAGCGGAAAGGCCTGGTAATAATTTGAAGCGAAAAGAAAGAGGGAGAATATTGTTATGACACCTGCAGAAAGATTACATGTTCATCATAAGAAACTCATAGGGACTATCCGTGATTTGGCCGAACGAACCAAATCCGACAGCGCAGAAGCTTCGCTTCTAATTACGTTTTGCAATGAATTTCTCATCTCCCATGCACTGGCAGAAGAGGTGACTTTATATAAGGCAGACACCGATACCGAATTTGTCGGCAACATGATTCGGGAGCACCGGGAGATCAAAGACAGCCTCGAAGCCATCGGAAGTGCGTACCTTAAAGGAGATTCGTCTACAGTCGTTTCCGAGACTGACAATTTCATGGCGCTGCTTGACAAGCATTTCGGCGAAGAGGAGAATACTCTCATGCCGAATTTGTCGAAGAAGCTTGCTCAGGAGGAGCTTGAATTGCTCATCGAAGAAGCGCATCAGATCGAGGCCGAGAAGAAGAAGAGCGACATATGGTCTTTGTTCGAACAGGATCACAAGAGAATTGACTTCAACATTCTCCGCCTGAGAAAATCGGCGGGGGATCCGGAATCTTCCAAGGTCCTCTTTGGCACCGTGAGAGCGCAGCTTCTCAAGCACATCGAGATGGAGGAAGCGGTCTTGTTTCCGGCCTTCGCTGAACACGCAGCCCCCGGTCAGACAGGTCCCGTCCAGGTGATGATTGCGGAGCATCGTGAGATTACCTCGATGATAGCTTCGGCGGCCGACGTCGTCGACGAGCAATCGCTTCTTTCGAAAATCGACGCACTTGTCGGTAAACTGGCGGTCCATAACAAGAAGGAAGAACTAATCCTATATCCGATGATTAATCGAAGTCTCCCTCCCGCCGAACGCGTGAAGATTTTCAAGGAGTGCTTCGAAGGACTCAGCTCCGTTCGCTCGAATGACGAAAAGAGGGTGACGGTGAAATAGCTTGTATTCCCCTTGGCAGTTTGTGGGGGTGACAACTTCAAACTCTGACCGGAGGACCGGGATGAACGATACTGTAATTGACAATGCCAAGTACGATATGATTGAGTACTTCGGGAACGATGTGAAGCAGGTGGAGCATGCCCTTAAGGTGCACGGCTTCGCAAGTACAATTGCCTCTCGGGAGAAACTACCTGAGGATAAGCGGTCGGTGATTGAGCTGGCGGCCATCCTTCATGATATCGGCATTGAGGAAGCCGAGAGGAAGCACAACTCAAGGGCGGGCCGCTTCCAGGAAATCGAGGGGCCGCCGATAGCCCGGCGCATCCTCGGTAGAAACGGGGTACGAGAAGAAACTATCGATCGGGTCTGCTTCATCATCGGAAATCACCACACCTATGACAAGATCGACGATGTCGATTTCCGTATAGTTGTCGAGTCGGACTTCATCGTCAACATTTCCGAGGGCAATTTGAATAATCCGGATTTCAGGGAAATCAAGGATAAGTATTTCATGACCTTGACCGGCAAGCGGATTCTGGACAGCATGTATTTGAATCACTAATGATACGATACAGATTCTGCTACAACATGAGAATACTCTTTGTGGGTATAAACCCTCACTATGGTTCGTTCAACCGAGGCATCCCTTTTTCAAACAATAAGATGTTCTGGTATCTTCTCGGAAGATCGGGGGCGATCGACGAGAACAAGGAAGATCTGAGAGACGACCAGAAACTCAGGCAAATCTACACGAGGAAGTTCGCCCAGGTTTATAATTACGGATTTATCAACATCATCGATAGGCCGACCCGAGTCGTCACCGAGCTTCATAAGGGGGAAGAAGCGCCGGGCAGAAAGAGGATCGTCAGAGTCATTAAAAAATACAGGCCGCGGGTCATCTGTTTCATCGGGAAGGTCACGTATGAGAAATTTACAGGTACGAGAAACTTTGATTTCGGCTGGCAGTCGAACATCATGAGTTCGAAGGTCTATGTTATGCATTTCCCAATTCGAGGTGAAGCCATCGTGAGAATACGAGAATTGCGGAGTCTCCTGAAATAAGGCACTCCGGGGTTCTCGAATAGAACTTTTTCCCTTCGCAGACGGTTCTATTTGTCGAAATCACGTGTGGATTGACAAACGATGGGGCTGAATGCCGGCGCGTTACGGATACTTCGATACGGCGTCACCTGTCGATTTCCAAAGCCTTCGAAAGATTTGGTGAGGTAAGCAATGGCAATTGTAACCGAAATAGCGGAATATGTATTTCGGATTTCAACGTATTTACCCGAATGTAGACTCCTGATAAATCAATACTTTCCTCATTGTTGGGATGCCGGACTCCTGTTTGATGAGTTATCGCCCACTCTGTTCTGTTCGGACTTATTCCACCACAACGGTGACGTTGAGCCCATAATCAGTCGGATATCATCGGCAGAGCAAAAGCCCACCTGGTCGAAATGGGAAACGGGCCATTCAACGATTACGTCCCGTACACATCGAAGACCGAAACCCTCTTGGCTGAACTCGCGCAACTTAACCCGGGAGTGCTCACAGTCATGCACGGATCCAGCTCCGCAGGCGACGGCGCGAAGTGCCTTGATGACCTGGCTGCAGTAATTAGAGAAGTTGTCGGGCGAGTGTGACCGGCTTTTTGAGACTGAGGGAATAGCGGCGGCCCCAATAGGGGAACGCGGGAAAATCGCGGTTCGATCGACCGGGTTTCTCGATGAGTTCTCGCGGTTCAAAGCTCGGATCCCATCGTTCACTGCCACTTTAGAGAGACTCGTGAAGTGAATTACGGAGGATTCTTTAATGCGTATTGACACGTTTGACGGAGAAAATACAGGTTCGAGGTTGGTGTATATGTCGCTGCTTGCGGCCCTTATCGGTATCGGCACCGGGCTTATCATGTATCTCCTGTACCACCTAATTGCGTTCCTTACCAACCTGGCGTTTTACCACCGAATCTCATTTGTATTCGTAAGCGAAGTCAGTAACCACATCGGTTACCTCGCCATACTGATGCCGGTAGTAGGAGGCGCGCTCGTCGGTTTGATGTCGAAGTATGGCACCGACCAGATTCAGGGACACGGATTGCCGGAAGCTCTTGAAGCCGTAGTCTCGAACAACAGCCGAATTCCCGGCAAAGTCGCCATCTGGAAACCACTCTCGGCCGCTATAGTGATCGGTACGGGCGGGCCCTTCGGAGCAGAGGGTCCTATCATCCAAACCGGAGGTGCGGTAGGATCCTTCGTCGGTCAAATCCTGAAGACGACCGAATCGGAAAGGAGGATCCTTCTTGCCTGCGGATCCGCAGCGGGACTTGCCGCAACGTTCGGCACTCCCATTTCCGGCGTCGTCATGGCGATAGAAATACTTCTTTTCGAATTCAGAACACGCTCGTTCATACCGCTTGTGATAGCCAGCAGCCTCGCCACAGCCGTCCGTTTCCAGATAATGCAGTCCGGCGCCATGTTTCCGATTCGGTCGCTGAATTTCGAATTCACCGGTGCTCTGCCGTACTACATCGTCCTCGGTATTCTTTGCGGCCTCGCGGCGGTGTTCTTCATAAAGACTCTCTATTGGACGGAAGACCAGTTTGAAAAACTTCATCTCAGTCCGTATTTGTTGCCGTCGATAGGAGCGCTCGGGGTCGGTGTCCTCGGATACTTCGTCCCGCGCATTTTCGGACCGGGATACGATACCATCGATGCCATTCTACAAAACCATTTTACGCTGACCGTTTTGCTGGTCATCCTGCTGTTTAAATTCACCGCATTGATACTCTCGCTCGGTACACGGACTTCGGGAGGTTTGCTGGCGCCGGTATTCATGATAGGTGCCGCTATCGGCGGCGCGTTTGCTATGATCGTGAACCATATCTTTCCGGGAGCAAACCTCTCTCCCGGCGCTTTCGCGCTTGTCGGGATGGGAGCCGTGTTCGGGGCTTCGGTCAGGTCGACGTTTGCGTTCATAATATTTCCTCTCGAGATGACTCGCAACTTCGATTCCGTTCTTCCACTCATGCTTGTAGGTGTGGTTGCCTCAGGGGTCGCATACGTTCTCTACAGGAATTCAGTAGTCACGGAAAAGCTCGTTCGGAGAGGCTTCCTAATTCCGCAGGATTACGAAGCCGACATATTCAAGCGCGTACCGGTATCCGAAGTGATGGACACCGATGTTCCTACTATCCCCGATTCGATGAAGGTAGGCGAACTTAACGAGAAACTCGTGCGAGGAGACGACGACGTGAATCGCCACGTTGGCATCCCGATAGTGGACGACGGGAATCATCTTACCGGCATAATCACTCATGGAGATGTGCGGAAGGCCATGCAGGCCGGTATGGAGGATAAAGCCGTCGCCGAGGTCGGGAATAAAGATCTCGTCCTCGCGTTTCAGTCCGAACCTCTTTACGAAGCTGTAGTGAGGATGCTTCATTACGATGTCGGGAGGTTACCTGTTGTCGACCGTGACGACATACACACGATTGTCGGATATCTCGGAAGGAGTCAGGTTATTTCCGCCCGGCTCAAGAAGCTCGCCGAAGACGGGATCATCCCCCCTGAAGTTGCCGAAAAGAGACTGCGAAATAGGAAAGAGAAATAAGGAAAGCTTCGTATCTGATGATCGGCTTATTGGGCCGATAGTCGGTCGATCGATTAGTCCGGGATTTTCATCATGAAGGGCCCCACAAGGCATCTGAAGGTCTCCTCCGTTACGCGGGCACGTGTTTGTCAACAGTGGGGATGTCTTCAACTTGCCACATGATCTCGATTTATTCGTCGATGTTGGGTTAACACGCGATCTACCTTCTATAATCACTTGACTCAAGTCAAGGTGAGGCGTACCGTTCTGGGGTAACTTATATCAAAAGAGGATTCAAGATGACGAATAGTAATAATGCGATAGATCTGGATGTCCGGCCCATAATCCCCCGGGAAAAACATCCGACGATTCACGCAACCTTTGACAAGCTAAATCCTGGTGAGAGTCTGACTCTCATAAACGATCACGACCCGAAACCGCTCTACTACGAATTCAGTGCGGAGAAGCCCGGGCAGTTCAACTGGGAATACCTCGAGCAGGGACCGGAAGTGTGGAAGGTCCTGATTACCAAGGCAAAGTAGTTTAGCAAGGCAATTGCATCCCGGCAGGCTCGACGGCAGTTCGACGGTAACCTCTCACGATAATCAGACGACCCTGATTCCGGCAGGTGGGACTGCAATCGGAGAGTACAAGACCGAGGTACCCGAAACATACACCATCGTGGATCATTCGATCTTCCGTGCTTTTTATCAGGGCGCGCTTGGTCAGATGAAAATCACAGGAAAGCAAAATCGGTCGGTGTCCTCAGGCAGGGAGGAAGATAAGGCGTGCTCGGGCAGATAATCACCCGCTCGGGCGCCACGCAGCATTGACAACAATCTCCACAAAGAATGCTGGAAAGTGTTGCATCATCGGTGCATAATCTTGATATTGTTGATTAAATGCACAAAACAGAAGGAGTTAAAATGGGAAAAGCCATGACAAAATCCCAGGTCGCGGACCATATGGCCAAGAAATTTGAGTTGAAGAAGAAGGACGCCGCCGCGTTTTTGGACGAACTCGCAGTTCTGGCTTACAGCCAGGCGAAGAACTCGTTTACGATTCCCGGGATTGGCAAGCTTGTGCTCGTCAAAAGGAAAGCTCGACTCGGAAGAAATCCTGCGACGGGCGAGCAGATTCAGATACCTGCTAAGACGGTCGTAAAGTTTCGGGTCGCAAAAGCCTGCAAAGACGCCGTGCTGGGCAAGAAGTAAGACTCAATTTGTTAGTAAAAGGACATCCCACCGGGCCGGCGCCTTTGGTGGGATTTTCTTTGTCTACTTCTCTTCGTCGCCTTGGGAATCCATAATAATTCATTACAGTGAGATCGCGGGACTGGCCATCCCCCACTCATTGACTGGACATCCACTGCAGGCTATAATATGATCGTTGAGGATAAAGAATGAAATGAAGAGAAGGATTGTCCGCCTGGTCGTTATAGCCTTGTGTGGGTTATGGATCGGCCCGGCAGAGGCACAGTGGGTTCCGATGACTCCCCACTATACTTCGAATGTTTGGTCCTTAGCTGCCAACGGGACCGCTGTTTTCGCTGGGATGGACAACGGCGTTTTTGTCTCTGCCGATAGCGGCTCTAGCTGGAAAGCATCGGGCTTGACAACATCGAAAATCTACGCGCTGTTTGTGACGGGGGGAAAGATCTTCGCCGGGACCGACAGCGGGGCTTTCAGGTCTACGGACAATGGGGCGAATTGGGCATCGGTTGGAATGAATAATGTGGCTGTGGATGCTTTTTGTGCTGACGGTACAAGGCTATTTGCGGGTACCGGCGGTCAGGGTGTGTTTATATCATCAGACGGAGGGTTAACATGGTCGGCCTCGTCGCTTGGCAATTGCACCGTTAACTCGCTGAGCTTCGTCGGTTCGGCGATAATAGCTACAGTGGCCCTCGGAGGCGTGTTCGTTTCGAGCGACAGTGGCAACACCTGGACAGCCGAAAACAACGGCCTGACCACGACAAATGTCGGTCCCCTATCCGTATACGGCACAGACACGTATGTCGGTTCGGATGTCGGGGTTTTTCATTCTACAAATGACGGGCTGCTCTGGACTAATGTTGATCCCAACTGGAACGAAGGTACAGTGACGTCATTGGCGGTCGGCGCCGGAACAGTTGTGGCCGGAACCTCAACCGACGGAATTTTCTTTTCGACGGACGGAGGAGCGAATTGGAATCCTTCGAGTCCGACTGGTTCCGCGATTCATTTCCTGGCAAACCTTAATTCATCATTGTACGCCGGAACTGTTTCGAGTGGAGTCTTCAAGTCCACCGACCACGGAGAAACGTGGGCCGCGATGGGTTTGACGAGTGCAGGAGTGAGTTCACTTGCAGCAGGCGGGGGAAATCTGTTTGAGGGAACAAGTGGAGGCGGCGTGTTTCGATCGACGGATGATGGTACGACCTGGTACGCAGCTAATTCCGGCCTGAATAATCCGTCTATATCATCTCTTGCCACCGAAGGATCGGTTGTTTACGCCGGTACATTCGGAAATGAAGGCGGGGTATTTCGATCGACTGACTATGGAAAGAGCTGGAAAATAACGGGCCTGAGGCGAGTTCCGATCAGCGCAATTGCATTGACCTCACAAGCAGTCTGGGCTTCCAGCCCCACCGGTTTGTATGTCTCGAGAAACGACGGCACAATTTGGAATCGCGTGCTCAGCGTGGGAGTCGACCCGATCGCTGCACTCGACTCCGAAATTGTCGCCGGTTCCGGAAGAGAAGTACTCGTATCCACTAACAACGGGATCGACTGGCATACCTCCGCACTGACCGGTTACGATATGAGCGTAGCCGCAATCGCCATGATGGGGACCGATATCTTCGTTGCCGCGCCTCCCGCCTATCCTGCTGAAGGCCTGTGGCTGTCGGCTGACAGCGGCCAAACGTGGACTCAGGTGGTGAGTGACAGCGGGATTTACTCAGTCGCGGTGAACGGGAACGATCTTTATCTCGCAGAGTTTTACGGAGTTTACGCGATGTGGGATTTGGGTGCGCGATTGGCGGATGTGAGTACCGGTCTTTTGAATCCAAATCCCGGTCAGCAAGAGCCGGTCTCGTGCCTCTCAGTCGGCGATGGTTATTTGTTTGCCGGCGCTCCCGACGGCCGAGTCTGGCGCAGGCCGCTCTCAGAGATTACCGGGATCAGGGGAGAGACCGCGTCGCTGCCGGCACAATTCTCACTCTTACAAAACTATCCCAACCCTTTCAATCCTTCGACGACTATCGGTTATGAGTTGTCAGCCGCCGGTCACGTGACTCTGATGGTGTACGATATCCTTGGGAGGAGAGTCGCAACGTTGGTCGACGGTTACAAGCATGCTGGGCGGTATGAAGTAACCTTCGACGGGAGCAAACTTGCCAGCGGGATATACTTTGTGCGAATGACATCGGGAAGTTATGCGCGTACCAGAAAGGTCGTTCTCGTCAAGTGAGTGATGAGATGGCCTATCTGATTTCGGTCATCTTTTTCGCGAGCATGTTCGCGTTATAGTCTTCCAGCTTCTCGAGTTCCGCAATGATATTCAGGTAATCTTCCTTGTCCCTGTTCTGACTCAGCTTGTAAGCGGCTTCGACCTTCTGGATTTGTATGTCGAATCCGACGATCCCGCCGATCTGTTTCTCGATTTCACTGTCCAGGATTTTTTCCGTCAGCGGATGAGAAGAAATCCGTTCATGGTAATGAGTCATTTTCTTCAGGGATGTACGTAAGCGCGCGCCTTCAACTATCCTGAGCTGACCGTAGATGTGAACGCTCATGTAATTCCATGTCGGCACGTTCGGATGATTGTACCATGATGATGAGATATAATGCTGGATCGGCGATAGAAATATTGCCAGCACTTCAGGTTGCGACCTGAAAAGCTTCCATTGACGATTCGCTTTCGCAAGATGGCCGGACAGGACCGTCTCGCCCCGATCGTTCTTCTCCAATTCGAGCGGAACTTGTGTAGCGACCGGGTATCCCTCCCCGCGGCTAACGAGCGAAGCGAGCGGATTCTCCGTCAGGAATCGCGTTATCTCCGGCCAGTCCTTCATTTCAAATAATTTTGGAACGTACATACGGGTAAATCCTTGTTGCGTTTGTGGTTCGATCATTCATTTGCAGGCAAGTTTGGAATGGATCGGAATTGTATCCAACTGAGTGCCATTATGCTTGAAATATATCGTCTGTTTTAGTAAACTTCCGCTGAAGTACGCGCATGAAAGGGCCGGCCGAATCGGCCGATCATGCGCTCTTCGGGGAGGAGGAGAGCCTCCCGAACAATCCAAGAGAGGAGGAGGAGAGATGCTGGTGCACCAAGATTCCATAATTCAGGGGATGTCCCACTAACCCGCCCAGGTTCATATGAGCCGGGATCTATGTAGCCGGGTGATGACCGGGGATATTCATTTCGCGCGACCGTTGACATTTAAGTCCAACCCGGAGCTCCCGTTCCGGAGCATTATCTCATTTCTCCGTCGAAGTCTTAGAGTTAATCCGAAAAGTTCGAAATCGGAAAGGGCGTAATATGCGGGAGACACTTTCCTCTATTCGACGCCGCGAAATTCAGTTCCTGCGGGAGATCATGGAGTATTTCGAAGATGCTGTAGTAGTGGTCGATCGTCAGGGAACAGTCCGGTTTGCAAATTCGGCGGCGAACGCAATGCTCTCAGGGCGATCCGCGCAGCTGGTGGGGTCGCACTTTGAGGCGCCGGTACTTCATACGGCGATAGAAATGGAGACTGCGAATAATGGTGTGACGCGCATCCTAGAGATGCGCGCCCATGAGATACTTTGGCAGGATGAAAGCTTCTATTTTGCCGTGCTCAGGGATATCACCGAA
Organism: Candidatus Kryptoniota bacterium; assembly: GCA_046706745.1. GTDB lineage: Bacteria > Bacteroidota > Ignavibacteria > Kryptoniales > JAKASW01 > JAKASW01. The sequence continues at coordinate 15,760 of JBJKPC010000108.1, forward strand.
CGAAAGCGAATGGAAGCCGATTTGAAGGCGAGTGAGCAGCGCTATCGAAGACTCTTTGAAGATGCTGTACTCGGGATTGTTCAATCAACTGCTGATGGCAGAATATTGGATGTGAACTCCGCCTTTGCACTGATGTTCGGTTATGAATCCCCCGATGAGTTGAAGAGAGTTGTCAATGACATAGGCTCTGATTTGTTTGCGGACCCGTCGAGAAGAACGGAGATCATTCATCAGGTCGAGAATGCGCCTGAGATTAAGACATTCGAGAATCTCTACAAAAGAAAAGACGGTTCCGTATTCACAGGGAGATTTCACTTGCGGGCCTTGCGTGACCCCGAACGAAAGCTTCTGCAATTTGAGGGTTTTGTTGAGGATATCTCTGATAGGAAGAAATCGGAAGAGTTGTTGAAGCGAAGTGAAGAACGTTTTGCAAGTGTGTTCTTCTCGAGTCCGATCGGAATCGCCATTACGACTATTCGCGATGGGAAATTCGTCGAGGTAAACCCGGCATTTCTGAACATCTACGGATATTCCCGCGATGAAGTCATCGGAAAGACATCTTTGGAATTGGGAATGTGGGTATCCCCCGACGAAAGAGAGCAGATGGCGCGTCAGATTCGTGATAAGGGGAAGGCGGAGAAGTTTGAGGTAGACATTCGGGTGAAGTCCGGCGAGGTGCGTACAGAACTTTTCTCCGCAGAGATCATAGAAATTGCGGGGGAGAAATTCATCCTCGCATCGGTACGCGACATTACTGAAGAAAAGCGTGCGTACGAAGCGCGCTCTCGTCTTGCTGCGATAGTCGAGTCCGCGATGGACGCAGTCATGGCAAAGAATCTCGACGGAACAATCACCGCCTGGAACCGGAGCGCCGAAAGAGTCTTCGGCTATTTATCGGACGAAATAATCGGAAAGAACATACTGAGTATCTACCCACCCGAACGTGTGAATGAAGAGAGGGATATCATCAGGAGGATAGAAAGCGGAGAAACCATCGAGGCGTTCGAGACGGTTCGGATACGGAAGGACGGGTCACGGTTCGACGTTTCGTTGGCGATTTCACCGATTGTGAATCAGGAAGGCAGAATAGTCGGTGCCTCCGCAATAGCCAGAGATATTACGCGTAGAAAGCAATTCACCGAGCGGCTCCATTTACAGGCGTCTATCCTGGATCAGATTTACAACGCCGTAGTTACGACCGACCTGGATGGGAGGATCATATACTGGAACAAGTTCGCGGAAGACTTTTACGGTTGGAAAACGGACGAGGTTATGGGAAAGAAAGCCGCGGAGATCCTTGTGCAAGGCGAATCTGAAGTTGAGTCAAATGAACGGAGCACGACTCTCGAAAACGACGGCAGATGGAACGGGAGGGTCCAGCATCTTCGTAAGGACGGCAGTCGCGTCCATGTGCACGTTTACACCGTCGTTCTACACGATGCGGAAAATAATCCCATCGGTAGAAATACCGTTTGTGTGGATATCTCGGAGACAATCAGATCCGAGGAGGCCCTGCGCAGCGCGGAGCAAAGATACAGAACGACGCTCGAAAGTCTTTCGGAAGGATGCCAGATTGTAGATCGGGAGTGGCGTTACCTTTATGTGAACGACGCAGTGGCTGGACGCGCCCACCGTGCAAGAGAGGAATTTATCGGTCGCAGGCTGAACGAAATATATCCAGGGATCGAGAAGACGACCATGTTCGCTGTACTTCGAAAGTGCATGGCGGACCGGAAATCCAACCGTGTCGAAATAAGCTTCGTCTATCCTGACGGTACCTTGTTATGGTTCGATATGCGCGTGGAGCCGGTCCCCGAAGGGATATTCATTCTGTCTTCAGACATAACTGAAGAAAGACGGCTCAGGGAAGAACTCGTCAGGCATAAAGAACATCTTGAGGAACTTGTCGAAAAGAGAACGTTGCAGCTGGAGACCGCGAATAGAGAGTTGGAGGCGTTTTCTTATTCGGTATCTCACGACCTGCGCGCACCGCTCCGGCATGTTCACGGCTATGCGGATTTGCTGGCGAGGCACAGCGCCGGCTCGCTGGACGACAAGGGAAGCCGCTATCTGAGATTAATCTCAGACTCTGTGAAAGAAATGGGGAATCTTATCGACGATCTTCTCTCTTTCTCGCGGATGGGGCGGACAGAAATGAGAAAAGCCGAAGTCAATCTTCGCGAGAGCGTAGACGCGGTCATCAGGGACCTTGCGGGTGAAATCGAAGGCCGGTCTGTCGAGTGGGATATTCGTTCTCTGCCGATCGTCAATGCAGATCGCTCCATGCTGCGGCTGGTTTTCCAAAACCTGCTTGGCAACGCAGTCAAGTACACGCGTCCGAGGGAGAAAGCGGTGATCGAGATCGGGAGCACCACGCAGAATGGCGAAGTGAGTGTTTACGTAAAAGACAACGGTGTAGGGTTCGACATGGAATACGCTGACAAATTGTTCGGAGTCTTCCAGCGGCTGCACAGGAGTGACGAATTCGAGGGAACCGGCATCGGGCTCGCGAACGTACGACGAATCATACACCGCCATGACGGCAGAACCTGGGCAGAGGGAGAAGTCGGAAAAGGTGCCACTTTTTACTTCTCGCTGCCAATTCATTAGAAAGGGCCAAGATGGAACTTCTGAAAAGCATTCTTCTCGCAGAGGACAACCAGATGGACGTCGAACTTACGCTTGAGGCTTTGGGGCGTCACAATCTGGCAAATGAAGTTACGGTGGTCAACGACGGAGCTGAAGCATTGGACTATCTCCGGAGTGAAGGGAAGTTCAGTTCGCGTCCGGAAGGTAATCCGGCGGTAATTCTACTCGACATAAAAATGCCGAAGGTCGATGGGCTTGAAGTGTTAAAGGAGATAAAGAGCGAGCCCGATCTGAAGGCAATTCCCGTGGTTATCCTTACCTCTTCACGGGAAGAAACCGATCTCATCAAGAGCTACAACCTGGGAGTGAATGCGTACGTTGTCAAGCCTCTGGAGTTTGAAGACTTTGTTTCCGCAGTGAGCCAACTCGGTGCTTTCTGGGCCGTAATAAACGAGCCGCCTCCCGGCAGTGTAAAAGGTTCACCACAGAGACTTTCCTGAAACAACAGGACCCAATTTTCGGGGAGGGATGATCGATGACCGAAAAGAATGAAGAGACGCTGAAAATATTACATCTGGAAGATGACGCCGGGGACGCCCGGCTTATCCGTGATATTCTCGATGAGGCAGGCCTAGTGTGCAGCATTGACCTGGTCAATTCACGGGAAGAATTTGAGAAAGCACTGGCAATTAAGAAATTCGATTTGATACTCTGTGACAATAGTCTCCCGTCATTCAGCGGCACAGGGGCACTTCTCATCGCCCGTGGGGTCGCTCCCGACACTCCTTTCGTTTTTGTAACGGGAACTATGGGTGAAGAGAGTGCAGTTCAGACTCTCATAGACGGTGCGACTGATTACGTCCTTAAGCCAGGCCTGCAGCGTTTAGTCCCGGCAGTTAAGAGGGCTGTAAGGGAGGCAGACGAGAGAAGAAAGCTGAAACTCGCGGAGAAAATGCGCGAGATGGCCCTTGAAGATCTCAGGAATCTCGAGGCGAAATACAGAGGAGTTCTTGAAACCGCGCCGGATGCGGTGATAATAGTTGATCAGCACTACGAGATCACTTTTGTAAACGAGCAGGCGCGGCAAACCTTTGGATACACCGCTGAAGAGCTGCTGGGAAAATCTCTCGCAATGCTAGTGCCTGAACGATTGAGGAAAAAACACGAGACGGAACTCAGCACGTTTAGTTTTCATCCGCATGCCCGTTCCATGGGAAGGGGACTGGACCTATACGCTCGCCGGAAAGACGGGACTGAGTTCCCTGCCGACATCATGCTTTCACCGTTTGTGTCGAAGGATGAGACGGCAGTTCTGGCAATGATCAGAGACTTGACGGAGGTAAGGGAGGCGGAAGGAAAATTGAAATCCAGCGAGGAGAGGTACAGAACGATTTACGAGGCTTCCCCGCTTGCAATAACCAACGTAGACGAGAATGGAAAGTACGTCAGGTGCAATCCCGCGGCCGTCAAGCTCTTCGGGTATAGCGAAGAAGAGCTCCTGAAGATGTCGTTCAATGACATGACTTATCCGGATGACCGCGGGATAGGTCCCTCTTTTCTTGCGGAGCAGGTCTCAGGCAAGCGGGAAATTGTAAGATTCGAGAAAAGATTCGTCAGAAAGGACGGACGCGTAATTATCGCGAATCTTACGGCAGCAACCGCTCGTGATGCACAGGGACGTTTTACCCATTCTATAACGATCATTGATGATATAACTGAGAAGAAAGCGGCTGAAACCGCCCTTCGTGCTTCGGAAGAGCAATACCGCGGCCTCGTGGACGGTGTGCGAGATGCGATTTTCAGCCTCACTCTCGACGGCATCATACGCAGCCTCAACCCGGCCTTCGAGAACATGACCGGCTGGAGCCGCAGCGAGTGGATCGGGCGGGGGTTTGTTGAACTACTTCATGCCGATGATGTTCCCAGGGCTGAGGCGGCCTTGCGGAGTGCCGCGGAAGGTGAAACTCCCGGCGTAGTGGAGTTCAGAATTTCGGCAAAGGACGGAGGATCTCTGATAGGGGAATTCAACATAGCGGCGCAAATGAAGAACGGTAGAGTCGTTGGCCTCCTCGGGATTGCCAGAGACGTGACTGAACAAAAATCACTTGAAGAGCAGCTCAGGCAGTCTCAGAAGCTCGAAGGTCTCGGGACGCTGGCCGGCGGCGTCGCACACGACTTCAATAACATCCTTGCGATAATCAACGGGTACACTTCGTTCCTGAGAAGAATCGTCGAGGGCAATGAGAAAGCTTCTGCATGTCTGAATTCAATCTCATCCGCTGCCGGCCGGGCGGTTGGGTTGGTGCGGCAGCTTCTGATGTTCGCGAGGAAGCAGGAAAGGATTCAGGGCTATGTGGATGTCAGCGAAGTTGCCGGTGATCTCTGCAAGCTGATTCGTGAGACTTTTCCCCGACAGATCGAGATCGTGACCGATCTGAGGAAATCCGGTACGAGCATTTATGGCGACCGATCAGAAATTCACCAACTACTCTTGAATCTCTGTGTGAACGCTCGCGATGCAATGATGGACAGAACCGACGGCCAGGTGGCCGGGGGGAGGCTCGGCATAAGTGCCGAAGTCGTGAAGGGGAACGATGCCAGGGAGAAATTTCCCGCGCCAGAATATCAGGAGTATGTAAAGATAAGCGTTTCGGATACGGGTATGGGCATGGACGAGGGGACGCGTTCGAGGATTTTCGAACCTTTCTTCACGACGAAACCGGAAGGGAAAGGGACCGGATTGGGGTTGTCGACCGTTTACGGCATAGTTCAGAGTCAAAGCGGTTTCGTGGATGTTTCGAGCACTCCCGGCAAGGGGACCACGTTCGTGGTTTACCTTCCTGCCTCCAGCGATACTGCAACCTCGCGCGGGGAAAGATTGCGGGAAGCATCGGACATTCGGGGTGGGAATGAGACAATCCTCGTGGTGGAAGACGAGCCGGGTCTCCGGGAATACCTGCTGGACCTTCTCTCGGCTGAGGGATATAAAGTCCTGGCCGCGAAAGACGGCGAGAGCGCGATTTCGCTGTTCCTCAACCAGAGCGACATAAAACTGGTGATTTCCGATATCGGACTTCCTAAGATCGGCGGGCTTGATTTGATGGCAACGATTAAAATGATAAATCCCGGGACGAGAGTTATCCTCGCGAGCGGCTTTCTGGAAGAAAGTGAAAGGTTGAGAATGGAGAAGGAAGGAGTGAAAATGTTTATACAGAAGCCGTACGAACGAGACGACTTGTTGAATAAAGTCCGGTCCGCACTGGACGAGGCGCGGTAGAAGACAACCATGCTCCCGAATTACAAAGTCTCACACGCACAACTAAGACGGGAACAATAGATCGTGCCGGGGAAGATTCTTCTCGTAGACGATGACAAAGAGGTATTGTCCTCGCTTCGGTTCCAGCTCGGATCGAAGTTCGAGATCGAAACCGCGAACGGAGCGGATTACGGGATAAAGGCCGTGCTCACCACGGGACCGTATGCCGTGGTTGTATCCGACCTGAGGATGCCGCGTGTCGACGGCGTGAGGTTTCTGACCTGGCTCGAGTCGCAGGCACCCAACACGGTAAGAATACTCTATACAGCTTATGCGGATCTTCATGTTTCTCTCAATGCGATTAACGAAGGGCATGTCTTCCGCCTTCTGACCAAGCCCGCTGCGACCAAAGATATCATGAAGGCGCTTGAGGACGGTCTCAGACAATATGAACTCGTCGAATCGGAGCGAAACCTTCTCCAGGATACCCTAAGTGGAAGCGTGAGTCTGCTTACCGAACTCCTTGCCATTGCGGACGACGTGAGTTTCGGCCGCGCCGAGAAGACAAGGGACTACGTGAAAGCATTCGTCGCGAACGAAAAGATCAAGGATAGCTGGGAACTGGAAGTTTCAGCTATGCTTGCGAGGATCGGTACCATTACGATGCCGGATGCTATACTGGATAAAGTCGCTACCGGTAAGACACTTGAAAAGCTCGAGCAGTCGATGTTCGACAGAATTCCGAAGATAGGCCACGACCTCCTGGTAAACATCCCGCGCCTCAACAACGTTGCGCGCATTGTGAAATACCACCAGAAACGATTCGACGGCAGCGGGCTCCCGAACGAGCCTATCCGTGGCCAGGAAATTCCGTTTGAGTCACGGGTCCTGAAAGTATTCAGCGACATGGTGGATCTTGAATCCAGCGGAAAGTCGAGGTTGGATGCTTTCGCGGAATTATCATCAAGAAGCAACTGGTATGATCCGGAAATAGTGAAGAAGCTGGGCGATCTTCCCGAGCTGAGAAAAGTGGGGGAAACATCCGGACCGGCGAAACGAATCGTTCAATGTGCGGTTCGGGATCTCAGACCGGGGATGGTTTTGCACTCGGAGATTACAACGGTAAGAGGGCTGCGTCTCCTGAATGCCGGCGTGTCCATTTCACTACCGATGCTCGAGAAAATTCGCAACCACGCCGAACTCAATGGAGTCGTAGAACCGATCGAGGTAGTGAAGGTTTGAGGTGAATATGAGGAAATCCAATACAAAGACGACCGGATATGTAACTCTTCCGGGGAGCAGTAAAGCGGCGCCCGCTCCAAATCGGATTGACACGATTAATCCGAACGAGGTATTTGAGATCACTGTGAAAATTGCGCGGAGAGGATCCCTGGATGCCGCGTTGAAATCCGGGCGAAGACTCAACAGGGACTCCTATCGGCAACGCTTCGGGGCATCGGAGGATCAACTCGACCTGGTCGAGGATTTCGCAAGCGAATTTGGTCTCACCGTGTCGGAAGTAGACATTCCTGAATCGAAAATGTGTCTGAAGGGGCGAACGCGTGATCTTGAGGAAGCGTTCCAGGTCCATTTGTCCAACTACTCGGATCCTGCGGGAAAGGTATACCGCGGAAGAAGCGGGGATATCCGAATCCCAAGCCATCTGGTGAACGTAATAGACGGAGTATATGGACTGGATAACAGACCACATGCCACACCTAAGTTTCAGACGGTCATGAAAGACGGAGCTTTTATTCCTCATTCGGCCGCAAGTGCGGCTTTTTATCCGAATCAAGTAGCGGAACTGTACCGCTTTCCTTCCAGGGCGACGGGGAAGGGACAGTGCATCGGTCTCGTGGAGCTTGGCGGGGGATACCGTCCCGGTGATCTGAACAGCTACTTCAGCAGTCTCGGAATAAAGACGCCGCACGTAAAGGCGGTCTCGGTGGACGGAGCTGTCAACAGTCCCACCACTCCCGACGGGGCGGACGGCGAAGTGATGCTCGATATCGAAGTAGCAGGCCTTGTGGCACCGGACGCGGATATTGTAGTCTATTTTGCCCCCAATACCGACAGGGGATTCCTGGATGCAATTTCAAAAGCAATTCATGACACCAGGAACGCCCCCGATGTGATTTCAATCAGTTGGGGCTCGCCGGAATTGGTCTGGACGGCCCAGGCGTTGAAGAGCTTCAATGATGAGTTTAAAACTGCGGCGGTCCTCGGGGTGACGGTTTGTGTCGCAGCGGGCGACAGAGGATCATCAGACGGAGTAGGAGACGGAAAAGTTCATGTCGACTTCCCCGCTTCCAGCCCCTTTGTGCTGGGATGTGGAGGCACCAGGCTCGAGGCAAAGAATGGAAGGATCGCGGGTGAAGTTGTCTGGCACGAGTCCAACTCTTCGGCTACCGGCGGTGGAGTCAGTAATGTATTTCCTCTGCCGCAATACCAAGGCTCTGTTGGCGTTCCTTTGGCAATCGATACCGGTTTCAAGGGGAGAGGAGTACCCGATGTTGCGGCCGACGCAGATCCCGTCACAGGGTACAAGGTCCTGGTAGACGGCCAGGAAATGGTGATAGGCGGCACGAGCGCGGTAGCACCCTTGATGGCCGCTTTGACAGCGCGTGTAAACCAACTTAGCGGTAAAACAGCCGGCTTCCTTAACAATGCGCTATATTCAAAACCTTCGTCGTGTCGCGATATCACTCAGGGAAACAACATAACCACTTCCACGGACGAAGGGTATTCAGCGCGAAAGGGATGGGATGCGTGCACCGGACTCGGAGTCCCTTCGGATTTTCCACCGTCCGGAGAGAAGAAGTCAGGGAAAAGCTGACCCTGCTTTCAAAGTGGTTTCACAACGATCCGGGTCTTGAAGGTCTGTGCAATTGAGCCGGAAGCAGATCTCCGGAGCTCCTGGACATGGAGGAATAATATGATGTCGAAGAAAAAAGCGCTGGTGCTTAGCGGAGGTTCGGTGAAGGGGGCATTTCAGGTCGGTGCGATAGAAGCAGTACTCGAATCCGGATTCGAACCGGACACGATTTATGGAATATCAGTGGGCGCGTTGAACGGGACATTCGTTTGTGCAGAGGCAGGAAAGATGCAGTCGGGCCAACAGGCGGTGAACTGGCGACAAATCGGGGAAAACCTCGCAGCCTTTTGGAAGAATAATATCAAGCAGCCGTCCGACATTGTGAGTCCGAGATGGCTGCCCACGATCGTCAAGGATGTCTTGTTCGACTCCTTTGACGGTCTTGTGGGCACGACCCCCCTTCGGGAGCTGGTAGAAGACACGATCTCGTTGAAGAATATATTGGCGAGTCCGGTCGGATTGCGAATAGGAACTACGAACCTTCTCGATGGCACACTTATCATTACAGACCCATCCAACCCCGATTTCATCGATTACATGCTTGCCAGCGCTTCGATACCTATCATGATGCCTCTCTCCCGCATCGGAGGTCAAATCCTGGCAGACGGCGGTGTAAGGGAAATAGCTCCTCTCAGACCCGCCATCAGAGATGGGGCATCTGAAATCGTAGCGATCACATGTCAGCCGAAACAGATGGGGAGTTCCGTATTCGATCCAAGGAACCTTCTTCAACTGATTGAACGCACATTCGATATAATGACTAACGCGATTGTTGACGACGATATGGCGTGGGCCGACTTCATTAACAAACTCGTGGAAGAACGCGACAGCCTTGATAATCCGTTCACGTCTTTAAGAGAATACAGGAAGATCGATATTCTCTCGATCCGTCCCGAGGCTCCGCTGACCATCAGTATAAGCTCTTTTTCCTCTGACGATATACAACGTCTCATCGATGCGGGATATGACGCGGCGGTGAATGCTCTACATAAATGAGTGTCTATGGAAGGAGTTCGTGCAACCGGCCGACGGCTTGGCAACGTTTGATTAAAGACGGTAGAAAACAGTACTGTCTATGCGTCCATTCGACCTGAGTACGCTGACCTTCAGCGGCGGTGCCGAACCTGCGGCAGACCACCTGCAATACTACGATATCGACATGAGCGGAACGTACTCGGTCTCGCGCAACGGTGTGCTCATATTCGAAAAGCAAACCAACCCTTCCGAGAGAATCGTCTTGGTTCCTTCGACGGGATCCAATGCCGATACCTTATTTAACTTGCCGGTATTCCACGATGCTCGACTATCGCAACGCGACAGACAAATCGATTTCGACTCTTATGAGCCAAGGGAGAAGAACTACGACATCTGGATCTACAATATCGCGAGGAACGTGGTGTCCCGTCTGACTCTGAACGCAAACGCCGACGTCTATCCATGCTGGTCGGTTGGCGGCAAGGAGATCATATTCAGTTCGAACCGCGGTCCCGGAGGGAATCTCAACTTGTTCATCAAGAATGCCGATGGGTCAGGAAATTCGTCTCCACTCTTCAGATTTGATAACGATGTGATTGCGGACCAGTGCAGTCCGAACGGCCGATATGTTTTGTTGCAGGCGATGGACTACGTCGGGAAGAACAGCGGTTGGGATCTTCTTCTGCTTCCTCTGAGGGGCACGGAAAGCCCGCTGTGTTTCTCGGAACCAAATACAATGAAGAAGACGGTAGAATTTCTCCCAATTCGAAATGGGCTCTCTACATTTCCGATGAGTCGGGAGAAAAGCAGGTTTATGTTACATCGATAAAGGGAAATGGTAGCAAATGGCAGGTTTCCGTAAACGGGGCCGAATGGGCGAGGTGGATCGACGGAGGGAGGAAGGTCTATTTTGTCACCCTTGGCGGACTCGTCATGGGGGTTGGAGCGAGGCGAACGGGAGACGGCCTTTCTTTCAGCAGGCCTTACCGGGTCTTTTCTCCGACGGGTCCGCCAGAACATGAGGAGGTATACGACATAGAGAAATCCGGGAAGAAGATTCTTGCTGGCCTGCGTGTCGGAGGCGTGAGGCCGACTGCCGTTACAGTAGTCTCGAACTGGAAGAAGAAAAAAAATCTAGTTAATAGAATCGCCGATCAAAGTCCGGTAGATTGACCGGCCGCCTGCTCGATCTAC
>JBJKPC010000109.1:0-46719 GCA_046706745.1 Candidatus Kryptoniota bacterium
TGACGTGCCAGAATCCTTTGCGTGAGCGGAGAATGGGGAGTTGCTGTACTGATCGAGAGCAAATCGCGCCGTCTTGTCTGAGACATGTAAACTACTTGATGACACTTCAGTGAACCGCGATGTGATAGCGTAACCGGATCATTCGCCCATTTCGTGGATGTGCGTCCAGATGACTACAGATAGCAAAATCAATGACCGCTTTATCTGGTGTGCATGTCGTCTCCATGACTGTCCAACGGCCTCCTGGCTTCCGCCATCTCATTGTCACGTAGTTCCAAAATCCCCTGTTTCCACCCATCTTTATGAATTGATTCAACCACGTCATTATACTACAATGAATTGCGGCACAGGGGTGAATCTGGGAATGCGGACAAGATGCGCAAATGTTTGTACACCGACGGAGCACCCTATGAAATCTGTTGTATTTGTCAGTTTCATTCTACTTTCTTCATTTGTCCTTTTCAGCTGCAGTAAGTCGAGCGGCACTGGAGGAACAGGGGCAGTGCCAGGTAACTGGAGCCAGGTGACGGGGCTGTATGCGTTCAACGAGATGGCCGAGGATGGCTCTGTGCTGATTGCAGCAGGCGTCAACGGAGTATTCCGCTCTACCGACGGGGGTGTCGACTGGACTCCCGCGGGTACATCGCTCCCTGCAGGAAATTATAACGTAGCGGTAATCGGGAATTCGGTTTACGTTGCTGACAACGGTGCTCAAGGAGTCTACGTCTCGACGGACGGGGGAGTAAGCTGGAAGCCTGATGATTCCGGACTCCCCGGTGCAGCAGGCTCGTATCCCGAAATCACCTCTCTGTTTTCGGTTGGCACGAATCTTCTTGCGGGGATATGGGGTGGCGGAGTTTATCGGCAGACCGGTCCATCAAGTGTTTGGGAAAAAGCGAACAGTGGAATGAGTACGGCGTCGGTGTTTGCGTTTACCGCAATGGGGAACCGCATACTGGCCGGGGCGGAAAACGGCATATACATTTCCACGGACAACGGAAACAGTTGGGTCGCGTCAGACAGCGGACTGACAGACAGTACAGGGGTGGGCGGAGAACCTTCAATAGAATCGATGACGACGGACGGTACGAGGATTTACGCCGGCGCACTCGGCGGCCTTCTCTTCGTCTCGAAGGATGGGGGAAATAGCTGGACGGATATCTCGGCCAACTTACCCAGCAGCACGGGAACCGGGACCCGCGTCGCGGCCGTCGACACAGTCCTCGCGGTCGGAGACGACAGCGGTCTTTTTCTCTCTTACGACGGAGGGGCGACATGGACGGACATAACGGAAAATGTGTCAGACCCGGTGGTGAGCTCGATTGAGATTGAAGGAAATTATTTATATATGATGGCGGCGAACGCAACGGTCTGGCGGCGGCCGCTCTGAACTCCGTTTCCACGACGGCAAGATGGACTCTTGAAATATCCAGCGATGGCGGCATGGAATCTACCTGGAGAAGCTGAAGGGGCACACCGCCGACAACCGGAAAAGCCAATCATTTCTTCTTGACATTTATTACCGCCTTCGGTAACGTCTAGTGGAAGGGCCGGTGGGCACGCGGAATCAGCTTTCGATTGGTACACCGGTCGGCGAGCCACGAGGGAGCAACAAACGGATATCAAGTCAAGTCGTGAATTCAGGAGGCCAGGGCAAACGTGGATACAGAGCATGTCAAGAAGTATATCGAGCGGAACGTTAGGAGGGTGTGCGGGGTTGCGCCGCTAGCAGCAGATCTCGATATTTCGGCTGAAACACTTCGTAAGCAATTCCGCAGGAGAGAGGGGATTCCGATTTCAAGATTCATAAGGCTGGCGAAAGTGGAGATCGCCAAGAAACTCCTGGCAGAAACCGACAAGTATTGTTTCGAGATTTGTTTTGAAGTTGGGTTTTCACGTGAGGACGGCGGATCGAGGACCTTTAAACGAGTTACCGGGATGACGATGGGGGAGTACAGAGAGGCCAACAGAAGGAAACCACTTTGCTGCGGAGCTGAGTCGACTCGAGAGGGAAGATTATCGCCTTGACTCCGCTCGGCCCCCTTCACACCAGCGTCTATACTGTTTATGGCGGGCGCGAGTCGGCCGATCATTTTCTGATTGCACACGGTTATACCGGCGCTATCGACCTTGTTCAAAGTAAAGTCGTGACGTTTCTCAGAGAGAACTCGCAGGCAAGCTTCCGCACGAACAAGAGTAGTGTTCGTTTAAACGACGATACGCTCTCTCTGCTCCAGAGGAGAGGGTATCTCACGCAGAGAGATGAAAGCCAGGAAAGGGAGTACGTCTGGAATTTTGCACAAACCATGCATGGAAGGAACTCTCGTTTGTCTTCATTCCTATTCTTTGTCGCATACGACTGCAACTTCTCTTGTCCATACTGCTTCGAGCGGCATCTGTCTGGATCAGGTAAAGGATGGTCACGGAAAGTCATGACACGAGCGCAGGTCGACACGGCCTACGCTGCTATGTCTGCGATAAGACCTTCGAGGTCGATGCATGATAATCAGATAACTCTTATCGGCGGTGAACCGCTCTTACCAGGTAATCTAGATATAGTCTCTTACATCGTTGAAAAAGGTGTGACTGCCGGTTACGTCTTTGGAGCCGTTACGAACGGATACTCCCTTGATGATTATGCGCATATCTTGAGACCGGGGATGATACAGTTTCTCCAGGTAACATTTGAGGGTCCGCGCGAAGCACACGACAGACTCCGGCGGCACAAGTTCGCAGGCGACACCTTCAACCGGATATTAGGAAATATCGATTTGGCCCTCTCTCACAACGTGACTGTCTGTGTCAGAATCAATTTCGCGGAAAGCGGACAGGTTGGCCTGCGAGCGCTCGAGAGGGAATTCTTCGCGCGAGGATGGACCGAAACCGGTCGCTTCCGCTGGTATCTTGCGACTTTTGCGCGATCGGAACATCGGGACGGAGTCGGTGAGATCGATTTTGACCTGCGGCGCAGAATACGGGCCTCCATGCGCGGCAGCGCAGTTACTCCGCTCCGATCGGACTTCTGCGGTGCCACCAACGGTATGGTCATTTTCGATTCATACGGAGATATGTATGGCTGCTTCGAAACTGTCGGCATGCCTGCCTACAGAATTGGCACCTACGCCTGGAGTTTTGCAATAGATTCGGGGAGATCCTGGGATTGGTGGAAAAGTAATCTGACTTACAGGCGATGCTTCGAATGCAAATATCTGCTGTTCTGCGGAGGTGGATGTCCGGTCGGATCGATATTCGACGGAGCTCGGGTCAATCTTCGTGAATGCAGAGCATTTCCCGGATTGTTCAAGAGGGCACTTCTCGAGGAATACATGGACATGGAGAAAAATTGGATGTGATCCTTCAAAATAAAATTCCCGGGTAGGAGGGCGATGCATTCATTCAAAAAAGAAAGGAGGAAACTATGGAACACGATGAAGAGAAAGGTATCCGAGAGGAAGTGAAACCTTTGAACACCTCGCTCCCGGACAATCTCTCCATCGAAGAATTCGAAAAGAGACTTGAGCTGGATGCTCCGAAAACCTGTGGACAGTATACAACGGGTCCGGGGCTACGGCCGGTCTGAAGATTCGGAACCTGAAGGGTGGCACTTAGGTTGACCCATTAGGTGGTTCTGCCGGTCTGACTCTGACATTTTGATACGGTGGGAAAAATAAGCTTGGGTCAGCCTTTGTGTCTTTGCGGCGAGCCGGAAGGGCTCGGTTTCGCCATATAATATATGACCATTGGGGTAAGAAGTATCCAACGGATAGCGATTAGAAGTCTCCTAAGATTCTTATTTCGATTGGTAATAAGATTGTTCCTCGGAATGGTATGGGGATAAATACGGTACCTTGGTCATCGGTTCCAATTTCGTGCGGAGGTGTTGGATAATGAAACGCTCGCGGCTGTCGGAGATTAGAGGCAGCAATTCGAGACAGGCTTCAGGATTTCCTCTTCGGTGGGTACGGCTCAAGCCTTCGCTGGGTGTGAACCATTTGATCAGATCTTGTCGCCCCACTGGTTTATGATCTCAGTTCTTCATAACATCAATAAGTCGGCTATTGAGGCAGCCCGGGTCATTTGCTGGATGCCCAAAATACCTGACGCTGCCGCATTTGGAGACGCTGTCAAGGGCGAGAGATGAAACGATGAATATTCTTATCGTTCCCAGTCCCAACTATTCCCAGGGGAGGAAGGGCTTCAAGCCTGAGGCGATAGTGATTCACATAATGGAAGGATCGTTAAGTGGAACGGACGCCTGGTTTGGAAACCCGGGGTCTAGAGTATCCGCACACTACGGTGTCGGCATAAACGGCGAAGTCCACAGATACGTCGAGGAAGCCGATACAGCATGGCATGCGGGACGAGTAAAGGCTCCCGGATGGACCCTCATCAAGCCTTCGCGAGATGGGAAGTATGTCAATCCGAACTATTACACTATCGGAATAGAACACGAGGGGGACTCGAAAAGTGAATTGACGGACGCGATGTACGAAGCGAGTTCCCGGCTCATTGCGGATATCAGTGAAAGATGGGATATCCCGATCGACCGGTCGCACGTAATCGGTCATCGTGAGATCTATTCGCTCAAGACATGTCCCGGCTCGAAGGTAGACCTGGATAAGCTAGTCGGAATGGCAAAGCAGAAGTTGGGAGGGGTGGTTCAGTCGCCGTTTGTTTCGGCGGGGGGAACGGTTGTAACCAAAGTTAACCTCAACATTCGAAGGAACTCACCGTCAGCAACGTCACCGATCGTCAGGACTGTTGCGAAAGGCACCGAACTCGGCTACGTAGGCTACACCGAAGGCGGGGAGATGGTGAATGGGGTGAGCAGGTGGTACAAGTCTGAGGACGGGTCGTGGTTCTGGGGCGGTGGAGTGGAACTCGACTCGCGGGGTTGATCTGACAACCCGGATTGCACGTGATCTAGACATCTGAATGAAAACAGGAGGCTGAATATGGAAACCAACCGGCGGCATTTGTGGCAGTTCTTGCTTATGATAATGAGTGTTGTAGCGGCCGGATGCTATACCATCTCGACGTTCGATCAGTATGCCTACCAGCAGACGACGAGTCTGAAGGTGGATGCACTTGCGCTCATGGATCTTGCGGTCGACAGTGCTTCGACCCATTTTGCAGAAATCAATGACATCACGACCAGGATCGACAAAGCCTATGAGTATGAGAAGTTGAGACCTAAGAACGAAATATCGGCCGGCATGTGGGACATTCTCAAGAACCCTGATAGAAATCTCCTCGGAGGTTTCTTGAAGAGGTGGCAGGAGAGACAGTTGCTCAACGCGGCTTACATCGAAGATAAGAAGGAGCAGATTGCAAGAGCGTTCGACATAATAGCCGGGCTCGAGAGCAGCAAGCTGAAAGCGGAAGAGGCACAATCGCTCTTCCCGACCCCTTGAGGAAACGCATGGAGGTAATCATGGCAAACGTAGATGAAGTGATCAAGCTGGTGAAGAACGGTACCGGGGAGCTCGCGGCCAAGATACTCGGGGGCTTCCTGAGTGAGGCGGAATCCGACGCCGTAAGCTTTCTGCAGTCCGCAAAAGTCGACATTCAGAAGTGGATGATACAACTTGCGGCTGGGGAGCTCGATGAAGAGGATTTCAGGGATTTGCTCGCGGGCGAAAAGGATCTTGCGCAGCTTGAGCTGCTCAGGGCGAAAGGGCTGGCGCAGATAAAACTTGACGAGTTTACAAACGGGTTGTTGGAACTTGTCACGACGTCGGTTGTGGAGGTTATCTAGAGGTCGGCAACAACAGAGACTGTCGCTCAAACATGCAAGTGAGAGACTGTTTTGTCTGAATTGAGACTTGGGTTTCTCAAGGTCATTGGACTGGCGAACGCGGGGAAATTCTTAAAGCCATTAAGACTGTTCAGACAGGTTGTGGTTTCTGAGAAGGAAGAAATGCCGGTTGCAGTGGTAGCCACATTAACACTTCGTTTCATCGTTTTGTCCTTGATGTGCTTCTGCGAAAACGCGGCACGGCCGACTAAATCCTCCCACATTCCGACTTCGATATGACGGACGGCGGCCGCGTTGACCACGGTGGGCTGCGGAAATGCTTACCCAACCACTGACGATGATTAGAAGATAACTTCAATTGTATCGGCGCTTCGCATTGGACTACGCTTGTATCTCGGCCGCAGGACTGATGCACGAGTCTCACAGATTCCAGGAATATTCTGGAAGAATGGTTTGTGCGCACTGCGGCAAAGAAATCGGAGAGTGAGTGCCAACTAAAGTCGCGAAAGCCACGCGAAACCCTTTCGGCTTTCATGAATTCTCCGGGTTTCCCCTGTCAACCTCGATTGACAATGTTTTTCATATTGACATTTCGGATGAGCTGATATAACGTTTAGCGGATAGGCTGGTGGATGTGCAGACTCGGGAGGAATAAATCCACTGGCCGGAAGCTTCGCGGGAATCCAGAATGAGTACGCAGACCAATCAGGAAGGTGCGTGAGCCAATGGATACCGGATGTATGGAAGAGTCCGTCTTGCTTATAGTGGAAGGGACGAACGGCATCCGCGGCCGAGCGGAGGAGATCAACGTATCCGTCAAAAGGGCCCGAAAGGGATTCCCAATTAAGGAAGGTCTTCCTCTATCGTCACTCACCTCACTCACGAGCGTAGCGATAACGGAACGACTTCTTCCCTGTGTCGATATGTGCTGCGCAGAGAGAAGAAGAGGTCGATGAATGAACTCTGAGACCGCCAACCGCTCGTTCAGTCCGGCCAGGTTGAATCTGAATGTTTTTCGATTAACCGCAACCAAATGGGGAGGCTGAGGTTGCGAACTTCCAGCTATGTCATCTACGTCAGACTGCCCGATGAGAACAGCTTCATGCTTGTACACGGTTATACCGGCGCCGTAGATGTAGTCAGCTCCAGAGTAGCAGAATCTTTACGCAGCGGACGGCACATCCAGCTGCCCGACAATGCTCTCGTCAAACTCAAGAAAAGGGGGTACATAACTGACCTATCACCTGCGATTGAAAGAGAGCATGTGCGACGGTTCGTAGGCGTTTTGAAGAACAGAGCCGCCCGTTTCATCGGATTCGCGATCCTCGTAGCTTATGACTGCAATTTGAGATGCCCTTACTGCTTTGAGAGGAGCATCTCCGTCAACGGCTGGGGCGGAGAAACCTTCGACGCGAAGACAGTCTCACTTGCTTTTGAGGCTATGGAATTGATGAGGGTTGGAATGAGAGAGGGGAACACCCTCACTCTTTACGGCGGCGAGCCATTGATGAACCAGCATGCGGGCATCATCGGCCTGATTGTACGCGAGGGGAAATCGAGAGGGTATTGTCTCTCCGCAATAACTAATGGATACGACCTCGATGTGTTTAGCGACATGCTGGGCCCGGACGGGATCGGAAGAGTCCAGGTAACAGTCGACGGCGGCCCGGAAGAGCATGACAGGAGGAGGGTGCTTCATACGGGTGAGGGGACTTACCGGAAAATTATGTCTAATATAGCCCTGGCGCTCCGGCTTGGTGCATCGGTGGACCTCAGGGCAAACGTGGATGAATCAAATATCGACGGTCCGGAGTCTCTTGCCGCCGACCTGAAGAGATTTGGGTTACATAATCATCCCAATCTCCGTTGCCATATTTCGCTCACACAGGAAATCGGGGCCCACATCAGCGGCGGCGACCTGTCGCCGGAATGTCGACCGGAGAGCGCTGCCTCCGTTGCTTCACGATCGGGCGGGCAGGGGCTCCTGCGCCGTCTCGACAAGCGAAGGGAAAAAGAAAGCCTCTTATCCGCATTTATATTTCCGGGCGACGGGCTGAAAGATCAGATCAAGGAAGTAATCGCGACCCGCAAAGGGTTCGGTTTTCGGGGAACCTTCTGCGGTGCGGGCAGCGGCAGCTTCATACTCGACCCGCGCGGCGATATCTATACATGCTGGGAAACGGTCGGCTTATGCTCCGAACGGGTCGGAAGGTTCATGCCTCGGCTCTCTGTCGATTCGGAAGCTCTTTCTTCCTGGAGAAATAATACTGCCGGTCATATGCAGAAATGTTTCGGCTGTAAGTACGCGCTCCTTTGCGGGGGAGGGTGTCGTATGACGGCCGGAAGAGCATCGAGCGCTTCGGGAATCCCTCCCTGCGACGGGTTTCCCGCTAGATTTCAAATTGCAGCCAGGGCAGCACACGCAGGAAAATCGGGCGGGCTCTGAAAATGCCTGCGAAAACCCGGCGCGTAAATCTGCCGCCGGCGTCTGCCCAACCCCGGGTTTGCGGCCGGATGGTTCTTTGTCCGCGAACGAATGAAGAAGAAAGGAGGTGAAAAGGATGGACGATCAAAAATCCAAGGACGAAGTCGAGTCGATGAACGATGTCCTGTTCGACACCGATTTGTCGATCGACGAGCTGGAAGAAAGACTTGAATTCTCCAGCGTGTGGATCTGCGGAGTGTACGACAACAGATGTCAGCCGATCCACACTATATAGCAACATCGGTACGTGGACCGGAATGCTCCGGGATTCTGACGGCAAAAGCGAATCGAAATACTCCTGCAGACACAATGGCCGGAAGATTCCCGGGGCGAGCTATAAGTCGGCGCAAAATCGTGCGGAGTATCATAATGAACACCATGCATAAGACTGCAATTCTTTTTCTTGCAATTCTAAGTTTTGCCGGCACGCCGCCCAATGAAGGCTCGCGTGAAGACGGGTCCTCAGATCATGAGAGTGAGGAGAAGATCGTGGCCCTTTCTTACGCCTGCAGGTTCGACGAGGCGGCGGCCCTTCTTCCGACTCTCGATCCGGGTAGCTCTCCCTCGATGAGGCGGGGCTTCTTTCGGGCGATGATTGCCTGGCGTGAGTATCTCTTCAGAGGGGGAGCCATGATCCGCGATACGATCCTGGAGGACAGCTTCAGGACAACCATGTCTGCCGTCGTCGGATCTGGTGAGGCCGTCCTTTCTAAAGCTCCAGACAGTGCGGCGGCCCTCTTCTATACCGGGGCCGGGCTTGGATATCTTGCCGAGCTCGACGCTGCTTCTGGGAATTACCTCAGGGCAGCCGGTGAAGGAGCGAAGGCATTGTCTTACCATAAGAAACTCCTGTCCATTTCCTCCGAATGGACGGACGCTTACCTGACGGAGGGGCTGTTCAACCTTTACGCGAGCTCTGCCCCATGGTATCTGGAGCCTGTCCTGTTTATCCTTGGCAAAACCGGATCGAAGAAGCTCGCACATCGATACCTTGGTCTGGTTGCCGAAAAGGGGAGGCTTGCAAGATATGAAGCTGAAGAATCCCTGGCACTACTGTACGGAATGGAACAGAAATATGAATTGGCCGTTTCGCTGTACCACGGTCTCGCGCAGAGATTCCCGGGCGCATACTTTTATTACCTCCGAAAATCGATTTCGATGTTATCGGACGGGGGGGAATACGATAAAGCGATCGCGGAATGCCGCGCTGTGATTGATACCGCCGCGGTCATGCGCTTGACTCCTTTAGACTCGCTGTACCTCGGCCTGGTCTACGTCGATCTCGCTGCAGATCTGGGAAGACTGGGTCGCTTGAAGGAGGCGGTACGTGCATATCGAGAAATGGTTGGAGAGCGGATAGCCCCCCGCTTCCACTCATGGGCCCATCTCTCGCTCGGAAGGCTGTATGAGAAGACCGGCGATCAGAGACGCGCGATCCGTGAATACCGGTGGGTGGTGAGCCGGAACGAGGTTCCGCAGCATGTTAAGTCGGCCCGCGAGCGTCTGAAGGAGCTGGAGAACAAACGGTGAAGGGGGTACCTGAAGACGTCTCGATTCGGAGCCACGAGAACTACCGCGCGGAAATCGAGCTTATTGCGGATCAGCTCCGGCTTCCCGGGGATTCTCTCTTCCGGCAGATGCCGGAAAAGATGAAGGGAAATTTTTACGTTTCATATCCCTATCTCTTCTCTCAATTCTATCCCTCGGTGCGCCGGACTGATATCGAAATGCTGACTCTCGCGGGAAACCTGTATTTCAGTTACCTCCTCATTTGGGACGAACTGATCGATTGCGACACGAAGTCATCTTCGCTACCCATCCTCCATCTCCTGCACGAGCGCGCGCTCGAAATTCTTATTCGGATTTTTCCACTGGAATCCTTCTTCTGGAATGAGTTCGGGAAATCCCGTTCCGAATTTCTCTCCGTGCCTGCCTTCGAGAAAGAATTGTTTGATCTCTGCCTGAAGGGACAAAGCCCGGACGAAAGGCGATTGATGTCGATATCCCGCAACAAGAGCGCTTTCGCAAAATGCGCCACTGCCGGGCTCAGGGCTTTGGCCGGTCTTTCCGGTGGTACTGATCCTCTTGCCGAAACACAGGACGGGTTTCATGCCGGCCTTCAGTTGCTCGACGATCTGGAGGACTGGAAGGAAGACTTCCTTAAAAGAAGACCGTCGTATCTTTTGTCTTCAGCGCTTTCGGATGTCCGGCTGCGTAGGGCAATGGACGAGAGACCTCAGGATGTCATCGGATTGCTTGGCAGATATATCTATTATTCGGGGGCGGCTGAAAAACTTATCGCGGCGGCAAAGGTATCCTTCGAGAACTCTCTCTTGTCGTGTGAAAGACACGACGTTCCACTCTGGAAGGAACTAGTGAAATCGAATCTCCTCAAGGCCGAAGTTCTTGAAAAAGACTGCTCCGAAATGAAGAAGTGGCTTCTTGAAAAACGCCGTGCGTCACACATGCGCCATGAAAAAGTTCCGGCGTGCCTTTCCATGCTGCGTAAATCCCTCGATGGAATTCCATTGGCCGATATGCTGTCGAAGGCAATGGCCTACCTGGCGGTAGAACAGGAGGAAGCTTATCCCGAGATGACTCATAGAATGGCAGTGCCCCGCTCGCCTGAAAGATCTTATGAAAGTCCTCCGGTCCATGTAGTGGGTAATATTTTCCAGCGTACCATCGTACTGGAAGCATTCCTCGATGTCAATGAAATGAAACGGGGAACGATAGGCCATAAGGTAATTGAAAATGAACTGGATTTCATCGAGAAGTCGCGCGTATCCACAGTGGGCGGAGGCTGGAGCTATTTCCCCGGGTACGATCTGATCCCTCCGGATTCCGACGACCTTGCGCAGGTGACCCGCATTGCCGCGAGAATGAATCTGGTCAGGATGCGTCCCTTTATCGACGACGCTATTTCGCTTCTCCTGCGCTCGAACCGGTATCCTGATGGGACATTCCATACATGGATACTCGACCCGGATGACCGCGGCCGTGCTCAAGAGGCGCTCCAGACCGCCGTGCTTTCATACTGGGGTGAGCGGGCCGGCAAGGATATCGAGGTCACATCCAATTTGGCGTCCGCACTTCATGAGTACGATCCAGCGAAGTTCAGGAAAATAGTAAATTCCGCCGTCGGGGCTGTCATAGGAGCGCAGTCTCCGGACGGGACATGGCCCAGTGTCTGGTATTGCGGCCGTTACTACGGCACCTATGCGGCTGTGCGTCTTCTCTACGATAGCGAATCGGCCCCTCGCGTTCTGACGAAGACTTATGATTTTCTCAGAGAAAACCAATCTGGGGACGGCGGCTGGGGCGAGAGCGGAAGCGACCCGCTGAACACTGCCTTCGTTCTGATGAGCCTTTCCTATCTTCTGCGATTCGGGTGCGATGTAGACCGGGCGGTTTTGGATAGGGGCATCTGCTACCTCATCGGCGAACAAAAACGCGAAGGTTCATGGAGGCCGGTTCCCTTTATATCAATGTTTGTAGGTGGAAAGAATATCATATACAGAAGCGAAACCGTGACGACTGCCTTCGTTGCCAGATCGGTGATGGCTGTAATAAAAAACAGGGGATTCAGAATCATCAGGAGAGGCCATGAGAGAGTGGGAGATTCCTGACCCGCCCAGGGTTGTTGAACCTCTGGAGATTGTCCCGATAGATACGTCGTCGACATGTCAGAAGTATCTGCTGAAGACCGCGGACGGGAGAAGGTTTGAGATCTCTCAATTTCTATTCAACATAGTTGAGCTAGTCGATGGAGTCCGTTCAGTCGATGCCATTGCGACCGAGATTTCACAGAAAGAAGGCAAGGAATATCGCCGTGGCGACGTGGAGACGGTGCTAGCCAGATACCTTGCCCCGAGCGGTGTCCTTGCCGGTCCCAACGCCAATTCTCCCGGAAAAAAAACGGCGGGGTATCTCCGCTTCAAGATCCCGCTCCTGTCGCAGAAGACGATACGCCCCATGATGGTATGGTTTCACTCCCTGTTCCGCCCCGCCTATCTGATATGTGGATTGGTCGCGAGCCTGTCTTTCTTGATTTACTTCTACTCGTTAGCGAGAAGGCCGGCGTGGGAAGTTGCAACTCCAGGGATGATAAACTGGTTGGGGGTATACGCGATTTATTTGATTGGCACCCTCGCGCACGAGATCGGGCATTCATCAGCCTGCTACCATTTCGGCGCACAGCCGGGACACATCGGGATCGGTCTTTATCTCTACTTCCCGGTGTTCTTCACGGATGTGTCAGACGTGTGGAGACTAAGACGAGCGGAGCGCGCTGCGGTCGATATTGCGGGAGTCTACTTCCAGCTTCTTATGCTCCCTTTGCTTTACTGTCTTTATGGGATTTCCGGAGATTCGACGTATGTTTATGCTATTTACCTGATGACCTTTTCCTGCGTGACGGCATTGAATCCACTGTTCAGGTTCGACGGTTACTGGCTCGTGTCCGATCTTGCCGGCCTGCCAAATCTCAGGAAACGATCGGAGCACTTGTTTGTTGCGCTTATGAGACGCTTTCGAAAAGAGTTACGAAGCAGCAACAGTGCCGACCTCAAGATATCGTCACCGGCGCTGCGTGTCCTGTATGTCTACGCGATTGCAAGCAATGTCTTTTTTCTCTTCTTCATATATGAACTCGTTTCCGCGCTTCCTCAAGTTTTTCGGAATTACCCCGGGGCGTTGGTTTCATTCCTTACAAGCCTGGTTAATGCCATTCGGAGTGGTGACTTTGCCGGGCTCGGCGGACAGTTGAGCCGACTATTTCTGCCCACAATGGTCCTTGTCATGCTTGCTACCATGGCTGTGCAGATCGGCCGTGTACTGGTTGGAAAATTGAACCGCGTGGCATCCACGTCTGGAAAAAATGACACGGGAATAAGCCACATTTCAATCTGGCGAAAGCCTAAGCGATCCGCCTGAATCCCAATGGATCTTCTTAGTTTCTGGTTCGCATTCCGGCATAATGTCACACATCTCACGCGTCTTGACTTCGCTTTCGGGGCGGAAACCTGAAGGCGGGAGGATCAGTCTGTAACGTACGCAAACGCCGACGAAGCACTTGCTCGCGGGTGCGGGCCGGCCCGACCAGCCGAAACTGGCGGTTATGATTGCAGTTCGGTTTGGAACCTGCGGATCGGTGAATCCCACTGTTCTCGCAGCTTCGTGGCAACGCAGTGTGGAGGGGGTTAGAGTTTGTACCTGAACCCGATGGCACCGTCGAAATCAAGATCGAATGTCCGGCTGATTGGAATCAGGGGGGCCGTCTCGAAGAAAAATTCAAACGGGAAAGACTTGGGAGTAACGTTGACGCCGAGCACTGCACGACCCCCTACCTCGAATCTGTTGTCTTCCTGCGCAGCAAAAGTCTCCTTCATCGGCTCGCGGGTATAAAATGAATTGATCCCTTTAGCAAACGCAACGGCCAGCCCCGGGCCGATATATCCCCCGAAGACAGGTGAACTGAAAATATGGAACTGCCAGATGTAGTCGAGTTGCAGTCTCGGAGAGCCGAAGTAATCCGGGCCGAATCCGGCGTCTATCGCCCGTGAAATTCCCAGTGGATACCTCAAGGTTATTCCAGACGGATCGCCGAATACACCTCCGATGCTTATGTCTCTATGTACAGCCATTCGGGCCCTTGAAGGCGCTGAAGTCAAGAGAAGGACGAAGACGGATACGGCAGCTGCGGCCGTGAATTTGTGATTTCTCATAATGAATGTTAAACCCCGACTCGTGAATGAAGTTCCATGTTATCGCAAGAAAGCACGGACTTTCTTTTCTGTGCTTATATTGCGATGACCATGTAAGGGGAAGGATGAATTCTGGATGAACTCAACCGTGATTCATATTCACCTCCCGAGTTTGAGTCATTTCGACTGCCAGAGGATGCCAATGACGGGAGAAGAAACGCATGACCAAAGGATACCCAGGAGCAGCATATCTGTGTTCGGAAGTCAAGACTCACACTAAAAGCACCGGCTTTCGGTGATGTGCAGGCCAAAAAGGGCCGTTGGTTGAACCCCGGCGTTCCACTTCCCGGCAGTTCTGCTCAGGAACTTCAAGGTGTGAATTCCCTTTACAATATTGAGTGCCGAACTATCGCGGTTATCGGACGAATTGCTGAGATGATGAACGGGTTCAGCCTTGTGGACGGTTTGTTTAAGGAAATGGTGAGACGCCGGGCCACAAAATGAAAAAATTTGTCCATCTATAGTTTCGTCAGCAGAGAAGTGGCTTGCTGGCTTAGGGGCCGACGAGTTTTGTGAGCACAAGATACTCCCGGTGGTTCTCAAATTCTTCTGTCGGGAGAGTATCTCCGGTGAGACCTTGATAGTTCGAGTTAATTGCAAACGCAATGAAAATTATTAGTCAACTGCGACAACATCACAGTGATGAAGAAGCGGGGAAGATACGGCTCTCAAACGAGTTTCAAGAGCGTGGATGGAATGACCGTATCTCTGACGATGCCTGCTTCTTATGTTCCGGGGAGGTTTCGAAAGAATTCTCGATTTTGATTATTGTCGTTCTTACCGGCCTTGTTCTTTCCATTCTATCGGACACGGGATCTTTCTATGTCTGGCGGGATCCGCTGAGCGATCTCGGTGCCCTGAGGACCATCGATGGGGAGCTCAACGTTGTGCCGCGGACTATATTCGATCTGACGATGACGATGTCAGGACTTATTATGTTCAGGATATACTCTCTTCTTTCCGCTGACTGTCGCCTGCGTTTTGCGGCTGTGAAACGAGCAATGGCCTTTGCCGGTGGAGTCGGTTTCTTCATGCTCCTGATGCCTTATGATGTTGATCTTGGTGTCCATGAAGCCGGGGCGTCTCTCGTTTTCGCAACGCTATGGGGAATGACGGTCCTGTTTTCAGTCGAGCTTAAGCAGACATCTTCTGCGGGACGAGCACTTCTGGCTCAGGTCGTTCTTCAGGGGACGGTTCTTCCGTACGCCATTTTGTTTGCCGCCGATATACCGAGTGAAGTCGTGGCGCAGAAGTTTGCCGTCATCGGGCTGATGTTTTCAGTATGGTACACGACAGGCTCCGGGCACGCGGGCATCATTAGATCCACAGAGTACGCTTCGCATCGCGGGCCAGCCGGGCAGGGGTATACGCATGAGAGCTGACCGACACATACTAAGGTGCGCGCTGTTTGTCAGGCGGTTAGGACCTTTGGCAGTGTGAGAACCAGCTAATAGGACCCTGCACGCAGAACTACCGGCGAGCAGGGAGCGTTATAACGATAAATGAATTCGGAGGGATGATGGGAGGAAAAGTGAAAATAGATGATGAGAAACTGAAAAAGGGTCTTACCCCGGAAGAATATCACATCACGAGAGAGGGGGGCACAGAACCTGCATTTACCGGGAGGTATTGGGATTTTCACGGCAAAGGAGTATACCGGTGTGTATGCTGCGGGACGGAGCTGTTCGATTCGGAAACGAAATTCGAATCCGGGTCGGGATGGCCGAGTTTCTATGTTCCCGTTGCGGCTGGCAGGGTCGATGAAGAGAGGGATTCATCTTTCGGTATGCTCAGGACAGAGGTTAAATGTAGTAATTGCGGGGCACACCTGGGGCACGTATTTGACGACGGACCCGAACCTACAGGCCTCCGATACTGCGTTAATTCGGCGGCTCTGAAATTTGAATCTAGAGAGTGAGATTTTTCTTCCGGCAACTAAGTCGTGAGGTAACCCTTAAAGTACGCCGAAGAAGATTGGACGAACCTAAGAACGCTCCACTCTTGATCCGCTGCCGGTGCGCGCTATGAAGACATAACCGTCCTCGTAGCCTCTTTCTTTGTACTTCTCGGAAATCTCCGCCGACAGTTCCTCCTCAAGGCTCGCGTCAACGAGACAGATTGCACTTCCACCGAAGCCGGCGCCGGTCATCCTTGCTCCGTACACCCCTTCGCTTTGTTCGGCGATCTCAACGAAAGTATCGAGCTCAGGGGAGCTTACCTCATAGTTCGATCGCAGGCTCATGTGAGATTCCAACATCAATTTGCCTACCAAGCCCAGATCGCCCTTTTCCAACGCCGCGAAAGTCTGCAGCGCCCTCTGGCTTTCGGTTATGACGTGAAGGGCGCGCGCAAAAAGAGTGGGATCCATCTCTGCACGCACACCCTCGAGTTCCTCGAGGCTGACCTCCCGCAACGAGCAGATTTCTCGTCGGAGCAATTCGGAGAGAGAGACGACTGCAGTCTGGCACTGCTGTCTTCTCTTGTTGTACTCGGTGGTTGCAAGAGCCCTTTTCACTCCCGTAACGCATACAAGGAGTGAACAATTGGGCGAAATAGGGACATGCTTATATTCCAGAGAATGCGCATCGACAAGTAGCGCGCTATTTTCACGCGCGAATTTCGCGACGAAGGGATCCATAATTCCGGATTGCACGCCGACGAACTCGTTCTCGATCCGCTGGGCCAGGAGCGGGATTTCGATCTCCTTGAGGCGAATGTCATAAAGCCGGGCAACAGCCTCAATAATGGAGACCACATACGCGGCCGAGGAGCTCAGACCACTCCCTCTTGGCACTGTGCTGCCGATGGCGAAGTTCACTCCCTTCACCGACTTGACATCGTTAAGCAGGGTACAGGCCCCCTTGATATAATTCACCCAGAAATTAGAGTGCTCGAACTTCCCCGGCTCGATTTCAAAGGAAGTTTTCTTGCTTAGCTCCTTGGAAAATGCTATGAAGAGATCTCCCCCGCGCCTTCCTGCTGCAGTGTAGGTCCGTCGGTCGATAGCGACCGGGAGCACGAATCCTCCGTTGTAGTCGGTGTGCTCGCCTATAAGATTGATTCTGCCGGGGGCACTTGTCACAATCTCGGGCGATTTGCCGAACTCTTCGCGGTAGAGTCTTATCAGCTCTTTCCTTATATCCTGTTCCACAACAGATTCCGTAGTAATCCTGTCCTTTGCTCGTTGTGAGAATCTCTTCTTCGGTCTTGAATGGTTGTTCAACGTTGAAATTACTTTCGCTTAGTAATATTGTCGTACTGATGATAACCCTTGTGCGTGAAAGCCGGTACCACCTCTGAATTCAATTTATAGATTCCTAGAACATTATAAAGGCGCTATTCTATCCCGCCGAACATCTTCCGGCAATGTTTTGATTTTAGATTGTGCTACGGTGGCAAAATGCAAACAGAACAAGCTGCGGAGGAGCCCTTGTCCGTCAGCGTTCAGGCTTCGGTTTCGGTAGCCTCTTCTGCTCGAACCAAATCTCCCCGTTTGAATTTAACAATGGCAGCCACATTTTCAAGCGAAGTAATCAGATTCTCTCCGCGGACGTGCCGCACCGTCGCACCCTGCCGCGAGGCTTCTTCAACAAGGTCGTAGACGACGTCAGAGACTTCCACAAGAGGCTCTCCGCAACAGGTACATGTCCTCTCATTAAAGTGAGGCATTCCGCATTGCGGACAAACCAAACCAGGGATCGAAAAGTCGCGTTCCACAACCAGAGTGTGAAGATTGTAGTCGTTTGCGGCAGCGATGACCTTCGCGATCCCTTTTACTGCGTATCCGTCCTTCATTATCTCAGTTCCGATTTTTCTAAGAAGTTTCTTTTCCTCTTCAATCTCGTAGTTGTCTTCCGTCCGAATCACCTTGGCAAGTACGTCGCTTTCCTTTTCCTGCGTCTCCATTTCAACAATTCCTATGAGATTTTCCTGAAGAGTCCGGTGCAGTAGACGGGCAAGATGGTCGCCCATTGGTTTACGGGCTCCGATAATCACTTTATCGAAATGCCGGAGTCTAAAATGGGTCTTGAGCGCATCTGCCGTCGAAGAGAGATGATATCTCGTCTCCTCGGATTTTCTCTGACTGAGGCGTTTCTCTCTCTTCATGAACGTTTCCAGAAGCGGCTTCCTGGGGGGCTTCGACTTCGTCACGAAATCGTGGAGCTCAACTATCTCGCCCATGTATGCTTCGAACAACCTCGCATTCCGCGAATCTACAAGGACAACCCCGATCCTGCTGTGCTCTTCGAGCAACGCGAGCAGCGGCCTAACGTAAAAATTCGAATCCAGGACTAAATTGGATTTTATTGCCACTGGAAGTCGGTATATCTGATAGAAGCTTTCGACCGCATTCGCGAATATGGCGATCGACTTGTAGCGGGGGGCGAAATTTTCCGTCGCGATAAAATTCTGAATTCTTCTGAGGCTGTTGTCCGCGGCATCGATGAATCTCCTGCTGACGTTCAGCGCGTCCAGCTCTTTTCTGGCTTTCTTAATCAGATCTTTTGTCTCTATGATCCAGACAGCCTTGTTCCGCTCTGCACCATCAGTATTGAGGTAAAACGATATGGCAACGCCTTCCCGTGCCGTATAGTTTAGCAGTAGGCTAACTTCCTGATGGGAAATCATTCCTTCCTCCCTGTTGACTCCCCTCAATCTAATTCGGCTCGTAGCGTAAGTCAAGCTTGGGGCATGTAGCGATGCCGGAATACACTGTCGAAGAATATTTGGGCTTGCAATCTTTCAGCCAACCTTGCAATTTGCATGCTGACGACCCGAGCGTCAGATAGGCCCTGAAGCCGGAGGGGTTATTCTGAATTGAAATCGTCGTTTTGCAGGGATGGCTGGTCCGGCATCTGATTTGACTCTTAAGCGAATGTGCGTCTACGAGAAAAAAATCGAAGTGTCCTGATAGCAGCACAGGACCCGAGAGTCGCGGGCCTGATTGAGCAATACCTTATTCAGAACGGGTTTGCGGTGCACTGCGAATACAATCTCGACGCTGCTCTTGAACGCTTAATAAAGGCTCGAATAGATCTTCTGATGCTCGACGGAGAAATGCCCGAAAAAGTGCTTGGAGATTTCGTGAAGGCGGTAGCAAAAGTAAAGCCCGATGTGCCGATGATCGCGGTTGGAATCTCTGAAAGAGAGTTGCAGAGTAAACCGCTTTCCGCGTTCGTCTCGGCGTTCATTGAAAAACCGTTCAGTATTTCCGATATTTCGAATTCAATCAAGCGAACTCTAAACTAAGCGAGGAGAACATGTCGTTGAAGGTGTCGAAGCTTGCGGACGGCGATATTGTAGTAGTCGAGCCTAAGGGTGAGTTGATCGGGGGTGAGGAAACGGACGAACTTCGTTCCGAGATTGCGAAGTTGTCTGAAGATGGAAACAAGAAACTTGTCGTCGATCTGGGGAGGACGACCTACCTTAACAGTACCGCTATCGGGGTCTTGATATGGGCTCACACCCATTACGCCAAAAGCGGCGGTGAAGTCAAACTCGCAAACCTCAACAAGAACATCAAGAATATTTTCGTGGTTACAAAGCTAACTATGGTTTTTGATGTCCGCGACGCTCAGATCGATGCTGTCGCAAGCTTCTCAAGTGAGAAGAAGTAGTTTAAGCTCAACCTATTATTAATAAAAACCTTCAGAAGGAGGCTTTACTGAAATGAAACAAAGCTTGTTCGCGACGGTTCTCATCATTGTCGCATTTGCTGTGGCATGGGTGATATACACATATTTCCTTCCCGGATACCTGCAGCGGGGAGGTCCACTTGTCGTACTGTTGCTAATGCTCACGATAATGGTGTTCACTTACATTTTTGAGCGCTTTTTCTCGCTTCGGAAGGCGCAGGGAAAAGGACCTCTGACAAAATTCCTCAAAGACGTCGAAGACAATCTCAACAACGGCGATATCAACGCAGCTATAACTGTCTGCAATAAGCAGCGAGGCTCGATGGCCAATGTAATTCGCAGCGGTCTCGAGAGATACAAAGAAGTTGTGAAGGACAGTCACATCGTCGCCGAGAAGTACATGTCTGAAGTGCAGCGGGCGATTGAAGAAGCTACTATGCTTGAGACTCCGCTACTTGAAAGAAACCTTATCATGCTGTCCACAATAGCGTCAATTGCTACGATGGTCGGACTGCTCGGAACCGTTATCGGTATGATCCGCGCATTCAATGCTCTAGCTCATGCAGGAGCGCCGGATGCCATCCAGCTCTCCATCGGTATTGCCGAAGCGCTCGTCAATACGGCCGGTGGTCTGGTTGCAGCAATCACGGGAATCGTTGGCTACAACTTTTTTGTTAATAAGATAGACGGTTTCACCTATATGATAGATGAAGCGACATCGAGTATTATTGCGATTTTGAATGCCCGTAAGTTCGAAGGACAAGTTAAAGATCGGGCCTAAGGAGTTAGAAAATGCCGAAAATCAAGAAGAAACGAATTCCGATCAAGATCGACATGACGCCGATGGTCGACGTCTCGCTTCTGCTATTGACCTTCTTCATGATGACGACGCAGTTCAAGCCGCCGCAGGCGGTGCAGATCACCCTGCCGACCTCGGATCAGGGTCCGAAACTGCCAGAAACCGGTGTCCTCACAATCACCGTGGACAAAGCCGGCCAGGTATTCATGGGAGTTGATCAGCAGCAGATAATGAGAAACATTTTCGAACCGATGTTCCCGAACGGCGTTCCGACTCCGGAAGGAAAGGTTATTCCGGTCTATCTGGCATCGGCGGTGCCGGTGAAGGTCGATAATCTCGCCCAACTTGTAGTGCAAGCGCGTATCCAAAACCCGCGAATGATAACCGTCATCAAAGCCGACAAGGACGCCGACTACGGACCTGTGATGGATGTGATGAACGCCCTTGAAAAGGCGCAGGTCACAAGGTTCGACCTCCAGACGGAACTCCGAAGCGGCAACACTGGCAAGGAGGGATAGGAAATGGCTGATGTACAAGTTGCGGAAGTTCGCAAGAAAGGTGGAAAGAAAAAGAAACGAAGACTGGCGATCCATATCGACATGACGCCGATGGTGGACGTTTCACTTCTCCTGTTGACCTTCTTCATGCTGACTACCGCATTCAGTAGACCCCAGGCCATGGAAATCAACCTGCCGCCGAGCGATACGAAGGTCGAGATAGCCGCATCAAACCTGATGACCCTTCTCGTCGCGGATAACGGCGATATCTATTGGAAAATCGGAACCGGGAAGCCGGCTCTGGTCGCCTGGGGAAAAGATTTCCGTAAACTGGTTATCGATGAGAACAAAGCAAATCCGCGACTGGTCACCCTTATAAAGGTTGACAGGAAAGCAAAGTACCAGGACATGATTAACATACTTGATGAACTCAACCTTGACAACGTGACGCGCTTTAGTCTGGCTCCTATCACGCCTCAAGACAAGCAAGAGTTAGCGAAGGTTGGCGCGCAATGAAAAGGAGGTTGATCTAATATGGCAAAAAAGAAAGTTGCAAAGGGCGCTGTCCCCGGAGAGTACGGCGCTCCACTCCTGAAGCGCCTTGCCCAGAAATACACGGGGATCGGACTTGCGATAGCGATAGGCATCCACTTCATAGGTGTGGGTGCGTACTGGGGCGCCCAGTACCTTAACCGGGAGGACGACAATGCTCCGATGGTAAGGGTATTGACGTACAGTCAACTCGGTCCTCCCCCGTCTATCACTCATCAGCAGGCGCTTCCGAAAGTAGCTCTTTCGACGCCTATGGCAAAACCTAACGTCGGCGTCCCGGTCCCCGTACCGGATGCTGAGGTTTCGCCGGAACAAACCATAGCGACCCAGCAGCAGCTGAGCAAAATAGCTGGCCCCGTCACGCAGGGAACAGGCAACGACTCGGTCGGCGTATCGATGGGGAACTTTAAAGTTCCAGAGGACAACGGGCCGCCTCCAGACTTCGTTCCGGTCGAGAAAGAGCCGCAGATAATTAAACAGGTTAAGCCCAAATATCCGGAGCTGGCTCAGAGAGCCGGTATTGAAGGAAGAGTGATTGTGAAGATTTGGGTCGACAAAGACGGCAAGCCGCATAAGGCTGTAGTCCTGAAGAGCGACGCCCAAATTTTCAACCAGGCAGCCATCAATGCCGCAATGCAGTATCGCTTTACACCCGCGATAATGAACCATGGCCCTGTCGCTGTTTGGGTCGTCATACCGTTTACCTTCAGACTGCAGAAACAGTGACCGGTCCAACCGGCTTAAGAAGGGTATTACGGCTAATCTGTTTAAATACATAGGGTACTTCATGTCCGCCGTCTTTTTTTTCGGCGGACTTTTTGTTATTTTGGGAACGTATTTTCGGGCAGGCTTCCCCGAGGAATTTCGTGTAATGCTTGGAATTGTACTGATGCTCGGAGGAGTCTACCGATTCGTAGTCACGTATACTAAATCAAGACAAGATGATGACCGGTAAGAACTTCATCATTGCGGCAGTTGGGCTGTCCCTTCTCGTTTCTTCTTGTACTCCCAAGAAGAAGACGGGACCGACATCTACTCCCACTTCCGGAACTCTCGTCATATACTGCGCTGAATCGGTTTCGCCGGTGGTGACGAAGATCGCCAACAAGTTCATGGACCTTTACACGAAGGCGCACATCACCGTACATGCCGTACCATCCAGGGAAGCCATAGTCAACCTCGCAAATGGCAAGACGAATCTGGTAGTTAGTTCTCGATATTTCAACGAGAGCGAGCTTGCCGCTTTGAAGAAATACAAGATCAAAGCCGATTCGACGAAGATCGCGCTTGACGGTGTGGTGGTCATAGTGAACGCGAGAAATCCGCTCAAGAGGCTGAATACATCGCAGCTTCGAGATGTTTTCGACGGCAAAATTACCAGATGGGGAAAACTGGATCCGAATTTTCAGGGCACAATTGTCCCTGCACTTGAGAATCCGAATTCGGGGACGCTCGAGTTTTTTAAGGACAGGGTGTTGGGCAATAATAATTTTACTGCTGCTTACCCCGGCACCACAATGGCGAACGTTTACAGTTTCGTCAAGAAAACACGTAACGCGATCGGTCTTATCAGTTCAAACTGGCTCAGTGAAGGTACCGACCTACTTCCAGGGAAAGGATCTCCGCCGAGGGCACTTGAAATTGCCGAAGTCGATACGAGCGAAATGAAGTACGTCAATCCCAATACATTCGGAAGTTACTATTACCCGTACCAGGCACACATCTATCGGCACTATTATCCGTTGACGCGCCCGATATATATACTGTCACGCAATCTCGACGACGGTTTGGGAGCCGGGTTCCTGACCTTTGTAGTAAGTGCCGCAGGGCAGCAAATCCTTGTCAATAACGGGCTTGTCCCGGCGACAATGCCTGTGAGACTCATTCAATTAAACAATAAGCCATTATGAAAAAACTCCTAACCCTGTCTCTCATACTAATCCTCTCCTCGTTCGCGATGAGCGCATATGCACAAGACCCGCTGAAAGAGGGCATGGCACTTTTCGAAAAAAACGATTACAATGGGGCGCTTCCGCTGCTTCAGCAAGCGGTGAAGAAAGACCGAAATTCCAAGAGAGCTAATCTTTACCTTGGCGAGGTTTACCTCAAACTCATGAAATCCGACAGCGCAGAGGTATATCTGAAAAAGGCCATCAGTCTCGATGACCAGATGGCTCCTGCGTATTATGCACTTGGGCAAATCTACAGCGAGCGGAAACAGTATGGTGATGCGATAAAGAATTTCAATTCCGCTATTGAGTACGACCAGAATAAGGAAGACTACGTCATCACGCTCGGGAACACGTACCTGGCGATGGATTCGCTCGATCGCGCTATGCAAGCGTTTTACAAGGCTCGGGACATGGACAGCAAGGACCCCCGGGCTCTGGCCGGAATAGCAGATTCCTACAGGAAACAAAACATCTTCGACACCGCAATCCAGTATTACAAACAGGCGCTGCAGATGGATTCGACCGATGTCAAGGTCAGGCTGGATCTGGCAAACACATATATGAAAAACAATGACGGTGCGGATGCTTACGAGCAGTTCAAGAAGCTGACCGAGATCGCTCCCAATAACCCGCAGGCTCAGTATCAGGCCGGAGACTTACTGTACGTTAACAAACGTTACAAAGACGCCGTCCCTTTTTTGAAGAGGTATCATGAACTGAAGCCGAACGACAATAAAGGACTCTACGAGCTGGCTGACTGTGCTTTCAACGCGAACATGTTCAGCGATGCCGTCAAGTATTTCCAGGAATACTTGACTAAAGTTCCGAATTCACTGGATGCGAAGAAATCGCTCGCGTCGGCATACTATTTCGAGAGACAACCCACACAGTCTTACAACCTTTACAAGTCCATCCCGATCGATTCGATGGGAGTCAGAGACCTCGTCAGATACGGACTTGCCGCCAGAGATTTGAAGGATACTTCCGCCACGATAGATGCTTGGACGCGTGCCATCAAAATGGATTCTACTCTCGCTCCTATCGAGAATCAGCTTGCGGGCGTCCTTTTTTCTGCAAGGGAGTACGACCGCGCCATAGAGTATTTCAGGAAATATCTGGCGCTGGATCCGCATGATATCGGTGCGAAACTGAATCTCGGGTTGTGCTACATCGCCGCACAGCATTTCAGCCTGGCAATAGATACGTTAAGGAGTGTCGCAGTCGAGAAACCCGACAATTATTTGGCGAACAGGTGGCTGGCTCTCGCTTACTCTGCCTCCGATTCGATGAAGCAGGCTGTTGAGGTTTATGACCGGTTGATAAAGCTGGCGCTTGCTGATACGTCCGGAACAAACCATTCTTCGGACCTAAATGAAGCCTATCGTTACAAGGCCGTCTACAATATCATAACCGCAGCAAAAATACAGAAGAACAGCCCCGATGCTTCGAAAAGGTTATACGAAGAGGCCTTCAATGAACTCCAGTCTGCCTTGAAATACTCTCCGAATGATACGAAGACTCATGCTTTGCTGGCTCAGGACTATGCATATATGGGGAAGATTGACGAAGCTTGCAAGGAGATCAAGAGGGTGCTGGGATCTGTCAGCAGAGGCGATCCTATTCATGAGCAGATGATCAAGCTCCAAAAATCGATAGGTTGTCAATAATACACTTCCAAAAAGGCGTGATATTCTGTCACGCCTTTTCTTTTTTTCCGTAAAGTCAAAGAAAATTGCAACCGTAAAGGAGGAAGAACGATAGTGGAATTGGCACTAATTCTCTCGATCAGCGTCCTCTCACTTTTGTTTGCTGTGTATCTTGCCGTTCGAGTCCTGAAACAGGATAGAGGGACTCCTGAGATGCGAAAGATAGGCGATGCTATTCAGAAGGGCGCAGAGGCGTTTTTGTGGAGGCAGTATTCTACGATAGGCATGCTGAGCGTTTTGCTTGCCGCCATAATTTTCTTGCTGTATGCTTTTGTGCGCGAGTCGATGCCCACCGACCCTGTCGGACCTGTGAAGCTTGCGGCTTATACAGCCCTCTCATTCCTGTTCGGCGCATCGTGCTCAGGCGTTGCCGGGTATGTGGGAATGTTCGTGTCGGTCAGGGCTAACTCGCGGACGGCGAACGCATCGTTGACTTCTCTCAACGGTGCGCTTCAAACGTCGATCCGCGGTGGCGCGGTATCCGGTTTGTTTGTCGTTGCGATGAGCCTGCTTGGAGTCGGGGGACTCTTCGGGATTACTGAGGCCATTGGAATGCCTGTGAAGCAAATTCCTTATATGATTGTCGGTTTCGGTTTCGGTGCTTCGTTCGTTGCCCTTTTTGCTCAGCTCGGGGGCGGAATCTACACAAAAGCGGCCGATGTCGGCGCGGACCTTGTCGGCAAGGTGGAAGCAGGAATACCTGAAGATGATCCCAGAAACCCCGCCGTCATTGCCGATCTGGTCGGTGACAATGTCGGCGACTGCGCTGGGCGTGGTGCTGATCTTTTCGAATCGACGGCCGCAGAGAATATCGGTGCTATGATCCTTGGCGTTGCACTGTTTCCGTTCTTCGGAGCGAAAGGGATTATGTTCCCGTTGATGGTGCGTGCATTCGGACTCATAGCGTCGATAATAGGAGTCATGGTGGTACGGACGCGCGAGGATGTGGATCCCATGAAGGCTCTCAACAGAGGTTACTATATTACTTCGATCCTTGTTGCGATCGGCTTCTTCATCGGTTCGCGGTGGCTTTTGGATAGTTCGGAGGCTCCAAGTGCGTGGCTTTACTTCTTCTTTGCAGGGGTTGTTGGTATAATCACCAGTATAGCCTTCGTCTATATAACTCAGTACTACACTGAATACAAGTACAGGCCGGTCAGATCGATAGCCGAGGCATCTCAGACGGGACCGGCGACCAATATAATTACCGGGTTCGCGGTGGGGCTGGAATCGACGTACCTGCCCACAATTGTAATCGGCATTGCGATAGTGGCGTCTTATTACCTCGGTATTGCAAGCGGTTTGCCCAACGCAGGACTTTACGGAACGGCAGTGGCGACGATGGGAATGCTCGGACCGGCAGCATATGTTCTCGCAATGGATACTTTCGGACCGATCACAGATAACGCCGGAGGTATAGTCGAGATGAGCGGGCAGCCCGAGAACGTCAGAGTGAAGACTGATCGATTGGATGCGATCGGAAATACGACGAAGGCGTTGACGAAAGGCTATGCTATCGGTTCCGCAGCGCTCGCCGCATTTCTGCTGTTCTCCGCCTATATCGATGATGTCAACGTCCTCTTGAAAGAAAAGGGCCTGCCGTTAATGATGTCGGTCAACCTGGAGAGGCCTGAAGTATTTGTCGGCGCGCTTTTCGGGGCGGGACTAGTCTTTCTCTTCAGCGCGCTTGCCATCAAGGCGGTAGGGCGAGCCGCTTACTTCGTGATAAATGACGTTAGAGCGCAGTTCAAGGAAAAGCCCGGCATACTGAAGGGTACCGAGGAACCCGATTACGGGCGAACGGTAGATATCGTAACCCGTGGGGCCCTTAGGAATATGGTCGGGCCGGGTCTCCTTGTGGTTTGCGCTCCGATTGTTGTCGGAATTGTGTTCAAGTGGTTCCATGTAGGGGCCGAGACAGTGGCGGCACTCCTCATGGTTGGAACGATAGCCGGCATTCTCATGGCAAACTTCCAGAACAACGGCGGCGGTGCATGGGACAACGCTAAGAAGTTCATAGAAACCGGGATGTTCGGCGGTAAGGGTAGTGAAGCGCACAAAGCCGGAGTCGTCGGCGACACTGTCGGTGATCCATTCAAGGACACTGCCGGACCTTCACTCCACGTACTAATAAAACTACTGGCTACCATAACACTGGTCTTGGCTCCGCTGTTCGTTTAAAACGATTGTGGAGTTCCGCTTTCGAAGGGCAGGCTTGATCTCCTGCCCTTTTTTGTTTTTTTTGGTGTCGAGGGCCTGCTCTGAAACCTTGTTCACCCATGCGCCGTAGAAAAGGTTGTACTTTATTCTGAAGGGTCATAAAAACTGGAGATGTCGAAATGAAGAAAATGCTGTACGGGGTGATTTTGGGGCTTTTCGTTCTGGTATCATCCGCGTCGGCCGAAAAATTTTCGCGTACCGAGACGAAGATCTTCAACCTATCGCCGACGGGGAGCGTGGAGGTCTCGAACGTGAACGGCTCTATAAAAGTGGAATCCTGGGACAAAAATCAGGTCTCGCTCGAAGTGACAAAGACGGTGCGGGCCAGCGACAGCGAGCAAGCGGACGAATACTTTGCCGACCTAAGGGTTGAGATCAAATCGGGCGACGATTTCCTGCAGGTGAAGACTAGATATCCCCATGATTGGGGGGGAGGTTTCTTCGATTGGATATTCCACGGCGGATCCAGGTATGGAGGGGTAGAGTATGTGCTGAAGGTTCCTTCGACAGTTAGGCTCAATGTTGGATCGACTAACGGTAGCATCAATGTGAGGGAAGTTGTCGGAAAAGTACGGGCCCATTCTACGAATGGTCGCATCACTTTGGAAGAAGTTGGCGGTGTAGTGAGCGGATCAACTACCAATGGTGGAATTACTGCAAGGATCAGCGACAAAGTTGAATTGCGTGAACTCCGCCTCGGAACAACGAACGGTGGGATCACCGTTTACTGCCCCGAAGACATAAATGCCGACTTTTACGCTCATACGACTAACGGCGGAATTCATACCGATTTCCCGATAACAGTTCAGGGCGGTTTCAGCCGCAACAGCATCGAGGGAAGAATCAATAAAGGCGGCAATGAGATTCATCTTCACACGACGAACGGTGGGATCAGCATTTACAAAGAGTAGGCAACGAAGCGAAAGGCGGTGAAGTCTTCGCTATAGAACGGCAATGCGATGCGTCGCGTTGCCGTTTGTTTTACCGGGGCTTCCATCAATTATGGTCGTCCTTGAAGACAACATCTTCCAAAAGATTCTGAGTTATTCCCGATGGCCTGTATCGGGAATCTCCCCTCCAAAGCAAACCCGCTTCCGCTTGCGACACGCGAGAATGAAACGGTGCGTAGATTACTACACACCTTATGCGTCTCGGGCGGTGTGCGTTCGAAGGTGGCCCGAAGCGCTGCTGGTATCAAATTGTATTTTCACCACGGTGGCCGTAATTTATTGGGCCTATGAGGAAGATTTTGGATCGCGTGATCGTATTCGGAAGACTGGTAAGGTTCTCCCACACTCTTTTTGCGATGCCTTTTGCGCTCACAAGCGTGGTGCTTGTCTCCTTCACTCATAAAGTCACGTTTGTCAAACTTCTTTGGATAGTTATCGCGATGGTCGGCGCCCGGTCGGCCGCGATGGGATTTAACCGGATCGCAGATCGGGAGTTTGATGCGAATAACCCTCGAACTAAGAACCGGGAA
This sequence comes from Candidatus Kryptoniota bacterium, assembly GCA_046706745.1. GTDB lineage: Bacteria > Bacteroidota > Ignavibacteria > Kryptoniales > JAKASW01 > JAKASW01. The sequence goes on from JBJKPC010000109.1 coordinate 28,851, forward strand.
ATCCCGGCGAACAAGATTACGGTAGGCGAGGCGACCCTCTTCGTCATCGGGGCCTCCCTTGTTCTTGTGTTCGCAGCTCACGAATTGAACCCCTTATGCTTCTATCTTTCGCCGGTTGCGCTCGCAGTAGTGTTCTTTTATTCGTTTACGAAGCGCTTCACCTGGCTCTCTCATCTATTCCTCGGTCTCGGGATGGGACTTGCGCCTGTAGGTGCCTGGCTTGGTATAGCGGGACGTTTCTCTTTGGCGCCGATCATCCTCGGGCTAACTGTAGTGGCGTGGGGAGCGGGGTTCGATATCATCTACTCTCTCCAGGATCTCGATTATGATGATGAGGTCGGTCTTTTCTCCATGCCGAAGTCGCTTGGTGTTCGCAAGGCACTCCTGATATCGTCCGCCCTTCATGCGCTGGCGTTCGCGCTGCTTCTGTCGCTCAAGTTCATTTTACCGCTCCAGGGCATTTACCTGATAGGTCTGGTTATCGTCGGTCTGATCCTGGTTCACCAGCACAGGATCGTCAAGCCTACCGATTTGAGCAAGCTGAATTTTGCCTTTTTTAATATGAATGCGTATCTGAGTATAGGTTTATTTCTTTTCACACTTATCGATGTCTTGAAGTAAGGTGCATAGGTACGATGGTGCAGCGGCAGATAGTAGGAAGAGGGAAGTGAGTGTCGGGAAGGCCCAGAAAGAGTGAGGACCGCACAGGCGGGAAGAACAAGAAACACTTCGTAACCGATTCCGGAATAGAGATCGAGCGCGTCTACGGGCCGCTTGACCGGCCGGGCGAGGGGGAATCGGGATATCTTGAGAAGGTTGGTTTCCCGGGTGAATATCCGTTTACACGGGGTGTCTATCCGACAATGTACCGCGGCAAGTTGTGGACGATGCGCCAGTATGCGGGCTTCGGAAGTGCCGAGGAATCCAACGAGCGTTACCGTTTCCTGATCGGGCAGGGAATAACCGGTCTTTCGGTAGCCTTCGATCTTCCGACGCAGATGGGATACGATTCGGACGATCCCATGAGTGAAGGTGAAGTGGGCAGAGTCGGCGTTGCCGTCGATTCGCTGGCAGATATGGAGCGCCTCTTCGAAGGTATAGCTCTCTCGAACGTGACGACTTCCATGACCATCAACTCGACGGCTGCCATTCTTCTCGCAATGTATGTGGCGGTGGCGAAGAAGCAGGGAGCCGATCTCGGGAGGATATCGGGGACCATCCAGAACGATATTCTGAAGGAATATGTTGCCCGTGGAACCTACATCTATCCACCCGCTCCGTCGCTACGGCTGGTTACCGACGTCTTCTCGTTCTGTTCGACCGAACTTCCAAGCTGGAATGCGATATCGATCAGCGGGTACCACATACGTGAGGCGGGAGCGACTGCGGTTCAGGAAGTTGCGTTCACCTTTGCGAACGCCATAGAATACGTACGCGCGGCGCAGAAAGCAGGGCTGGACTTCGATCAATTCGGAAGCCAGCTATCTTTCTTCTGGAATGCCCATAATGATTTCTTCGAAGAGATAGCGAAATACAGAGCGGCACGTCGTCTCTGGGCGCGTATAGCGAAAGAGAAATTCGGTGCAAGGAATCCGAACGCGATGAAGCTCAGGTTCCACGCTCAGACTGCGGGCTCTACACTAACCGCGCAGCAGGTGGACAACAATGTGGTGCGAACCACCTACCAGGCCCTTGCGGCCATACTTGGCGGATGTCAGTCGCTTCATACTAACAGCCGCGACGAAGCTCTCGCGCTTCCTACAGAGGAATCGGTGCGGCTGGCGCTTAGAACTCAGCAGATATTTGCGTATGAATCCGGCGTTTCCAATACAATCGATCCGTTCGCGGGCTCTTATTTCGTTGAGAGTCTTACGGACGAGATAGAAGGAATGGTCGAAGAGTATCTCGACAGAATTGAGTCCATGGGAGGGGCGGTCAAGGCAATCGAGACCGGGTATTTTCAGAAAGAAATTGCGAAGAGCGCGTACGAGTATCAGCGAAGAATAGAAACGGGTGAGAAGATAGTAGTGGGCGTAAATGAATTCAGCGACCCGGAGGATTTACGTCCGAGAATATTCGAGTTCGATCCGAAGGTAAGAGAGGTCCAGAAGGAGAGGCTGGAGCAGGTAAAGTCAGAGCGGAGTGCGGCGAATGTCGAGAAGTGTTTGGAAAAATTGAGACGCGTGGCGGGTACTCGAGAGAACCTCATGCCGGTGATAATAGAAGCGGTGGAGAACTATGCGACGCTCGGAGAAATCTCCGGAGCGCTTAAGGGGGCCTGGGGTGTGTATGAAGCGGGATGAGGAAATTGTATGCCACCTCCAAGGCGAAATGCGGTTGACCGAAGGTTGAACTTTGGCCCGCCATTATTCGTTATCTGTTTTAAACCGGGCGATTTAGTGCTGGACGGTGGCTTTGCAGAGAAGGAAACCGGGAGTCAGGTGAGGTAGTCCATTGGTAACAAGTTAAGCGGAAGGTTTTTTATCGACATGGAAACAAACACAAAGCAAGTAGCCAGAGAGATTCTCAGTAATTTGCGCGATGTTCCCGATCAGAGCTCCTTCGGGATGCAGGCAAAGAAAAGATCGCATGAATTTGCGGACAAGCTGCTGGCTACCCTCTTTCCGCATTTCAGCTCCGGCTTTAATCATTCGGAGAACGAGATATTTGTACGTCTTGTAATGATTGAACAGGATCTCCGGCGGCTTCTTGCGCCTTTTCTCACGGAGGAAGGGCGCGACGTGGATGCGATAGCGGCAGGATTCATCGAGGCTTTGCCGGAAATTCAAGGCGCCCTTTGGCTCGATGCAGAAGCGATCAACCTCGGCGATCCTGCCGCGGAAAGCGTCGATGAGGTGATCCTTGCATATCCCGGATTCACGGCCATCGCAATTTACAGGTTTGCGCATGAGCTTTACCGGGTCCGGGTTCCGATTCTTCCCAGGCTGCTGACTGAATACGCACATCAATTGACGGGAATCGATATTCATCCGGGTGCACAGATTGGAATCTCTTTTGCGATCGACCATGGGTCCGGCATAGTCATAGGTGAATCGACCATAATCGGAAACAACGTCAAACTCTATCAAGGCGTTACACTCGGAGCGCTTAGCGTCGAAAAGAATATGGCAAAGTCGAAGCGTCATCCTACTGTCGAAGACAACGCTGTAATCTACGCTCAGGCAGTGATCCTGGGTGGAGAGACCGTGGTCGGTCACGACAGCATGATCGGCGGAAATGTCTGGCTGACGCACAGCGTCCCTCCGTTTTCGGTCGTTTATCAGAAGAGCGAAACGGTGATACAACAGCAGGATGATCGCACCGGAGTTATAAATTTTGTAATCTGATTCGAAATAATCTGTTAGGAGAGGACATCTTAATGAAAATTGAAAATATTCTTGAGGCTATCGGAAATACTCCACACATAAGGCTGAACCGTTTGTTCGGCAAGAACGAAGTCTGGATGAAACTGGAGCGCCAGAATCCCGGAGGGAGTATCAAGGACCGTATCGGCATTGCCATGATCGAGGACGCCGAGAAACGCGGTGTGCTGAAGGAGGGGACGGTTATCGTCGAACCGACCTCCGGTAATACCGGCATCGGCCTCGCTATGGCTGCGGCAGTAAAGGGATACAAACTTATTCTCGTTATGCCGGAATCAATGTCGGTCGAGCGAAGAAAGATCATGGCCGCTTACGGTGCCCAGTTCGACCTTACTCCCCGGGAGAAAGGGATGAAAGGTGCGATAGATCGCGCCACCGAGCTTGCTAAGACGCTCCCTTCCGCGTGGATTCCCCAACAGTTCGAGAACTCCGCCAACGTCTCCATTCACGTCCGCACGACGGCCGAGGAGATCGTGAAGGATTTTCCGGAAGGATTCGATGCCCTGATAACCGGCGTCGGAACGGGCGGACATATCACCGGGGTGGCCCAGGTATTGAAAAAGAAGTTTCCCAAAATAAAAGTGTATGCAGTCGAGCCGGAGAGCTCACCCGTAATCGGGGGAGGACAACCAGGACCCCACCCGTTGCAGGGGATAGGAGCGGGATTCATACCGAAGATCCTCGACACTAAACTGCTGGACGGTACGATTAATGTATCGAAGGAAGAATCTTTTGCTTATGCACTGCGTGCGGCAAAAGAGGAAGGGGTTCTTGTCGGCATTTCCACCGGCGCGGCGCTCGCGGCAGTCGCAAAGAAGCTGGGTGAGGACTCATCGCTTCGAAAGATTCTCACTTTCAACTACGACACGGGTGAGAGATATCTGTCGGTGGACGGCTTATTTCCGGCAGTATAGCAGAATCTGCGATTAGGCATTGCGACTCGTTTACCCGACTTTTGCTCCGAGCAGGTAAGTCGCTGTTGTCTACCTTAACGCCTGTTCGAGAACGGTAGCGGCGTCGGTCCTCTCGTCGCGGTACTTCACGATTACAGGTGTGTAGACGGAGAGCCTGTTCTTCTGCGCGAATTCACCCGCGACCATTCGGGAGCCCGGGACGACAACTGCCCCTTCGGGCACCGTCAATGGCCGACCTTTTTCCTTTTTGTGGACGACACCTTTTACAATATCGTAGATAGGGGTCGAGCCTGTAATGACGCAACCTGCGCCGATAACCGCGCGTTTCTTGACGACGGTCCCTTCATAAATCCCACAGTTGCCGCCCACCATAACTTCATCTTCGATTACGATCGGTAATGCGCCCACAGGCTCTAGTACTCCACCTATCTGTGTGCCGGCACTGATATGGACTTTCTTCCCTACCTGAGCACAGGATCCGACGAGAGAATGCGAGTCGAGCATCGTTCCCTCGTCCACATACGCCCCGACGTTTATGTATGACGGCGGCATGATCACGACGCCGCGCGAGAGATAGGCACCCCGTCGGACGGCGGTCCCTCCCGGCACGACTCTGATCTGATCCTCCAATTTGATATCCTTGACAGGAAAGGTGTCTTTGTCGAAGAATTGGCTGCTGCACGCATCTTCAACTTTTATGAGCTTTCCAATTCTGAATGCGAGGAGGATGCCTTTCTTCACCCACTCGTTTACATGCCATCCGGTGGGAGAAGACGGATCGGGCTCCGCAGCTCTTATTTCGCCAATATCAAGCAGATCGAGAAATCTCTCGACATTTGATTCCGCCTCCGGACTTGTCTCGTGGATTTCGTAGAGTTTTTCGATCTCCGCCGTTAGAAGTTCTCTGCTCATCACTTAGCCGCCACCTGAGTGAGTTCAAGCTCATTCAGGATCTTTTTCAGTTTAGCACGGGTCGAATCCGTCGGCGGGACGAGCGGGAGCCGGTAGACTTCCTCTATTATGCCCATCATCGCAAGGGCCGCTTTGACCGGGATCGGATTGGATTCGATGAAGTTTGCATTCATGAGCGGAAGGAGCTTGTAATGCAGTTCCCTTGCGTTCGCAAGATTCCCCGCCAGTGCATATCTGATCATGTCGCTGAACAGCTTCGGAACCTCGTTGGCAACTACCGAGATTATCCCGTCGCCGCCGAGCGTTACGAGTGCTAAGGCGAGCTGGTCGTCGCCGGAATAGACCGCGAAGTCTTCAGGCCTGTTCCTGAGTATCTCCATCATTTGAGGAATGTTTCCGCTCGCCTCTTTCACCGCGTAAACGTTAGGTATTTCCTCGGCCATTCTGACGGTGGTCTCAGCCGCTATATTGCTCCCGGTTCGACCGGGGACGTTGTACACGATTATCGGCATGTCGACCGCCTCCGCGATTGCGGAGTAGTGGCGGAAGAAGCCTTCCTGTGTCGGCTTGTTGTAGTACGGTGCGACGGATAGAACCCCGTCTGCTCCGATCGACTTGGCGTGAACGGTCAGAGAGATAGCCTCTCGTGTCGAGTTGCTCCCTGCACCGACGATCACGGGCACGCGCTTGTTCGCCTGGTCGAGAACGACCTCCATAACGTGCTGGTGTTCCGCGTGAGAGAGGGTAGCGCTCTCACCTGTTGTTCCGACAGGAAGGATCGCTTCCGTGCCGTTTGATATCTGGAACTCGACAAGCTCTCGAATCTTCTGCTCGTCTACCGAGCCGTCCTTCTTGAACGGTGTTATCAGAGCCACGCCGGTTCCGCGAAATAGAATTCGCCTCATCTCTTCCTCGTTCTGTGATTTATAATTGGAAAATCCAATTCTGTTGTTCTGGGTTCAACGCAATTTGCTCCGAATCATAATTCGGACAGTATATCCTTGAAAAGGAAAAACCCTTTCTTCCCCACAGACCATTCGGCTGCTATTACGGCACCGAGCGCAAATCCGCGCCTTCCCCTGGACATGTGGGTGAGTTCGACCTTCTCGTCTTCGGAATCGAAGAACACGGAATGCGTCCCGAATTCGTTTCCCACACGAATGGAGTTCACCTGCAGCTCGTCTTTCCCGATCTTTCCGTCCGGCAACCCGATGCAGATTCGCTTCTTCGCCGGAAAGTTCTGCAAAATGGCATTGCTGATCGCCAGCGCCGTTCCGCTCGGAGAATCTGCCTTCTGGTTATGATGTTGTTCGAGGACCGCGCAATCGAAGGACCCGACTTGTCCGAACAGTTTGGCCGCTTTCTCCACCGTCGAGATAAAAAGGTTGACGCCCAGCGAAAAGTTCGAGGCAACCACGGCAGCCGTTCCAGCACGCTCTACAGTCTTCCTGACTTCGTCGAGATCTTTTTGCCAGCCTGTAGTTCCGATCACTAAGGGCTTTCCGATTCCGGCTGCAAAGCTGACATGATCCGGAACTGCAGCGGCGACGGAAAAATCTATAATAGCATCGCTCTGCTCGAAGAGATTTCTGATCTCTTCGATGTTGGTGTCGATGTCGGCAATGGCGTTTACCACATGAGACCGCTGCCTGGCCACAGCCTCGATCTCTTTGCCCATCTTACCGTAACCGAATAGGCCGATGTTCACTTACGAATTCCTGATTTTCAATTCTGAATCTTGATTTGGAGCCACTTGGACGGGGGATAAAACGGAATGGAGAAAATGACTGACCGCGGAATTTCAGCGGATCAGTTCCCCGGAACAGCGATCCGGGTTGTCGCCGCCATGTAAGAACGCCGCGGCCGGCAAAATAGCGCTCCATCCCGGCAAAACCACCGCCGATTTAACCGAGGTGACAGTCTGCAAGCTATTAACTTCTTTCGACGAGTCTTCTCTGCAGTCCCCGTTCGAAAACCTTCGCTGAATTTCTTCGCGCCGGGCAGCCCAACCATGAATTCCGGAACAGCATTCACGATTTCGGCGGCAATTCCTTTCGACGTGCTGCGGGACGGTTCCGGACATCCTCCGAAAGAGTTTCGGATACACGCCTACTGATAAGCACCGCACCTCTATTCAACTACAAAGTGAAAGTTAGTCGTGTCCGGAGAGTAATGCAACTTTTTTTTAAACCGCAAGTCTGTTAGCTTTGATCGACGGTGCCCGAACCGGAGCCGCATTCATTTTTGCTGGCTATGAGAAGAGATTGATAGAACGATCAGAGACCCGGCTTTCAAGATTCCTGTCCTCACGATAATACTCCGTTACCCGCATTGCTTGTCCGGTGCACCCGATCATGCGAATTGGAACATGAGACCGATTTTACATGCGGGAATTTCCGTTAGATAGTTTGATTCAAATTGGTTTGTTCAGCAGATGAGTTAAGTCCCGGCTTCGGAGAACCGTCCGTGCATCCGGGCGACTGCGAATTGCCGTGAAATACTTCCAAAGCAAAACCCCGGAGGCTCAGATGAATAGAATAGCAAAGTGTGCCGCTTTTCTGGCGACTGCACTCTCACTATTGGTCCTCGCGTCTTCCGTGCCGCAGGCCGCGGCCGCGAAGGAATCAACGGCTGTCGTCGATACATCATACCTTACGACGATGAAATGGAGGCTTGTCGGGCCCTTCAGGGGAGGGCGCTCGGTAGCAGTAGCCGGTGATCCGGCCAACCCGCTAGTCTTTTATTTTGGCGGGGTCGACGGCGGAGTCTGGAAGACGACCGATGCCGGCGCAACGTGGTCCAATATTTCGGACAAGTATTTCAAGAACTCTTCCATAGGCGCAATCGAAGTCGCCCCGTCCGACCGGAACGTGATCTATGTTGGAACCGGAGAATCGGATTTCAGGGGAGATGTGACGTACGGAGCCGGCATGTACAAGTCATCGGACGCCGGTAAGACTTGGAGTTTCATCGGCCTTGCCGCAACGAGGCATATAGCCAGAATCCAGGTAGATCCTGAAAACCCCGACATTGTGTACGTGGCGGCGTTGGGTAGGGCATTCGGGCCCAATGAGGAACGAGGCATTTACAAGTCCGTCGACGGCGGAAAAACATGGGAGAAAGTACTTTTCGTAAACGATAGCACCGGCGCGATAGACCTCGCACTCGATCCCGGCAACCCCAGGGTACTCTACGCCGCCTTGTGGCAAGTCCAAAGGACGCCGTGGGGATTCACCAGCGGCGGAGACGGAAGCGGTCTCTACAAGACAACGGATTCCGGCAAAACCTGGAAGAATATCTCGCACAACAAAGGCCTGCCGGAAGGAATTCTCGGCCGCATCGGGATTGCAGTTTCTCCTGCCAATCCAAACAGGATTTGGGCGGAAGTGGAAGCTAAGGAAGGCGGCATCTACCGCTCGGATAACGCCGGGAAGACATGGACATACGTCAACCATGATCGCGATCTGAGAACCAGGCCGTGGTACTTTTCGCGGATAGTTGCCGATCCACAAAACGAAAACACCGTTTATCTTCTCAATGTGGAGCTCTTCAAATCTATAGACGGAGGGGTAAAGTTCGAACGGATGAGAGCTACGCACAGCGATAACCATGATATGTGGATTGACCCGCACGACCCAGACAGGATGATCGAAGCGAATGACGGCGGGGCAACGGTATCGATGGACGGTGGAAAATCGTGGTCCACACTGGACAACCAGCCCACTGCCCAATTCTATCATGTCACGACGGATAACAGATTCCCATACCGTATCCTTGGTGCGCAGCAGGATAACTCGACAGTGTCAATTGTCAGCAGATCGGACAGGAGAGCGATAACGAACCAGGACTTTTACTCCGTCGGCGGCGGAGAGAGCGGTTACATTGCGGTTTCTCCGACGAACCCGGACGTAGTCTATGCCGGCTCTTACGGTGGTCTGATCACCAGGTACAACACCGAAACACACCAGACAACCGTCGTATCACCGTGGCCGGACAATCCACTCGGCTGGGCCGCAAAAGATATCAGGTACAGGTTCCAGTGGACATTCCCGATAGTCATCCCGTCGAATGACCCGAACGCCATCTATGCGGGGGCGAATGTCCTCTTCAAGTCCACGGATCAGGGACACAGCTGGAAAATCATAAGCCCCGACCTCACGAGGGCGGATTCCGCGACGATGGTTTCGTCGGGTGGTCCGATTACGAAAGACAACACCAGCGTGGAATACTATGGAACAATCTTCGCTTTCGCCGTCTCTCCGCTAAACAACGATGTTCTCTGGGCGGGTTCGGATGACGGGCTCATACATGTTTCGCTCGACGGCGGTATGACATGGAAGAACGTAACACCTAAGGAATTGCCCCAGCAGGCGTTGATAAGCATCATCGATCCATCGCACTTCGATGAAGGCACAGCCTACGTCGCGGCGACAAGGTACAAATTCGATGACGAACATCCTTACATATATAAGACTACCGATTACGGCAAGACATGGGAGAAAATTACGAACGGAATCCCGGACGACGATTTCACCCGCACGGTGCGGCAGGATCCGGTCGACCGAAATATCCTATACGCAGGTACAGAGACGCATGTCTATGTCTCGTTCAATGACGGACATGACTGGCAGCTGCTTAGCAACGGGCTTCCGATAGTCTCAGTGCGTGATCTCGAAGTGCACGGCAACGATCTTATAGCCGCCACACACGGGCGGTCATTCTGGGTCCTCGGCGATCTTTCATACCTGAGGCAGCTTGGACATGGGAAACAATACGAGTCGAAGACTCTGTTTGCGATTCAGCCGGCGGTGAGATTCGACGGCGGAATGCCGCAGATGAAAATTCCCGGTGCGGGCGAAAATCCGCCGAATGGTCCGATGATCAATTTTTATCTGAAGGATGAACCGGACAGCCTATCGCTAAGTATACTCGACTCCTCGGGTGCACTGGTCAAGAAATTCGAAGGCCGGACAAAAGGAACGAAGCCGGCGAAGAAGGTGGAGGCAGGCCCCTTCGGAAATCATGAGCAGACCGTCGTCAAGGCGAAGAAAGGAGCAAATCGCTTTGTTTGGAACATGCTTTACCCGGACCCGCACAAGATAAAGGGTGCGATAGTATGGGGAAGCACGAGCGGGCCGTTGGCCGTGCCGGGGGAATATTATGCGGAGCTAAAGGTAAACGGTAAAACATATAGAGAGCCCTTCGAAATTGTGAAGGATCCTCGCGTGTCAGCGACTCAAGAGGATTTTGTGGAGCAGTTCAGACTGTCGATGAAGATCAGAAATAAAATGTCACAGATTACCGACGCAGTAAACAGGATCCATGAAATTGACGGCCAACTCCACGACCAGATGCAGCGCGTCAAAGGAGAGCGTTATTCATCCACGGTAGACAGTGCCTCGGAGAAAATCAGCGCAAACCTCAGAAAAATCGAGGGCCAGCTTTACCAGTACAGATCGCATGCGCCGGAGGACCCGCTGAACTTCCCGCTGGAGACATATGAGAAACTCGGTTCACTCCAGGGAGATCTCGAAAATGCCGCCGCGGCACCGACCGTGCAGGATGGAGAAGTTTATGCAAAACTGGCGGCAAAGGCCGATTCGGAAATATCGAAGCTGAATGATCTCATAGGGACGGAGGTTGCGAGCTTCAACGGGATGATGAAGACACTCGATGTCCCGGCTGTGATAGTGAAGCCGGCAAAGGAATAGGTAGTTCCCGGCTGAAGTCCGGTGAGGACAAGGCGAGGCTGTCAGGAAATGCCCCCCTAAGTCATTCCCGAATGCTCTAATCGGGAATATGACCTTGTGGGACCCCAAGGATCCTGCCAATAGCCTGCGGGAATGACAGGTTGGGAGGGGCTTCGACTGCCCCCTGACCGCCCTGCGTTTTCCTCTTCGTTGCATGCCCCGTTGGCAATATATTCTTTGAGCAGGCTGGGCTTTTTGCTATTTTCCCCTTCTAAGGAGATACACATGACCAAACGTATTGGTGCAATTTTTGGATTCCTTTTTCTGGCGTGCGGCATAGCCATGGCACAGCTCCCCGGAGAGCAAGGCGGCAGGATGCTTCTTCCTAACGGGTGGTGGCTGTCGCCTGCCGGAACATCAATTGGAATGGGCGATCTTCCCCTGAATGCCGCAGTGTCTCCGGACCAGCGGTATCTCGCCGTGACCCAGGCCGGCATGTCGAAGCCTGTTCTTAGGCTCGTCGACCTCAGGAGCCGTAAGGTTGTACAGAAAATACCCGTCAAAGACAGCTGGCTCGGAATAGCTTTCCACGGAAGGGCACTCTACGTTTCCGGAGGAAATCAGAACTGCGTCTACACTTTCGAACTGATCCGCGGCAGGCTCAGACAAACGCGGACCATACAGTTTGCTCCGCCGCGGGTCACAGGCTACCCGCCTAAAGGAACCTATGCCTTTGCCGCCGGGCTCGATGTTAACCGAAACTATCTTGCCGTCGTTTTCAGAGGCGACAGCACGCTCAGATACTACAACCTGAAGAGCCGGAAGATCATCACCGTTCATCTCGACGGCATGCCTTATTACTGCAAATATCTCGAAAACGGAACGCTTCTCGTTTCGATGTGGAGCTCATCAAAGATCGAAGCGTTTAGGGGCAAGCGGATGCTGTACCAGGTTGCGGCAGGCGCTCATCCGACTGAGATCGCGGTGCGCGGGCACTATGCCTTTGTCGCAAACGCAAATGACAACAGCGTGAGTGTAATCGATCTCAGCCGGCGAACGAAGATTGCTGACGTATCGACGGCGATTTATCCTGATTCACCTGAAGGTTCGACTACAAATTCGGTGTGCGTAACGACCGATGGGAAGTACCTCCTGGCCGCAAACGCCGATAATAACTCCCTGACCGTGATCGATATATCAAATTTAAACAGGCCGACGCCGGTTGGATTCATCCCCGTCGGTTGGTATCCTACGAAAGTCCTTGAATTGAAGAACGGGACGGTGCTTGTCCTTAACGGGAAAGGTAACCGGTCGTTTGCGAATCCAGGTTTCGTAATGCAGGGCCATTCGCCCGAATACATTGGCGTGCTGCTTAAGGGTTCGCTCTCGTTCTTTCAATTTCCGGATAAGAAAAAACTCGCCGAGTACACGAAGCAGGTTTATGTGAACACACCATACCGGCCGGAGGCTTCGAGAGATGCGGCGTTTCCCGAGGACAATCCAATTCCCGATAAAGTCGGCGGCAAATCTCCGATCAAATATGTCTTTTATTTCATCAAAGAAAACCGGACCTATGACCAGGTGCTCGGCGATATCAAAGAAGGCAACGGCGATTCGAGCCTCGTGATCTTCGGAAGAAAGATTACGCCGAATATTCACAAACTTGCAGAGGCCTACGTTCTCCTGGATAATCTGTATTGCGACGCTGAGGTAAGCGCGGACGGACATAACTGGTCCACCGCTGCGTATGCCACTGACTATGTCGAAAAGAGCTGGCCTTCAAACTACGCCCGCCGGGGAGCGGAATATGAATTCGAAGGGGGGCAGCCGGTTGCATCGCCGGAAGCGGGCTATATCTGGAACCTTTGCGAGAGGCATCATGTATATTTCAAGGACTATGGCGAATTCGTCCAGAGCAACCCCGATACGAACAGTCCGAACACACCGAGAGAGAAAGCGCTGATCGGGCACACCGATCTGATGTACCGCGGATGGGATCTCAGTTATTCCGATGTCTCCCGCTACGACACTTGGAACAAGGATTTTACAAAGCTTCTAGCCGACAGCAGCGTCCCGCATTTCAACATCCTGCGTCTTCCGAACGACCACACCGCAGGCACGAGGAAAGGATCGCTGACGCCGCAAGCTATGGTGGCACAGAACGACTTCGCCTTGGGGCTGTTCGTTGACAGGATCTCGCACAGCTATATCTGGCCGCATACTGCTATATTCGTTATAGAAGACGATGCGCAGGATGGCGCGGATCATGTGGACGCCCATCGCACCGAAGGGCTCGTGATAAGCCCATACTGCAAGCGGCACTACGTCGACAGCACTATGTACACGACCTCGTCGATGCTGAGAACGATGGAGTTGATACTCGGCATGCCGCCGATGAGCCAATATGACGGTGCGGCAGAACCGATGTTCAACTCCTTCACCATGACTCCCGATACAATACCCTACAGCGTGGTTAAGCCGCTGATTGACATCCGCGCTCGCAACAGGAACGGCGCTTACGGCCAAAGCCTGATTGACAGGATGAATCTTAATGTGGCGGATGCGGTCCCGGAGAGGCTTTTTAACGAGATCATATGGAAAGACATCAGAGGCACAGACATGCCCGCGCCGAGGTACTCGATCCTGTCGGGGAAGAGGGGGGACTGAAGAAGACTCTCCGAAAATTCCCGAAGGCCCAAAGCGTTCCTTGGCTTTTTGTATGAGCGTCGTCGCGTCGCAAAGAACCGTATTTGAAGGACGAACGGGTTTCCTCTATTGTCCAGCGGGAGTTCCCAAACAAGACTTCCATCCGTGCCTCTGTATCACATGAGCGAAGTTTGTAGAAGCGGAACAGGCTCAACCGCAGAAAGACGGAGATATATGGAGTTTTGCGATTGCCATGATCGTACCTAATTGATTGATTTTCATCGTCCGTTCTCATAAACTAGTCCCATGAAAGGGCGAAAAGCCGGTATAGCCATTGTATCAGCAAGGCGAGCAAGGACGATTACCTTCCTGCACTGTTCTCTTCGGTTCCTTTATGTAGCGACGGTTGTCGTCCTCTTATCAACCTCCCTATTCCTTCCCGCAACTGTTTTGGCCGAAAATTCCGACGGCATTTTTGTCTCTAGTACACCCGCTTCATGGAGCGTCTCGCTTCCGGCTCGTCACCCTCGTCAACAACCTTCATCCAATGATTCCGGGCCTTTCCTGCTTGTGGACACCGGGCGCTCGCTCGTGTTCAATAACGATTTTCGTGTAACGGACAGCAGACGCGACATTACTTCGGTAACTGTCGTCCCCGTCATGATGTCGGATGCAGGCGTACCGAGCGGGACTGAAGATTATTGGGATAAGGCAGAAACCGAGACTGCCGTGCTGTCCCGTGATTCCGGCGAAACGCATCTAGATCTCCGATCCTCCGGCAATGTCGCAGACGTCTCTTCCTCGAGGAAGGGAGAGTACACCGGAGTTTCATTGCTCGCCGACGACTTTCTCGGCCATACCAGGGAATTCCTCCAGACGCGTAAATAGACCGCAGTCCAAGAATCCAATCGAAACACTCGCGATCGGGCGACAGAATGATGAATTTCCGTCCGACAGCGCGGGTGAATTCCAACTGATTTCAGGTCAACGACTAAATGGCGTCCGCCGTATCCGGGAGACGCAGATTGGAGTTTTGAAATGGACTGCGGAACTAATTTGCATACTTACAAAAAGCTCAACAGGTATATCGCCCTTGTCATTTTTCTTCTGACGCTTGCACTATATTCGGTGACGGCGCAGTCGTCCGTAGCTTACTGGGACTGCGCTGAGTACGCCGCCACATCGCCGGCCCTTGAAATACCTCACCCGCCAGGGGCTCCGGTCTTTGAAGTAATAACAAGGATTGCATCTTTGATTCCTGTCGTCGGGGACATCGCGATGCGCATGAACCTTGTCTCCGCACTTTCGAGCGCATTGGCCGTTATGTTCCTCTACCTGATAGGTGTACGAGTCATTGAAAGATGGAAGCGGAAGCAGAACGGTTTAACGGATGCTTTCGCTATTTATGTGTCTGCCGCAATCGGGGCACTTGCACTCAGTGTCAGCGACACGTTCTGGTTCAACGCCGTCGAGTCTGGCTTATTCGCGACAAGCATCTTTTTCATTTCGATAATCGTCTGGCTCGGCATGGTATGGTTCGATGAGCCGGAACGGGAAGGGAGAGATAAGTACCTGCTCCTGGCCGCATACCTGATCGGTCTCTCCAGCGGTGTGCACCAGCTTTGTCTTCTCTCTTTCTTTCCGCTGGCAGTGATGGTTTATTTCAGCAAGCATGAATTTGAATGGAATAGAGGTCTTAAGTTCGGAATCGGAGCAATCCTTTCGTTTTTTGTGATCTATCCGGGAATCGTTAAATGGATGATCGCGATGCTGAGCGGGTCGTGGAGCTTCGGCCCGATCAGTTTCAGCGACAGCGTTCTTCTTAGATTTATTCCGCCCGCCGCAATCGCCGGGGTGGTTTATGGAGTGTATAAGTCAAGGAAAGCCGGGAAACATCTTCTTGCTCTTGGAATGACAGCAGGCTTGCTTGTCGCAGCCGGTTATTCGAGTTACTCGCTTATATACATACGCGCGAATTCGAACCCGCCGGTAAACGAAGGCGATCCGCGGACGCTGCACAGTCTGGTTGACTATCTCGAACGCGAGCAGTATGGAAAACAACCCGCCATATGGCCGAGACGATGGAACCCGGAGCCGAAGTACCAAGCCAATTACGCGAAGTATTCGTCCGATCTTGACTACTTCTGGTCCTACCAGGTCGATCACATGTTTCTCCGTTATATCGGATTCAACTTCATCGGAAGGGCAGGGGATATCCAGGATGCGCCGGCGGTGCTTTTCGGAACGTCGCACGGCTGGCGGGACGGCGAACCGGGATATCCCGCCAGGTATTTCGCGATACCTTTTCTCCTCGCTCTTTTTGGAATATGGTACAATTTCAAACGCGACCGGAAGACGGCGCTCGTCTTTATGACAATGTTTATCATAATGGGCTTCGCATTGGCAGTCTACTTCAATATGGCGGATCCCCAGCCTAGAGAACGCGACTACTTCTTCGTCGGCTCATTTTTCGTCTTCGCGTTGTGGATAAGTATTGGAACTGCGGCTATAATCGAACTTCTGGCGAATCGATTAAGCGGAATGAAATGGAAGAACGGCGTTCTGGTGATGACGATTGGCGCAATCTTCATGGCTGTTCCCGCGAATATGTTCAGGGAAAATCTCTTCACACACGATCGCCACGACAATTATGCTCCGCTCGACATTTCGTACGACATCCTGCAATCGTGCCCTAAGAATGCCATACTCTTCACGGGCGGGGACAACGACACGTTTCCGCTGTGGTATCTGCAGGAAACGCGGGGAGTAAGGACGGATGTCAGGGTAATCTGTTTAAGCCTAGCGAACACGGGGTGGTATCTTCTGCAGCTCAAGAACGACAGGCCGCACGGAGCTGAAAGGGTGGCGTTCACTTTTTCAGACAGGCAAATCGAGGAGATCGCCAGTACGGGTGCAATTCAGTGGGCGAAGAAAACATTCAGGCTGCCTGTGCCGGGAAATGTCTACAGCCAATTCGGCATTTCCGTTGGCGGCACTGCCGACACGGGTTACATCGGGTATACGCTGGGACCAACAATCCGGAGCGGGGATATCGGCGGTATCCGCGTGCAGGACATAATGGTCAACAGCATCGTCACGGCCAATCGCTGGAGACGCCCGATCTGCTTCGCGATAACCGTAGCGCCGGGCGATTGCATCGGGCTCCAGAAATATCTCGTGAGACAGGGACTTGTTTATCGCCTGACGCCTCTTACCCATGATGTCCCGTATTACGATAGGATCAACGTGCCCATCATGCGTAAGTGCCTTTTCGATCAGGTCGACAGCTGCAAAGCAAATCAGCAATACGGTTTCATGTACAGATACCTTAACAAGCCGGGGATCTATTACGACAGCAACACGAGGAACATGGCGTACACTATCCGCGATACCTTCATAACACTCGCCACTTACTATCAGGCACATAACAATAGGACTAAATGCGTAACGACGTTGAATGCGATGGAGAAGAAAATCCCGTTCAGAACGGTCCCGTCAGATTATCGATTGCTCGGCTATGTCGCGCGAATTTATTACTTCGCCGGCGACTTGCCGAAGTTCAGAGAATATGCTGCGGTTTCGGAGAAGGGCGCGTTGAGAGCGATTGCAGAAGACCCGGAGAACTTCAGCGGGGATTACAACCCGTACTCTATTCTGCTGAGCCTGTATGATATGGGGAAGGAATATCGAAAATCGATCGACTTGCTTGAAGGGCTGCGCAAACGGTTCCCAAATGATCCGAACATTGGCGCAAGGATAGAACAGCTCAAGAATGAGTTGAAGGCCAACAGACCGGCGGCGGGAAATGTTAATGATGGCGGTTGAGCCTTTAAAAAACATCCGATAGCTGCTATATTGGTCGAAAGCCGAGATGGCGGAATTGGTAGACGCACTGGACTCAAAATCCAGCGGGGCTCACACTCCGTGCGGGTTCGACTCCCGCTCTCGGCACACAAGTTACAGCTTGCTCCATTCTGCAATTCACCGAATCAGCCTTTCTACGACTCCTTGGAAATCGTGTTCAGGAGGCTCTGCAATCTGCGATGTGTCGGAGATTCCGGTTCGTTGGAAGGACCCTTCGGATGGGGGTAGACGCATCCCGACGACGCATGAAATGCATCGTCGGGACGGGGCTCACACTCCGTGCGGGTTCGACTCCCGCTCTCGGCACACAAGTTATAGCTTGCTCCATTGTGTAATTCACCGAATCAGCCTTTCTACGACTCCTTGGAAATCGTGTTCAGGAGGTTCTGCAATCTGCGATGTGTTGGAGATTCCGGTTCGTTGGAAGGACCCTTCGGATGGGGGTAGACGCATCCCGACG
>JBJKPC010000110.1:0-25762 GCA_046706745.1 Candidatus Kryptoniota bacterium
CTATTATGAAACCTGGATATATGAACCCTGAAAGGGTGACATAATATCATGCCTACGGGATTCTTGATCATTGGAATTCAAATTCTATAGTAATATCACCGCTTCGCGGTTGAAGCACAGGCAAAATGCACCACCACTCGTCCGACGTCTCCTGTGGAATCTCTCGGCATGTTGATTACATTTATGGTGTTGTTTGCGCTCGCTGCAGTCGTGCCATATTATCGATCATCAAAAGGGGGAAGCGGCATTATGAAAGAAGCATTCGTTTATTTCCTTCTCTTCGGTTTAACAGTATTTCTTTTCACTGCGTTCAAAGGAGGAGCCGGGCATTCTCAATCTGAAGTCCCTGCATACAAGAATCCAAATTTTCCGGTGGAACAGAGAGTCGAAGACTTGCTGAAAAGAATGACCCTCAAAGAAAAAATTGCCATGCTGGGCGGTACCGGATTCACGACTCAGCCCATCCCCAGACTTGGGATACCGCCGTTGAAGATGGACGACGGGCCGCTCGGTGTCCGGTGGGGCAAGGCGACTGCCTTCCCCGCAGCTACCTGCATGGCGGCGAGCTGGGACACAACTTTGATCTATGAAGTCGGGAAAGCCATAGCACAGGAAGTCAAGGGAAAGGGAAGAGATGAAGTTCTGGGGCCGTGCGTCAACATCGCGCGCATCCCGATGGGGGGAAGAACTTTTGAAGCGTACGGCGAAGACCCCTACCTGGTGTCAAGAATGGCGGTGAGTTACATCGAAGGAGTGCAAAGCCAAAATGTCGCAGCTACCGTCAAACACTACGCTGCGAACAATCAGGAATACGAAAGGATGTTCGTCGACGCCCAGGTGAGCAAGCGTGCATTGAATGAGATTTATCTCCCGGCATTTAAGGCTGCGGTAGAAGAGGCCCGAGTAAAGACAGTTATGGCGGCGTACAACAAGGTCAATGGATATTATTGCACCGAAAACGATTACCTCTTGAACAAGAAGCTCAAGGAAGATTGGGGATTCAAAGGCCTTGTCATGTCCGACTGGGGCGCGGTTCACAGTTCCATACCGGTGGCACAGTGCGGAATGGATCTCGAAATGCCTACCGGCAAGTATTTAAATGATAGTACGCTACTACCCGCTATCGAGTCGGGCGAAGTCAAGGAAAGCACGATCGACGACAAGGTCCGCAGGATTCTTCGGGTCATGTTTGAACTAGGACTCTTCGACCGCACGCGGACTGAAAACCCGGCGATGGTCAATACTCCCGAACATCAGCGAATCGCATACCGCGCCGCTGTCGAAGGTATAACCCTGTTGAAAAACGAGAGGGGCGTCCTTCCATTGGATATAAAGCGTATCAAATCTATCGCGGTGATTGGACCTAATGCCGCGGTCGCCCGCACGACCGGGGGCGGCAGTGCCATGGTAGATCCGATCTACTCGGTCAGCCCGTTGGAAGCACTGCACAAGCGCCTCGACGGTAAAGTCATGATCAACTATGCGCAGGGCGTTCAGCTTGCGGGGGATGTCTCGCCGATCGAGAGTTCATACTTCTATCTACCGAAGAAGTTGGCACACGGACTTGATGCCGAATACTTCGACAACATGGAACTCAGCGGAAAACCGGTAGTTAGGAAGATCGACCGAAGTATAGACTTTGACTGGCAAGGTGAATCGCCGGTAAAGGGTATTCCTCCTCAGGGCTTTTCGGCGAGGTGGACTGGCCGGCTTGGAGCTCCTGCGACGGGCGACTATGTCTTCGATCTGTCGAGTGACGACGGCTCCCGTCTCTATATCGATGGAAAGATAGTGATCGACAACTGGGGACAGCACGGCATGGAATCCCGTTCCTACCCCATGCGTCTTGAGAAAGGGAAGCTTTACGACATCCGCGTCGACTATTTTCAGGCGGGCGGAGGGTCGGGTCTGGCCCTCGGTCTGAGAGAGACCGGCAACAGGTTGATTAAGAAAGCTGTCGCGGCTGCGAAAGAGTCCGATGTCGCTTTGCTCTTTGTCGGAACTTCGAATTATTACGAAACGGAGGGACGAGACAGGCCTAACCTGGAGCTCCCGGCAAATCAGGACGAGCTGATCAAAGAGGTTGCGAAAGTAAACAGGAACACGATCGTTGTTATGATTACCGGCGCCCCTGTATTGATGAATGGTTGGATAAAAGACATCCCGGGGCTTCTACAGTCATGGTTCGGCGGAGACGAAGCGGGCAATGCGGTTGCCGAGGTGATACTGGGAAAGCACGATCCGTCGGGAAGACTCCCGATCACTTTTCCGGTCAAATGGTCCGACTGTTCGGCTTACGGATCATACGGGAAACAGGACAGTGTGTCCGTTTACAGCGACGGAATATTCGTAGGCTACCGGTGGTTTGACAAGCGCGATATTGCACCGTTGTTCCCATTTGGATTTGGGTTGTCTTACACTAAGTTTGATTACAGCGATCTGAAGGTGACGCCGGCTGGAAACGTATATGAGGTCACATTCAAGGTTAAGAACACCGGGAAGGTTGCTGGTGTCGAGATACCGCAGTTGTACGTCCATGATCCGGATAAGGGAGCCGGTGCACCCGTAAAAGAGCTGAAGAAGTTCGACAGAGTTTCCCTTGGACCCGGCCAGGTCGCGACGGTGAAGTTTACCCTGAACAACAACGACTTCGCGCACTACAATGCCGGGAAGGACGGGTGGTACACCCATCCCGGAAGGTATGATATACTGATCGGAAGCTCGAGCAGGAACACAATGCTGCGCGGGAGTTTGAAGTTCGAATAGCTGGTTGTCGGGTGGATCAGCCGCGAATTTTCTGAAGGACTCTCCGAAAGCGAGTCCCGTAGATGACTGTATTAATGTTTAATGACGGCCTTTTTATGACATATACGTGAAATTCGCGGCTGCCCTTTTCAGGAGATTGCCGGGTAGGGGCGCTCCGGTCATGGTACTCCTCGATAATGCCGGATTGAGTCCGGACTCTTCTTCCTGCTGACACATACTTGCAATTATCGTGGCTAGCCCATATTATTTGCCATTGTATCCATGTAGAGCGTCCTTATCACGTTAACTGAGACATGGTCGGCACAAAGGGTTAATCGGGAGTGGACAGCGAAAGGTCGCTACCGTCTAAAAGAAGCTTCTCAATAATAGAAACTGCTGACAGGTCGTTGCGTGCGATCCTGTCCGGTAAATACGGCGAAGCGGAAATCAACGATATGGTGCGTGTGTGCCACGCACTTGCGCTACCGTACGTTAGAACGCGCTTGAGCAACGATATAGTACTCCAGCGTACCCTGGAGTTGAATATGAGCGACTTTGCGTACGACTGCATAGCGGATCTATTCGCTTTTGTAGGGGCCGGGGAGTTTCCTCATATCCAGGCGTACTTTTCTGCTTACCCACACGAAATGCTGACGAATGAGGAGCTGTTTTCCCACCTCAGGCGACTTGTATTCTCACAGGCGAACCACGGAATCTTCAGGCTTTATAATGAAGTCGATCCCTCTCTGGGCAAGGTGCTTCGGAATATCAAGCTTGCGCTTCAGCAATTCACGAGTTTGGTTATGATCGAAAGGTTCGGTGAGCCGTGTGTTGCGCCGGCGGAGGCTGATCACCTTCTGCAGATGCGGATGCTCCAGATCGAGGATTTGGAGTCGGGGGTGCGTCGGTACCTTCGTGGGACCGAAAACATTCCGTTCATGCTTGGGAAGCTTGCTCTGTTCCTCAGAGAAAGGGACGATGTCTCACGTGTAATTCCTCTGACCTCTGTAGCGGTCGTCATTCGAAACATTTACATGTACCCGGGGGAAAATGAAGAGTTTGCAAAAGTTGTCGAAGACAAACTGGAGATTTCATATCTTTCGAGGGTCGTCGATGAAGCAGTCCGGAAGACCAGGGAGAAGATGGCTGCACAGTACATGAAGAAGAAAAGAATACGTGCATCTCTGCTGGATGTATACTTCACGGTTATTGAAAAACGGTTGATTCTGACCTTTTCGGGCGACGGGCACGAGAAGGGGCTTCGGGAACTCCTGAGCGAGGAAATGGAAGGGATGACTGATGCGGAGTACAGATTAAAACATCGAAGCCGGCTCGAATATCTATCGAGACTAACGGGAGAAGAAGTTGCCAGGAGGCTGAGAGAACGATAAAGTTTCAGCAGCGAGGGCGAGATGGAAGGAATAACTAAGCGGTGATCCACTTGGATGAAAATATTATCGAACTTTTCGTCCTGGGGGATGAGAGGGCGTGTAAGCGGGAGAAGCAGATCAAGCGACATCTCGAAGAGTGCCTTGGGTGCCGAAAGTTATACCAGGATATTAAGAATTACTACGAAGAAGTCGAGCGTGAAAAGAATTCAGTAGCCCAGCCTTTGTCCCGCATGACTGAGAGATCCCTCGTAAGGAAGCGCGACGAGCTTGAACCCTACTTCGCGCGGCCCGATACTGAGGTTGTCACGTTCTCAGAAATCAGCGCGCCATCCATGTGGAAACGGGTCGACAGGTTTCGTAGAGAGCGCCCTGTGGCGTCAGTCTTAGGTCTTTTCGCTATTTCTCTCACCGGTGCCCTTCTCGCAATTTATCTCTGGAATCCGATGATGCCGAATTCAAACCCGGCATACATTCATTTGAATACCGAAAAAGGGTTGATGGAAGTATTCAACAAGGAGAACCATATGCTATGGTCCATCCCCGGGCAGGACCTCGCGAATGTCGAACATGAAATTGCTGAGTATGCCACCTCATACTGGCAGGTTACCGATCTACACTCCGATGGAAAGAACGATGTTGTGACAAGCATACCGGGGTTAGGTTCTGCAGAGATAGGTGGGGCGGTTCTTCAAATATTCGATCCTTCAGGCCGATTGTTGAGAAAAGTCGACATCGATCCGGGACCTGTGTCCTTTCGCGGCCACCAGTATTCCCAATCGTTTGGGATCACGAATTTTCTCGTTGCGGAAATAAACAGCGACGCGAACAAGGAGATCTTTGTGGGAATCACCGATGGGCATTCCCCATACTGCATCGTCAGAATGGATTCGCACGGCGACGTGCTCGGCGAATACTGGCACTTCGGCAACCTCTTCGGAATGTCTTACGTCAGGTTTGCCGACGGCAGAAAGTATCTCGTGCTCTGCGGGGAAAACGACGTCCAGGACAGGTCCACCGCATCTTTTCCAGTTATCGTGGTACTTGACCCGGCCCAAATCGTTGGGACAACTCAATCGGTCGTCACTCCCGGATTCGGCTACAAGGCCTCGAATGCGGAAGTCTACTATGTCAGACTCCCGAATTCCGACATGAACCGCGTCCTTCACGCGTACGCTGCAGTCAGGCGACTCGATGGCAAGTCCGATACGGAGCTTTCTTTTGACCTGGAAAGCGGCCCTTCAAGTATGGCAACTGACGGGACACCATCATTCGGTGCGGTCTTTTCTCGGAGCATGACGGTACTGTCTTACAGCGCTTCTAATACTTCGGTTACAATGCATGGCGAACTGGAAAACGAAGGACTTGTAAAAGGCAAAGTGGATAAGGCATATCTTGACGGTCTTAAGAACCGAGTAAGATACTGGAACGGGAAAGAGTGGGTCAAGAAGGCGACCAGGATAGAAATAAGTAGGCCAACAAAGGAATAGGGGATCATAGAACCGGCGAGGGGGGAACAAAGCATCAGGTGTGTTGTGAGCCTTCGATGGTACAAAAGCGATAGCCAGAAGAGTTGCGGAATGAAAAGGATAAGGGGAATACAATATCTCGATCACCGAATTCTCGCTATCTGGTCGAGTTTTCAGCAGCGCCAGATTTTTGCGAGGAAATTACTATGACTTCGAGTCGTTGCTCCGCCCATTAGGCGGTTGGAGCCGAGGAACCAATTCAAAGGAGATGGTCATGACCAGAGGGCTGCTGATCTCAATCACATTATTGGCCGGGCTTATTGTACCCCCGGCTGTTTCTGAAGCGCAGTGGGTGCAAACCAACGGGCCGGACAGAGGCCCCGTCAATTGCCTCGCAGTGAACGGCACTTACCTTTTCGCCGGGACGGGCGGAGGTGTCTATCTGTCGACCAACAATGGAATAAACTGGACTGCAGCCAATTCGGGTCTGACAAGCTCTTACGTCCAGTGTTTTGCCGTAAGCGCCGAGGGAATTTTTGCGGGGACTAATGGAGGCGGCGTATTCCTCTCTACTGACGACGGATCAAAGTGGACTGCCGTCAATTCCGGATTGGGGAACCTTGATGTCAGGAGCCTCGCAGTCGACGGAACATCTCTCGTCGCCGGTACTTTCGGCGGTGGCGTGTTTGTTTCCACAAACAGTGGCGTGAGCTGGTCCGTTGTGAATTCCGGTCTTACGGATCTGAATATTTTGACAGTTGCCGCCAGCGGTGAGTACCTGTTTGCCGGAACGATTGAGAGTGGTGTGTTCGTTTCGACAAATAACGGAACAAGTTGGGCCTCTTTCAACTCCGCGCCGACAAAACTGATCATAAACTGTCTCGCTGCCAGTGGGACAAATCTATTTGCAGGAACCGACGGAGGTGGGGTATACCTTTCCACGGACAACGGGAAAAGTTGGATTTCTGTCAATTCCGGCCTTACAAATTTGATGGTCAATTGTCTTTCGGTAGATGGTGCGAGAATCTTTGCCGGAACTTACGGTGAGGGCGTGTTCATTTCGACGAATGGCGGCACTAGTTGGACTAAGGTGGTCTCCGGCCTGACGAACCCATATGTTTGGTCGGTCACCGCCAGTGGTGCGAATCTCTTTGCCGGGACCTCTGACGGCGTATTTCTGTCTACGAATAACGGAGCAAGTTGGACTTCCGTCAATTCCGGATTGAGGAACTCTAACGTTTGGTCTCTTGCTGTAAGCGGAACGAATCTCTTTGCGGGAACCTATGGCAGCACGTTTGTGTCCACAGACGAAGGGGAGGTGTGGTCTGCCAGGAACTCAGGGTTAGCCGACTCAAGCGTTCAGTGTTTTACAATTGTCGATGCGAGTCTCTTTGCCGGGACTTATGGCGGCGGAGTATTTCTTTCCACCGACAATGGGGCGAGTTGGAGTGCGGTAAATTCAGGCCTGACGAATTCATCTGTAAGGTGTCTTGTGGCAAGCGGCAGTGATCTTTTTGCCGGGACCTATGGCGGCGGAGTGTATCTTTCCACGGACAACGGGACAAGTTGGACTAATGCCAGCGCCGGATTAACCGATTCACTCGTCATGTCTCTAGCTGTGAGTGAATATGGTCTCTTAGCCGGAACAAGAGGTGGCGGTGTATTCCTTTCAACGAACTATGGCAGTAGCTGGACTGCCGTCGATTCAGGGCTGACTAACACTTATGTGTCGTGTCTTGCGGTAAGCGGCCAAAATCTCTTTGCCGGGACCTACGGGGGGATCTTTCTGTCTACGAACGGCGGGAGGTATTGGACCACCGCAGATGCCGGGTTGGCAGATTCTGTTGTCTATTCCCTCATCACAACCGGTACAAACATATTTGCCGGAACGACGGGCGGTGTATTTCTTTCCACAAATAGCGGGACCAGTTGGACTGGCGTGAACTCCGGGTTGGAAGACCTGACTGTCTCCTGCCTTGCTTCAACCGGCGTTGATTTGTTTGTCGGGACCTACGGCGCTGGAGTTTGGCGCCGCCCGCTGTCGGAATTGATCACAGAAGAAAAAGACTATCCCAATGGAGGGCCGGTTCATTTTCATCTTGATCAAAACTATCCTAATCCCTTTAATCCTTCTACGACTATTAGCTATCAATTACCGAGGTTGAGTCGGGTTAGCTTGAATGTCTATGACGTGCTAGGCCGAAGAGTCGAGACACTGGTCAACGAACGACAGTCGGCGGGGAATCATTCAGTGAAATTCTATGGGGCGGGTCTCCCGAGCGGCGTCTATTTTTGTCGGCTTATGGTTGGTAACCTGTTCATCACAGAAAAAATGGTGTTGATGAAATAACGATATGAGATTTCCCTGTCCCGGCCGCGGCGAGGGGTATGCCGCAGCCGGGACCGGCCACTATGTCCCCTGACAACCTGGAACGCTCATCCTGCCTGTTGTGTTTAGGTGTTCGGTTAAGTAGTTTCAGTGAGAAGGTTCCTACGGCGCTGGATTCCCTCCGCCAAAGATGTCAATCGGCTCATTCCGCTGACGCCCGGCAATAACTGCAGCTCAGTTTCGACCGCGTTGACTCAAGCAAAGCACAAGTACGAAAGGGAAAGACAATTGGAAACGAGCACTCGTATTCCGGGGGACAATCGGGCGGGCAGATCCGAGATAACAAGTCATTCGGTTTTTTCATTAGGGCGTATTTGTGTCTTATTGTACACGCTGCTTATTGCGGCAGTGGCTTTCGCCGCACAGACAATTCCGCTGCGTGATTATGCCGCCATGCGATGGAGGCTTGTCGGTCCCTTTCGGGCGGGAAGAGCTCTTGCGGCCACCGGCGTGCCGGGGATGCCGTACACCTTCTACTTCGGCTCCGTTGACGGTGGAATCTGGAAAACTACCAACGCTGGACTGACATGGAAAGAGATTTCCGATGGGCAGGTCAATCCTTCCATCGGTGCTTTGGCTATCGCTCCGTCCAATCCGGATATAATCTATGCTGGCACCGGAGAAGCAGACATGCGTTCGGATATGACTTATGGAGACGGCGTTTACAAATCTACAGACGCCGGAAAACATTGGAGTCATATCGGGCTCGATGACACGAGGCACATCGGCAAGGTGCTCGTCGATCCGCATGACCCCAATCTGGTTATGGTCGCCGCTCTCGGCCATGCTTACAATGCGAACGAGCAAAGAGGCGTCTTCCGTACGACCGATGGGGGGAAGACATGGGAGAATGTCCTTTACAAAGGCCCGGACCTGGGTGCCGCCGACCTAGCATGGGATCCGCGCGACCCGTCGGTTGTGTACGCGACGATGTGGCAGGCGCGTCGCCCGGCGTGGAGTCAGTATCCGCCTAACCAGGGGCCGGGAGGTGGTCTTTATAAATCCACCGACGAAGGAAAGACCTGGATCGAGCTGAATGGGCACGGTCTCCCGCCAAAACCCTATGGAAGGATAGGAGTTGCAGTCGCTACCGGCTCTGAAGGCATGAATGTCTATGCATTGATAAGCGCTCTCGAAAAAGGCTCGGGTCTATATCACTCCACGGACGGAGGTAAAAGCTGGAAATTGGTCTGCACGGATGCTCGCATCATAACAAGGATGTGGTATTTCGGAAGGGTCTACGTCGATCCTCAGAATCCTCAAATAATCTACATACCGAACCGTTCGCTTATGCGTTCGAAGGACGGCGGAAAGACTTTTACTGCAATAAAAGGATCTCCGGGAGGGGACGACTACCACTATTTGTGGGTCGACCCAACAAATGACCACCGTATGATAGTGGCTGCGGATCAGGGAGTCGTTGTCAGCGTGGACGATGGCAGAACCTGGAGCAGCTGGTATAACCAACCTACCGGGCAATTCTACCATGTGATAACCGATAATCATTTCCCTTATCGGATATACGGTGCACAGCAGGACGCAGGAACGGTCTGCATCACAAGCAGGAGCAATGACGGAACCATAACATTCAGAAACTGGCATCCGGTAGGCGCAGGGGAGGCGGGATACATCGCACCCGACCCGCTCAACCCAAATATCGTCTACGGCGGTGATACGTACGGCGTTGTCTATCGCTTCAATAGAATCACGGGTCAATCTCAGGTGATTTCGCCCAGACCTCTTGCTGAATTCGGTACCCCCGCCCCGCAGCGGAAATACAGATTCACATGGACTTCACCCATAGTCTTCGACAAGCACGATCCAAGGACTCTGTACGTCGGGGCGCAGGTCCTGCTGAAGACTCAGGACGGAGGTCTGCACTGGCAGGCCATCAGTCCCGACCTTACACAGGCGGGCCTGAAGAATCCCGGCTCCGATACTTCTCATGTAGGATGGGGAGTCATATATACAATAGCCTCATCGCCGGCGCAGGCGGGCCTGATATGGGTGGGTTCCGATGACGGTCTTATACATGTCACAAAAGACGGAGGCCGTCACTGGGAAAACGTCACTCCGAAGGGACTCACTCCATGGAGTAAGATCAGCATGATCGAAGCGTCCCCCTTTGATGCCGGCGAGGCTTATGCCGCGGTTGACCGCCACAGACTAGGCGACTTTGCGCCATACATCTATAGAACAAGAGATTTCGGAAAGCGTTGGACACGCGTGAACAAAGGAATTGGATCGATGTCCTACGTTCACGTCGTGAGATGCGACCGGACGGCAAGAGGATTGCTCTACGCGGGAACCGAGACGGGGGTCTATGTGTCCTTCGATGACGGGGACAACTGGCAGCCCCTGCAGCTCAACCTGCCGACGGTATCTGTGAGGGATCTGGCTGTTCACGACAACGACTTAGTCGCTGCTACACACGGCAGAGCTTTTTGGGTGCTTGATGATCTTACTCCTCTTCAACAGCTGGACAAGAAAATCATTGACTCGCGAGCGTTCCTTTTTGTCCCCGAAAAGGCGGTTAGAATGAGAAGAAGCGTCAACATGGATACTCCACTTCCCCCTGAAATGCCTCAGGGAAAAAACCCGCCTGCAGGCGCTATCCTAGATTACTACCTGCACAAATCAGCGCCGGGCCCGGTCACCCTGGATATTTATGATCGCTTCGGTGATCTTGTGGGTCATTTCTCAAGTAGAGCTCCCGCTCCGAAACCGGATCATCCGCCATATTTCATGAATGCCTGGCTTCCCAAGTTCAAACCATTGACCGGTAATGCGGGCCTCAATCGTTTTGTATGGAACCTTCACTATACGGCTCCACCAGCCGCAAACCATAGTTATAGTATGGCTGTCGCCAACCTTCATAGCGTGAGGGTGCCGATGGGACCGCTGGTTTTGCCGGGAGAGTACCGGGTGACTTTAACGGTGGACGGCCATTCTTATTCTCAACCTCTCAAAGTTGTAATGGATCCAAGGGTACACGTATCGGAAAGTGCGTTAAGGGACCAGCTGAGCCTCGCGATAGGTGTGTGGAACACGATGTCCGATGCCTATGCGCTTCGTGCATCTGTCGACAGTTTGCGAAAACAACTCGGCAAATCGGAATCATCTTCTAAATTAACGGCTGTGCAGAGATCCTCGGTTGAGGAGTTGGATAGAAACCTCGGCTCCATCATCGATTCCATGAGCACCGGTGAGCTCGGCGGTCTCGAAGAAGATATTATGAGCGCTGACAGAGAACCGACCGCCCAGATGCGTCAAGCGTATCGAATTCTCAGAGGAAACTACTCGAATTCGGAGAAAGCGTGGTGGAATCTAAAGAAGCACGTGATCCCTGCCGTCAATCGTGCGCTACGGAACTCGGGTCTACCGCAATTGAACCTTGTCGAAGTCATGGAACGGCATTTAACGGTGCCACGCGCAGGCTGATGAGCCCGTGTGTCGCGGTAACATACTCCCGAATGTAGGCTGCGATTCGTACGATTCCCGGACTCTCTCACGATTGGTCAGGCCTTACAGAGACCTGCAAGCACAATTGAAGAAATGACTGGAAGAGACCGATCCCGATGGCTTTTTAGGTGACGGTAAAAAACCTGGTTATGCGGGAGATTTCGTCGATCCAACTCATTCAGCACCTTGATTTTCACTCCGGATCGGTTGAAATTCTATTAATTACAGAATGGACAAGAAACGAGTCGCTTTCGAGAGTCTCGGTTGCAAACTCAACTACGCTGAGACCGCCCAGATAGAGAAAGAGTTCAGGCAGCGCGGGTATGAAGTTGTGGATGCCGCTGCGTCTGCCGATGTATTCATCATTAATACGTGTACCGTCACCCGAAGCGCCGATAGCGACTGCCGTCAGCTAGTAAGACGCGCCCTTCGGAGTTCGCCCGATGCCTTTGTCGTTGTCACCGGCTGCTACGCTCAGGGGAAACCGCAGGAAGTTGCTCAGATGGAGGGCGTAGATCTCGTTCTGGGAGCAAAGGAGAAGTTCCACCTCTTTGACTATGCGGACGGATTTACGAAAGGCAAGGCGCGTGAGAGCGGTTCGGAGACCGACTATCACGGTCGCGTATTCGTTTCGCCGATAGAAGATGCCGTCGAATTCGGTCGCGCTGATTCGGCGGTAGTCGGAGGACGGACAAGAGCTTTTCTCAAGGTTCAGGACGGCTGCGATTATAATTGCTCGTACTGCACCATACCGAAAGTCCGCGGTGTGAGTAGAAGCCCTTCGGTCCAATTCCTTGTCGAGCAGACTAAAGAGATTGCCAGGCAAGGATACAAGGAAGTCGTTCTTAGCGGGGTCAACGTCGGAGATTACGGCTCCAAAGAAGCCGGTTCATTTCTCGATTTGCTCAAGGCACTGGAACAGATCGACGGGGTCCAGAGATTCAGGATAAGTTCGATCGAACCGAATTTGCTGACGAAGGAAATCATAAGGTTCGTCTCTTCATCCGGTAAGTTCTGCAAGCATTTTCATGTGCCTCTCCAGAACGGTGCCGATGAGGTCCTTAGAAGAATGAGGCGCCGCTACAACACCGACCAGTACAGGGAAATTGTTGGTTACGTCAGGGAACTGATGCCTGATGCGGGTCTCGGTGCCGACGTGATAGTAGGTTTCCCGGGAGAAACAAACGAGATCTTTGAAAAGAGCATGAGTTTTATCGAGAATCTCCCCCTGACTTATCTTCACGTCTTTTCTTATTCTGAAAGGGAGGGAACGGCTTCTGCAGGATTCGGCGGCAACGTCGACCCTCGTGTGAAGAGAAAGAGGAGCGAGATTCTGAGGATGATGTCGACAAAGAAGCGATACGAATTCAACCGCCGCTTTGTCGGCAAGGTCGTCAAAGTCCTGGCGGAAGAAGAGGTGAAAAGCGGCAAGATGTACGGTTTTACATCTAACTATGTGAGAGTTGAAATGGAAGCCAATCCGCTTCGCGCTAACGAGATCATGGATGTATTGGTAACAGGCGTGAGCGACAATACGGCAGTGGGGCAGATTATTCTATGAAGAAGTCAGAATCAGGAATCGGGAAGGAAGAAGTCAGAAACAAGAGTGAGGAAAGCAAAGGCAACGGAGAAAGATCTCGATCGGGTCGCATCATCTCATCGAGGAATAGTCTCCTGCTTCTGGTCCCCTGCATCTTGCTCCTTTCATTAGAGAATCCCGCTTTTTCTCAATCCAGACTTGAACTTGGTAACATGCTCTTCAAGAGTGAGAGCAGCAATGCCTCCTCCGGACTGGAGGCGGGTGTAGGGGGGAAGAAATCTCCTGCACTTGCCGCATTCGCATCGCTGGTTATACCAGGCCTGGGAGAATTTTATGCCGGTCGCTACGACGCCGGAAAATATTCCACAATAGCCGAGGTTTCGCTCTGGGTCATCTATACCGGTCTGGAATTCTACTCTAACCAGGTACGGAATGACGCAATCAATTATGCCAAAGTGTATGCCGGCGCCGATGTCCAGGGGAAATCAAGTCAGTTCTTCGTCAATATCGGGAATTTTCTCAATACAGAGGACTACAACGTCAAGAAGATTCATGACGGCAATTACGGTTTAATATATAGCCAGCCTACATATCAGTGGCAGTGGACAACGGACGCAGACCGTGCACACTTCAAGGACATGAGAGTAAAGGCCGATGCATACCTGAACTATGGGCGCTACACCCTGGCGGCCATTTTTCTCAACCACCTTGTCAGTGCGATCGACGCCGCGAGGCTGGTCTCCAACTTCAATGCCTCGGCGACCACATCACTCGGCAATTCCCCAAATACGGAAGGTGTATACCTCAAGCTTGCGGCGTCCTTCTGAACCGGGTGGAAGGGGCTGGGATGAAGGTAATCTTCTTACTTGAGTACTCCCCAGGAGAAGACTACCTTCGGCTCGAGGCCTCAACCTAGGAACCCATGGCCAATTATGCGCTTCTCATAGAATATGATGGTACGGCATACGGGGGCTGGCAAATCCAGAAAAACAGCGGAAGTATTCAGGAAACCATTGAGAAAACCCTCTCTAGGCTACTTCAAGACAGTATAAAGATCACGGGGGCAGGGCGGACCGATGCGGGGGTTCATGCGCGTGGTCAGGTTGCGAATTTCCGCTCCGAATGCGGCTGGACGCCAAAGAAGCTGATGTCTGCACTGAACGGAACCCTTCCTGAGGACATCGCGATACTCGCTTCCGCCATTGTTCCAGACAATTTCCATTCGCGTTACAGTGCCGTTGCGAGACACTATTCTTATGAGGTAGTTCTATATAAGAGTGCGATCGGCAGGAGGTATTCCGCTTTCTTTCCGTTCGAGTTTTCGATCGGCGCAATGAACTCCGCGGCGTGTCTCCTGACGGGGGAAAATGATTTTCATTCCTTCACAAAATACGCAGATGAGCAACGGCACTTCATCTGCAAGGTAACGAGAGCTGAATGGAGGAGCCTGAGGGGGAACCGGAGCCCGGATTCCGACCTCGTGACTGCAGTTTCGGGTTTTCGATTTGAGATTGAAGCAAATCGTTTCCTGCATGGGATGGTTCGAGCGATCGTGGGTACGCTGCTAGATGTAGGGAGGGGAAAGCTTACGGTTGAAGACTTTGAGGCCATCTTGAGGTCACGGGACCGAAGCGCAGCTTCCATGTCTGCTCCCGCCTGCGGGCTTTGCCTCGAGGAGGTCGTTTACGGGTGGGATGTTTGGGGAGGGAGAAGGTAACCTTCCCACAAAGGAAGAGCGTAGGAGAAGGTTCCCTTCGTCCTGTGCCACTACCCATCTCTGATGTTTCTTTTTTTTCCCCAGTGCATTACATCACGGTAATTTTTCCGACTATGCGGAAATTCTTTCTTCCGGGGCTATTGAAGTTTGAGCGTGATTAAGCCGATATGATAAGAAAAGGCAGGACCGCAACAGCGGCACTGCAGTTGTAAGTAGTGTTGAGTTAGATCAAGGCGGGGGCCCTTTCTAGGGGCTCGAAACCTTGACTTTATTTGAGCATGCCGTTAATATTCGGTCGAGGCATGACGTATAGAGAGTTTTCTTTATAACGTCCCCAAAATTTAAAAGGAGGTAAGTATGGGACAGCAACAACTTCTGCTAATTGTTCTTGGCGTTATCATCGTAGGTATCGCTATTGCGGTCGGAATTTCGATGTTCAAGAGCAATGCACAGAGCTCCAACCGAGATCAGGTTATCAACGACCTGAACAACCTCGCCGCGAAGGCCCAACAGTATTATCGCAAGCCCACATCGATGGCCGGTGGTGGACAAAGCTTCGGCTCGAACAGCACTACCATACCCGGGTTTGCGCTATCGCCCACCGATACTAACGATGCCAATGGTAGCTATTTTGTCGCCCAGACCTTCGGCTTCACGCCGAATACTTGGGCAGCACCGCCTACTACTCACGAAATTGCTGCCAGCAGCGGCAAGGTGGATTCTATTTATATCGTTGGAGTCGGCACAGAAATTGGCAACAACGGTACGAACCCCGTGGAGGCCGTGGCGACCGTGACGGCAAACGGAACTCAGACTACAGTACTTAATTAGTGGTTCTATAGGCCGAAGGCGGCAGTGGCTCGGAAACTCCGTTTGCCACTGCCACCTTTTGCATTCAATTTCGAGGAGGGCGAGCATTGCCGGAATTCAGATTCCAGGGGGTAAGGCCGGGCGGTAGGACAGTTCAAGGAGTCGTCTCGGCTGAAACCCGCGCACAGGCAAAGAAGATCGTAACAGATCTATCCGCAAAGAATCAGTTCAAACTTACCGATCTTAGATCGCGTTCCACCTACGTTTACAGGGTAAGTCGCAACGGGGAAAAGCCTGTAACGGGCGAGCAAAAGGCTTTTGCGAAGGAAGAGGTCCAACAGGCTCTTCAGCGCCTTGACTACAAGGTCCTGTCCGTTCAGAAAAAGATCCTCGATCTCCAGTTGAAACCGCCGTCGGCTGAGGTGGTCACCTTCGTCCGCGTGAGCGCAGACTTGTTGCGGGAGAAGCTTCCGTTCAACGAGATCCTGCAGCTTCTCACCAACGATATTCAGAATAAGACTCTGAGAGACACCGTCAGGGATATCAACAATGATTTGAAGCAGGGTAAAGACAGCGAACAGGCTTTCGTGAAGCATGAGAAGGTACTCGGAAGGTTTGCGTCGCACATGCTGGGTCTGGCTTCGAAGAGCGGAAACATGGCGGAGATATATGAGAGCACCGCCAAGTTCCTCGAAAGACAGGCGGAGTTCAAGAAGAATTTGAAGAGTGCTCTTATTATGCCTGCCGTGACCATGTTCGTTTTGCTTATCGCCTGCGTGTATTATGTCGCATATATATTCCCGGCTACTGCCGATTTGTTTGCCAAGCTGGGGCAGGTTCCTCCTATGACCGAGGCAACGCTGAGACTCAGTCATTTTCTTACAACCAATTTCTGGTGGATGAGTCTGATCGTTATTGCGGGCTCCATATTCTTCGCGAGATTCGCGACTACAGAACGAGGACGATTCTTTCTTGATAAATATCTGATCAAAATACCGATTGTCGGGAGTTTACTTCACAAGACGAGTATCGAGATTTTCTGCAGAGTTTTCTATGCCATGTACAGTGGCTCGGGAGAAAACATAGACGTTATCAAGCTTGCCGCGGAAGCATGCGGAAACAAATACATGGAGCACCAGATAAAAACGGTTGCCATTCCAATGATGGTTACGCAAGGGAAAGGGCTGACTGAATCGCTGGCAGCCTCGGGTGTATTCACGGAAACCGCCGTATCGAGATTTCACAGCGGGGCAGAAACCGGGACGGTAAGAAGCACGGCACTGCAGCTCGCCAACTATTACGAGAAGGAAACCGGCTACAAGCTCAAGAACGCCATCGATTTCATCCAGGTGATGGTCTCGATGGTAATTATGGTGGTGATGATAGCGCTTACCCTGGTATCCTCCGAGACCGCATTGATAAACCCGACCATGCCGGGAGGCGGTTGAGCAGCTGATGCCGGAAATTGACATTAGCGATAAGCTTGGGTACACGCTACTCAAGAAGGGGATTATCGATTACGAGACTTTGGAGCTCGCCATCAAGAAGAAGGAAGCAGAGGACTCCAAAGCACGCCGCACTCTTGCCCAGATCCTCGTCTCCGATTTCAATGTCGAACACGATCTGGTTTTCCGGGAAGTAGCCAACCTATACGGCTTTCGTGAAATATATCTCTCCGATGAAGTGATCGACCCGGAGAGAATTGATTTCGTCAAGCGGCTTGTCGAATCGGGTGACAACCTGAGAGACGAGATAATCAGTGCGAAGATGCTTCCGCTGAAATTCGACGAGGCCAGGCCGGACAAGCTCGTTATCGTCGCTGCGGATCCGACCAACAAGGAAATCCCCCGACTTGCAAGGAGCTTCGCAGCAAAGCGGTACGAAGTTGCGTACGTCAGGCTTAAAGACCTCCAGGGGCTTATAGACAAAGTATTTCCTCCGGAAAACGAGTTCCTGAAAGTTCTCTCCAGTTCGACACAGGATGAAATGGGAGAGATCAACACCGGGGAAGAAGAGGGGCTCGACGAGCAGCAACTGGAAGCGGAGATAAACAAGAGTGTTCTTATTAATCTTGTGGAGGGAATGCTTGTTGAGGCCGTTCGCAGAGGCGCCAGCGATATTCACGTGGTACCGCGCGACGGCAACAGAACCGACATTCACTTTCGCGTTGACGGCGACTTGAGATTATGGCACACCCAGGAAGGCGTACTGCCCGAAGCCGTCTCTGCCGTCATAAAAGACAGATCGAAGGGTGCCGACAGGTTTGAACGGGAAGCCGGCCAGGATGCATTCATTCAGCGAAAGATAGATGACCACTGGATACGGTTTCGTGTCTCGATCCTTCCGATGGTAGCGGGTGAATTCAAGCATAAGTTTGAATCGGTAGTCATTCGTGTCCTGGACGATCGAAAGGTCATTATGGATCTGGAGAAACTCGGCTTGCAGGGTCCCGCCCGGGAGAGTTTCTATAAGGCCATCAGCAAGCCGCAGGGGATGGTAATCCTCACAGGTCCCACGGGAAGCGGCAAATCCACGACGCTCGTTGCTGCCCTCTACCAGGTAATAGACCCTACCGTCAACGTCCTTACGGTCGAAGACCCGGTGGAATATATAATAAGAGGCGCCCGGCAGCTCAGGATCGGCCCGAAGATGAATTTTGAACAGGCCATCAGATCGATTCTGCGTCACGATCCGGATATTGTCCTTGTGGGAGAGATTCGCGATAAAGAAACCGCCGAAATAGCCGTAAAACTTGCCAACACAGGTCACCTTACGTTTTCCACTCTGCACACCAACGACGCCCCGAGCGCCGTTGCCAGGCTTTACAAAATGGGCATTGAGCCTTTCCTCCTCGCGAGTGCGGTCAATATAATTGTTGCTCAGCGCCTTGTAAGAACGTTATGCCCCGACTGCAAGAAACCACTCCCTAAGGAAGAGGTGGACCGCGACGTGTACCTGAGATTTGGGTTCACCGCGGAAGAATTGAAGAGCGCCACCATGTACAAAGCGATCGGCTGTGAAAAATGCGCCGGTACGGGTTACAAGGGAAGAGCGGCCATACATGAAGCGCTGTATTTTACGAGGGAGATAAAACATATCATCATGACAGCCGGAGAGAATATCAACGAGGACGACATTAGAGACCAGGCAATCAAAGATGGTATGTGGACTCTTCGTCGGGCGGGCATCCATCGTGTCCTCGAAGGCATTACGACAATGGAAGAAGTCTCTGCGACCACGACTGAAGAGTAGATCGCCGGTCCGCATGTAATTCTCTGAATCACGGCGGCATGACGAGAGCAATAAAACAGGAGAGCTAATTGGAAGCTGTACAATCTACCGATATTTCACCCGTAAGGGGCCTGCTTAGGGATCTCACATCACAGATATCTGACCTCGTCCGTGGACTGGAGCGGCATATATTCATCGGCACCCTGGTGGCCAATCTGGAAGACGACCAGCGGATGGACATTTTGAATTACTTCAACAGATTACTGGCAAAGATGCAGGACAATGAGGCGTCCGATATCGACATCGGGGGCTATGGCACGAACGGAAAGGTCTGGTACAGGGTATTCGGTCAGAAAAGGCCGGACGAATCATGGGGAACGTTTACGCCGGAAGAAGCGAGCATTCTGATCCAGAACATCATGACCGACAGGCAGAGGCAGTTTTTGTATGACAAACGGAACCTGGACTTTTCTTACTCGTTGAATGCGGAGGGGAGGGTCTTCAGATTTCGCGCCGATGCTTACTTCGACCTGGAAGAGCTGGCTATGAACATGCGTGCTATTAGTGAGCAGGTCAGACCAATCGCAGATCTCGTTTTTGATCCTAATGTCCTCAAGATATTTCATCTGGGTCATACAAAGGAAGGCCTGATACTTGTCACCGGCATAACCGGTTCCGGGAAGAGTTCTACCCTCGATTCGATAATAGACATGAACAATCATGAGGTAGATGGCGCCATCACCATAATCGGGTCCCCTATCGAATATGTCCATAATTCCGATAGATGTATAGTCCGCCACCGCGAGGTTGGGCGTGATACATTATCGTTCAAAGAAGGCGCAGTCGAAGCGTTGAGACAAGATCCTGATATTGTGATGATCGCCGAAATGCGTGATCCGGATACCATAATGACTGCGCTGGAAATCACCGACAGCGGGCACAAAGTGTTTTCGACCCTGCACACTGCGTCGGCCGTGGAAAGTATTGACAGGATTGTGGCTGAAGTTCCACCCAATGAGCAGGAACGAGTCTGGACGCGTCTTGCGGATGTTTTCAAATGCGTTATTTCCCAGAAACTGGTTCCCAGCCTTGACGGGAAACGAGTCCTCGCTAAAGAAGTACTTGTCGCCAGCCCTTCCGTAAGAGCGGCTATCAAAAACAGGAATACTGCCGAAATCTATCAGATGATATCCGAGAGTTCAGATATTGGCATGGTTACCATGGAACAGGACCTCAAACGCTTGTACCGACAGAAAAAGATTTCCAAGCAGAATGCTTTGAACTATGCTAACAATAAACGCAGGATGGAACAGCTCCTGCAGATGATGTAGCCCAAATCTAGGAGAGCAAAATGGCTTCCAACGATGCCCTTGGACTTTATGTCGACGGAATAGACCTAAAAGTAGCTCATGTGGCGAGACGCGGAAGGAAAATCATCCTTCGAGATCTATTCAACGCGAAACTTGCACAGAAACTTGAGGCAGGCGCTCCTGTAGTGGCCGGGGTGGGTCTCGAATCATCCGGTGCCGAGACGATCGATCTTAACCAGACAACAGTTCAGGAAGAAGCGGGGGATGAAGACAACGTTTCGGTAGTAGCTGAAGTGTTCGACAGGTACAAGAAGAGAAAATTGCTCGCTCTCGGCGTAGGAGAGCCCTACGTCTTTTACCATCCGATCGAGGTCCAGGAGAAGATGAAACGGGATAAGGTAATATCCCGGATCATCGAGGAGCTTCAGGCTACTCGTGCCGGCGTGACAAAGGAGCAGGTCCAGCTTCTCTCGACGACCTCGGACACAAGTTTCGTGGGAGTCGTCAGGGAACAGGAGATTCCTGTCCTCGATCTTGTCATGGGTGCCAGACCATTCCTCGGTGCCCGCATGCCCAAGATAACGTTCGTGGAAAGCAGCGACATCGCCCTGGTCAATCTGGTGAAGACGAACTATCCCCTGAGAGAGGACGAAGTCACCGTCATTGTCTATGTCGGCGTCGAGTACACGAGATTGATTTTCATGAGGGGGAGGAACCTCTTCAATATCGCTCCCATTATCAGCGAGGGCGCAGACTCTTACAGTGTCCAGAATACCATCTACAGCAGAATCCTGCTCGGCCAGGATAACCTGAGCCTTCCTAGAATTGACCAGGTCATTCTATGCGGCGAATGCAGGAACTTCGACATTAAGGGGTTTCTCTCATCGTTGCTGGTCGGTGCGGACGTGGACTATCTTCAACTGCGAAGGATAGACGTTTCAGAGCTTCCCGCAGGAGGGGCGGATTTGGTTCCGCAGTTTGCGGTTCCTATTGCCAGTGCGGCTCGCGCCGCCGTAGGGAAATCCAAGAGCTACTATGTAGCCGACTTGACGCCTAACCTGGTCCGTGAAAGCCAGAAGATGTTCAAACTCGCCTGGCACGGTCTTCTGCTTGCCGTCCTTGTCTTCGGATCCACATTCTTCTTCACGTACAACTATGCCGCCAATCAGAGCCAAATACTGAGAATGCGATCCGACATTGCCGTCAAGAAGGGACAAGCCGCGGAGGTGTCTGCGCTCAAGTCCCAGGTTCGAGAAGTGACATCTCAGTTCGGCAAGTATTCCACCGCAGTGGCCATACTCGATTCTCTCGCTCCCAATACGGTGAGGTGGTCCGCTCTTTTCGGATCCCTTTCGAATTCGGTCAGAAGAGTGGGCGGCATGTGGTTGACGAACATCCACCAACTGGATGAAGGGACGTATTCAGTCGAGGGATTCTCAATATATCGTGACAGGATTCCTCGGTTTGCCCGCCGCTATCCGGGATCCGTTCTCAGGAAAGTCACCATAGCGAACATTCGAGGTAAGACAGTCTATGATTTTCAAATTGATTTGAAATATTCGGGAAAGTGAGGATGAGTTGATATGTCTTATGCTCTGAGAAACACAGTAGTCCTTGCGGCCTTTCTCGCGATAATTTTCGGCGTCGGATTCTACCTGACGAAGGTCGAGCAGGCAGGACAAAAGAAGAAGCTCAATATCGAAATCGTCTCTCTGGACAAGACGATCGCCCAACGCCCGGCCGTCGAAGCGGAACTGAAAGCATCGCAGGAGAAACTCGCCGAAATGAAGGAACGCTACCTGAAAAGGTTCAAAGTGATCCCGGAACACGATACCACCGCGGAGACTTACGCCTATCTCAACAGAGTCATGGCATCGAGCGGCTTGGTGAAGTTCAACATGCTGTATCAGGGTGCGAAGAATTCAAAACAATGGGGCTACAACACCTATAATCTTAACGGAGAAACATCTTACGAGAACCTCTTCAGGTTTATCTGGTACCTTGAACACGCAAGACTTTTGTACAAGATAGGGAACCTCACAATGTCGGAACATCAGGTCAAGAATACGGAGAATAGCAGAACGGAAACCCTTCTCCCATTTACGCTGGATCTTGATGCATACTACTCTTCAGTGGCAGGAGTCTCTTCCGAAGTAGGCGGGCCGGATCGCACATTCTACACCTACGTTGATCCGGGGCTGAATTTTCTGCGGCCTCTGATCTCCTCAGAGCCGCCGCCGAATGTGGAAGGTCTTGTGGATGTAGAGAGCTCACAGCTTAAAGCGGTTATGCCTGATAAGATTTTCATTGTTGACCAGAATGGCAAGGGACACATCCTTAAGATAGGCGACCGCGTCTACTTGGGATACCTGACGAAAATTGACCCCGCCAAGAACGAAGCTGAATTTACGCTGAATAAGGGCGGGATTATTGATCGTGTTGATTTGAAAGTAAGATTCGGACAATAGAAGAGGAAAGTGATGAAAAAGACTGTACTGTTCTTCATGGCTCTGGCGTTCTTAGCCGTTGATGCCCGGGCACAGATTAATTCGGCACCGAGAGAGATGAGACACGATTATGTCTCGCCGCAGCAAATGGTAACGATCGCTTCAAACACCCCCTTCAACGAGGCTATAAGTATACTCGATACTTACAGCAAGAAGTTCATGAACAAGATAATAATTGATCCGGAGAACCGGACCAGCCCCATCGGGGTGAATGTCGATCGGGAGCAATGGCTTGATGCGCTCGAGTCTATTCTGAGGGGAAACAACCTTTGGTACAAAGAATACAGTAGCTACATACAGATCATCCCCGGTCAGCAACAGGTTGTTATCAAAGGAGAAGGGCCCAAGACTGCCGCCCTGCCGCCCGGTACTCCAACTCTCGACTCTCGAGAAGTAGACATTCAGGCTGTATTCTTCGAGGCCGACCTTACCAAACTGCAAGCACATGGGATCAACTTGAATTTCCTGATCCAGAATACGTGGAACGGAATACGGTCCATCGACGGGACAACGCCAAATGCTACTATCTCCGCGCCGACGGCTACGTTTGGAAATGTGGCCGGGCAGCTCACGCTTAGCGGAGCACACGATTTTAACTTCGGGACTTTGTCCGCTCTCTTTGGACTGCTGGAGTCCGAAGACATGGGGCGAATTCTGGCCAGCCCTGACATCACTGTAAAGTCCGGCCAGTCGGGACATGTTCAGGTGGGTGTCGACTTCTTCGTAACGACGAAGGATTTTGCAGGTAACACGATACAGACCAAACAGAACGCTGGTATCATCATGGACGCAACTCCGACTGTTTACAGTCAGGATAGCGTTGATTTTGTGGGACTCGATTTACAGCTTCAGAACAGCTCGGCGCAGGGGATCGGGACTCAACAGCTGCAGATAAACACTGAGCAGGCCCAGACGAAGGTGTTACTACTCAACGGTGAACAGACTACTATAGGCGGTCTTTACAGCTACAACAAATCGGTTCATCGGGAGGGGATTCCGGTTCTAAAAGATCTTCCCTGGTGGGTACTGGGCCTGAGATACCTGACTGGCTCCGACAATATGAGTATTCAGACAAAAGAGTTGATAATATTGATCAAAGCGAGTATACTTCCAACACTGAGAGAGCAATTTAACGCTTTGAAAGTAAGAGGCCCTGTGCAACAGAAGACCGTACCGCAGCAGATGCGTGAGCTTGAGAACTTGATGAAGCAGTATGATCCAAGCATTGGAAAGTGAGCAAGCCTAATGTCGAGACCTAAGGTGCTTGTTGTAGACGACGAGGAGGCTTTGAGGTTCCTGCTCGCGAGCGAGTTGGAGGCCGAAGCCTTCGAAGTCCAGAGTGCCGGTGACGGTGACGAAGCGATCGACTTTGTAAGGGACAAGAGCGAGCAGGGCGACCGCTTCGACGTTGTTCTTTTGGACATCAAGATGCCGAGGGTCGACGGATTTGAGGTGCTCAAGTATATAAAGGGAAATATTCCCGAGACAAAGGTAATCATGCTTACGGCGTATGCGGACGTTAAGAACGCCATCGAGTCGTTGCGGCTCGGCGCGTCGGATTTCGTGAGTAAACCTTACGACCTGGATGACATACTCACTTCAATTAACAGGGCACTTGGAAAATAAAAAGGGGCGCGATTTTGTTAACCGCGCCCCTTTGTTGAGCGTTGGCTTGGAGGGAAACCCTTGTTCCCGCGACCGCGGGATTCCTATTTGAGAAAAACCATCTTCTTAGTCACGCTGTAAACTCCCGCATAAAGCTTGTAGAGATATATCCCTGCTTCAACCGGCTGGCCGCTGTCGTTACAACCGTCCCATTCTATTGAGTGCTCTCCCTCGGGCAGTTTTGCATCGACGAGCGTTCTTATTAGCGCTCCCCCCACATCGTATATCATTAGTTTCGTATCGGCTTGTTGAGGGATCCTGAAGTCGAGCTTGGTGCGACCGCTGAAAGGGTTCGGATCGTTCTGCTCGAGTATGAGCGTCTCTTCACCTACCTCGTCCCTTACGACATCGTACCTCATCTCTGCTATACCGCTCGATCTCGTCGAAGCATAAACGGCAGTTACTTCGAATTCCTGATTTGCGTCGCACGGGATCTTGATGATTGTACCTTTCCCCGTGGCGATGCCCTTACCTTCTATGTCCAACAGCACGAATGTTATGACATTATCCTGAAGATTGATGTAGTTATTGAGACTCTGGATTCTTGGACTCAAGTCGGGAGCTTTGTAGATCAATCTTCTCCGAAAGACCAGTTCGAACCTCAGCGCCGAGATAGCAATGTCATTGGAAAGTCTGATGTCTATTTCTGATTTCCCGACGACGAAGTGAAGGGCTGCTCCTTCGATCAGGGTGTGTTGTATCACCTCGGCTGATCTTTCCGTGCGTTGATGGCGCTGCGCGGTCGCTTCTCTAGGGGTCAAACTTTCTGTCATCGTCGACATTGTCTCACTCGGTTCTAGTTTCGGTTCTCATGTTTCTAAACAACTCAATCGCTATGCCAAAACCAACCGGTTGAACGTGCTGCTCCTGCATCGCGCTAAACATCTGTTTGACGGGGCTTGCGTCGGGCGTCTGCCTTGGAGGCGAATCGGCGGGGAATCACAGCCTGTAAGAATTACAGGAGGGAGGAAATTCTTACCATCCCTCGGCAGGTACCAACGGCAAAACACAAAAAAATACTGCAGATAAACGCGATTCAAGCTTGACTTTTCACCTTCCGCAGTATATATTTTAACGCTTTGAACGACAATAGCTGAACTTCGGGTTCGGACTTCCGCCCAACGAGAATCGTTCTGTCGGCCGGAAAATGTCGCAAAAGCTTTTGAAAAAGTTTGATATTCAACCGCCCTCGTGGTTTCTGTGAGGGCGATTTTTTTCTGCCGATTCGATAACTCGAATCCGGAGCAGAGAGTTCTTTGGCAAGTCTGTGCACAGCGAGAAGTCAATTCGGTTTTATCCCGAAGGGATCCCCCAAACGGAATATCCCTTTCGGGAAGGTTCAGCCTTGACACTTAAAATCTGTCAGGCGAACTCTCAGCTGAAAGCTTGAGAGCTAAGGCTCAAAAGTTTTCTACAACGGAGAGTTTGATCCTGGCTCAGGACGAACGCTGGCGGCGTGCCTAACACATGCAAGTCGAGGGGTTACGGTTTAGCAATAGATCGTAATCACTGGCGCACGGGTGCGTAAC
>JBJKPC010000111.1:0-23967 GCA_046706745.1 Candidatus Kryptoniota bacterium
CCGGCAACGGGAACAACGGCACCCTGATCGGAGGCGTGAGCTTCGTACCGGCAAACTAGGGCTTGTCGGCTCTGTTCCCCTCGGATACAATCAGCACAAGGAAGCTGTGTCCCGATGGGACGCTGTAGTGCTGCCAGCCTTCTATGGTCTGTTTATGCCTGTCGAAGTATTTGCCGCTCAAAGGATCGAACCACGATATCTGCACGTCTTTTCCCGTCAATGAATTCAGCGAGAAACTGATTCCCGAGTTCTGCGACGGCACGAGGAAAAGATACGTTCCGCGTTTGTCTGTCAATACGAACCCGCTGGAGGATGC
Source organism: Candidatus Kryptoniota bacterium (assembly GCA_046706745.1). Classification (GTDB taxonomy): domain Bacteria; phylum Bacteroidota; class Ignavibacteria; order Kryptoniales; family JAKASW01; genus JAKASW01. The sequence continues at coordinate 317 of JBJKPC010000111.1, forward strand.
ATCTCTCAGCGGGACGAGCGAAGAGAATCTGAAGCGCTTGAAAAATTCCGAGAAGTACTTGTAATAGACGAAATGCGGCCTCACGCTGTCCGGAAGTCTGAGCGCGTCGGGTACGATGACATTCCACGCTGTGTCTTCCCAATAGTAATTGGAGTAAGCGCCTGCGAACGCCGTTTGATAATTGCGCCAGAGACATGCAACCGGATCCGAATAGTCGCCTTCAAAGACCGCGTATGGGCCTCTTTCATAACCTCCGTTTTCAATATTGAAAATCGGTTTTCCGTAATGCTTTTCCGCGGCATTCATCATCCCCGAATAGAGATCTGTCTGCCAGTCCTGTATGGAAATAAAGTCGACCTGCCCGGGGTTCTTGCTGCAGTATCTGTAATCGTGAACAGTCACGAGCCTCTTATATGCATCCAGCTTCCTGATCCTCGCGATTCTCCCGGTTACGTAAGCCATATCGCATCTGCCGTATGAAAGAGCTTCTTTCGCCACATCCCATATAATGTTCGGATATGCCTCGTACCGTTTGATGACGTAATCGAAGTACAGATCGTCTCCGTGTGAATTCATCGGAGGCCAGTTCACTCCTTTGTTCCAGACATAGATCATAAGGTGTGCTTCGATGTGATCCTTGTTCAGGAGGCTGATAACCCTGTCGAGGTGGTCGAAGAATGCCGCGTTCAGGGTGTTGAAATCGGGCATCGAGTTCGTGCCGCCGAACGGAAAACATCTGGGGGATGAGTAATCGTACTTATCTTTCAACGCCGGATCTCTTTTCCATGTCGTGTTGTACGCATAAACATTCATTATGACCTGGTTGAACCCGTTGTCGCGTATAGCGGCGAGGAGCGTTCTTGTTTTCGGGAGCGCATCGTTGCCGTAGTCTAGGGCGAACAGCCAGTCGGCTTCGTAAGACAGGAGAAAACAGGGAGTGCCGTCGGCGTAGGAGAAGGAACGGGTATCGGCCTTGCTGACGATGACAGGTCCGTGTTCGAGGGAATCGGTGTCTGCCGAGACGAGCACCTTCCCGCGTTTCCCGGCAAGCTCCGGCACGCTTGAACTTGTCACATACCGCCACGCCCCTTCCTCGGTCGGACTGAAACGAATAATGAAGTTATCACCGCCGTCGTAGAATCCGGGGATTTTCAGAACCCGGTTTGCCGGCCCCGTAAACCTCGCGCTGAAAGAGACATCGAATGGAGCACGCGTCGGCTTGTCGGTGTGGAAGGCAATGTCGATCACTTCCCATTTATGGGCGGAGATGGTTGTCCCCGCATCAAACGGATACCTTGTCTGCGCCGACAGGTTGAAGTCTAATGATGCAAATAAAAGGATGATTATCCATTTGGCCTTCACGTTTCTCGCTCCCGTTTCAATGTAAATGATCCTATATGCAATCGATATTGAGAGGTAATACAAGCGACAATATCCTGCAAGCCGCGGATCCGGTACCGCCGCTCGCTCCGATGTCACCGAATGTACGATCAAGATCCTTCGGAGGCCGGATCGTCACAAAGTAAACAACGTATCTTCTATTTTACAAACCCGGGACGCGAACTTGGGCCCCGTTCAGGATGCCGCGTGCGGATGGATGTGCCGTGATTCAGTTAGTTGTGTCGAACTTCCGTCGTGGAAGCAAACGGATACGATTGGATAAACGTGGGGACGTCGGCTGACCGTTACTGCGGGGATGAGCTCAGTCGAGGGCGCTCTTCACAGTAGATTCGAAAAACGACTTGCCTCTAAGCCCGACCCACTTCTTTACAATCTTGCCGTCTTTATTGACGATAAACGAAGTAGGGATTGCGTTAATTCCCCCGTACGCATTTGCGATCTCGTCGTTGTCGATCACTATCTGGTAGGTCAATTCGTGCTTTCGCACAAAGCTCGAGACATCCTTGAGCAATCCCGGTCCCTGATCTTCGGAGATTCCGATTACCACCAGTCCCTTCGACGCGTACTGCTTGCTGATCGCTTCGATGTCCGGCAGTTCTGCCTTGCAGGGGCCGCACCATGTGGCCCAGAAATTAATCAGCACGGTTTTGCCCTTCAGAGAGCGCAGTGAAATCTTGTTGCCGTCTTTATTGAACCAGTAGAAATCGGGTGCCAATTCACCCTCTGGCGACTGGACGCCGGTCACCAGGGACACCTTGCCCGTATAGTCCTTCTCCGCGGCAGGCTTCACCGCCGCCGGATCCTGAGTTTTCTTAGGAGGCTCTTTGCTTGCGCATGAAGAAAGCGCCGCAAGGATAGTCACGATAAAGACTTTTTTTATCATTGGCTGACATCGTATGAAGTTTTAAGGTACTCTATAAGATCTCTTTTCCCGAGGTTCGCGGTCGCCACGCACACGCGATTGTTGTAGCTCCAGACAGCTTGGGTATCCCCGTTTTGATCCATACCCCAGTACCATCGCTTCGCCTTGATTGCCGCCGTGCAGCTTGAAGGCAAGGAGACATCTTTCGACTCGACGGCTTCTGAGGGAAAACTGTAAATGTATATATAACCATCGCCGATCTTGTAAATCACGTGCATTGTTTTGCCGGCATTTGAGTTGGTTACACTTCCTCCTATCCAGTCGGCGTTCGGAACGGGCGGGAGCGGCAGGGCAAAACCGGCGTTCCGGGCAAAGAAGCTGGAAATATCAGCAGCCTTCACCGAAGTGATTTGCGGTGCAAATTCGCCGTCCAGGACGTCTTGAAAGTTGTTCATCGCGAGAGTGAGTACATCCGGCACCGACGCCTGTACAGTTCCTACAGATGCCCCGTTCGACAGGGGCATTATAAGGTTTGATCTGTTGGCGAAGAATAGAACGACCGCCACCGCCAGTACGACCCCGACGGCCATTACCGGCTGAAATACACCGTTCGAGAACAACCTCGAGAAGAACCCTCCCCTGAGTTGAATGGTCCCCTCCGAGGAAACCTGCGCCATGATGGCGGCTTCAAGGTCGTAAGGGACATCGACCAGCGTAATCTTTCTCTTGATGTAGCTCTTGGTCAACCTTTCGAGTTCATACTCGTCCCGGCATTGTGCACAGATCTCAATATGTCCGAAAAACCCCTGCGACTCGTCTCGTTTGAGTTCGTTGTCTACAGCACCGCTCATCAAATCGCGTGACTCCCTGCAATCCACTACCGACAGCTCCTTCTACATTCAATCTTCGTTCGTCTCAATATCAACGTCGCTAAAACCTCGTTTCAGTGCGTAGTCTCTCAACATGGAGCGCAACATTTTCCTTCCGCGATGAAGACGCGATCTGACAGTGCCGATCGGAATCTCGATAAAGTCCGCAATCTCCTCGTACGTGTAGCCCTCAATATCGCATAGAATGACCACTGTCCTGAAGTCTTCCGGAAGTTCCTGAAGTGCTTTCGCGACCTCGTCCTCAAAAAGGCTTCCGAAGATCTTTTCCTGCAAGTCATTCGTATCGACCGTCGAGTCTTTAACGCTCGCATAAAAATCCTTGATATCGTCGTAATCAATCTTGTCCGGTTCCTTCGATTCCTTCCGGTACCGATTGATGTACGAATTCTTCATTATTCGGAACAACCACGCTTTTGCATTCGTTCCCTGAGCGTACTTGTCGAAGAATCGGTAGGCCTTCATAAAAGTCTCCTGCACTAGATCCTTTGCATCGTCCGGATCACCTGTCATCCGCAACGCAAAGTTGTAGAGTGCGGCCATGTGAGGCAACATCTCGTTTTCGAAATTCTTGTGCTTCGCAGGAGTTTGATCTATTTTCATAAAAAACGGGAGAAAGCGACTCTGTTTGTTCTGTTTTTCGTTTTTAGTATAACACTCGATACAAACTAAGGCAAGGACGGGTATAGGGCATCCTTGCCTAATCGCTAGGCAGTATGACTTACGGTAGGAATATTCTCCCCTTCTTTTGACGATGCATGAATAGTCAGCCAATTCGGCGTTCTGTTACTCTATGGAGGGGAATTCGCACCTCTTCCATTTTAGTAGCCCTTCTTCCTGCCGGTACGACCGCCCTGCGGATCTGCGGAAGTGTTTGCAATCTTATTCCCGGGCGGGTAAACTAAAGGAGCAGATACGGTCGTATGCGTGTTCGATTGAAGAGACACGGTCACATTGGCCGACTGAATAACCAAAAAATCCTGTGGAGGAAATTATATGCATACGAGAAGACTCGGCACGAACGGCCCTGAACTTACAGTTGTCGGTTTGGGAGCATGGGCTATCGGAGGACCGTGGCTTTACGGCTGGGGACCCGTAGACGATCAAAAGTCTGAGAAGACTATAAAGAAGGCGCTCGAACTTGGTATTAATTGGATAGACACGGCAGCTGTTTATGGGCTTGGTCACTCCGAAGAAGTGGTCGGAAGGGCAATCGCCGGCATTCGCAACGAGGTTTTTCTTGCAACGAAATGCGGAATGGTCTGGGATGAAAAACGTAACGTTAGGATTCATCTCGGTCCTTCGAGCATTAGAAAAGAGATCGAGAACAGTCTGCACCGGTTGAAAACCGACTACGTCGATCTGTATCAATTTCACTGGCCGGATCCGGAGACTCCGGTCGAGGAGTCGTGGCACGTTATGACCGAACTCAAGAAGGAAGGGAAAGTGAAATACATCGGTGTCTGTAACTTCGACGTGCCGTTACTGAAAAGATGCGGCGCAATTGCACCCGTGCAATCGCTACAGCCGCCTTACAGCCTCCTCAAGCAGGAGGTCGGGAAAGAAATTCTGCCGTACTGTCTTGAAAACGGAATCGGCGTCGTGGCATACAGCCCGATGCTGTCCGGCTTGCTGACCGGCAAATTTGACATGAGCCGCATTGCCCCCGACGACTGGCGTCGGAGGGACTCTAAGTTCAAAGAACCGCTTCTCTCGAAGGGACTCGCTTTCGTGGAGAGGTTGCGCCCTATATCCGCGAAGTACGGCAAGAGTGTCGGGAATCTTGCCGTCGCCTGGGTGAATTCGAACCCTGCTGTTACCTCTTCGATAGTCGGGGCCAGAACGGAGAGCCAGGTGGCGGAAAATGTCAGAAGCGATTTCACGATCGAAGACGCCGACATGAAGGAGATCGAGAAGGCTTTAAGGGAGACGGTCGGTTGAAACTTCCAGGACTACCCCGGCCTCCACTTTTCAGCATGTCGGTCTTTGAATTTTTTTCACAATTCCTTTGTGCAGGACGAGGGCGATGACCGACACAGATAGAATCATATTCTTCGGCGATTCGATTACGGAATTCGGAGGAGACGAATCGGGATATGTCACTCTTGTAAGTAATTCGTTAAGAGCGGAGTCCGGGGGATCTTCTCCCGAGATAGTAAACGCAGGGATCAGTGGAAACAAAGTAACGGATTTACTGACCCGGCTCGACAGTGATGTCATCTCCTTGCGACCTTCAATCGTGGTGATATACATCGGCATAAACGACGTCTGGCATTTTTCGATGCCGGGACGTACCGGCACGCCGAGAGATACTTACGAGAGCGGCATCGAAGAACTGATCCGGAGGCTGCTTGTTGCGGGCTCAAGGGTGGTTCTCTGTACCCCGAGCGTGATAGGAGAAAAGGGGAGGGGGGAAAATCCGCAGGATGAGTTGCTTGCAGAGTACGCCGTCATCAGCCGGTCCTTAGCAAAGAAGACGGGCGCAGTTCTGTGTGATCTTAATACCCAATTCAACGACTACCTAAAGGAGCACAATCCCGAAAACCGGAGTGATGGAGTGCTCACGGTTGATGGAGTTCACCTGAACGATAGAGGAAACCGCCTGGTGGCGGAGGCATTACTGAATGTGTTGAAGCCGATGTTGAAGGCAGCCCGACGGTGACCCGCACGCCGGTTTGCCAAAATGGCGTCCGTGAGGCACAGATTTTTCTTCTTATGTCGCTTTTATTGATCGATTTGGCTTACGGTGACGATCGCCCTTGCAGTGCTGTCTTATTAAATGCATATTTTCGGGCCTCCTCTGTTGGCACGCCGCTTGAACAATAGGTGGAGTGAAAACAAAAAAGGAGGAATATAAAATGGCAATAGCAAGATGGAAACCCGAAAGAGAGATCGGTAACTGGTCTCCGTTCAGAGACCTTCTCAGCATGCAGAGAGAACTGGGACGCGTCTTTGATGGTCTCTTCACCGATTACGAGGGTGAAGCTTCGTTCACAGCCACATGGGCTCCGCATGTCGATGTGATCGAACATAAAGATTCCTATGCGATCAAAGCGGAACTCCCGGGCGTTGACAAGAACGATGTCAAGATAACGCTTCAGGAAAATGTCCTCACGATCAAGGGAGAAAAGAGACAGGAAAAGGAAGAGAAAGACTCGAACGCCCATCGTGTCGAGCGTTCTTACGGCGCTTTTGAACGATCCTTCTCTCTTCCGACGAATGTGAAGGGCGACAAGATTGACGCCTCATACAAGAACGGCGTGCTGGAGATAACGCTGCCCAAGGTCGAAGAGGCAAAACCAAAAGAGATTGAAGTAAAAGTCTCTTGAAAGAAGAGACGGTGACAGGGTTCCCGAAAAGGGAGCCCTGCGCATCTCTCAAAAAGGAGGACGTATGTCTCAGCAGACTGCAGTAGAACACAGACGAAACAGATCCACATTTCTTAAACGCCTGTCGGCCGGACAAACGGAGAAAAAAGATCTTTCTGAAATCACGAGGCACCTCGGCGAAGACTATGCAGCGTTCTACCGTATAGCTGCAGATCTTTCCTGGCACAGCAAATGGATTCCTTACCCTTTTCTTACTGAACGTCTCAAGAAGATCGCCGACGAGATGCGCGCACAGGGGGAATTGTTCAGGGCGAAATTGACAGAGATCGGCGGCATTGTCCCGCAAATCACATCGCAGAGCCACGAAGACGCCGGATTCAGACAAAACGTAAGGCAGCTCGTAAAAGACATGGAGGAACATGCCGCTCAGAGCGAGATGTTGGTACATCAGAGAAACACCATCAATGACGCGGGTGTAGTAAGACTGCTGGATACGGTGGCATCGGAAATGCAGAAACAGAAGGATGAACTGTTGGATATCGTAATGCGGCTTTCATAGTTAAGCAGCGTTTCTCGAAGGAAGGAAAAAGTCATGAGTGAGAAAGTATTTGACAAGGACGAACAAATAATCATGGAAGACCCGGAAAAACAATATAATCAGGAAATACTCCCGATAATGCCGCTCAGAAATTCGGTATTCTACCCGCGGCAGATGATGCCGCTGTCCGTAGGGAGAAAGAGCACGATACAACTTGTGGACGAAGCTTTCAGGGACGATCTGCCCGTGCTAATCGTAGCCCAGAAGGATGCCAACACCGAGCGGCCAACTCCGGATGACATCTTTAAGTTCGGCACCGTGGCCAGAATCCTTAAAGTCTACAACTTACCGGACGGGTCGAAGAGCGTATTCGTCCAGGGGCTTTACAGGGCTGAGATATTCAACCTCGTCCAGCAGGACCCTTACCTGAAAGGATTTGTCCAGAGGACTCAGGAGCGCAGAGGAGAAGGAATAGAGGTCGAGGCACTTACTGCTACGATCAAGAACGGCTTCAGGAAAGCGGTCGAGCTTGCGCCCGATCTTACTCCCGAACATCTCGGGCTGATTCTCAACACGGAAGACCCTGGTCACATCGCCGATATGGCAATGTGGCTGATAAATATCCCTGTAAAAGAGAAACAGGAAGTTCTCGAAGAGCTGGACGTCGTGGAACGGTTGAAGAAGTCCAACCTTTACCTGACGAAACTCGTCCAGCGTCTCGAACTGGGAAATAAGATACAGACGGAAGTTCAGGACGAGATCAACAAAAGCCAGCGCGACTATTTCCTGCGCGAGCAAATGAAGGCAATAAAGCATGAGCTCGGCGAAGACGACGAAAATGTGGAAGTGAACGAACTCCGAAAGCGGATTGAAGAAGGAGGCTATCCCGAAGAAATAATGAAGACTGCGAGCAAGGAGCTCGACAGGATTCAGAGGATGCATCCCTCGAGTGCGGAGTATACCGTTGCGAGGACATATCTCGACTGGCTGCTCGACCTTCCCTGGAGCCATTCGACGGAAGACAGCCTGGGCATAAAGAATGCGGAGAAGTCGCTCGAGAAGGACCATTATGGTCTGGATAAAGTCAAGAAAAGGATCCTACAATATCTTGCCGTCCGCAAATTAAAAGAGGATATGCGTGGTCCGATATTGTGCTTTGTCGGGCCTCCCGGTGTCGGCAAGACGAGTCTCGGGAAGTCAATTGCCAAGGCCCTCGGCAGGAAGTTCGTCCGGATGTCGTTGGGCGGCGTTCATGACGAGGCAGAGATCCGCGGGCATAGAAGAACTTATATTGGTGCCCTTCCCGGCAGGATAATCCAGGGAATAAAGAAAGCCGGGTCGAACAATCCGGTTTTTATGCTCGACGAGGTGGATAAAATCGGGATGGACTTCAGGGGAGACCCTGCGAGTGCGTTGCTCGAGGTCCTGGATCCCGAGCAGAATTTCTCCTTCAGCGATCATTACCTTGAACTTCCGTTTGATCTTTCAAAAGTGATGTTCATTGCGACGGCCAACATGATGGAGCCAATCCCTCCGGCGCTGAGGGACAGGATGGAGATCATCGAGATCCCCAGTTATGTCGAAGACGAAAAGATGCATATCGCGCAGCGGTTTCTTGTGCCGAAGCAAATTGCGGAGCACGGTCTCAAGGAAGGGTATTTGAAATTCACTGACGAGGCCCTTCACTTTCTTATCTCCGGATATACGAAGGAAGCCGGCGTAAGAAACCTGGAGAGGAAAATTGCCGATGTTTGCCGGGGAGTGGCCATGGAAGTGGCTCAGGGCGCGAAGAAACGCTTCGTGATCGACCGTGAAGCAGTAGTGAAGTATCTCGGCAATCAGAAATTTTTCCTCGAAGTCTCCGAGAGAATAAACAAACCGGGAATTGCCACCGGACTTGCATGGACGCCCGTAGGAGGCGACATACTCTTCATTGAAGCCACAAAAATGAAAGGCAAAGGGAACCTAATCCTCACCGGCCAGCTCGGCGACGTGATGAAAGAGTCTGCGCAGGCGGCCCTGAGTTTCATTGGATCCAACGCGGAGGAGCTCGGTGTGGAACACGACTTCAGGGAAAAATACGATATCCACGTCCATGTCCCCGCTGGAGCTATTCCGAAGGACGGACCTTCGGCGGGCGTCACGATGCTGACCGCTCTCGTATCGCTCCTCACGGGAAGGCTCGTCAGGAACGACCTTGCGATGACGGGCGAGATTACGTTGAGAGGCGCCGTCCTGCCGATCGGCGGGGTTAAGGAGAAGGTCATCGCGGCCGTGCGGTCGGGGATTAAGACCGTGATTCTCCCGAAGAAGAACGAGCACGATCTGGATGAGGTGCCGCCTAACGTGAGGGACGCTTTGAAATTCAAATTCGTGAGCGAAATGACGGAAGTGCTTGCCTTTGCGCTTCGTCCGAACAGAAAAGAGGATAAGCCGCCGGCGAGAGCGGAAGCTCCGATAGCGAATTAGAGACTGTTAAGAAGGGCGGCGGGTCGAACTCTCCCCGCACATCTAGGGGGAGAGCTTCGTTCCGTGGTTCATTCCCCCCGTAGTGGCCGCATGGTTAACGGATATTAGTTCACTCCATGCGCTCCGCGCTCGATCTGGCTGTCGACGTATTGAAGCAGCTGACGGGCACTTCCGAAGCCGGGATTTGCCGCGAGAATGTTGAGCAGTCTTGATCTTGCTTCCTGAAACCTTCCGGCCCGGAAGTAAGCATAGCTGAGCGCCAGGTCGTTTTGAGCCTTTGCCGAGGGTGTTTGCCTGAACCCATCCATTTTTTCGTAATATGTCAGCGCACGCTCGGCATCACCCTTTTGCATCTGCAGGTCTCCCAGAGTGCGGTATGCTTCCAGCGTCGGGTAGATCCGGAGTGACCTGAGCATGACCGCCTGCACTTCGTCGAGACGCCCCTCCCTGAAATACAACTTCGCGAGATCAAGGTAGAGCTGGAGATCCATCGGGTAAACGCTCAGGATTGCCTCGTATCCGTTTTCGGCATCTCGATAATCCCTGCGTCTTTCATAGTAGACAATGGCGTCTTTCTGGGCGCTTGCCCAGTCCAGGTCTCCGAGCGCTGCGCTCTGGGCAATTGTGCCAAGTGTATCGGTTCGTGGAACGGGCACCACGGTAGGAGGCTGATTCTTGAAGGGCCAGCTCGAGGTCAGAAACTTGATTTCTTCCGTTGCCATCCTCTCATCCAGCTTGGTCACATGGCGTCTCTCCCATATGGTTCTGTCTTTTACGGTGTCGGCGGACGCCCATTGGCTGCGAGAAGCCAGAATTCCCCGCGCACGCATCGTCTCCGCATAACACTTCGCTATAAGGAAATTTCCGCGCGAATTCGGATGAAGATGCTCGGTAATGAAGTCATGACCTATCAGGGAATCCCGGGAATTCTCTTTGAGGAATTTCTCGACATCGGCAACGTATACTCCTTTTCCGTCCCTCATCGAAAGGATAAGATCGTTGAAGTTTGAGTCCGTCCTGAATCGCAGCTCGTCGTAATCTCTCGCGAGGATATATTCACGGAGCGCTTTTCGCTTCGACCCGGTGGTGTCGAGGCATTGAGCGAGCCTGTAGTGCGCTTCGGCGTAAGTAGAGTCCGTTCTTAGCGCAGCTTGAAACGCCGCTGATGCAGAATCGAAGCTCCCGTTGTGCTGCAGTCTCTTCCCGGCCTCGACCAGACGCATGAATACCGACTTCTCCTGTGGTGATAGCCCGGGAGAGTTGGCGGAAATGAATGGATGCTCGTCACGAAGATTGGACACCTGAGTCCCCAGGATAAGAGGAACACCATTGGATTCACACAAAGCTCTCAACGCAAGAAGGTTCTCTTTGAATGTCGTGTAGGTCTCGTTGTAGAGTTTGCTTCCACGCGGTACGTACTGGCCCTTTGCCAGCCTTTCCATCATCGTTCCGCGCTGTACGGAACCCTTCGAACGGAACAAGCGGGAAATGTCGCTCGCTGTATTTTGTAGAAGCTGGAATATCCTGTAATGCACCAGCTTCAGGTAAAGCGAAGTAAGGAATTGCGATGATCCGACCGTGCGGTTAGACGACGTTCCCAGTGCACCGTAGAATTCATTATGGCCACCGTAATCGATGATGAGATCGGGCTGAAACATCATGAGGTCTTTGGCGAAATCGAGGACGGTGATGCTGTTCGTTGCAGTCATCCCGAGATTGATTACCTCCACTTTCTTCCCCGGGAAAATAGTTTCAAGCCTCTGGTAGAGAAACGCGGGAAAGGCGCCGTTGTAGAAATACGGGTATCCTGCGGTTGTGGATCCGCCTAGACAAAAGATCCGGAACACGCCCTTTGGTTTTGGGTATCGGAAATAGCGAGGAGAAACGGGCGGAGCAAACTTCGACGTCCCGAAATACCGGAACTTCACAGCAGGGTTCATCTGATAGTAAACGCTGTGGCGTATCTCGACTCGCCTGAAAAGCGACATGTCTGCACCGTAGCCGAAGAGTCGAAGCCCGAGTTCCAGCAAAACAAGGAAGAGAATCGGCAGCGACAGGGTGATTGCAAAGAAAACGCCGCGCCGTAGAGGCGTGAGCCCGGTTCCCCGAGCCATTGGTCTGGCCATTATCAGCCCCCGTTTCGTTTTACATCGAATCTCGATATCGAACCTGTCAAGTTAGCAATCCTCCTCGGAACTAGTCAAGAAACGGTACGCGAAAAGCCCGCATCCTCGCACACCTGCGTTGAGCCGAACGGCGGCGGACCGGCGCCGGATTCTCGTCAGGTTTGTTTTCCTTTTCTCTCTTGATTAATTTGGAACCGCATAGATTTTTTCAAGGATAAGATTCACCGTGCGATAAGTGATTGTCATAAAATTCCTACCGATTCAATAATGGAGCCAAGCACTTGATGCGTGAAGAAGAGCTCAAGATAAACAAGCCTAAGACTTTTTGCGGTATAGTCGGAATTTACGGAGCGGAGAACGCCTCCAATTTTATTTACTACGGACTGAACGCGTTGCAGCATCGCGGTCAGGAGGCCGCCGGGATAGTTACCAGGGAAAGGACCCCTGGAAAGACGTTCTTCAACATACACAAGAGTACCGGCCTGATATCGGATGTTTTCAAAGATGAAAGAGTCCTGACCGACGTTCTCAAAGGGAATGCGGGAATAGGACACAACAGGTATTCCACCACCGGCTCGGCGGAAAGCAGAAAGAACGTGCAGCCGATCGTTGTGAACTATCGAAAGGGAAACCTTGCTATAGCGCACAATGGGAACATGACCAACTCCCACCGGCTCCGCGACGAGCTGACTCAGAGCGGAACCCTTTTTCAGACTACCACCGATACTGAGATTGTGCTTCACCTGATCGCGAGAAGCCAAAAAGAGAGCGTTATCGAGCAGGTCTATGAAGCGCTGCAACAGATAAGAGGAGCATTTTCCCTGGTGATCCTCTCCGATGATCAGCTGATGATTGCCAGGGATCCGTACGGATTTCGTCCGCTGGCGCTCGGTAAGATTGGAAATGCTTTTATTGCGGCATCGGAGACTTGCGCGTTCGATCTTCTCGGCGCCGAGTACATACGTGACGTGGAGCCCGGCGAGATTGTCATCGTGGACGACGAAGCCGTTGCGTCGGGCAAAGTGCATTCGATGTTCCTTCCGAATATACCCCGGCAGTCCAGACATTGTATTTTTGAGTACATTTATTTCTCCCGACCGGACAGCAAAATCTACGGCGAAAGCGTCGATAAGGTGAGGAGAAAAATCGGCAAAGGGCTCGCGGAGGAAGCACCGGTGGAAAACGACGAAGAGGAGAAACTCGCCGTAATAAGTGTCCCTGACTCGTCGAACACCGCAACGCTTGGCTATGTCTCGCAGAGTGTCAAGATGGGGATAAAGGCTAAGTTCGAGATCGGCCTGATAAGAAGTCACTACATTGGCAGGACGTTCATTCAGCCGAACCAGTACTCGCGCGATCTGAAGGTAAAAATCAAGTTTAACACCGTTAAGGGTGTACTGAAGGGGAGGAAAGTCGTCATTGTGGACGATTCAATTGTCCGCGGCACTACGAGCAAGCAGCTCGTGAAGCTGATCAGGGAGGCAGAACCGGCCGAAGTGCATTTCCGTGTCAGTTCACCGCCGATTATGCATCCCTGCTATTACGGAATGGATTTTCCCTCTGAGAACGAACTTTTTGCCAACCAGTTCGACGGGGATGTCGAACGCATGAGGGAAGAGCTTAACGTCGATTCGCTTTCCTATTTGTCTTTAGAGAAACTGCTCGATTCCGTACCTGTCGACGAACATAGGAACTACTGCACCGCCTGCTTCAGCGGCGAGTATCCTACGGATGTGGAGACAAATCGCAAAGAGGAATTCGAGGCAAATATTCATGAAGCAAGAGATTAGGCGCCAGCTACCCGAATTCGCCGCGGCGGAGGCAGTAATCGAGAGGGAGGAGAAATCCGAGTTGGGAAGTCAGGAGTGAGCCCCGGTTGACCGAACCGTCTCGCGGAAGTCGAACACTCACGGTTGAGAAGAGGTGGACAATTTCAAATGTTCTCAGCGTGAGCCGAATCTTCCTGACGATTCCGATTGTAATTCTTATACTGGAGCCCGGCAGCCGATATCGGGGGATAGTAATTGTATTGATGTTTGCCGGTGCCTTGACGGACTTCCTGGATGGGCTTCTCGCAAGGATGCTGGACCAGGTAACTGATTTCGGCAGACTGCTCGATCCGGCTGCGGACAAAGTCTGCATAATTGCGATAGCGGCTGCATTGGTCGCCGTGGGCGACGTGCCGATATGGTACGCGGTGCTCGTTGCTCTGCGGGATGTGCTGATCGTTGCGGGAAGCCTTCAAATAATCGCAAGGCGGAAAATGGTCGTTCAGTCTGTCTGGGCCGGGAAATGGACCGTTGCGTTTATCGCTGCGTATTTAATCCTTGCAACTTTGAGGATTAATTCGCTTTCTGCGGCTGAAGCCTTCTTTCTTTACTTCAGCGCGATATCGATATTCGTTTCTCTCGCAGTCTACATCCGGATGTACATGAAATATATGACCGAGAGTCGTCGGGCCTAGACAATATATTTGACGGTCGACGACTGCAGGAAGGAAATCACTGAACAATGGGATTGCTTGATCGATTCAAGAAAGTGAAAGACGGACTGTCGAGAACGCGCTCTGCCTTCTCCGACAGAATTACGAAAGTCATTTCCAAGAAAACAAAAATCGACGATGAACTCATCGATGAAATAGAAGAAACGCTGCTTTCGGGAGACATTGGGTTTGAAACCACCGAGAAGATCGTGGAGGATATCAGGGCACGCGTGAAGGCCGAAGGTTATGAAGACGCATCGGTCCTGAGAAATCTGCTGAAAGAAGAAATCGCGAAATACCTCGTTCAGCCTGATGGAGCCAAGACGGAGCCCGAGAGGCCGCTCGTGATAATGGTCGTCGGCGTCAACGGTGCGGGCAAGACGACGACGGTGGGGAAGCTGGCACACAATATCAGGAACGACGGGAAGAAAGTGATAATTGCCGCTGCAGACACCTTTCGTGCCGCCGCGAACGAGCAGCTTCAGGTGTGGGCGGAACGGGCCGGCGTAGATATAATTCAGCAGAGTCCGGGCTCCGATCCTGGCGCTGTGGCGTACGATGCAGTGAGTGCGGCTAAAGCGCGCGGCACCGACGTGGTCCTTATCGATACCGCGGGAAGGCTGCATACCAAGACAAATCTGATGGAAGAGCTTAGAAAGATTTCCCGCGTGATCGGAAAAGTATTGCCGGGTGCACCGCACGAGGTCTACCTGGTGCTGGACGCCGTGACCGGACAAAACGGGCTCGTGCAGGCCCGGCAGTTTCTGGGGGCGGCTGGCGTGACCGGGATCGTGTTGACGAAACTTGATGGGACGGCAAAGGGAGGCATCGTGATTGCAATAGGTCAGGAGCTTAAATTACCCGTAAGATATATAGGCGTCGGCGAGGGGATAGACGATCTGCAACCGTTCGATCCCGAGACCTTCGTCAGCGCCCTTTTCTCCGAAGGTAGAGATGAGGACATAACAGGGATATCCGCAGCAAAGGAAGTATGATGACTAAAATCAAGGTTCTTTCCGAAGAGATAGCGAGCAAAATCGCGGCGGGTGAGGTTGTTCAGCGGCCGGAGTCGGTCGTGAAAGAACTTATCGAAAACTGCATCGATGCCGGGGCAAAGTCAATTTACATCGAGGTCAAGGATGCCGGAAAGAGCCTCGTGAGGGTGACGGACGACGGGATCGGTATGTCCGAAGAAGATGTTCTTCTCGCGTTCGAACGGCATGCGACAAGCAAGATAGAAACATACAAGGACCTCGAGAACGTTGCTACGCTCGGGTTCCGGGGCGAAGCGCTCTATTCAATCGCCGCAGTATCGCAGGTGGAAATCAAAACGAAAACAGCGGACGAAGATGCTGCGGTCTATCTGCGCCTCAGCGGGGGCAAACAGGAGGAACTTTCAAGGACCGCGCATGCCACCGGGACCACAATAATTGTAAGAAACCTTTTCTTCAATACTCCGGGTAGAAGGAATTTCATGAAGGCGAACCCTACAGAGTTCCGCCATATCTATCGAACGGTTTCCAGATACGCCATAGCCTTCCCGGAGATAAGATTCACGCTTCAGTCGGGCGACGAAACGGTCTTGAGTGCGAAGAGCGATACCATACGGGGCCGGCTGGACGAAATTTTCGGAGACCGCTTTACCGATTCTCTTGTCCCGTTTGAAGAAGATTATGATCACCTGAAGGTCAGTGGTTTCCTCGGAAAGCCGGAATATACGAAACGTACGCGCGGTGAACAGTTTCTTTTCCTCAATAAAAGATATGTCCTGAGCAAAGCGATAAACCACGCCGCATTTTCCGCTTACGAAAACCTCATAGACAAAGGCGATTTTCCTTTCTTCGCCATCTTCATCGAACTCCCCCCGAACGAAGTCGACGTGAACGTTCATCCGTCGAAAATGGAAGTGAAGTTCAGGGATGAGCGGAGCATCTATGGTGCAATCCGTTCCGCTACACGAAGCGCACTCGTCAAGAGCGATCTCGTTCCGGAAATGGCAGTGGGACCCGACTCGGGAAGGTTCATAAGCCGTCCGACAAGTGAGTCTTCCCGTGGAGGGATAGTTCCGGTGATGTTCAACTCCAACCCTGCCCAGCCCGCCGGATCACGCGGGAGGTATATGGAGGACGACCGGATTGCCGATGCGGTAGACCCCCTTTTTTCTCTCAGGCTGCCCCAGAATAGAACTGCTTCCGCCGAAACGGAGAAAACCGAACCCGAATCCGTTGTGGACGCGGCGGGCGTAATCTACCAGCTTCATAACAAGTACATAATTTCCCAAATCTCTACCGGGCTTCTGGTCATCGACCAGCATGCGGCTCACGAACGCGTCATATATGAGAGGACGTTGAAGCGATTCAGTGAGCATGGCCAAAACACGCAGCAGCTGCTGTTTCCGATCAGTATGAACCTTGATCCGGCCGATTTCACTTTGGTCGAAGAGACGCTTCCGGATCTCAACCTTATGGGATTCAGCATCAAGGCGTTCAGCGGTTCTACTGTAGTGCTCGACGGGGTCCCCGTCGACCTCAAACCTGGAAGGGAAAGCACGATAATAACTGAGATTATAGAGGATTATAAGCGGGATAACGACCTGCGGTTAACTCCTCGCGAGAAGCTGTGCAAGACTTACGCCTGCAAAGCTGCTGTCAAGGCGGGCGACTATCTGACGATAGAAGAGATGGAGTCTCTCATCGATCAGCTCTTCCAGGCCGAGGTCCCCTACGTTTGTCCTCACGGCCGGCCAGTGCTTGTAAAAATACCCCTCCTTGAACTCGACAAGAAGTTTGGCAGAATCTGAAGAGTTTGCAGCCCCTGCCGGAACGAACCCTATTCTTGAAGGTCTGTTTCGCGGAAGCTCTCTCTCAATTTGAGCTGGATCACCGGAGGTTGACAGTGAGGCTCTTGTGAGTTATGTTTCACCTACATTTTGAGTTCCGCAGAAGCTTGGAATAATTGAAGCGAACGCGGGAGTCTTTCGGACCCGCGTTGAGGTATTTGGTATAGATTACTTCACGAATCCGAGGCACCAAAGTCGGCAGGAATAGCCGGCAGCCGCGCGAAAGGTTTTGTTGTAGTACCTGACGCGGGGGGGAATAGTCAGGCAGAGCGTCCGTACTTGGCGTCGAATTCTAAACGTGTTTAACGTGCCCCTGAAAGGACCTGTGGAACAATTGGAAACCGGCGACGCTCCGTTCGTTAGTTTGCGTCTGGACTTCTTGACTGGCGTACTCGCTGAATCGGAGGACTCCGTGTTGATCACGGATGTTCAAGGGAAAATTCTCTGGGTGAACGCGACTTTCACCGGCATGACGGGATACTCTCAGGCGGAAGTTATAGGAAAGAAACCGGGGATGCTGAAATCCGGTCTTAACGGTCAGTCGTTTTATGAGGACCTATGGTGTACCATAAAAGCCGGCAGAAGATGGAGCGGGACCCTGTACAACAAACGGAAGAGCGGTGAGCTTTATCTGGAAAAGCAGACGATTATTCCGTTCTACGGCAACGATGGATCAATAGAAAACTTCATCGCGTTCAAAAAGGAAATGAGAAAAGCCGGTTACCTTCCGCGCTTGCCAGAATACGCGAGGCACTTTTCAGATAGCCTTTCAGAAGCTGTAATCTGTACTGACAAAAACCTTACCGTGACCTTCTGGAACAAGGGAGCGGAGAGAATCTATGGCTGGAATTCGGAAGAGGCTCTCGGCAACAACATCATCGGCCTTGTTCTAAGGAACTTTTCAAATCCCGAGATAGCCGCACGTGAACGTATGCTTGAGCGGGCAGGCGAAATAAGAGAGGTTGTTCATGCGAGCCGAAAGGACGGCACCAGAATTCTGGTTGAGCGCATCGTCGCACCGATCAAGAGCGACGGCGACCGGGTCACAGGATACGTAGGGTGGCACAGACGCGCTGCCGACTTCGCGAATAATCCCAATGGTGTTGAAACTGAGAGAATCGCCGGCGCACCTCGGGCGCGTAAAGGTTCAAGGTCTGCTTCCAAGCTGACACCAACCGCCGGTAACGGGAAGACCGTTGCAAAGTGGGAGGGTCCAAGAGCAAGCGAGAAGGAAAGAAATGGAGCTGATTCACTGCCTCCTTCTGAATCGGCTGGACTGCTTGGATTAGGCCGAATGGCAGCATACTTGTCTCACGAAATAAAAACGCCCCTCAACTCCATTCTTATGAATATTGATTTCCTTTCCGGATCGCCGGAAATTTCTGCTTCGGAACGGAAGTCGTTCGAAATAATTCGCAGGGAAATAGTCCGGCTAAATAGTTTGGCGAGCACAGTGCTGCGGTATCCGGATCGAGGGCGACGATCCTTGGCTCCCGTTCGCATAGATCGGGTTGTCGACGATCTTTGCTTATTGTTTGGCCCCGCAGCGTCGCAAAAAAACATGAAATTCGTGAACAGGCTCGAGGAAGTCGAGATAACTACCGATCGCGACAAGATCGATTCGGTGTTCGTCCAGTTGATAGACAACGCGATCGAGGCGGGCCGGTCGGGAGGCGAAATCGAGTTCTATTCGGAAAAAGACCTCGATGAAGGGAAGCTTCTCATTTACGTGCGGGATGACGGTCGGGGCACGAAGAACCCGGACAAGATATTTCAACCCTTCTTTACAGAGAAGGAAAATGGGACCGGATTGGGATTGGCTTTTGTTAGGGAAATCCTGACGGGAATCGGCGGCGAAATAGAGCTTGCATCTTCTGAGGCTGGAGAGACAGTGTTCAAATTAGTATTTGAAATGTAACGGCCATGAATACCGGCAATATACTGGTAATAGACGATGATAACGCCACGAGGGAGACGCTCGAGATCGTTCTTAGGGAAGAACAGTTTCAGGTAGAGACCGCAGCTAATGGGTACGAAGGGATCGACATCCTCAAGAGTCGAAAAGTCGATCTTGTGATTACGGATCTCAGGATGGACGGATTGGACGGCATTGAGGTGCTTGAGACGATCAGGGAAGCCGATGGCAATTTGCCGGTCATTATCATAACAGCATATGAGGATATGACCACAATCATCGAAGCCATGCGTCTCGGAGCTTACGATTATATCGAAAAACCAATCGACATTGCAAGGTTGAAACTTGTTATCTCCAGAGCTCTCCGCGTAAATACGTTGGCGACGGATCTGGAGGTGCCGAACGGCGAAGATTCCGGCGAAGAGGGGCCTGCGCGCGTGATCGTGGGCAGGTCGCCCGGTATACGTGGCGTGATGAAGAAGATCGGGCAGGTATCATCGAGCAAAGTGAACGTCCTGATACAGGGGGAAAGCGGAACCGGGAAGGAACTTGTCAGCAGAGTCATACATAGCTCGAGCGTAACCGCTGAATTCCCGTTTGTACCTGTAGATCTGTCTGCTCTGCCCGAGACTCTGATGGAAAGCGAGCTGTTCGGGCACGAAAAGGGAGCGTTCACGGGCGCTTTGAAGGGGAGAAGAGGCAGATTCGAGCTTGCCGGTGAAGGTACAATTTTTCTTGATGAGATTTCCGAGATTCCTCTCAATCAGCAGGTCAAACTGCTGAGAGTGCTTCAGGAAAGAGAATTCGTGCGCGTCGGCAGCGGCATCTCCGTCCCGATGAAGGCAAGGATCATTGCTGCGACGAATAAAGATCTCGAGGAACTCGTGCGACAGGGAAAGTTCAGGGAAGATCTGTTCTACCGAATAAGTGTTTTCACGATCTACATCCCGCCTTTGAGAGAAAGAAAGGAAGACATTCCGGCCCTCGTCGTTCACCTTTTGAAGAAGATCAACAAAGACCTCCACAAAAATATCAGGAAAATCCCGCGAGAGGTAGTCGAGATTCTCCAGAGTCGAGATTGGGAGGGAAACGTAAGAGAGCTCGAGAACGTGTTGATGCAGGCCGCAGTGCTCGCCAAGGGTGAGGTATTGGAGAAAGAGAACTTGATTTTTCGAGAGGACGGGAATCACCAATTCAGACCGCGGCCCCAGAGTCTCAGCCTGGCTCTACTGGAAAAGGCCCACATACGCTTCGTGCTGGAGAAAACCAAGGGGGACAAGAAAGAAGCGGCCAGGCTGCTGGAGATTTCGAGACAGACTCTTTACAACAAGATCAAGAGATACAACCTCATGTGATTCGACGCGGCAACCCGCCGCCTGCACCCCTCGTGACAAGCGGACCAACCGTCCGGCATTCCGTAATACTCTCCCCAAACTTGGTGGTGTTAAATTTCTATTCATTCTCCTCTCGTGTCAACAATTTTGACTATACGCATGTCAAGATCTTTGACAGGGGGCCGTCGACACAGCTAAAATCGTCGCTGTTCCTGCAATAGGAGCGACTTCTGATCGGCATAGGCTTTGCAAATATGTACTGCTTAGAGTGTCCCGAAATACCAATTCTTCAGAGAAGCGTCCAAACGAACTAGTAGTCTGAATCAAAAACTGGGATCGGCTGAGCACTGAAATTGGTAGTTCTTCACGGACAACTGGGGGCGGGATTTTCAATATGATGAAAGCAGCAGTTATCACTGCGGTTCTTGCCTCTTGGACTATGGTCGGGTGGGCTGCCCGGCGGGACGAAAGGGTCTCCTCGCATGTGGAAAGTGTGAGCCATGGCGTAGATTCGCTTTCAGAGACAGCGATCCCCGATACGTTTTTCCTTTATACGGTCATGCCGCATGACAACCTTTGGGGCATAGCACAGAAAACGCTTGGGGATCCAAGTGAATGGGTAATAATTCTAAAAGCTAATCCGGTTATTGAGAAATCTGGTATGATACACCCGGGACAGAAGTTGAAGATTCCCGTAATGAAGGGGAGGAACGATTCGGCGGGGAAGAATGCGAACGGCCAGGCCGTGGTGGCTCAACCGAAGCAGGACGTGGAGATCCCGGGCCTGGTCGTTGATCGTACGAGAAGCCCGATCGGTGAACAGTTCTTTCGCATCTTCAACCAGGATTGGAATCCGCCGAGCAAAGGAGAGACACATAACATTACTATAGAAGAAAAACCACTCCCGGGATTGGGGGCTCTTGTGTTGGTGAAAGTGGACGAATCTTACGTATTCAAGAAATTCCTCCAGCCCAGATACGACACGGTCAAGAAAGCTGCGGAGGCGGCAGCCGCTGTCGTATCGAATTATGTTGAAAACTACCGTGAGATCCAGAGGAATCTGGAAGGCAAAGACATGAGCGGGACTGGAATTTACTAACTCAAATGAAGCAATGAGAGTGAGGTTGCGAAAACAAATGAGGAAGAGATTTACCTATTCGTGGTTTGCGGTGCTCGTAATATTTCTGTCGGGAGCCGGTAGTGACTTGTTTGCGCAGCAGCTTATATACACACCGATCAATCCGAATTTCGGAGGGAGCCCGCTGAACGGCTCGTGGATGCAGGCGGAGGCACAGGCGGAGAAGAAATTCAGTGCGCCCACGTCGCCGTCGGCGGGCAGTCTTTACGGCGCAAGTGCGCTCGATAATTTCCAGTCCACGCTTGACAATGCTGTACTCAGTCAGCTTTCTCAGAAGATTGTGTCGCAGATTTTCAGCCAGAACGCACTGACCGCAGGACACTACCAGTTCGGGAATTATGTGGTGGACATAAACCCTTCGAACGATGGCATCCATGTAAACATCCAGGACCTTTTGAACGGCGGTTCCACGAGTGTAATAGTTCCGTATTACTGAAATGAGAAAGAATCTGGTACATGTTGAAAACCCTGATAATGTTGCCGGCAGTCATGATAGTCATGTCGACTCTCGCCGGGTGCGCTTCCTTTGAGCCCTTTCAAAGGTCCGAGCCGACTCCCGGTCCGATAACTTCGACGGATCTGGAGCTGCAATCACTGCCTTTGCCGAAGGAAAAGGTCATAGCTGCCGTGTATTCGTTCAGAGATCAGACCGGTCAGTACAAAGCCGTATCGGGAGGCACCAGCTTCTCGACTGCCGTTACGCAGGGAGGGACATCTATCCTTATTAAGGCGCTTCAGGATTCCAGGTGGTTTTTACCGGTCGAGAGGGAAGGAATATCGGACCTGCTGACCGAACGAAAGATAATTCGCTCGACCCGTGATCAGTACCTCGGTCAGGACGGCAAGAAGCTCCCCAATCTTCCGCCGCTTCTCTATGCGGGGGTGCTCCTCGAAGGTGGAATAATATCGTACGATTCCAACATCCTCACCGGCGGCGAGGGGGCGAAGTATTTCGGCGTCAGTCTGTCCGGGCAATATCATGAAGATCGTGTCACCGTTTACCTCAGGGCCGTGTCCACACAAAACGGCAGCGTCCTGACCACGGTTGATGCTTCGAAGACGGTGTTGTCGCAGGAAGTCGATGTCGGCTTCTACCGATATGTTTCCTATTCGCAGCTGGCTCAGGCGGAAGCTGGATTCACATATAACGAGCCGGTGGATGTGGCCGTCACCGAGGCCATTCAGGAGGCGGTGAAAGACCTGATCATTGTCGGCGTCCGAAATGGACTCTGGCAGCTGAAGGATCCTGCGGACACGACGAACGCCTTGTTCACCGGCTACTACAAGGATCTTAAAGAAAGCACGGAACAGGATGAACTCGGAAGGCCGTTCCGCGAAACGAGAGGTTTGGTAAGAATTGGCGTGAGCGGTGGTGCTCAGATATACAACGGCGACTACGCAAATTCAGAATATCACCCCGAAGTCGGCCTAAGTGTCGGGATGAGATTGTCTCCCTCTTTCTATGCCACGCTCAGCGCTTCGAGAGGGGACCTGTCTGCCGTCGGCGCTTTCAATAATACTTTCGACAACCTTGACATAAAAGGTATATACAACCTTATGCCCGGCTATGCGGTCTCGCCGTACGTTTCTTTCGGTGCGGGGATGTTAGTGCGGGAGACGAGCCAGAACGTGTCCGACAACTATCCGATTTTCCTCTCGCGACAAATATTCGGCACGGTCAACTGGGGAGTGGGAGTCGAGTATCTCGTAAACGACAACGTCGGATTGAGCTTCGAACTTGACAACCACTATGCTCTCAGCGACGAAGTGGACGGCATGGTAAACGGCAGGTACTTCGATTACCTGTGGGCCGGACGTTTAGGGATAAATGTTTATTTGGGAAAATGAGCGAGGCGCGGAGTATGCGGCACGGTAAAGCGGCTGATATCCATTCGGACTCCGGTACGCGGATTTGCGAAAACCGGAAGTGTTCATTGAGTATCGGTGACGCGGATTTTTCAAGAGCGGAAACATTTAACGGCATTCAAAAAGAAAGGAGGGGGTAGAGCGCAGATAAAATCGGGCTGTAGATGCAGCACCCGGCGGACTTTCCATCGTTTACTTGTCGAAGATTTGGAAGTCGGCTGCATCGCAAGTTAAGGGGCAGCGAGGGAGCCCCATCACTCCACGAAAGACGTGGAATGATTCTCGCGGAACTCCAACGCCGCCCGAAATCGAAATCCGTTTCCAAGTTAAAAAGTGGAAAGTTCAGTTGAAAACGGATCGAACAGCCGCCGGAAGAGGCTTGAAGAGCACTTGCGTGAACTCGTCAGGCAAATTCAGCAGTCAAACAGACTTAAAAAAACTTGGAAGGGAAAGAAGATGAAAAAG
>JBJKPC010000112.1:0-3383 GCA_046706745.1 Candidatus Kryptoniota bacterium
CAGTGATCACGCTTCTTGCCTGGGGCAGCTTGCGCGCTCAGATTGTTACCAACGGGAGTTTCGAAAGCTCCGATACTGGAGTGGTCACAGGAAGCGACGTGAAAGGCTGGGTAATCCAGGTAGCGGACACCGTAAAGGAAAAGCCGGTGTTCCGTATCGTAAGCGACACCGTGGAGGAAGGGAGCCGCGCATTGAAAGTTGTAGTTCATGGCCTCGGTGTCAATCAGTGGGATGTCCAGATAATTGCGGACAGCATTCATGTAATACCCGGTGCTACTTATAGCTATTCGATCTGGGCGAGGAGTGAGAAGGCCGGTGAAACTGTCAATTTCACGACATGGAGTCAGGCCGCCGGCGAATACGGAGCGATACGACCCGCTACGCTAAGCACCAAGTGGCAGCAATACACCTTCCAGTTTGCCGTCTCGGATACATCGAAATATATCAGAGGGCCAATTCATTTTTACGGGACGGCAGATACCGGCAATGCTATTTGGATCGACAACTTGCAGATCACCGATCCGAATGCAAGCAAAAGACCTCTGATCGTGGAAGGAGAATCGGGAGTCCGCGGCAGCAATTTTCCTGTCTTAAAGGACAGCGGTGTGGCTTATGTCGATATAAATTCCAGCTCAACGAATGCCGGAAACCCCGGCGACTCGAGCCGAGTCATAACATACCGGGTGCAGTTTCCCGATTCGGGAACGTACAATCTCTTCGCGCGCATCCGGGTCGATTCGGGCAGCGGCAGCTTTTTCTACGGTAACGGATTCGGTACAAAGAACGCTGTTCTAACCAGCGATTGGGTTGCCGTCAACGGTCTTGTCTCGGCGGGATTCACGGATCCAACGTATTATGTTGACGGCCCAGGTACCGCGGGCGCGGGGGTCTGGAAGTGGGTCAACCTGACCAGGAACGCTTATCAGGGGACATTGGGAAGCCCATTAGTCGTAAGCAAAGACAGCTTGACAAGGACTTTTCAGATCGGCGGTGGAGACCCTGGACTAGATATCGACAAGCTCGCCTTCGGGAAATCATATTTGCACTTCACCGTATCAAATCTCGACAAAGAAGGGATGGGAATACCGAACCCGTCCGATGTTTACAACGGTCCCCCACTGGCGGCCGGTATGGCTAAGTTCCTGGGGAATGCGGACGATTCCCCCGATTCAAGTTTCGCCAATTATTGGAACCAGATAACTCCCGGGAATGCGGGCAAATGGGGTTCCGTAGGTGTTTCACAGGATACAACACAGTGGAATTGGAGCGGATTGGACAGAGTGTATAATTATGCAATGAACCATCATATGGTTTTTAAAGACCACAATTTGATTTGGGGACAGCAGCAGCCTTCGTGGATCTCCGGTCTGGATTCAGCCGCGCAGTATCATTATATCGAAACATGGATGAGGATGGTGGGGGAGCGATATCCGAAATTGGACATGGTCGATGTTGTGAATGAGCCTCTCAATGGACACAATCCTCCGGACGGCTCCGGCACTAATGCAAATTATGAAAAGGCTCTCGGTGGTAAGGGGGCAACGGGATGGGACTGGGTGATAACCGCTTTCAAGCTGGCGAGGAAGTATATGCCGAGCAATACGAAGCTGCTGATTAATGATTACAATATTATCAATTTCAATTCGGCGACAACCTCTTACCTTCAAATTATCAACTTATTGAAGCAACAGGGGCTGATAGATGGTATCGGCCTGCAATGTCACAGTGGTGAAATAGAAGCGACCGATACGAGCACGTTGAGAAGTAACCTTGACCGACTTGCCGCGACCGGTGTGCCGATCTACATATCTGAGATGGATCTGGGAAACCTGAACAATTCCGGAACGCCTGACGATAACTTTCAACTGCAAAAATATCAAATGATATTTCCCATGTTCTGGCAAAATCCCGATGTAAAAGGTATTACTCTTTGGGGATACAAAGAAAATGAAATGTGGGCGCCAATTTCTTCGAGTTACCTGGTCCGTTCAGATGGCACAGTAAGACCGGCGCTTCTATGGATAGCGAACTACATCAAAAACAACCCGCTGGGTGTTGAGCAAACCGCGTCGGACTTGCCAGCCACGTTCCTGTTGGATCAGAACTACCCCAACCCCTTCAACCCGACGACGACGATCAAGTATCAGATTCCCTCGACCAGCCGCGTTACTTTGAGAGTCTACGACGTGCTGGGAAGACTTATGACGACCCTTGTTGACTCGAAGCAAAGCGCCGGTTATTACAAGGTCACTCTTGATGCGACCAGGTTTGCAAGCGGCGTCTACTTCTACGTGTTAAAGACGGATCGCAACAGCTCCTTCCGCAAAATGCTTCTTTTGAAGTAAGTATTTTGTCCAGGGCGGCCACATCGTGGTCGCCCTGAACTCACAGCAACAGGTTAGAATAGATTGCCTCTTCTGACCGCCAGCTTGTGGATTCACCTTTTCGGAATAATTTATCTCCCGATAGTGTGATTCCGTTCAGTCGCTCATATAGTGATGCTCAAGTGGCACAAGTCGGTTTAGTTGTTTCCGCTCTAGATGACATGAACCGCTTTCAAGATCGAAAGCCCGCTTGTTTAGCAGGAGAGCTGCAGAATCCGGCGGCAAGAGTAATGCACAGATCGATTGAAGGGTCGTGAATACTACAGATGCTCAAGACGGGGCAATCTCCCGATTCGGCCGTCGGAGTTATTCTAAACTCTGTTGCTACCCGGGCGACTTATGCGGATTCCGATAGGTTAGAATCTGCGTCGAGGAAGTGCATTGTTCTTTTTGATTTATCTGTTATCTTTGCTGGTAGATTAGACATAACCTTAATGATAGTTCTGACCAAGGAGAACCATTTAGACGAACTTTTTTACAGAAGTCCCTGAAATGAACAATCCAAAGCTTACCTACCCCGATCTTCTTCCGCTGTCAATTGGCGTCTTATTTTTCAAGGTTGTCTTCAGGGGTGTTTCGTTTTTTCTTTTTTCCGAGGAGGCGGCAAAGAACAACGCTGCTGGTTTACTCGCTCTCTACTCTAATTCGGTCGTTTTTCCTTCCGCTATTTCACCGCGTTTTCGTCGAACGCAGGTTCGGGAAAGGGAAGAAAGCGTCCTTTCAACCACAAAAACAAAGGGAGGCTAAAGATGTCTCGAAGGACAATACGGTCTTTGAGCGGCGCGCTCTTTCTTGCGGCAGCGATAGCGCTGTTTAGCGCGGCGAGCTCTCGTGCTCAGATCGTAACGAACGGAGGTTTTGAAAGCTCCGACACCGGTGCTACCACCACTATCAAGGGATGGGTGATTCAGTACGACTCGACAATAACCCCTCCTCCTCAATTCATAATTGAAAGTGATACTGTCGAACAGGGCAATCGCGCTCTGGAAGTCATCGTTC
>JBJKPC010000113.1:0-7976 GCA_046706745.1 Candidatus Kryptoniota bacterium
GAATCTCATTAAAGACCAGTTCCCCGATTGGGATGACACAAAAACAATTTGTTGGGACGACTATTCCCGTTTCAGGGATAAGTATGTCGGGGACCTTATTGACGAAGAACATGGTGAAATCACGAAACTGGACCACGATGTAATAAAGAGTATCGAAGAGAACCAAATCGTGTCGGAAAACATCAATAACTTGTCTATAGAAAGCAGGAAACCTGGCGAGGTCGTCGCGGACAAGGTTGCCTCCTTTGGCGGAAGCTGGAAGTTTATATTCATTTTTGGGGCCGTCCTATTTCTTTGGATACTCATTAACAGCACCGCGCTCCTGGCAAAGCCGTTCGATCCATACCCATACATACTTATGAACCTTGTCCTTTCGTGCCTAGCCGCGATTCAGGCTCCGATTATAATGATGAGCCAGAACAGGCAGGAGAAGAAAGACAGGATGCAATCTGAAAACGACTACAAGGTAAACTTGAAATCGGAGATCGAGATAAAAACGTTGCATGAAAAGATGGATCACCTTCTGCTTGACCAATGGTCAAAAATGATGGAGATACAGCAGCTTCAAATGGAAATGCTTGAAGATATCAGGAATAGAGAGCATTAGACAACACTGGCGGTCGGAGTTCCACGGGTCCAATCAGCTTGAAGCCTGGGGGCCGGTTAGCGTGCACGCGAAAGGTAAACCTGGAATTGGGGAAATTGTGCCGGAATAGAGGCGGCTGTAAGAACACTTTTGTTTCCGAATGGATCCAACCTGTTCCGGAACGATACGGACGATCCATTCCGAGGGAGGCCCTTAATGTGATATACTCAGCTGATGGAATGGGCTATATTCTCTCTACTAAAGTGGCACAGGAGACGATTGTCGAGAAGAGGAAGAGAGACCATGGCCGTTTTCTATGCTGCGATGGGACAATAATTTTTCCTGTGCATAGTTGTTAATCCGTTTCATTTATGCTAACATTTCTTTTAATGGAACAGGTTCGGCTGCTGTCTCATGCCTACTTGCCCAAGTAACGTTGGCGAAATCACTTGAAGCTTCGGTCAAAGAGGAGGAACTCCCCCATGGATTTGGACAGCTTCCATGTTGCGTCTCTTGTGAGGTATTTTGTAAGCGGTCTCACCGCTATAACAATTCTCTACGTAGTGCCGTGCGCGGTGGACAGCAGAATCCTTCTTGATAGCGTGTTCTCTGGAGTAGGAATTGCTATTGTAATCGCACTCTCGTTTGTCGTGGGGTTCGTTCTCGACTCCTTGAAGATTTACAGACTGCAGTTCTCAGACATAATTCCGACGCTTTATCAAAAATCGTATCTGGCCAGAAAAGCACGATTCATGAAGCGATTCGCAGTGGCTCTCGGCATACCGAAAAATGTCCGTCAGGCTGAGATTTATCACTCGCTATTGAGGCAGCTTCTTCCGAGAGATGTCCAACTTGATCTTGACCGCAAACACTCCGACTGGACGTTGCTCGAGAGCACCGTTAGACTTTTCACGGGGCTGGTTATGATTTGGGGATATCACACGGTGTATTCGTTCATTAATTTCAATCAACGCGCTTATCTGGAACATTTTGCACTTTTGGTTGTAACGATTCTTGTGGATGTTAGAATATCAAAATATGCCAGAGATGAAAGAAGGCGACTCGACGCAACCTACATCATGCTGGCATCACGGAATAGTGCGGACGAGCTCGATGGAAAACTCAAGATCAATCGTGTTAAAGCCAAGCCCAAAACCGACTCGAGGAGTACTGTCAGTCGTGAATTGGAGGCTACAAACTGCTGACGGCCTGGGGCATCTTTTGAACTGTCAGCGTTTGCAAATAATGGTTTTTGGCTGTCTTAACTTTCACGGGTCCCTTTTCGCGAGTAATCGAGTTAGCAATTCGTTTTGCGGAAGGATTGCCTTCCCACTGCTCTTCCTCTCCGACCGGTTGTCGGAACCGAGTCGACCTCATGTCACCGTTCCGAAAAACTAGATCGAAGACTTGCCGGGCGAGGGTTGCAAATTCTCCGTCGATTTCCTAACGTTACTCAAATATGGTGGGCAACTAAGGCTGCCTATCCGGGCAAGAATGCGGGAAGTGCAACGTATGTCAGGGAGGTGAAATGTACCATTCGGCAGTCCTGCAATATTGGATGTGGCGTGGTGGTATGTCCAGCGCCATTCATCTGCGTAAAAAAAGAAGAGTGCTAAGAAAGTCTCTCCTGTTTCTTTGTCTTTCAGTGCTGAGTTCGTGTTCCAGGGGAAAACAGGTCATCGGTCTGGCGCAGAATTTCTTCAGCGCCTACGATCGCAAGGATTTCAAACTGGCTTACTCCATGTTGTCTCCAGCCGACAGGCGCAGCATGTCAGCCGACAGCTTCTTTGTGATGTCCCGCGACATGGAAGACCAAATTGTCCGCCTGGACAGCTCTCGCCCGGTCTCTACCGTCATCCTTAGGAATGAAGGGAACACCACCTGGGTCGAGCAGGTTTGGCGCGTTCCGGACTACACGCTTATCCGCGAAAGAAAGCCTCAGGATGTCAAATTCTCTGAATTTTTTGCCAGCCTCGAGTCGGAGAAGGAAGTGCCCGTCAGGCTTGACAGCTCGCGCACTGTCTGTCTGGTAAAAGAGCAAGGACACTTTTATGTGTATTTGGGTCTGGATAGATTCAAAAAGTTCGCGGAGAATTACCGGATTATGTTGGGAGCTTATTCTTTTCTTGTGGTAGTGGAACCTGAAATCATCAGGGTGTACAAAGCGGCTCGGGGAAGTGGCTGCGTCGAAGCATCTGTCCGGATTACCAACTACAGTCCCTTCCTGGTCACAGGCTTCCTCGGCTCTGTTTCCATCGACGGTCATTTATACGAACCGCGGTGCAGTGCATTCGAAGAAAGCGTGATCCCTTCGGGACAATCAATCGACGTCACTGTGCGAATTTCCCTGGCTTACTCTATATTGAAAAAGTGTCTTCGTAAGGGCTCGTCGTTTGGCCGGATCGAAGAAGACAGAGTCGCAATTATCCCGACGAAAGTTTACTTCGATAAGACCGTGGCTGAGTTTATGAGAAAGATTTCTATGAAGCGGTCGGGCTTTGCCGGTTTCAAGTTCCTCGCGCCGGGTTACAGCAAGCTGCTCCTCGATTTCTGAAATGCCTCGCCAAAGATGTGGTGGTTCGAAGTCGTCCTCCTGACAAGCAGGCGATCCTGCTTTTGGGGGCATCCGTGGAAGACTTCTTAGCTTAAGAATGTGAGTTGCGCCTCACTGCCTACCTCCTGTATGAGAAGAGCGTATTCAAGATCTAGGAATCGGATTCTTCGGAGGCAAGGGATTCTCACGGAATAGAATTCGTAAGTAAGAACCGTAAGGACCTGTAATGTCTCTGCTATCCTTGTCCGATCGTCAGGAGGTCTCGCCGAGTAAAGAGCAACAGGGGCTTGTCTTCCCCATTATCCAATCACGAGTTGGCACGAGTCAGGGGCTCTTGGGACTGTCTCTTCGGAGAGCTGTATTTTGATTTGATGCGCCAATTGGGGGTAACATTCGGGGATCGACCTTTCAGCGCAGGAGTGCGGGAGCCCGCTCATTGTGACAGTCGCCACAACATGGTCAAATCTCATTCCGTAAAATAGAGCTAGAGAGTTGTCCAAGAGTCAATTGAAATACGTTGTATCTTTGCTCAACCACCGCGGCGGCGGAACGCGATTAGGAGAAAACATCCGCCCGAGATTAGATAGAGAGCGATCTATTCTTTGAAAGACTGAGGGCTTACGTCACTAGTGGTTCGGGATTCACGACTGAGTCTCGTCCGGCTTGTACTCTCATTTCACCGGACGCCGCGCGGCGAAAGACCCGAAACGTAATAGAGAACCATTAAAGCTTCAAAGGAGGCTCTCCGTGGAACGGAAACATGTGAATTTGAATCAGCTCGTATCCGACCAGCTGGAATCATTCCGGCAGAAAGTCGGCGGCAAAGTTGCAGTGAACTTCATGTCCGAAGAAGGCCTGGGAGTTGTTGACGTAGATCCCGTACGCGTCACACGGGTCCTGACTGCCCTTTTTGCGAATGCGAACAGCGCAATGCCGAACGGTGGCGAGATCGTAATCCTGACAAGAACAGTCAGAAAACACCCCGCCATGCCTCGGACGGAATCGAGTAGCGAAAGCGACAAATACATTATGCTGTCTGTAACAGACAACGGTAGTGGAACGGACAATTCCACAATCAACCGCATCTTTGGGAATTCCTCCTCAACCAGCGAAGTTAAGGCAAGCTTCGGAAGTGAGCTGGCCGTTGTCAACGGGATTGTGAACGAGTGCAATGGTCGGATGAGGGTCAAGAGAAAGGCCGGAGAAGGAACAACGTTTGAGATCTATCTCCCTTCCTCTCAAGGCAGTGTCCGTCATCCCGCAAAAGTAATCTACCGACGGGCAAGGGGTTCCAACCCGGTATCATCCTGGGTACGATTGGTGCAGCCGGCCTAATACGGAGCGAAGCCGTCGCCTCTCCTCTGACAGGCAGAGGAGCGTTCCATCGGACCCCAAAGGGAAGACCCTGATGTAAGTCACGCCGAAGTCGAATACTTTCAAAAGCCTCTACTCGACCTTGAGATGGGGTGTGGTGAACCGTGTTCCAGGAAGAATCCCGAGGCTGACAAACCAGACGAGAAGGTAGATAAGAGAGAGTCGACGTCTCATCTCCCGTGCGCGAGGTGGTATTCCCATCCATCAAAGCAAGGATGGGGGAGATCGGAAACCCAGCGTGACCCCCGGCTCTCCTGCAAAGACCCGCGAGTTACAACCGCCTTCCATGGGCATGAGGAATGCAACGCCCACATCTTGTACCATCCATTCCACCTCGTCAAGAGATTTTCCGAACCTGACCGTGATCTTCGGGATTACCGCGTTGACCATGGTGGAATCATGTACCGCCAGAAATGTTGGAGAGAACGAGCCGGCTTTAGATCGCCGAACTCTCGTGCAAGATCGAAATTCTCTGGGACACGGATGAGGTTTTTGTACGCGCTGACCACTTCGCATCATATGAATCTGTCCTGCGAAAGATTGCCCGGCCTTTATTCTTGACAATAACGGCCGGAAGCTGTAAACTCTCGCAGTGCTTCGGGCAGGCCAACCAGGATTACCAGACGACCAATCCGGATATCAACCGGCAATTACAGCGCCCCATTCCCATTTGTCGGGAGGGCATCCGACTCATGCAGGAAATGGAATAGAAGGGACACAGTCGGGTCGTGAAGCATCAATCCCTGGGGCACTAGGGTTTAGCTGATAGTTTTCGCAATTCTCGCAGAAATTGAGAAGAAGGAGATCGCCATGTCCGATATTCTCGACTCCCTCATTGGCACAGGCTCTGTCGTGCTAGCCTTAAGTCTGATCGTGCAGGCCTTCCAACAGATCATTAAACAGTGGCTCGATCTCAAATCGAAGTACATGGTTAACGAACTTCTCGCTCTTTTCGGAGATCCTGCCGACAAGCCGAAGCTGCGGGCGGGGCTGCTGCCTGTCGGATCCTTTGACAAAAAGGCCGGCGAGTTGGCAAAGGTTCTCGCGGGTCAAATTGAAAATGCCACACGCGGGCTCGGCTTCCGGGATGTGCATCTCGTTGAGACAATGTCGAAAGAGGAGTTTATCGGTATTCTTAAAACCATCCCTCTTGCCGCAGACAAATCGCTTGAGGCGGAGTTCAAGAAGGCGCTTGTAAAAGCAAACCTCTGGTTCAACGTCGCGATGCGTGCTTTCCAGGAGCATTACGAGCGAAGGATGAAATACTGGGCGTTTGGCCTTAGCGCTGCTGTTGTGCTCATGTTGAACATGAACCTCTTCGATGTCTACAGGGAGTTCTCGCATAGCAAGCCGCTCCGTGACGCAGCGGCAGCTATGGGAGAGCGACTTACATCCATACAGCGGGACTCCATCGTGATCCATTCGGCGGGAAGTGCGGTCGACACGAGCTTCGTCATAGCGAAACCCGACAGCGAAATCGCAAATGAAATGAGAGCGACGGTCGCGGGCGTTCGGCAGATGCTGGACGAAGAATCGTTTCAACCTATGGGATGGACGAAGGCTAGGCTTGCGAGATATGACTCGATGAAGTGGTATCGAGCGGCACCGGAAATGTTTCTGGGATGGCTGGCAATGACGCTTCTGGTCAGCATGGGAGCCCCGTTTTGGTATGATTTCCTTAAAACGGCGCTTGGTGTAAAGAAATGGGTCGCGGGGAAGGGAGAGTCTCCCTCATCCCCGAATAAGGTCGAAGATACGACATCAACATGAGCGGGGGCGGATGTCATTCTTTCTCTTGCACACGCGCGTGCATGTGCAAGATGTTTCGGAAACTTCTGTCCCCGTGCTTAAGTGGTTTAAGCGCGGATATTACGGAATATGTGGACTTTCACGGGATAATTTTAGCAGGGACAAAGCTGCAAAAATCCGCTATGACCGTTTTAACCGTGCGCGGTTCTCCGGGGCTTGCCGCGCCTTCCTGCTGAACAGGAGCGTGACATTGTTCCATCTAGATAGCACAGCATGAAATGAAGAATCATGTGCGCCATATTGCTCACACGAAGATAATTGCTTTGAGTGCCGGGAGAAGCTAATTTCGGGCGTCAGTAGAAAAGTGTCTCCGAATGGAACAGTGTTAAAGATCCGGACTCATCACGGAGACGAATTATCATAAACGTCAATAACAGGGAGGCTGATAATGAAAAGGGCGTTGATTGCGCTATTCGTGGCGCTTTGTATTCCAATTGTCGCCCGGGGGAATCCGGCAACCCAGAGTGATAAGCCGGCTTCTGCACCCGCCGATTCTTTGAATGTGTGGATCCCGACTATGGTTACGGCGCTGAATCTGAGTCAGATTGCGTTTAGTAACTGGACCCAGGGCGGATCGAATGCCTTGTCGTGGACCGCGACCGCAAACGTGGGATACAACTACAAAAGTATGACATGGGGTCTCCAGAACCATCTCCGTGCTTCGTACGGTCGGAGCAAGATTGGGGGCCAGACTTCGATTACTACCGACAACAGTCTGCTCCTCGAGAATGTACTTACATATAACCTGGGTTGGGCGACCAATCCTTTCTTCAGCAACACTGTTATCACAACGATAGCGGAGGGATATTCTTACGCCGCGAGTGTCCCGGTTCCGATAGCAAACTTTTTCGACCCCGGCTACGTGACCCAAAGCCTCGGGTTCGAATACACAAGAACGGACAATTTCTCGACCAGGCTTGGGCTGGCCACGCAGGAGGTGTTTACCAACAAATACCGTCAGTATACCGACAACCCGAGCACGACGGATAAGGTGGAGGCATTCAAACTTGAAACCGGTCTCGAATCGGTCACAAGGGCGAAACTCCAGATCGCCGATAACATGCTTTTCACGACCGGTCTTCGGTTGTTCACCAGGTTCAAAGATCTCAGTGTCTGGGATGTCAGATGGGAAAACCTGATCGCGGCGAAGATAAGTTCCTATATAAATGTCAACTTTGTTTATGATCTCGTTTACCAGAAGGACCAATCATTGAGAACGCAGATGAAAGAAGGCCTGCAGGTCGGACTGACCTACACGATATTCTAGCAGGCTGTGTCGAGAAAAGTAAATTCACAAAAAACTGGAGCCCAGATGAAAGCTGTGGATGAGTTCAAAGAGTTCGCCATGAAGGGAAGTCTTGTCGACATGGCCGTCGGCATCGTGATTGGTGCCGCATTCGGGGCGGTTGTGAGGTCGCTCGTAGACAACATCATTATGCCGCCGTTCGGAAGATTACTGGGAGGCATGGATTTCAGCAGTCTGTTCATCAACCTGTCCCCAGGTTCATACAACAGTCTTGACGCAGCGAAAACTGCAGGCGCCGCAACAATCAACTACGGACTTTTCCTGAACAGCGTCATATCTTTTCTTATCATTGCCTGGTCCTTGTTCCTGGTCGTCAAATTTATGAACAAACTGAAGCGTCAGAAACC